>JAIBEL010000049.1 GCA_019459285.1 Rhizobium sp. | reverse complement strand
AAATGGCTAAGGAAAAATTCGAGCGGACGAAACCGCACGTAAACGTTGGCACCATTGGACACGTTGACCACGGCAAGACCACCTTGACCGCGGCGATCACCACCATTCTGTCGAAGAAATTTGGCGGAGCTGCCAAGAAGTATGATGAGATTGATTCCTCGCCCGAAGAGAAAGCGCGCGGCATCACCATCAACACCGCCCACGTTGAATACGAGACGGCCAAGCGTCACTACGCCCACGTCGACTGTCCGGGTCACGCCGACTACGTCAAGAACATGATCACCGGTGCGGCCCAGATGGACGGCGCCATTCTGGTCGTGTCCTCCGCCGACGGCCCCATGCCCCAGACCCGCGAGCACATCCTGCTGGCCCGTCAGGTTGGCGTGCCCTACATCATTGTCTACATGAACAAGGCCGACATGGTCGACGACGCCGAACTGCTCGAGCTCGTCGAAATGGAAATCCGTGAACTCCTGTCCAAGTACGACTTCCCTGGCGACGACACCCCCATCATCATCGGTTCCGCCCTGAAAGCCCTTGAAGGCGACCAGAGCGACATCGGCGAGCCCAGCATCATGAAACTGGCCGACGCCCTCGACAACTACATCCCCGAGCCCGAGCGCGCCATCGACAAGCCCTTCCTGATGCCCGTTGAAGACGTCTTCTCCATCTCCGGTCGCGGCACCGTCGTCACCGGTCGTGTCGAGCGCGGCGTCATCAAGGTTGGCGAAGAGATCGAAATTGTCGGCATCGTCCCCACCGCCAAGACCACCTGTACCGGTGTTGAGATGTTCCGCAAGCTGCTCGACCAGGGCCAGGCGGGCGACAACGTCGGCGTCCTGCTGCGCGGCACCAAGCGTGAAGAAGTCCAGCGCGGCCAGGTCCTGGCCAAGCCTGGCTCCATCAAGCCGCACACCAAGTTCTCTGCCGAGATCTACGTGCTGTCGAAAGACGAAGGGGGTCGTCACACCCCGTTCTTCAACGGCTACCGTCCGCAGTTTTATTTCCGCACCACCGACGTCACGGGCAGCATCGAGCTGCCGGCGGGTACCGAGATGGTGATGCCTGGCGACAACGTCAGCATCAAAGTCTCGCTGATTCAGCCGATCGCCATGGACGAAGGTCTGCGTTTCGCCATCCGCGAAGGCGGTCGTACCGTCGGTGCGGGTGTCGTGGCCAAGATCGAAGAGTAAG
>JAIBEL010000016.1 GCA_019459285.1 Rhizobium sp. | reverse complement strand
TTCCGCCATGGCGGCGGCTGGTCCAGTGGCGGCGGCGGGGGATGGGGTGGCGGCGGATTCGGCGGGGGCTCGTGGGGCGGCGGTGGCGGCGGGTTCGGCGGCGGGGGCGCAACGGGATCATGGTGAAGGTGAAGCGCTGGCTCAGACATCTGTTCATGCCGCCGTGGGCGTGGCGGCGCGCGTTTCCGCAGGCCACGCTCGACGCGATCGAGGCCGCGATCCGCGAATCCGAAACCCGTCACAGCGGCGAAATCCGCTTCGCCATCGAAAACAGCCTGCCCGCTTCCTGGGTCTGGCGGGGCGTGACGGGGCGCCATCGCGCGCTCGAGGTGTTTTCCTTCCTGCGCGTGTGGGACACCGAGCACAACAGCGGCGTGCTGGTGTACCTGCTGATGGCCGATCATGACATCGAAATCATTGCCGACCGCGGCATCGCCGCGCGGGTGAGCGCGGCGGCGTGGGAGGGCGTGGCGCAGTCGATGGAAGCGGCGTTCAGGCAGGGCGAATTCGCGCGCGGTGTACTGGACGGCATCGGGCAGATCAGTGCGACGCTGGAAACGCATTTCCCGCCCGGTAAGCGCAATCCGGACGAACTGCCGGACCGGCCCATGATTGTGCCCCACGGCTACAAATGATGAGACGAGATGCAGGCTATGGGATGGTGGATACTCGCGGCCGTGCTGGCGGGTGTGGAGCTCTCCAGCGGCACGTTCTATCTGCTGGTATATGGATTGGACGCTGCGGCGGCCCGTGTCGCTGCCTGGCGGGGCGCCGGCATGGTGGTGCAGTTGCTGACGGCCGCCGCGATTGGTACGGTCGGCACCTTGGCGCTGCGTCACTGGAAGTACAGCATGTGCCCGCTGGTCATTCGCGCGATCAACATTCGCGCGATCAAGGTAATACGCTGGTTCTGGGCAATTAGTCAGGGGAATAATAAGAAGATGTTGTCCCACTGGTCATTCCGATCGTTATCGCCATCGTCGTCGCCAAGGGCGTGCGCGTGGTGCCGCAGCAGAACGCCTGGGTGGTCGAACGCCTCCGCAAGTTCCACGACCAACTGGGCGTCAAGGTGCTGCGCTACGAAATCAAGGACCTGAGGCCACCGAAGGACATCCTCCACGCCATGCAGCGCCAGATCACCGCCGAGCGCGAGAAGCGTGCGCTGATCGCCTCGTCGGAAGGCCGCATGCAGGAGCAGATCAATATTGCCACCGGCGAGCGCGAAGCCGCGATTCAGCAATCCGAAGGCGGCAAGCAGGCCGCCATCAACGTCGCCATGGGCGAGGCCGAGGCGATCAAGGCGATCGCGGTTGCCAATGCCGAGGCGATCGCCCGTGTGGCACGCGCGATTGAAATGCCGGGTGGCATCCAGGCGGTGAATCTCAAGGTCGCCGAGAAATACGTCGAAGCCTTTTCCGGGTTGGCTAAAACCGGCAACAGCTTGATCGTGCCGTCCAACATGGCCGACCTCAGTTCACTGATTGCAGGCGCGATGAGCGTGGTGAAATCGCAGGCGCCGGAGCGTGCCGGCCAGGCCTGATCCGGCCGTCAGTGCACGACGTCGTGGCGATGGCGTAGCCAGACCGTCGCCATCACTGTACTGATGAACAGGCCGAATACCAGGACGATGGTGTGGATGTGCCAGTCGGCACGCACCATCAGGGCGTAGGCGCCGGTCAGCAGCAGAATGCTGATGTTCTCGTTGAAATTCTGCTGGGCGATGGAATGGCCGGCACCCATCAACAGATGTCCGCGGTGTTGCAGCAGGGCATTCATCGGTACCACGAAATAGCCTGCCAGCACGCCCGCCAGGGTGAGCAGGAGTACTGCGGGGATCAGGCTTTCCACCCAGATCAGGGCGATCGGCACGAAGCCGAGGAGGATGCCGGCCGGCAACACGCTGATGGCGCGCTGCAGGCGGACGAATTTTCCGGCCAGGATCGAGCCGATGGCAATACCGAACGCTGACGCGGCGGTGAGCTGGGTGGCCTGGTCCAGGCCGTATTTCAGGTTGAGCGCAGCCCAGGCGATGATGAGCAGGCGCAGCGTGGCGCCGACGCCCCAGAACAGGGTGGTGACGGCGAGCGACACCTGGCCGAGGGGGTCGCGCCACAGGAGAAGAAAGCTGTGTCCGAAGTCATGCAGGATATACAACGGCGAACGATTGGGCAGTTTGTGGTCGATCGGCAGACGCGGGATGAACAGGTTGACGAACGCGGCGCCGAGGTAGAGCCCGGTGATGACGACGATGGCAAATTTGGGCGCGATGACGGCTGCAGAGAGCCCGGCGGTCGCCAGGATGCGCTCGGCGAAATGCGGGTTGATGAGCGCGCCGCCAATGATGGCGCCGAGCACGATGGCGACGACCGTGGTGCCTTCCATCCAGCTGTTGGCGACAATGAGTTTCTCGCTGGGCAACAACTCGGTGAGGATGCCGTACTTGGCAGGCGAATACATGGCGGCACCGATGCCGACAATGGCATAGGCCAGCAAGGGATGCAGCCCGGCCAGCATGGTCAGGCAGCCCGCGAATTTGAGCGTGTTGGCGATGAGCATGACGCGCCCCTTGGGGAGGGCATCGGCGAACGGGCCCACCAACGGGGCCAGCACGATATAGGCAATGACGAAAACTGTCTGCAGCAGCGGCGAAAACCATTCGGGCGCCGAGGAGAAAACCAGCAGGCCGATCGCGGCGAACAGCAGGGCATTGTCGGCCAAAGCGGACAGGAACTGCGCAAGCAGGATGGTGTAAAACGCGCGATTCAAGTGGGGCGGCCTGGACTACGATCGGCGCAATGCCCTACCGGCCCGGAGGGGGAGAGCGCAGGAAAGTTCAACCGTTACAACAGCTTGGTTATGGGATGGTTTCAACACGGACGGGTTTGTGGTTGAATAAAAATCTTTTCTGACCCAAGGACGGGATTTAATGGCCGACCGCAGACTACAAGTATTCTACACCGTCGCCAAGCAGCTCAGCTTTACCAAGGCCGCCGATATTCTGTACATGACGCAGCCTGCGGTGACCTTCCAGGTCAAGCAGTTGGAAGAACATTTCAATACCCGCTTGTTCGAGCGCAGCCATGGAAAGATTTCGCTGACCCCGGCGGGCGATCTGGTACTGGGGTATGCCGAACGCATTCTGGCTTTGACCGGCGAGATGGAAGCGCGCGTGGGTGAATTGACCGGACAGGTGACGGGGCCCCTGATGATCGGTGCCTCCACCACCATTGCCGAATACCAGCTGCCGCGCATTCTGGGCGAATTCAAGGAACGTTTCCCGCAGGTCCAGGCGCGTCTCACGGTGGCCAATTCGGAAACGGTGGCGGCGAAAGTGGCCGATCATTCGCTCGACGTCGGACTGATCGAGGCGCCTTCTCACAATCCCAACCTGACCACGCTGGCCTGCTGCGAAGACGAACTGGTGATGATTTGTTCGCCGAATCATGCGCTGGCCTCACGTTCGAACGTGAACGCGCACGACATCTCCGAACAGCCTTATGTGTCTCGCGAACACGGTTCGGGCACGCGCGAAGTGGTGGATGACTTCTTCAAGGACAATGGCGTCAATCCGGACGATCTGCATATCGAAATGGAATTGGGCAGCCGCGAGGCGATCAAGGGGGCCGTTGAAGCCAATCTCGGCGTGGCCATCATGTCAGCATCCACCGTCACCAAGGAGATCCAGCTCGGCACGCTCGCTGCGATTCCCTTGAAGCCCAGGCTGACGCGCGAACTCTCCATGGTGTATGCACCGGAAAAATTCCGCAGCAAGCTGCTCGACGCCTTCATCAGCTTCGTCGAAAACAAGTTTCAGCAGTGCAATGTCGATGTCGTTCCGATGAAACGGCCGGTCAAGGGGCGCAACCGCTGATGCGCGACAGCAAGCGTCTCGTGTCGCTATTCCGCTCGCTGTCGGAATCGCGGCAGCAGGCCTTGCTGGATTACGCGGAGTTCCTGGCGGGCAAGGAAGGTGCCGAAACCGCCAACGCACCCCCGGCGGAGCCGCTTCCGATTCCGCGGCCCGAGCAGGAAAATGTGGTCAAGGCAATCCAGCGCCTGATGCAGACCTACCCGATGCTGGAACGCAATCAGATATTTCATGAAGCCTCGGCGCAGATGACGCGTCATCTGGTGCACGGCGTGGCGGCCGTCGAGGCGATTGATGAACTGGAACGGATTTTTGCGCACCAGTATCAACAGCATCTCGACGCCTTGAAGAAAGACCCGCAGCCGTCCTGACGTTACGCAGGCGTTAGTCGGGCAACAGGTTTCCGCATTGCCAGCAGCTCAGGAAATTGCCGGGATTGCGCTCGCCGCAGTGTGGGCAAATCTTTTCCGCACCAGGCTTCACGTTCAGAAAATCCGCCAAAACCTCGCGCGCCTGGCATTCCCGGGTGTCGTCCTCGACCCACACTTCGGGTTGAGCCTGCAGGAAGGGAACCTCGCCCAGCGCGCCCGCGGCGTTGGCATTGAAGATATGACTGGCGATGCCGAGGCTGGACAGGGCGTCGACGACCAGTTGGGCATCGAGCAGGGTAGGGGCAATGTGGACCCGTTTCATCGACGGGCAAATGAGGGTGTTACGCCTTGCGGCGGATGCGCACGATCAGATCGATGCCTTCGGTCACCATGCCGGGCGGCAATGGCGGCAGGCCGGAAATCTGGACATGCGCAGCATCGATGTCGGACAGCTTGCCGGTATCAACTTCGTAAAGGTGATGATGCGGGCCGGTGTTGGGGTCGAAGAACACCTTGCTGGGATCGACGATGACCTCGCGTACCAGGCCTTTTTCCAGGAACAGCTTGAGCGTGTTGTAAACCGTGGCCTTGGAGGTTTCGGAGTGGCGGGTGTTGACGATCGCCATCACCTGATCGGCCGAGAGGTGTTCCTGACGTGAGAACAGCGCGTGCGCAATCTCGATCCGCTGGTGGGTCGGATTGATGTCGTGGCTGCGCAAAAGGCCGGCCATATTGTCGCGCGTGTAATGCATGCACGTTATGATAAACACCAATCTGGACTTTGTCTAATTTCCGGAATGGGTATGACCAGCATCTGGAAAGGCGCGCCCGTGCGCGGCGCGGCGCCAAAAAACGGTACAATCCCAACCAGTCTTCCACCCTTATTTTTGTGAAGCAGGAATCCTGTGGTTACCCTCACCCGCCTCGACAGCACCGAGCCTGATTTCCAGGCACGCCTAGCCCGTCTGTTGCAATTCGACGATGCGGCCGACGCCGCCATCGAGCAGACGGTCGCCACCATACTGTACGATGTGAAAACGCGGGGCGATGCGGCCGTGCTCGAATATACCGAACGCTTCGACCGCCTGCGGGCGGCCTCGGTTGCCAGCCTGGAACTGAATGCTGCGCAATTGCAGGCCGCGCTCGAAGCCCTGCCGGCCGACACGCGCCAGGCGCTGGAGGCCGCGGCGGATCGCGTACGCCGCTATCACGAGAAGCAGATCCAGGGTTCGTGGACTTATACCGAGGACGACGGCACCGTACTGGGACAGAAAGTTACGCCGCTCGATCGCGTCGGACTGTATGTGCCGGGCGGCAAGGCTGCCTATCCGTCGTCGGTGCTGATGAACGCGATTCCGGCCAAGGTGGCAGGCGTCGGCGAACTCATCATGGTGGTACCGACCCCCGGCGGCGAGCACAACCAGCTGGTGCTGGCCGCCGCCGCGATCGCCGGGGTCGACCGTGTGTTCACCATCGGCGGCGCGCAGGCGGTGGCGGCGCTGGCCTACGGCACGCAAACCGTGCCGCAGGTCGACAAGATCGTCGGTCCCGGCAATGCCTACGTGGCGGCTGCCAAGCGCCGCGTGTTCGGTACGGTGGGCATCGACATGATCGCCGGCCCATCCGAAATCCTCGTCATCGCCGACGGCAACACGCCGCCGGAATGGGTGGCGATGGATCTGTTCTCGCAGGCCGAACACGACGAGATGGCGCAGTCGATCCTGCTGTCGCCGGATGCGGCCTACCTCGATGCTGTGGCAGCCGCAATCAATAAATTGATTGAAGAAATGCCGCGTAGCGACGTGATCCGCACCTCGCTCACCAACCGCGGGGCGCTGATCAAGACGCGCGACCTCGACGACGCGGTGGCGATTTCGAATACGATCGCGCCAGAACACCTCGAGCTGTCGGTGGCCGAACCCGATGCGCTGCTGCCCAGGCTGCGCCATGCCGGTGCGATCTTCATGGGCAAGAACACCTGCGAGGCGCTGGGCGATTACTGCGCCGGACCGAACCACGTGCTGCCGACCTCGCGCACCGCGCGTTTCTCGTCGCCGCTGGGCGTGTACGATTTCCAGAAGCGCAGCAGCCTGATCCATGTGTCGCAGGCCGGCGCGCAGACACTCGGGCGGATCGCCGCCACGCTTGCCTACGGCGAAGGCCTGCAGGCGCACGCGCGCTCGGCCGAGTATCGTCTCGTCCATAAATGAGCCTGCTGTTCCTATGAGTCGTTATTGGAGCGCCGTGGTGCACGGCCTGACGCCCTATGTGCCGGGCGAGCAGCCCAAGCTGGCCAATCTGGTCAAGCTCAACACCAACGAGAATCCCTACGGCCCCAGTCCGAAGGTGCTCGACGCCGTGCGCGCGGAAGCGGCCGACACGCTGCGTCTCTATCCCGACCCGGGCTCGGACCGGCTTCGGGCCGGCATAGCGGCCTATCATGGCGTGGCGGCCGACCAGGTGTTCGTCGGCAACGGTTCCGACGAGGTGCTGGCGCATGCGTTCATGGCACTGCTGAAGCACGGCCAGCCGATCCTGTTTCCCGACATCAGCTATAGCTTCTACCCCGTGTATTGCGGGCTGTACGAGATCGCCTACCGGCAGATTCCGCTGACGGACACGTTCGAGATCCGGGTCGATGATTATCTCGCACCCAACGGCGGGGTGATTTTCCCCAATCCTAACGCCCCTACTGGGCGATTGCTGGCGTTGGGCGAGATCGAGCGTCTGCTGGCAGGCAATCCGGACTCGGTGGTGGTGATCGACGAAGCCTACATCGACTTCGGCGGCGAGTCGGCGGTGGGCCTGGTGGCGCGTTATCCGCAGTTGCTGGTCGTCCGCACCCTGTCCAAATCACATGCCCTGGCCGGCCTGCGCGTCGGCTATGCCATCGGCCAAGCGCATCTGATCGAGGCGCTCAACCGGGTGAAGGACAGCTTCAATTCCTATCCGCTCGACCGCTTCGCCCAGGCGGGGGCCTTGGCTTCGATGGAAGACCACCCCTATTTCGAGGCCATTTGCGCCAAAGTGGTGGCGACGCGCACCCGGCTGGTGGCTAGCATGGAAGCCCTGGGCTTCGACGTGCTGCCCTCGGCCGCCAACTTCATCTTCGCTCGCCATCCTGCCCAGGACGGCGCAGCATTGGCTGCCGCACTGCGCGAGCGCAGCATCATCGTGCGGCATTTCCGGAACCCGGCCCGTATTGCGCCGTTTTTGCGCATCACGATCGGCACCGATTCGCAATGCGACGCACTGCTTGCCGCGTTGAAAGCCATTGTGAACTGCTAGAATTCTTCTACAGCCTTATTTTTCGACGCCATGCGCACCGCACAAGTTACTCGCAATACCCTCGAAACCCAGATCGCGGTCAGTCTCAATCTCGACGGTACGGGCGTATCCAAACTCGATACCGGGGTGCCGTTTCTCGATCACATGCTCGACCAGATCGCGCGCCATGGCCTGATCGACCTGGATATCCAGGCCAAAGGCGATCTGCACATCGACGCCCACCACACCGTGGAAGATACGGGCATTACCCTGGGACAGGCCTTCGCCCAGGCGCTCGGCGACAAGAAAGGCATCCGCCGCTACGGCCATGCCTACGTGCCGCTGGATGAAGCACTCTCGCGCGTGGTGATCGACCTATCCGGCCGGCCGGGGCTGGAATACCACGTCGACTACACGCGTGCGCGCATCGGCGAATTCGACGTCGACCTGTTCCTTGAGTTCTTCCGCGGCTTCATCAACCACGCGGGTGTCACGCTGCACATCGACAACCTGCGCGGGATCAACGCACACCATCAGGCCGAGACGGTCTTCAAGGCCTTCGGTCGCGCGCTACGGATGGCGGTGGAAGCCGATGCGCGCATGGGCGACGTACTGCCCTCGACAAAAGGTGCACTATGATCGCAGAGCGAATCCTGGAGCTTGGGCAGTGAGCGTCGATATCGCCGTCATCGACTATGGCATGGGCAACCTGCGTTCGGTGTCCAAGGCCATCGAGCACGTCGCGCCGTCGGCCAGCGTGGCGGTGACGTCCGATCCGGCGGTGATCGCGGCAGCCGGACGCGTGGTGTTTCCCGGGCAGGGCGCGGCGCCCGACTGCATGCGCGAGATCGATGCGCGCGGCCTGCGCCAGACGATCGTCGACGCCGCCCGCAGCAAACCTTTTCTGGGCATCTGCATGGGGATGCAGGTGCTGTTCGAGCATAGCGAGGAAGGCGATACCGCCTGCCTGGCCATCCTGCCGGGCACGGTGCAGCGATTCCCGCACGAGGCGATGCATGACGATGCCGGCAATAAGCTCAAGGTTCCGCACATGGGCTGGAACAATGTCCATCAGGCGATGCCGCATCCCTTGTGGGTGGGGATCGAGGAGGGCGCGCGTTTCTATTTCGTCCACAGCTATTTTGTACAGCCGACCGTGCCCGATGTGATCGCGGGGTTCTCGCACTACCCGTTTCCGTTTACCTGCGCGGTGGCGTCGGAGAACATCTTTGCAGTCCAGTTTCATCCGGAAAAAAGCCAGAATGATGGCTTGACGCTACTGGGCAATTTTGTAACCTGGAATCCGGGCGAGCGCGATACCGCCTGCGATATGTCCGGCGCAACCTGCGCCTAATTTTCTCCTGTACGACCCTGCTGATCAGCCATGTTAATTATTCCTGCGATCGACCTTAAAGACGGCCACTGCGTGCGCCTGGAACAAGGCGAAATGGACAAGGCCACCGTGTTTTCCGAAGACCCGGCTGCCACGGCACGCCACTGGAAGGATCTGGGTGCGCGGCGTCTGCATCTGGTCGACCTGAACGGCGCATTTGCCGGCAAGCCGGTCAACGATGCGGCGATTCGTTCGATCGTCGCTGCGGTGGGCGATGAGATGCCGGTGCAACTCGGCGGCGGCATTCGTGACCTCGCCACCATCGAGCGCTATCTCGACGATGGTGTGCGTTACGTCATCATCGGTACCGCCGCGGTGAAAAATCCTGGTTTCCTGCACGAGGCCTGCGATGCTTTCCCCGGGCACGTGATGGTCGGGCTGGATGCCAAGGATGGCAAGATCGCCGTCGAAGGCTGGTCCAAGATCACCGGTCACGACGTGATCGATCTGGCCAAGCGCTTCGAGGGCTACGGTGTCGAGGCCGTCATCTATACCGACATCGGGCGTGACGGCATGCTCACTGGCGTGAATGTGGATGCCACCCAGCGGCTGGCGCAGGCGCTGTCGATTCCGGTCATCGCCAGCGGCGGCGTGACCAACCTCGACGACGTCCGGGCTCTCTCCGCCGTGGCCAAGGACGGCATCATCGGCGCGATCACCGGCCGCGCCATCTATCAGGGTACGCTCGACTTCGCCGAGGCGCAGAAGCTCGCCGATGAACTGGCTGGCGGCGTGTTCGGAGTCTGACCAGAGCGACTGACCATGCTGGCAAAGCGCATCATTCCCTGTCTCGACGTCACCAACGGCCGCGTGGTCAAGGGCGTCAATTTCGTCGAGTTGAAGGATGCCGGCGACCCGGTCGAAATCGCCCGCCGTTATAACGAGGCGGGCGCCGACGAACTGACCTTTCTCGACATCACTGCATCGTCCGACAATCGGGACCTGATCCTGCACATCATCGAGGCGGTCGCGTCCGAAGTGTTCATTCCGCTGACGGTCGGTGGCGGCGTACGCGCAGTCGGAGACGTGCAGCGTCTGCTCAACGCCGGTGCCGACAAGGTCGGCATCAATACCTCCGCGGTCACCAACCCGCAACTGGTCAAAGATGCGGCCGACCGTTACGGCAGCCAGTGCATCGTAGTGGCGATCGACGCCAAGCGCGCCGGCGACCACTGGGAAATCTTCACCCACGGCGGTCGCACGGCCACCGGGCTGGACGCGGTCGAGTGGGCAAAGAAAATGGAAAGCCTGGGTGCGGGCGAACTGCTGCTTACCTCGATGGATCGCGACGGAACAAAAAGCGGCTTCGACTTGGAACTCACGCGCGCGATTTCCGAAGCGGTCGACATCCCCATCATCGCGAGCGGCGGCGTTGGCACGCTGCAGCATCTGGTCGACGGTGTGAAGGAAGGCCGGGCCGATGCGGTGCTGGCGGCGAGCATCTTCCACTTCGGCGAATACGGGGTGGATGAGGCGAAGCGCTACATGAAACAGCACGGCATCGAGGTGCGCCTGTGAGCGACTGGCTCGACGCCGTCAAATGGGATGCGCATGGGCTCGTTCCGGCGATCGCGCAGGACGCCGCCAGCGGGGAAATCCTCATGGTGGCGTGGATGAACCGCGAGGCCCTGGAAGAAACGGCACGCACGCTGCGTGGGGTGTACTGGTCGCGCTCGCGCAACAAACTGTGGCGCAAGGGCGAAGAATCCGGCCATGTGCAGAACGTCAGTGAAATCCGCCTTGATTGCGACAACGATGTGGTGTTGCTCAAAATCGAACAACTGGGTGGCATCGCCTGTCATACTGGACGACGCTCCTGCTTCTTCCAGAAGCTGGAGAATGGCCACTGGGTGACGACTGCCCCGGTGTTGAAGAATCCCGACGAGATCTACCGCAAATGAGCGACATCCTCGACCGCCTGGCCGATACGCTTGAAGCGCGCAAGCAGGCGTCGCCCGACAGTTCCTACGTTGCCAAGCTCTACGCCAAGGGCACGGATGCCATCCTGAAAAAAATCGGCGAAGAAGCGACCGAGACTGTGATGGCGGCGAAGGATGGCCAGGCCGAAAAGATCATCTACGAGGTCGCCGATTTGTGGTTTCATACCCTGGTGTTGCTGGCGTACAAGGGATTGAAACCGGCGGATGTGCTGAACGAACTGGCGCGTCGCGAAGGCTTGTCCGGGCTGACCGAAAAAGCGAATCGACATGAGTGACTGCATTTTCTGCAAAATCGCGGCCGGACAATTGCCGAGCGGAAAGGTCTATGAAGACGACGACGTGCTGGCTTTTCACGACATTCATCCGTTCGCACGGGTGCATTTCCTGATCATTCCGAAGGCGCACATCGCGACCCTGTCTGATTGCTTGCCCGAGCATCAGGCGCTTCTGGGCAAGATGTTGTTGCTGGCGCCGCGTCTGGCCAAGGAACAGGGACTCGACACGGGCTTCAAGACATTGATCAACACCGGACGCGGCGGTGGCCAGGAAGTGTTCCATATCCATGTTCACGTATTTGGCGGGGGCGATCCCGTCAGGAAAAGTTAAATTCAAAGGAGACATTTCATGGGCAGCTTTAGCATTTGGCACTGGTTGATCGTTCTGGTAATCGTGCTGCTGATTTTCGGTACCAAAAAACTGCGCAACATCGGCAGCGATCTGGGCGGTGCGGTCAAGGGATTCAAGGACGGCATGAAGGATGATGCGCCCAAATTGAGCGACAAGGATGAGACCGGGCATACCATCGATGCCGAAGTGAAAGACAAGCACCATTCCTGAGTGTGTGGCCTGGAAGGATCGGGCAATCCACCGCATCGATACCTTTCCTGCCCCGGAATCCTGACCCACAACACTTTCTATGTTCGATATCGGATTCTCTGAACTCGTCGTCATCGGTGTGGTTGCGCTGATCGTCATCGGCCCGGAGCGGCTGCCCAAGGTCGCGCGTACGGCAGGTCACCTGTACGGTCGCCTGCAGCGCTATGTGTCGTCGGTCAAATCGGACATCGGCCGCGAGATCCAGCTGGACGAGCTTCGCCGGGCCGGCCAGAGTTTCAAGGATTCGGTCGAGTCGGCGGCGTCAGGTGTCGAACAGCAGGCCACCGTGGTCGATGATTTCCTGCGCAAGGAAGCGAACAACGTTACACAGGCTGTGACGGAGAGCGTGGCCAGTGTGGGATCCGTTCCCGTTGCGGAGCCTGCGATACCACAACAACGTGAAACCGAACACGCGCTGCAGCAGAGCCTGCCGCTGGATGAGCCAGACCAGAATACCGGACGCACGGCGCCGGCTTCGGCAGGGACGGCATCCAGCGAAAGCCCGGGTAAATCTGCATGAGCGATACCGAAGACACCTTTATCTCGCATCTCATCGAAATGCGGGACCGCCTGTTGCGCGCGGTGCTTGCAGTCGTGATCATCTTTGTCTGTCTCTTCCCGTGGGCGCAGGATATCTACGCGCTGCTCGCCCGCCCGCTTCTGGCGGCCCTGCCCAAAGGCGGGCAGATGATCGCCACAGAAATCACCACGCCGTTCTTTGTGCCGATGAAGGTCACCATGATGGCGGCCTTCCTGCTGGCCTTGCCGTGGGTGTTCTATCAGGCCTGGGCGTTCGTGGCTCCCGGGCTGTATCAGCACGAAAAACGCCTCGGGGTGCCGTTGGTCATCGCCAGCGTCATCCTGTTCGTGACGGGGATGGCATTCGCCTATTTCCTGGTGTTTCCCCTCGTGTTCCATTTCATCGTCAGCGTCACGCCTAACGGCGTGGCGGTGATGACCGACATTGGAAAGTATCTCGATTTCGTGCTGACCATGTTCATGGCCTTCGGCATCACGTTCGAGGTCCCCATTGCAGTGGTGTTGCTGGTCAAGATGGGCATGGTCTCGGTCGCCAAACTGCGTGAAATCCGGCCATATGTGATTGTCGGGGCGTTCGTCATCGGGGCGATCTTCACTCCGCCCGATGTCATTTCACAATTCATGCTGGCGACGCCCCTCTGGGTGCTCTATGAACTGGGAATCATCGTCGCAGCCATGATCAGCAAACCGAAACCCGAATCCGAGCCGGATTATTCGCCCATGTCCGATTCGGATATGGATGACGAATTCGATCGCATCGAGGCAGGGCAGGTGGATCCAGGAACTCGCAAGCAAGACTGACGCCCCATAAAAGAGCGCAATATGCATAAATGCACCATTAGTGTGCACATATATTGCGTTGTCAGCACCCATTTCCTTAAAAATCAAACGCTTGATCGACAGGAACGCTGCTTGCTTGGATCAGCCGGCATTCAATCGGGAGCCGGTGCATGGAAGCGTTGAAAACAGGCAGTGACGTGTTGTTCGTATTGCTGGGCGGCATCATGGTGCTGGCCATGCATGCAGGGTTTGCCTTTCTGGAACTGGGCACCGTACGCAAGAAGAATCAGGTCAATGCGCTGGTCAAGATCCTCACCGACTTCTCGGTGTCCACCATTGCCTATTTCTTCATCGGCTACAGCATCGCCTACGGCATCAGCTTCTTTTCCAGTGCGGAGGTGCTGTCCGCCAAAAATGGCTACGATCTGGTCAAATTCTTTTTTCTGCTGACCTTTGCGGCAGCCATCCCTGCCATCGTATCGGGGGGCATAGCCGAACGCGCACGCTTCAGCCCGCAACTGGCGGCTACCTTCGCTCTGGTCGGGCTGGTCTACCCGTTTTATGAGGGCATTGTCTGGAACGGCAACTACGGCATCCAGGACTGGCTGGCGGCGAGCGTCGGCGCCAAGTTCCATGACTTTGCAGGATCAGTGGTGGTACACGCCGTGGGGGGCTGGATCGCCTTGCCTGCCGTGTTGTTGCTGGGTGCGCGACGTGGGCGCTATACCAAGGATGGAATGATCTCCGCGCATCCGCCGTCCAATATTCCGTTCCTGGCGCTCGGTGCATGGATTCTGACCGTAGGTTGGTTTGGCTTCAATGTGATGTCGGCGCAGCTGATCGAGGCCGTGTCGGGCTTGGTGGCGGTGAATTCGCTGATGGCGATGGTAGGTGGCACGCTTGCCGCACTGCTGGTCGGCCGCAACGACCCCGGTTTCATCCATAACGGTCCGCTGGCCGGCCTGGTGGCCGTGTGTGCGGGCTCGGACCTGATGCATCCGCTTGGTGCCCTGGCCACAGGCGCGATCGCAGGTGCGTTGTTCGTGTGGATGTTCATGGTGACCCAGAACAAGTGGAAGATCGATGACGTGCTCGGCGTATGGCCTTTGCACGGATTGTGCGGTGCATGGGGCGGGATCGCGGCCGGCATTTTCGGTGCCAAGGCACTGGGCGGGCTGGGCGGCGTCAGTCTGGTAGCGCAGCTGATCGGCACGCTGGGCGGTGTGACCGTCGCCATGCTTGGCAGCCTGCTGGTGTATGGCCTGCTGAAACGGTTCGTGGGCTTGAGGCTGGACCCGGAGGCCGAGTTCAATGGCGCCGACCTCAGCATCCATAAAGTGTCGGCCACGGCGGAACGCGAGACCAACTGGTAACCGGCCTAGTTCTTCTGCTGTCGTTTCAGATAACGGCTGCGTTCTGCGCGTAGCTGTTCGAGCTGGCGATCGACCTGGACTACGTCGGGATGCTGGTTGGTATACTTCAGCAGGAGCACGGTGCGCTTGATGCGCAGCTCAACCAGTTTCTTGTCGAGACCTGCGAGATAGGCATCCGACTCAGGAGGGGGCGTGTTCGGCGTCGCATTGGACTCGGATGGCGGATGGTCTGCCGCGGTGTCGTCGACAGCGGGCGGGACCGCCTGCTGTACAGGGAGTTGGGGCGCGTGCGGGGGCGTTGCCAGGAAGTGTTCGATTACGATGATTCCGAGCCCGATCAGCAGGAATACGCCGATAGGTACGCCAAATGCAAGTGCCCGCAACAGACGCGACACCCGGTTGGTAGACGGTACCGGTAGAGGCGAGGTCGCCGGAGTCGATGCCAATGCGTGGAAGGCGCTGACCAGTGTGCGGGCATCGGGCCTGGCTTCCGGCTTTTTGTTCAACATATGGGCCAGCAAACTGGCCAGGCCGACCGATATGCTGGGGCGCAGGGTGGTGGCAGGTACCGGCGCTTCGTTGATGACCCGATAGACGATCGTGGGCAGGCTGTCGCCGTCGAAGGCATAGCGGCCCGTCAGCATCTCGTACAGGACGGCGCCCAGCGAAAAAATATCGGAACGTCCGTCTATTTCCCGCCCCATCGCCTGTTCCGGCGACATGTAGCGTGGCGAGCCAAGCATTTGTCCAGCCTGGGTGTGATCGCTGTTGACGAGATGGGCAATGCCGAAATCGGTCAACTTGATCTGCCCGCGTTTTCCGGTTACGACGACATTGGCGGGCTTGATGTCGCGATGGATGACGCCGTGCTCATGTGCGAATGCCATGGCTTCGGCCATCTGCATGGCGGTGTCGAGCGCCAGATCAAGCGGCATCGGTCCCTTGTCCATGAGATCGCGCAGCGTCCTGCCAGGCAGGTATTCCATGGCGATATAGGCAAGCCCGTCGGCTTCGCCGACGTCGTAGATGGTCACGATATTGGGATGGGACAGGCGGCCGGCACTCTGCGCTTCGCGCAAAAAACGCGATTCCGCATCGGCGCCTTCCTGCTGCAACTGGGCAATAGGCACCGTCTTGATGGCCACCGTTCGCTCGATCAGCGGATCGCGCGCCCGGTGGACTGTGCCCATTGCGCCTTGGCCGATTTCGTCGAGGATTTCGTAACGGCCGATTTTCATCACAACAGGAATGTCAGGTCTGGCATTCCACGATCTGTCCGCGCACTGCGCGGCTGTCTTCGCCCATCAGATACAGATACCAGGGCATCAGGTCGTCGACGCTGGGAAGGGTTTCAGGAGCAAGCCCGGGGTGAGTGCGTGCGCGCAAGGTCGTCGCCACCTGACCGGGGATCAGGGTATTGATGCGCAGGTTTTCGTCCGAGCTGAGCTCGTCGGCCCAGATGCGGGTAAGCGTTTCCAGGGCCGATTTCGCGATGGCATAGCCGCCCCAGTAGGCGCGGGGATGGTGGCCGTGGGTTTCGCCGGTGAATATGACCGAGGCATCCGGTGCCTGCTGGAGCAGCGGCAGGCAGGCGCGGGTGAGCGCAAAGGGCGCGATCAGGTTGACTCGCATCAGGGTCTGCCACTGTTCCAGCGTTTGCAGGTGGAGCGGGGAGAGATTGTAGAACTGATGGGCGCTGTGGAGCAGGCCATCGAGTCGCTGCAGATGGTGCGTGATGGTGCCGGCCAGGGTTTCCAGGCTGCGGTCGTCTGCAATCGCAAGGTCATACGGAAACATGGCGGGCTCGGGTCCGCCGGCGGCGACGATTTCGTCGTATACGGCTTCGAGTTTGCTTTCATCGCGTGCGAGCAGCGCGACGGTGGCGCCATGGCGCGCAAACGCCAGGCTGGCGGCGCGGCCAAGGCCGGAACTTGCACCGGTGACGAGGATGACGCGGTTTGCGAGAAGATCGGGGCGAGGGAGATAGTCTTTCATAGCTGTTCGAGTAATGCGCCGGCCGATTGTACTCCGCTCTGTGTTGCGCTTTCGAGCGTGGCAGGATACGGCCCGGCAGTGTAATCGCCCGCCAGAAAAATGCGCGGGTGCGGGGTATGGACAGGCGGGCGTGCCAATTCGGGCACGCAACTATAGGTTGCCTGTTTTTCGATGATGCGTTTGCGCCAGCGCGCAGGCCCGGGATCAGCAATCCGGCGTAACTGCGCTTCCGTCTGATCCAACCAGTCAGAAGAAAGATTCGTGGCAGCGCTGGCCACGAACGCCAGCAAACCGGCCTGACCATGGCTCTGGCCGCGATCGAACACAAACTGCGCCGGTCCGTCGGCCAGGGCGAACAGCGGCTTGGACAGCCGAAAACCCGGATCGTATTGCACATAGGCAGTGGCAATGGGTTGATATTCGTACCCTGCCACGGTAAGGCCGAGCGGTCCTAGTGCCGGCACTTGGTTCGCCAAGGCAGGGAGATGTTGCGGCGCGACGGCCAGGATGACGTGGCTGAAGACGGCCATGTCGCCATGCGTGCCCAGGGCGATGGCGTTCGGTGTGGCGTCGAGCGTGGTCACGCGATGGCCCAGACGGATGTCGCCACCGAACTCGACCACCCGTGCGGCGGCCGGTGCGGGCAGCAGTGCTGTCAAATCGCGGCGCGGCAGTATCAGGTCGCTATGGTGGCTGCGCCCGCCGAATGCGGCGCGGACCACACTGCGGAAAACCCGGGCGTCGGCCAGTTCGGGCGGGGTGTTGAGCGCCGACACGCACAAGGGGTGCCACAGTGCATTGCGTAATTTTTCCGGCTGCGTGCGGGTGAGTTGGCTGACAGTCAGTTGGCCTGGCGTTGCCGTGTCGCGCAGCATGGTGTGCGCCCAGTGCGCGGCGGCCAGCTTCTCGCGCCAATTCAACCCGCGGGCGCCGAGCAGCCCCGCCAGCAGGTGCAGCGGGGCGGGCAGTCGCGGGCAGGCAAGGCTGAATGCCGGCGGCTGTTCGAGGGTGAGCGGCAGACGCCACAGCGGTGTGACAGGATGCAGGCGTTCGATCAGTCGCAGCGATTGTTCGTATGCGCCGAGCAAGATGTGCTGGCCGTTGTCGAGCGGCTGGCCTTCGAGTTCGACTGCACGCGCGCGGCCGCCCAGGGTCCGGCTGGCCTCGAACAGCGTGACGGTCACGCCGGCTTCGGCCAGTGTCAGGGCTGCCGAGCAGCCGGCCCAGCCGCCCCCCACGACCGCGACACGGGGGCGATCCAAGTCAGTGGTCACGGAAACAGCCAGGTCTTGCTGGCAAGCCACAGTTTGCGCAACGGCGTGAGCGAAACGCGCGCGCGCAGGACAGGGAATCCGGATTGCCGGATTTCGCTGAGCAGGGTGCGGTAGATTGCCGCCATGACCAGTCCGGGGCGCTGCGCACGCCGTGCGGCGGGAGGCAGTGCAGCGAATGCACGGTCGTAACAGGCCAGGGCGCGCTCGTACTGGAACTGCATCAGGGCCTGAAATTCGGGCGTGTTGCGTCCGCTCAGCAGATCGGCTTCGTGCACGCCGAAACGTACCCGTTCGTCCTGCGGCAGATAGATGCGTCCGCGCCGCGCGTCTTCGCCGACATCGCGGATGATGTTGGTGAGCTGGAACGCCAGCCCCAACTCGTGGGCGTAGCGACGGATGTCGCGATCATGTTCGCCGCGCGTGCCGTCGAAGATCGATGCTGCGATTTCGCCAACTACGCCGGCAACGCGGTAACAGTAGAGGTTGAGCGACTTGAAATCGGGGTAGCGCGTGTGGTCGAGATCCATCGCCATGCCGTCCACGATTTCCAGCAGCAGGGCTGGCGGGATGGCGCGGCCCTGCGGGGTGTCGAAGAGCGCGCGGGTTGCCGGATGCTCCGGCTCGCCGCTGGCGAAATGACCGATCTCGGCACGCCACCAGTGAAGCTTGGCCTCGGCCACCTCGCGTTCGTGGCACTCGTCCACCACATCGTCGAGTTCGCGGCACAGCGCATAGAACGCAGTGATCGCACGTCTTACCTCGGGTGGCAGAAAGACGAAACTGTAGTAGAAACTGGAGCCGCTTGCGGCGGCACGTTCCTGGCAATACTGGTGAACATCCATGTTCAAAACAGCCCGCGTCCGAGCATGATGAGCCAGTCCTTTTTGGTCAGCACCGGGCGATGGTGGAACACGCAGCCGGGATCGGCATGCAGTTTGCGCAGGATGGCTTCGCCGCCGCGGATGGTTACCCGCAGTTCCAGCCCGATGCGTCCCTTGAGTTGCCGGCCGAGCGGCGCGCCAGCCTGCAGCAATTTACGCGTACGCTCGATCTGCTTGTGCAGCATCATATGCCACAGCCCGTGCGTGTCGCCCTGTGCGATCTGTGCTTCGCTGACGTGGTGTGCGGCCAGTTCGTCCTGCGGCAGGTAGATACGATCCTTCGAGTAATCCACAGCGATATCCTGCAGAAAGTTGATCAGTTGCAGGCTGCTGCAGATGGCATCGGAATAGGCCAAGTGGCGCGGGTCGTGATCGCCATACAGATGCAGCATGAGGCGGCCCACCGGGTTGGCCGAGCGGCGGCAGTAGTCCATGACTTCGCCGAAATTGGCGTAGCGTTTTTTTTTCACGTCTTGCGCGAACGCAGACAGCAGATCGCGAAACGGGGCCAAGGGGATGGTGTGCATGCGGATGGCAGCGGCCAGCGGGCCGAACACCGGATCGGTTGGTGTGTCGCCGCGCTCGATGCGATCCAGTTCGTCATGGTAGGCCGCGAGCTGCCGTAGCCGTTCGGCTGGCATGGCGTCGCCTTCGTCAGCGATGTCGTCTGCGCTGCGGGCAAACCGGTAGATGGCTTCCACTGGCCGACGCAGCCGTTTGGGCAGCAGCCAGGAAGCAACAGGGAAGTTTTCGTAGTGATCGACCGGCACCGGCAATAAAAAACGGAATGGGAATAATGACTTAGGCAGGATGCCGGGCGGGCTTGGGTGACAGCATCGCTTTGATTATATTACACTTATCGGTTGATAGTTTTGCGGCCGAGCCGCGAGAGTGGCGGAATTGGTAGACGCACTGGATTTAGGTTCCAGCGCCGCAAGGCGTGGGGGTTCGAGTCCCCCCTTTCGCACCACAAGCTTTTTGCCCTTCACCCAACCTCAATTCAGCCAGGAAGTATTTTGATGCAAGCAAATCTTGAAGTTCTCGAAGGACTGGGCCGTCGCCTGGACATCAGCGTGCCTATGGGGCAGTTGGAAACCGAGGTGCAAAATCGCCTCAAGCGTCTGGCACGCAGCGTCAAGATGGACGGTTTCCGCCCCGGCAAGGCACCGTTGAGCGCAGTGGCGCGTCAGCATGGCTCTGGCGTGCGTCAGGAAGTACTGGGCGAGACCTTGCAGACGCGTTTCGGCGAAGCGGTACAGGCCCATCAGCTGAAAATTGCGGGTTATCCCCATTTCGAACCGAAGACGGGGCAGACCGATGCAACGGAAATGACCTTCAGTGCCAGTTTTGAGGTCTATCCTGAAGTGAAGATCGGCGACTTGAGTACTGGCAAGATGAGCAAGCCCGTGGTGAATCTGGTGGATGCCGATGTCGTCAAGACATTGGGAGTCCTGCAAAAACAGCGTCGTACGTTTGAGTCGGCGGATCGGGTTGCCATGGAAGGCGATCTGGTCAAGTTCGACTATGAAGGTACGGTCGATGGCGCGGCATTCGAAGGTGGCAAGGGCGACGATTTTGCCGCAGTGATCGGCGAAGGCCGTTTGCTGAAGGATTTCGAACAGAGTCTGACCGGCCTCAAGGCGGGTGACAGCAAGGGCTTCGACGTGACCTTCCCGGCCGAGTATGCTGCCAAGGAACTCGCGGGCAAGGTGGCGCATTTCGAGGTGCAGGTCAAGGATGTACAGGCGCCGGCGTTGCCGCCGATAGATACGGAATTCGCCAAGGCCCTGGGGGTCGAAGACGGCGACGTGGAGAAACTCAAGGCCGAAGTGAAGTCCAATCTGGAGCGTGAAGCAAAGCGTCGCGTCCAGACGAAACTGAAAGAGCAGGCGATGGAGTTGCTGTTGCAGAAGAGTACGCTGGATCTGCCGCAGAGTCTGGTGGTGATGGAAACCGAGCGCCTGATGAAAATGACCGAGGCAGATATGCAGTCGCGCGGGGTTCAGACCATGAAGCTGTCTGCCGATATGTTTACAGGACAGGCCGAGCGCCGGGTTCGCCTGGGACTGATCCTGGCCGAGATCGTGCAGGCGCACAAGCTGGTGGCCCAGCCGGAGCAGATTCGCAACCTGATCCAGGAACAGGCGCAGAGCTACGAGGAACCGGAGCAGGTCGTGCAGTGGTACTACCAGAGTCCGGAACGGATGCAGGAGATCGAGTCCCTGGCGCTGGAAGAGAATGTGGTAGCATGGGTCGCAGGTCAGGCCCAAGTGGAAGACGTGACAACCTCTTTTGAAGAATTGATGGGACGTGCCTGATGCGTATTGACTTTGAACGTGGTATTTCCAATTCGCAGCCCTTCGAGCCGCAGGGTCTGGGGCTGGTACCCATGGTCGTCGAGCAAAGCGGCCGTGGCGAACGCGCTTACGACATATACTCGCGCCTGCTCAAGGAACGGGTGATTTTCCTGGTAGGCCCGGTGAATGATGCGACGGCCAACCTGGTGGTTGCGCAGATGCTGTTCCTCGAGTCGGAAAACCCCGACAAGGACATCTATTTTTACATCAACTCCCCAGGTGGTTCCGTCTCGGCCGGATTGGCGATATACGACACGATGCAGTTCATCAAGCCGGACGTGTCCACCCTGTGCATCGGGCAGGCTGCCAGCATGGGCGCCTTCCTGCTGACTGCGGGCGCCAAGGGCAAGCGCTACTGTCTGCCGAATTCGCGCGTGATGATCCATCAGCCGTTGGGCGGCTTCCAGGGGCAGGCGTCGGACATCGAGATCCACGCCAAGGAAATCCTCTATCTGAAGGCGCGCCTCAACGACATGCTCGCCAAACATACCGGCCGGAGCATTGAGGAAATCGATCGCGACACCGACCGCGACAACTTCATGAGCGCGGAAGATTCGGTGAAGTACGGGCTGGTCGACAAGGTGTTGACCAGCCGCATTGAGGCATCAGGCAATTAAGCAAGGAACTGGCATGGCGGACAAAGGCTCGGGCGACAAACTTCTCTACTGCTCCTTCTGCGGCAAAAGCCAGCATGAAGTACGCAAGCTGATTGCTGGGCCGTCGGTATTCATCTGTGATGAATGCGTCGAGTTGTGCAACGACATCATCCGCGAGGAAATCCAGCAGGCGGACAACCAAAAAGGCGGTGCGGGTTCAGATCTGCCTACGCCGCACGAGATCAGCAGCATTCTGGATCAGTATGTGATTGGCCAGGGCCAGGCGAAAAAAGCGCTGGCGGTGGCGGTTTATAACCATTACAAGCGCCTGCGCAGCAATTCGAGCACGGGCGAGGTCGAACTGGCCAAGAGCAACATCCTGCTGATCGGGCCGACCGGCTCGGGCAAAACCCTGCTCGCGCAAACACTGGCGCGCCTGCTGAACGTGCCGTTCGTGATTGCCGATGCCACCACGCTGACAGAAGCCGGCTATGTCGGTGAGGATGTCGAGAACATCATCCAGAAGCTGTTGCAAAAGTGCGATTACGACGTCGACAAGGCCAAGCAGGGGATTGTTTACATTGACGAAATCGACAAGATTTCGCGCAAGGCCGACAACCCCTCGATCACTCGCGACGTGTCGGGGGAAGGCGTGCAGCAGGCTTTGCTGAAGCTCATCGAAGGTACGACCGCGTCGGTTCCACCGCAGGGCGGGCGCAAGCACCCGAACCAAGAATTTGTCCAGGTCGATACCAGTAACATCCTGTTCATTTGCGGCGGCGCGTTCAGCGGCCTGGAGAAGGTCATCCGCGGCCGCACAGAAAAAGGCGGCATCGGCTTCGGCGCGCAGGTCAAGAATGTCGACGAGACCAAGCGCGACGTTGAATTGCTGCACCAGGTCGAGCCCGAAGATCTCATTAAATATGGCCTAATCCCCGAATTTGTCGGACGTTTGCCGGTCGTCGCCACTCTGGACGAGCTGGATGAGGCTGCTCTGGTCCAGATTCTGACCGAGCCGAAGAATGCGTTGACCAAGCAATTCATCAAACTCTTCAAGATGGAAGGCGTCGAACTGGAGTTCCGTGAGGATGCGCTGAATGCCATTGCCAAGCGGGCCCTGGCACGCCGCACCGGCGCGCGCGGTCTGCGTTCGATCATTGAGCATTCCCTGCTCGACACGATGTATGACCTGCCTTCCCTCAAAGGGGTCAGCAAAGTGGTGGTGGACAACGGCCTGATCAGCGGGGACGGCAAGCCCTTGCTGATCTACTCCGATCAGGACGAGCAGCCACTGGCTGCCGGAGCCTGAACCGAAATGGCTGATAGGGAACCTGTCAGCCATCTTGAATTCCAAACTATGCCCCCCAATTATGGATGAGCGTGGTTGAGTGCCGCGCATCCTTTCCTTAACCCTTACCAGGAAATCATGATGAGCGACAACATACCCAAGGAACAGATCGACCTGCCGCTGTTGCCGCTTAGGGATGTGGTGGTATTCCCCCATATGGTCATCCCGCTGTTTGTCGGCCGTCCCAAATCGATCAAGGCGCTGGAAACCTCGATGGAGTCCGGCAAGAGCATCCTGCTGGTCGCGCAAAAGACCGCCGCGCAGGATGACCCCACGCCCGAGGACCTCTACGACACCGGCAGTGTGGCCACCGTGCTGCAGATGCTGAAGCTGCCCGATGGCACGGTCAAGGTGCTGGTCGAGGGTAATCAGCGCGCCCGCGTGCTGGAAGTGACCGATGCCGGGACGCATCTGGCTGCGCGTGCCGAGATTCTGCCTGCCGAAGGCGAGGAACTGGTGGAAGTGGAAGCCATGCGTCGCGCCTTGCTGACGCAGTTCGACCAGTACGTCAAACTGAACAAGAAGATTCCGCCTGAAATCCTGACATCGCTGTCGGGGATCGACGAGGGCGGACGTCTGGCCGATACCATCGTTGCGCACCTGCCGCTGAAACTGGAACAGAAGCAGGAAGTGCTGGAGATGATCGGCGTCAACAAACGCCTTGAACACCTGCTCGGCCTGCTGGAAGGCGAGCTCGATATCCTCCAGGTGGAGAAGCGCATCCGTGGCCGTGTCAAACGGCAGATGGAAAAGAGCCAGCGCGAGTACTACCTGAACGAACAGGTCAAGGCGATCCAGAAGGAACTCGGCGACATCGAGGAAGGCGCCGAACTGGAAGAACTGGAAAAGCGTATCAAGACGGCCAGCATGTCCAAGGAGGCCGAAGCCAAGGCCATAGGCGAGCTGAAGAAGCTGAAGATGATGTCGCCGATGTCGGCCGAAGCCACTGTTATCCGCAGCTATATCGAAGCGATGGTCGGCCTGCCCTGGAAGAAGAAAACCAAGATCAGCAAGGATCTGGTGAAGGCCGAGAAAATCCTCGACCAGGATCATTACGGCCTCGACAAAGTCAAGGAACGCATTCTGGAATACCTCGCCGTGCAGCAGCGCGTGGACAAGGTGAAAGCACCGATCCTGTGCCTGGTGGGACCGCCTGGCGTCGGCAAGACCTCGCTCGGCCAATCGATTGCGCGTGCGACCAACCGCAAGTTCGTACGCATGGCGCTGGGCGGCGTGCGCGACGAATCCGAGATTCGTGGCCACCGTCGCACCTACATCGGTTCGATGCCGGGCAAAATCCTGCAAAGCCTGACCAAGATCGGGGTGAAGAACCCGCTGTTCCTGCTCGACGAAGTCGACAAGATGGGCCAGGACTTCCGTGGCGATCCGTCCTCGGCGCTGCTGGAAGTGCTCGATCCCGAGCAGAACCACACCTTCCAGGATCATTACATCGAGGTCGAGTACGACCTGTCCGATGTGATGTTCGTCGCCACGGCTAACTCGCTCAATCTCCCTGCGCCCTTGCTGGACCGGATGGAGGTAATCCGTCTGTCGGGCTACACCGAGGACGAGAAGATCAATATTGCCGAGCGCTATCTGGTGCCCAAGCAGTTGAAGGTCAACGGCATCAAGGAGGGCGAACTCGCCATTGCCGAATCGGCTATCCGCGACATCGTGCGTTACTACACGCGTGAAGCCGGTGTGCGCAGCCTGGAGCGCGAAATCTCCAAGGTCTGCCGCAAGGCCGTCAAGGCCCTGCTGCTGAAGAAGCAGAGCAGCAAGATCTCGGTCACTTCGCGCAATCTGGAGAAATACCTCGGCGTACGGCGTTTCAGTTTCGGTATTGCGGAGATGAACAACCAGGTGGGACAGGTGACGGGGCTGGCCTGGACGGAGGTGGGGGGCGAATTACTTACCATCGAAGCGGTTTCGCTACCTGGGCGCGGCAAGATGACCACGACCGGCAAGCTTGGCGAAGTGATGCAGGAATCGATTCAGGCAGCGCTGTCCGTGGTGCGTTCGCGTGCCCGCAAACTGGGGATACAGGAAGACTTCTACCAGAAGCGCGACATCCACATCCACCTGCCGGAAGGCGCGACGCCGAAGGACGGCCCATCGGCCGGGATCGCAATCTGCACCTCGATGGTGTCGATCCTCACAGGAATCCCCGTGCGGGCCGATGTCGCCATGACCGGAGAGATCACGCTGCGCGGTGAAGTGCTGCCGATCGGTGGCCTGAAGGAGAAGCTGCTGGCGGCGCATCGCGGCGGCATCAAGACGGTGCTGATCCCACAGGAAAACGTCAAGGATCTGACCGAGATTCCGGACAACATCAAGAACAAGCTCGACATTCACCCGGTCAAGTGGATAGACCAGGTTCTTGAATTGGCGCTGGAACATGCGCCCGAGCCTTTGCAGGATGAACCTGAAGCGGACGCGCCGGCAATTGCCGTGCCGGAAGAAGACGGTACCGCCGCCGCGGCGCTCAAACACTAGGTATTTTCTGACCACTCGTCCGAATCCCGCGCCAGTCGCGGGATTTTTTTGGAGACCGCCCGGGAAACCGCTTGACACAAGGTTTTGCGGGTTGCTATAAAAGCGGCCACAGGGTTTTCCTGTGCCACTTGAGTGAAGGGGATAACACGTGAACAAATCCGAATTGATTGACGCCATCGCTGACTCGGCTGACATTTCCAAAGCTGCTGCGGGTCGTGCGCTGGACGCAACGGTCGAAGCCGTCAAGAAAGCGTTGAAGAAGGGTGACATGGTGACGCTGGTGGGTTTTGGCAGCTTCTATGTCGGTAAGCGTGCCGCACGTACTGGCCGTAATCCGCGTACCGGCGCAAGCATCAAGATCAAAGCCGCGAAAGTGCCGAAGTTCCGCGCCGGCAAGGGCCTGAAAGACGCCATCAATTAATAATAAAGTCCATGAGTGCTTGGCAGGGTCGAAAAAAATGTTGTAGAATTTTGGTCTTTGTCGGGTGCTTAGCTCAGCTGGTAGAGCGTCGCCCTTACAAGGCGAATGTCGGGGGTTCGAACCCCTCAGCACCCACCAGCCGGGTAAGAGAAAAATAAGCGGTCGAGTACTAGGCAGTCAGTTTTGTAGCAGCACAAGGGAGTGGTAGTTCAGTTGGTTAGAATACCGGCCTGTCACGCCGGGGGTCGCGGGTTCGAGTCCCGTCCACTCCGCCAACATCAAAAAGGCGAACGCGAGTTCGCCTTTTTTCATTTGCATTCCATGGCTTGGATTTTCTCGTACTCCATTCATGGCAACCATATTTAATCGCAACGGGGCGAGACGCGAAGCGCAAAGTGCGCGAAAATCCGCGCTGATGTTTTTTTCGGAGTAAAAGACCGTGCTCGAAGCAATCCGCAAGCATGCACAGGGTTGGCTGGCCAAAGCCATACTGGCCTTGATTGCAATCACCTTCGCCCTGTTCGGCGTGGACTCCTACATGAGAGGCGACAAAAGCGGCGGCATGGTCGCCGAGGTTGGCGATGTGGGAATTTCGCGTGAAGAACTGACACGGGAAATCCAGGTGCAGACCGATCGCATGCGCGAGGCGCTTGGCGCTGCGTTCGATCCCGCTGTTCCGGAGCGCGCCGATTTTCGCAAACAGGTGCTCGACAGCCTGATCGAACGCAAGGCCTTGTTGCTGGATGCGCAAAAAAACAAATTCCTGGCGCCCGATGCGTATCTTGCCTCCGTGCTCGCACAGATCCCGGCGTTCCAGCAGGACGGCAAATTCTCCCAGCAGCGTTATGAAGCGGTCTTGCGCCAGAATGGTCGCACACCGGCAGCCTTCGAAAACGAGTTGCGCCAGGGATTCATGCTGGATGTCGTGGCCAGTCCGGTGATGCTCGCGGCCTTTCCGTCGAATACGTCGCTGACGCAGATTGCGCGCCTGGTCTCGCAACAGCGTGAAATCGCCTGGGCCGATCTGCCGGCCTCCACCGTGGCCTCGGACGTCAAGGTCACGCAAGCCGACGTGGAACGTGATTACGCGGCCCACAAAGCCGAATTTACCGAGCCTGAACAGATCCGCGCCGAATATCTGGTGCTGGACAAGGCCAGCGTGGCGGCCGGTATCGCGGTGAGCGACAAGGAAGTAGCCGACTACTATGCGGCCAATGCGACGAAGTTTGGGCGGCCTGAACAACGCAGTGCAAGCCACATCCTGATTGCGGTGGATAAGAATGCCGACGCCGCAACGCGGGCCAAGGCCAAGGCCAAGGCGACCGAACTGGTTCAGATCCTGCAGAAATCGCCGGAACGTTTTGCCGAGCTGGCACGCACCGAGTCGCAGGACCCGGGTTCGGCCGCACAGGATGGCAGCCTGGGGAGCTTTGCTCGCGGCATGATGGTCAAGCCTTTCGAGGATGCCGTATTCAGCATGAAGCCCCACGAAATCCGGGGACCGGTCGAAAGCGATTTCGGTTATCACATCATCCGGCTGGATGGCATCCAGCCTGCCAAGCTGGCGCCGCTGAACGAGGTACGTGCCGAGGTCGTCGATGAACTGCGCAAGCAGCAGGCGCAAAAGGTCTTTGCAGACCTGGCTGACAACTTCGGCAACCTGGTCTATGAAAACGCGCAGTCCCTGCAACCTGCCGCTACCGCAGCCAAGCTCAGCATCAGGCAGAGCGACTGGATGAGCGTCAAGACGGCGTCGCCCCCATTCAACAATGCCACGTTATCGGCCGCCCTGTTCAGTCCCGAGTCGATCAAGTCGAAGCAGAATACCGAAGCCATCGAGGTGCAGCCCGGCATACTGGTGGCGGCGCGGGTGGTCGATCATCGACTGGCCCGACTGCGTCCGCTGACAGAAGTATCCGCGGCGATCGAGACCAGGCTGCGTGCCGAGCAGAGTGCCAAGCTGTTGGCCCAGAAGGGCGAAGCGACCATCAAGACGCTGGAAAAAGGCGATGAAACGGGTTTGAACTGGTCGTCTTTCAAGGTGGTTGGGCGTCAGCCGTTTGCCGAACTGGATGCGGCCGGCATTCAAGCGGTATTCCGGGCGAATACCGACAAGCTGCCGGCCTATACGGGTTTCGCACGTCTTGACGGCTCGTATCGGATCGTGCGGATCAGCCGCGTGGTGGAGGCGGGCACGCCGGATCCTGCGTTGCTGGCTTCTGTCACTTCTGGCGTGACACAGGCGCAGCAGCGCGCGGACATGAAGGCGATGCTGGCATTGATCACTGCAGGCCAGAAAGTGAAAATCCAGCCGAATGCGATCGAAGGTAGATAATGCCCCGCTTGCATGACAATAAAAAACGCGCCTTCCGGGCGCGTTTTTTATTGGTGCGGCGGGCGGGATTATTCGGCGCCTGCGGTCGAATTGAACCCGGCGTCGACATAGGTGATTTCACCTGTAATCCCCGACGCCAGATCGGAGAGCAGGAAGGCTGCGGCATTGCCGACCTCATCTATCGTCACGTTACGGCGGAGCGGCGCATTCTGGGCGACGAGGTCGAGTTTCTCGCCGAAGTTGGCGATACCGCTGGCCGCCAGCGTCTTGATCGGGCCGGCCGATACTGCGTTGACGCGGATACCCTTGGGCCCCAGGCTTTGCGCCATGTAGTACACGTTGGATTCCAGGCTGGCCTTGGCCAGGCCCATGACGTTGTAGTTGGGGACCGACCGGATCGCGCCCAGATAGGACAGGGTCAGCAGCGCTGCCTTGCGGCCTTCCAGCATTGGCAAGGCCGCCTTGGCCAATGCGGCAAAGCTGTAGGAACTGATGTCGTGGGCAATGCGGAAGTTTTCCCGGGTGACAGCGGAAAGAAAGTCGCCGGCAAGGGCCTCCTTTGGCGCAAACGCGATCGAATGAACCAGGCCGTCGAAGCCGTCCCAATGTTTGCCGAGCTCGGCAAACAGCGCATCGATCTGCTCGTCGCTGCCGACGTCGCACGGAAACACCAGGCTGGAGCCGAATTCCTTGGCAAATTCGGTCACGCGATCCTTGATGCGTTCGCCTTGATAGGTGAAGGCCAGTTCGGCGCCTTCGCGCTTGCATGCCGAGGCGATACCGTAGGCGATGGAACGGTTGGATATCACGCCGGTGATCAGCAAACGTTTTCCTGCAAGAAATCCCATGATGGTCTCGAAGAGTTGAGTTGCTCCGGATTATAACGGCTGACGTTGACGGCGCGCTTGGGTACACTGGCGCCATGGCGCGTATCGGGGCAATTTTATTGAGGATCGGCTTGCTGGGGATAGGCCTGCTGGCAGGCTGCTCCGACAGCTGGAACAATCCCTACCCCGACACCGATGCGCACGCCAATGTGTTGTATAGCGCGTTTTCCGAACGCCCCAAGCATCTCGATCCGGCCCGTTCTTACAGCTCGAACGAAGCCGAATTCACCGGGCAGATTTACGAGCCGCCCCTGCAGTACCATTTCCTCAAGCGCCCGTATACGCTGATCCCGCTGACGGCCGAAGCCGTACCCACACCGCACTATCTTGACGCAGCCGGCAAGCCGCTTGCCGACGATGCACCGGCCGACGCCATTACTGAAAGCGTGTATGAAATCCGGATCCGTCCCGGCATCCGCTATCAGCCGCATCCGGCGTTTGCACGCGATGCAGCAGGCCACTATCGTTACCATGCATTGGATGCGGCTGCCGTGGCGGACAAAAGACAGATCGGCGATTTCACGCATACGGGCACCCGCGAACTCGTTGCGGCCGACTATGTCTACCAGATCAAGCGGCTGGCGAATCCCCGCTTGAGTTCACCGATTTTTGGGCTGATGTCTGAACACATCGTTGGCCTGAAGGCGCTTGGCGACACGCTGGAGAAGGTATCCAGGGCGCATCCCGACGCAGAACTGAACCTAAACGATTTTCCGCTGGCGGGCGCGGAAGTGGTGGATCGTTATACGTATCGAATTCACATCAAGGGGAAATACCCGCAGTTCATCTATTGGCTGGCGATGCCGTTTTTTGCGCCCGTCCCGTGGGAGGCCGATGCCTTCTACGCGCAGCCGGGTATGGCGGACAACAACCTGACCCTGGACTGGCAGCCGGTCGGGACCGGTCCCTACTACCTGTCCGAGAACGATCCCAACCGCCGCATGGTGCTGACGAAGAATCCCTACTATCACGGCGAAACCTATCCCGAGGACGGCGACGCAGCGGATCGCCAGGCGGGTCTGCTGGCGGACGCCGGCAAGCCGCTGCCGTTCGTGGACAAGGCTGTGTTCAGTCTGGAAAAGGAAACCATCCCCTACTGGAGCAAGTTTCTGCAGGGCTATTACGACAGTTCCGGTATCAGCTCGGACAGCTTCGACCAAGCCGTGCAGTTCTCGGCAGGCGGCGATCCGCGGCTGACCGACAGCATGCGCGAGAAGGGTATCCATCTCGTTACTGCGGTAGCGGCTTCAATCTGGTACGTGGGCTTCAACATGCTCGATCCGGTGGTGGGCGGTCAGGGGGAGGATCGTCGCAAACTGAGGCAGGCAATTTCCATCGCGTTCGACTACGACGAATTCATTTCCATTTTCCTGAACGGCCGAGGTATTCCGGCACAGGGACCGATCCCGCCCGGGCTGTTCGGATACGTCGATGGCGTGGCAGGGCTGAATCCGTATGTGTACGAGGCGCATGGCAGCAAGATCGTCAGACGTCCCCTAGAGATGGCGAAGAAGCTGCTGGCCGAGGCGGGGTATCCCAATGGCCGCAACGCCAAAACCGGCGAGCCGCTGGTGCTCTATTTCGACACCATGGCAAGCGGCCCCGATACCAAGTCGCGGCTCGACTGGATGAAGAAGCAACTCGACAAGCTCAATGTGCAGCTGGTCGTGCGCGGCACCGACTACAACCGTTTCCAGGACAAGATGCGCAAGGGCAACGCCCAGCTGTTCGAATGGGGCTGGAATGCCGATTATCCCGATCCGGAAAATTTCTTCTTCCTGCTGTATGGGCCGAACAAGAAAGTGGCCACCGGCGGCGAGAACGCAGCCAACTACGACAATCCCGAATTCAACCGCCTGTTCGAGCGCATGAAGGATATGGACAACGGCCCCGAGCGCCAGCAGGTGATCAATGCCATGCTCGAGATCGTGCGCCGCGATGCCCCCTGGATTTTTGCCTACTATCCCAAATCCTTCGGCTTGCGCCATGACTGGGTCCATAACGTCAAGCCCAACCTGATGGCCAACAATACGCTCAAGTACCGGCGTATCGACCCGGATCTGCGTGCCGCCCGGCGTGCAGAATGGAATCGTCCCGTGCTGTGGCCGATCCTGCTGCTGGTCGGCGGCGTGGTTGCACTCATCGCGCCGGCAGTGGTCGCCTGGCGCCGGCGCGAGAGGACGACCGCCTGATGTTTGCCTACATCCTGCGCCGCCTGCTGTATGCCATTCCGATCCTGGTCGGCGTCAACCTGCTGACCTTCGCGCTGTTCTTCGTCGTCAATACGCCGGACGACATGGCGCGACTGCAGCTCGGCGCCAAACACGTGACGCCGGAGGCGATCGAGCGCTGGAAGGTCGAACACGGCTACGACAAACCACTTCTGCTGAATACCCGCGCAACCGGTAGTGCGCAGCTTACCGACACGCTCTTTTTCCAACGTTCAGCCGCGATGTTCGCGTTCCAATTCGGCAAGGGCGACGATGGCCGTGATATCGGCAACGAAATCCGCGCCCGCATGGGGCCGAGCCTGGCGATCGCGCTGCCGGTATTCGTGATCGGCCTGCTGGTCAACATCACCTTCGCTCTGTTGATGGTGTTCTTCCGCGCCACCTATCTCGACCTGTGGGGGGTGGTGCTGTGCGTCGTACTGATGTCGATCTCCGGGCTGTTCTACATCATCGCCGGCCAGTATTTCATCGCCAAGCTGTGGAACCTGTTGCCGATCTCGGGCTATGCGGGGGGCATCCATGGCCTCAAGTTCATCCTCCTGCCCGTGTTGGTGAGCGTGGTGGCGGGGATCGGTAGCGGGTCGCGCTGGTACCGAACGATTTTTCTCGAGGAGATCGGCAAGGATTATGTGCGTACTGCACGTGCCAAAGGCTTGTCCGAGATTCGGGTATTGTTCCGTCACGTATTGAAGAACGGCATGATCCCGATCCTGACCGGTGCGGTGGTGGTGTTGCCGCTCTTGTTCATGGGTAGCCTCATCACCGAATCCTTCTTCGGCATTCCGGGACTCGGCAGCTATACGATCGACGCGATCCAGGCCCAGGATTTCTCGGTGGTGCGCGCGATGGTGTTCCTGGGCTCCTTTCTCTATATCGTCGGCCTGATCCTTACCGACATTTCCTATTCGTGGGTGGATCCTCGGGTGCGGCTGCAATGAACCTGGACGCATTCCATTTCGTCCCTGTCCTGTTGTGGACCGATGCGCTCATTTTCATGCTGCTGATCGTAGCGCTGGCAACAGTGTGGTGGATCCGCCGTCACGCGCACTTGCGCGCGCCGTGGGCGGCCGTGGCGAGGCGCCCCATGGCGATGGGCGCGGCGCTGGTGCTGGCCGTGTTCGTGATCATCGGCCTGCTCGACTCGCTGCATTACCGCGAACGACTGGACGACAGCCCGCCCGACAGACCGCAATATTCGGTCGAAGTGCTGTCTGTATTCGACGCATTGGCCAGCAGATTGCGTACGCAGCAGGAAAAAACCTATTCCGCGCCGCTGGCGATGCACTTGTATGCCAAGGAGTTCACTGAGCGGGACGGCGCGACCGTTCGGGATTACCCGCGCCTGAAATACGGCGGTGCGCATCTGAAGCAGGCCGACGAGTACATATCGGACATCGTCCGTCGGGTATTCGTCGGCCTGTTGCAGGGTCTGGCGGGCAGTCTGCTGCTGTTTGGCCTGCTTGCGTCATGGCAGGCCCGCCATAGGCAGATGAAGGTCGGGAGCTGGCTGTCTGCCTGGGGAACGGGCCACCTCGGCTGGCCTGGGCGGACAGTCGTGATCGTGTTGGCGCTGGTGCTGATGCTCGGTGCGGTGATGGCCCGTCTGGCCGCAGGCTATCACGTCTTCGGTACCGACAAGGTCGGACAGGATGTGTTCTACATCAGCCTCAAGAGCATCCGCACAGGCCTGGTCATCGGGACGCTCACGACACTGGTCACCCTGCCGCTCGCGATCGTGCTGGGGATTGCGGCAGGGTATTTCCGGGGCTGGGTGGACGACGTCATCCAGTATATCTACACCGTGCTGAATTCAATTCCAGGCGTGTTGCTGATCGCGGCAGCGGTACTCATCGTACAGGTCGCCATCGAGGCCCATCCCGATCTGTTCGACACCTCGGCAGCACGTGCCGATGTTCGCCTGCTGGCTCTGTGCATCATCATGGGCGTGACCAGCTGGACCAGCCTGGCACGCCTGCTGCGCGGCGAATCGCTCAAGCTCAGGACGCTTGATTATGTCGAGGCGGCACGGGCGTTCGGCGTATCGCACGCACGCATCATCAGCCGCCATATTTTCCCCAACGTATTCCACCTCGTGCTGATTGCGATCGTACTGGACTTCTCGGGCCTGGTGCTGGCCGAAGCCGTGCTCTCCTATGTCGGGGTGGGTGTCGACCCCTCCATGTATAGCTGGGGCAACATGATCAACGGCGCACGTCTTGAGCTGGCGCGCGAACCTGTCGTCTGGTGGCAGCTGGGTGCGGCGTTCGTCTTCATGTTCGCCTTGGTGCTGGCCGCCAATCTGTTTGCCGACGGCGTGCGCGACGCATTCGACCCGCGCCTGGAGGAACGGCGGTGAGCCCGTTGCTGCGCGTCGACAGGCTGGTCACCGGTATCGGTGCCGCGCGCGTAGTCGATGGCGTGTCGTTCGACGTCGCGGCGGGTGAAACCTACGCTTTGCTGGGCGAATCGGGCTGCGGCAAATCGATGACCGCCCTGTCGCTGATGCGGCTGTTGCCGGATGGCGGGCGCATCCTGTCGGGTCACGTGCAACTGGGCGAAACCGATGTACTGGCGCTGCCCGAACGCGACATGCGACGTGTGCGCGGCGGGCAGATGGCGATGGTGTTTCAGGAACCGATGCTGGCGCTGAATCCCGTCATCAAGGTGGGCGATCAGATCGGCGAGGCGTTGTCCTTGCATCGGGGGCTCGGCGGACAGGCTGCGCGCGACGCTGCGCGCGCACTGCTCGATTCGGTGGGCGTGCCGGACGCGGCGCGGCGGCTCGATAGCTATCCGTTCGAACTTTCGGGCGGGTTACGCCAGCGAATGATGATCGCCATGGCCCTGGCGGGCGAGCCCAGCCTGCTCATCGCCGACGAACCGACGACGGCACTGGACGTGACCATCCAGGCCCAGGTACTCGACGTATTGCGCAATCTGCGTGCGACACGCCGGATGGGCATGCTGCTGATCACGCACGATCTCGGCGTGGTGGCCGAGAACGCCGACCGCGTGGGGGTGATGTATGCCGGCGAATTGCTGGAGGAGGGCGCACGCGACGCCTTCTTCGCGGCACCGCAACATCCCTACAGCCGCATGCTGTTCGAGGCCTTGCCGCGAACGGGCGATGCCGGGCGGTTGACTACGATCGCCGGCCAGGTGCCCCGGCTCGACACGCAGCTGCGCGGATGCCGCTTTGCACCGCGCTGTCCGTTTGTCATCGCACGCTGCCGCGCGGAGTCGCCCGGCTGGCAGGAACTGGATGGGCAACGGGTGCGCTGCCATCTGGCGGGCAGCTTGCCGGCGGGCAGCGTACGCGAACGCGTCGCCTATCCCGTGGCGGAACATACCCCGCAACCGCTTCTACAGGTGGAAGGGCTGAAAGTGTTTTTCCCGATCCGGCGCGGCTTGATCCAGCGTACGGTGGGACACGTGCGCGCCGTCGACGACGTGGACCTGACGATCCAGGCTGGCCGCACGCTGGCACTGGTGGGCGAATCGGGCTGCGGCAAGACGACGGTGGGAAAGGCATTGCTGCGGCTGATCGAGCCGACGGCGGGCACCATCATGCTAGGCGGCAAGGCGGCCCACGCGAAGAATATGCCAACCTTGCGGCGGCAGGCACAGATGGTGTTCCAGGATCCGTTCAGTTCGCTCAATCCGCGCATGCGGGTGGCGGACATCCTGCTCGAAGGCATGGATGCGCTGGGTGTGGGCGCGCGCGGCGAACGACGTGGTGCCGTGACCCGGCTGTTGACTCAGGTCGGCTTGCCGGACGATGCGGGCGGCCGCTATCCCCATGCATTCTCAGGCGGACAGCGGCAGCGCATTGCGATCGCACGGGCGCTTGCGGTGTCGCCACGGCTGGTGATCTGCGACGAACCGACCAGTGCGCTCGACGTGTCAGTACAGGCGCAGATCCTGAATCTGCTCAAAGACCTGCAGGCCGATCTCGGTCTGGCCTATCTTTTCATCACGCACAATCTCGCCGTGGTGGAATATCTGGCGCACGATGTGGCGGTGATGTACCTCGGGCGTATCGTCGAGCAAGGTCAGGCCGGTGCGGTATTGCGCACGCCGCGCCATCCCTACACGCAGGCGCTGGTCAGCGCGGTGCCGCGCATCGAGCCGCCTGCCGGGCAGCCTGTCATCCGGCTGGCGGGCGACCAGCCTTCGCCGCTCAATCCGCCGGTCGGCTGCCATTTTCATCCGCGGTGTCCGCACGCCAGCGCAGTGTGCCGTCAAACCTATCCGGAGCGGACCGATCTGGGCGGCGGACATTGGGTGCGGTGCCACTGGGTGGCAGCGCAGGGTTAAGGTTTCAGGAAACGGAGCATCAATTGAGCAGCGGCAAACACAGTCGAAATTTCTGGCTTGGCAATGGCGTCCTGGCCGTGGCGATGCTGACCCTGATGTTCATGGGATCGCTCTCCAATGCGCTGGGCATCTGGGCCGCGGTGTTATGGATGGTGCTGGCTGCGATCGGGGTGGCGCTGTTGATGTCGGACAAGTCCGACGAACCGCCCGCATCGGACTGAGCCGGTGATTCTCAGGGCGCCCTGACGATTACTGTCTGACCCGCGCGGACCGTGTTGTGTTTCCTGAAAGCAGGATTCCACAGCCTGAAATCCGCCAGGCTGATGTCGAAATGTCGGGCGATGGCGCTCAGGGTGTCGCCAGGCTGCACGATATACCGGCTCGGTATGGCAGATTTCGCGATGCGCGTGGCGGGGTAGGCGACGGATTGGAGGGACGCCGTCATCTGGCCCGGCTGCGCGGACGGCAGGCGCAGGGTCTGGCCGGCCGCGAGACGGCCATCGAGGCCGGGGTTGGCGTCGCCGAGTTCGGCGACCGTCAGGCCGTAGCGGCGGGCAATGCTGTACAGGGTGTCGCCGCGCTGCACCACGAACTGGGTTGGATTGGATGCGATAGGCAAGGGGCTATCGATGCTTGCGGCTGCCGTGCCCCGTTTCCTGACCGGTACCAGAATGACCTGCTCGCGCACCAGCTTGCCGCGTTTCAGATGGAACTGGTTGTGCTCTTCGAGGCTGGCGAGACTGACGCCGAAACGTCTGGCAATGGTTTCGGGACGTTCGCCCTTTTGCGCGGAGTAGGGCTGCCAGGAATCCCAGTTTCCGGTTTCCAGATTGCGCTGGAAGGTGTCGGTCTTGGCGACCGGCACCAGCAGGTTGACCGGTCCGTCCGAGCGGATGAGCTTGCGTGGAAAGGCCGCGTTCAATGCGATGAATTCGTCGCTGCTCATGCCCGCCAGTCGCGCGGCGGAACGGATGTCCATGCTGGCGGAGGGAACGGTGACCTGCTTGAAATAGGGTTGATTGGGGAGCGTGTCGATGGCGATGCCATAGCGCGCGGGATTGCTGATCAGGTTCCTGATGGCAAGAAGCTTGGGAACGTAGTTCCGGGTCTCGCTGGGCAGCGGCAGGCTGGCGTAATCGGTGGGCAGGCCCTGCTGGACGTTTTTCTGTATCGCGCGGGCGACGCAGCCTTCTCCGCAGTTGTAGGCAGCCAGAGCCAGTTCCCAGTCGCCAAAATCGAGATAGAGCTTGCCCAGATAGTCTAGCGCGGCCGCGGTGGCGGCGGTGAAATCGCGGCGGCCGTCGTACCAAGTATTCTGCCTGAGTCCATAGAGCCGACCGGTGGAGGGGATGAACTGCCAGATTCCGGAAGCCGCGGAGGGCGATTCCGCCGTGGGGTTGAACGCACTTTCGACCATCGGCAGCAGGGCGATTTCCATCGGCATCGCGCGGCGGTCGACTTCCTGGACGATATGGAAGAGGTAGCGGCGCGAGCGGTCGATCATGCGGCGCACATACTCCGGCCGCGCTGCGTACCAGGCTTCATGAAGGGCGACGAGGGGGTTCTTGGACGCGTCGCCGTCGATCTTGAAACCACTGCGGATGCGTTGCCAGACGTCGTCCGAACTGGCGGCGTCAGGTGCGGATTCGCTGGCGGACGTGTCGCTGTCCGTGTTGACATCCCATTCCAGCGTCTGGATTCCGGCGCCGGTATCTGCCGCATGCACCGACGGGATGGAGAGCACCGCAAGCACGGCCAGGCTGAGCAGATTTAATTTGATTTCGGCCAATTTGATTCCGGGCAAAGACGGTCTCCCGTACTCAATAACCCGCTCATCCTAAGGGGCAGGAAGGGGTTGGTCAACCGTCCCAGGCATCCTTGGCGGCCCGGATCGCGCCGAATACCTCGGCAGGCGTGGGGTGCGGGCGATCCAGATAACGGCCGGCAAAGGCTGTCATGTCGGGATCGTGGAAGCGCAGGAAGGGATTGGTGGCTTTTTCCAGCGCCAGGGTCGAAGGCAGGGTGGGGCGATTCTCTGCGCGCAGGGCACGGTCGGACCGTTCGCGTTCGAGCAGCGCCGGATTGGCGCCATCGATGGTCTTGGCAAAGTCAATATTGCTCAGGGTGTATTCGTGCGCGCAGCAGACCCGGGTAGTATCGGGCAGCGCTAAAATGGCGTCTAGGCTGGCAGCCATCGTCGCGGGGCTGCCTTCGAACAATTTCCCGCAGCCGCATCCGAACAGGGTATCGCCGCAAAACAGGCTGCCGTGGCCGACATAGCTGATGTGGTCAAGGGTGTGGCCCGGGGTGGCCAGCACGTCGAAATGTAAAAGCGGTTTGGCGATATCGACCGAATCGCCGCCGCGCAGGACGTGGGTCACCGCCGGAATGCGCGGATTGTCCGGCGCATAGATGGGGCAGTCGTAGCGTTGACGCAGCAGGACGTTGCCGCCAGTATGGTCGCGATGATGGTGGGTGATCAGAATGGCGGTCAGGGTGAGCCGATGGGCGTCGAGAAAGGCGATCAGCGGCGCGGGATCGCCGGGGTCCACGGCGACGGCGTGGTGGCCGTCGTGCCACACCCAGATGTAGTTGTCGTCGAACGCGGGCAGGGGAATGAGAGTCAACATGATGGGGTCTGCCAGACAGGAGAAACGGCTATGTTATCCAAGCTGAATGCGGGATGGTTTGAAACGCCGCTCGGACAGCATCTGCTATTTCGGGAGCAACGCTATTTCGACCAGGCGGTGTCGGACGTGTTCGGCTTCAACGCGGTGCAGGTGGGGCTGCCGGAGATCGATTTCCTGCGCAACAGCCGGATACCCCTGCGCGTGACCTGCGCGGTGGAGACGCCTGCCCAGGTGCGGGCCGATCCCATGTTCCTGCCGTTCGAGAGTCAGTCGCTCGACCTTTTGCTGTTGCCGCATGTGCTGGAATTCAGTTCCAACCCGCATCAGGTGCTGCGCGAGGCCGAACGGGTGCTGCGCCCGGAAGGCCGGCTGGTGCTGGCCGGATTCAACCCGCGCAGCCTGTGGGGGCTGGCGCGCAAGCTGCAGGGCGGCGAACGCGGTTATCCGTGGAATGGCAGCTTCCTGAACATTTCGCGGGTGAAGGACTGGATGGTGCTGCTTGGACTCGAGGTGGCAGCGGGCAGCATGTGCTGCTACCGTCCGCCGGTCAATCGCGAGAACTGGTTGCGCCGCCTGCGTTTCATGGAGCCGGCCGGCGACCGCTGGTGGGCGATGGGCGGCGGCGTGTATTTCCTGCAGGCGGTGAAGCGGGTGCAGGGCATGAACATCATCCTGCCGCAGTGGACTACGCCGGTGGCGCAACGCCTGCTGTCGCCCGCGGCCAAGGTGATCAATCTCAAACAATATCGGGTCCGTCGTGAACGCTGACATTATTCATATCTACAGTGATGGCGCCTGCAAGGGCAATCCCGGCATAGGCGGCTGGGGGGCCCTCCTGGTCACGAACGGACATCGCAAGGAAATCAGCGGCGGCGAACCCAACACCACGAACAACCGCATGGAGATGACCGCGGTGATCCGGGCGCTGGAATCACTGAAGCGCCCGTCCACTGTCGAGGTCCATACTGATTCGCAATACGTGCAAAAAGGCGTCAGCGAATGGATGCCGGGCTGGAAACGGCGCAATTGGCGTACCGCCGACGGCAAACCGGTGAAGAACCAGGACCTGTGGCTGCAACTGGACGCATTGAGCCAGTTGCATCGCATCGAATGGAAATGGGTGCGCGGCCATGCGGGCCATCCCGAGAACGAACGCGCCGATGCGCTGGCCAATCTGGGCGTGCTGCAGGCACAACAACACTAAACACCGAAACCATGCGGCAAATCATTCTCGATACTGAAACCACCGGCCTCGATCCCAACCAGGGCCATCGCATCATCGAAGTGGCGGCCGTTGAAATGGTCAATCGCCGGCTCACCGGCAACCATCTGCACCGCTATGTGAATCCGGATCGCGACATCGACGCCGGCGCCATGCAGGTGCACGGCATCACGCCGGAATTCCTGCAGGACAAACCGCGCTTCGCCGATGTCGCGCAGGAGTTCGTCGATTTCATCCGGGGCGCTGAACTGATCATCCACAACGCGCCCTTCGACGTCGGCTTCCTCAACATGGAGCTGCGCCTGCTCGAAATGCCGCTGCTGACCACCTGGTGCGACGGCGTGACCGACACGCTGGCGATGGCCAAGGCCCTACATCCCGGCCAGCGCAACAATCTGGATGCCTTGTGCAAACGCTATGGCGTCGACAATACCGCGCGTACGCTGCACGGTGCCTTGCTCGACTGCGAGTTGCTGGCAGCGGTTTATCTGGCCCTGACGCGCGGCCAGGAAAGCCTGTCGATCGGATTGGAAGTGCGCGGTGAACGGGCTGCCCAGGCTGCCGCGCGGGCACGCCCCAAGCCTATCCTGTTGCAGGCGAGCAGCGAAGAGCTGGCCGCACACGCACGCCTGCTCGAAGCCATCGCCGGGGAAAGCAAAGGGGCATGCCTGTGGGCTGAAGGGCAGGAGGGGATTTGACGTTACCCGAGAGGGCGACCCGGTGGCGTGCGCTCCAGCGTATCGTGCGGCTGGGCGTGATGTGCGTCTGCCTTGCCGTCGTGTCGGCCCAGGCTGTTGCAGCCCGGGTAGCGGTGGTACTGAGCGACGATACGACGCCTTACCAGGAGGTGTATCAGGTCATTCGCGCCTATCTGGACGATACCCCGCATGACGCTGTCCGGGTATATGCCGAGGGACTGGCGCCGGCTGCGCTGAACGACGCGCGCCTCGTCGTGGCTGTCGGCGTGGGCGCAGCGGAGGCGCTGGCCGCGCTGCCCGAGCGTCCCCCCGTGCTGGCGATTCTGGTGCCGCGAGCGTGGTATCTCAAGACAGGGCGTGCGCGACTGGCAAGCAGCCGTCGTGCCCTGTCGGCCATTTACCTCGATCAGCCCTTCGAGCGCCAGGCGCTCCTGATCCGGCTGGCCTTGCCGGACGTGCGGCGTGTAGGCGTGCTGCTGAGCGCCGAGCAGAGCAGTGTGGTGAACGAACTGGACAGTGCTTTGCGCGCGCAGGGGCTCAGTCTGGTCTATGCCACGCTGACGCCGGATGAGCGCCTGATCACCCCGCTGGAAGCAGTCTTGACGGAAGCCGATTTGCTGCTGGGGCTGCCGGACCCGCTGGTGTTCAACCGCAACACGGCACAAAGCCTTTTCCTGACATCCTACCGCTACCGCGATCCGGTACTGGGCTATTCGCGTTCGCTGACGCGGGCAGGCGCGCTCCTGTCCCTGCATTCCAGCCCGGCGCAAATCGGCCGTCAGGCCGCCGAATGGATCAGCAACGCCATGCAGGGAGGAACGGTGCGCCTGCCGCCGCCGGCCTATCCCAGTTATTTCAGCGTTTCGATCAATGATCAGGTGGCGCGTTCGCTCGGATTCATCCTGCCGCCCGAAGCCGATCTGGAAAAGCGTTTGGAGGGGAGAAACTGATGGCACGGTCACTGGGAATACGGGGGCGTGTCATCGGGCTGGCCATTGTGCCGGTGGCCATCATCGGCGTCCTGCTGATGTTCCAGCTCATCACGGGAAAAATCGACGATCTCGACCAGTCCTTGCGTACCCGTGCCCTCGCCATTGCGCGCCAGCTGGCGCCGGCGGCCGAGTATGGCGTTGCTTCGGGCAATATCGAAGTGTTGCAGACGCTGCTTGAAAAGGCGGCAATCGAGCCGGACGTGCGCGGCGTGGCGGTGTTTTCGGAAAACGGCCAGTGGCTGGCCCAGTTCGGTCTGGGGATGTGGGAGAATCCACTGGAAAAACACATGCCGGCCGACCATATCTACCAGATCGAATACAAGGACCGGCTGGTCTACTACGCGCCGATCACGCGTACCGAAGTGGCGGTCGACGATTTCAATCCTGACGGACAGGCTGCAGCGAAGCAGGGAGCCCAGACCCGGCTGCTGGGCTGGGTGGGGCTGGACGTGTCGCGCAGCGCCACCATTCGAAGCCAGCGCGAGTCCATCCTGCGCAGCCTGGCGATCCTGCTGGTCGGACTGGGCGTCAGCCTGTATCTAGCCTGGCGCATCGGGCGCCAGATTACCCGGCCGATCCTGTCCTTGACCCACACGGTCAGCCGTATCGGCGAAGGGCATCTGGATGAACGTGTCGACACGAGCGGACAGGTCGAGCTGGGGGTGTTGCAGCGCGGCGTCAATCATATGGCTGCCCACCTGCAGGCGATGCAGGACCAGATGCAGGAGAAGATCGATCGGGCCACGGCGCGCCTGATTTACCAGGCCAGCCACGATGCGCTGACCGGGCTGATCAACCGCCGCGAGTTCGAACAGCGTCTCGAGCGCACGCTGTTGTCGGCCCTGCAGCAAGGCCGTGAACATGCGCTGTGCTACATGGATCTTGACCAGTTCAAGGTGATCAACGATTCCTGCGGCCACGCAGCGGGCGACGAACTGCTGCGTCAGCTGGCGCTGTTGCTGAAAGGCAATCTGCGCGAACGCGATACGCTGGCCCGCCTGGGCGGCGACGAATTTGCGCTGCTGCTGGAAAACTGCAGCATTCCGGACGCGCTGGAAGTGGCGGACACCTTCCGTGCCGAGGTGCAGCGTTTCCGCTTCAAATGGGGGGATCGCATTTTCTCGGTCGGCATGAGCGTGGGCATGGTGGCGATCAATGCCGACAGCGGTACTGCGGCAAGTCTGATGTCGGCGGCCGACGCGGCGTGCTATGTGGCCAAGGATCGCGGACGCAACCAGATTCACCTGTACGAGAGCCGCGACTCCGACCTGGTGCGCCACCGTGGGGAAATGCAATGGGTGACGCGTATCCAGCGGGCATTGGAAGAGCACCGCCTGCGTCTGTCGTGGCAGGAGATTCGCCGTGCCGACGGCGTCGTGGAGCCCGTTCGCCATGTCGAATTGCTGCTGCGGATGATCGACGAGGATGGCAGCGAAATCCTGCCGATGGCGTTCATTCCGGCAGCGGAGCGCTATTCCATCATGCCGGCCATCGACAGTTGGGTGATCGAGGAGACGCTACGTCTGTGCCAGCGCTATCTGGAGAGCAAACGCGAGCGGAATTGCCTGTTTGCGGTCAATCTGTCGGGCGCGTCGTTGAAGGACCCGGCATTCCGCCGCATGCTGCTGGCAAGTCTTGACGAGAACCCGGCTTTCGGCCCGCATCTGTGCTTCGAGATCACCGAAACGGCCGCCATCGGCAATCTTGCCGTCGTCAATGAGTTTATCGAGGCCATGCGTGCGTTCGGCTGCAGCTTTGCGCTGGACGATTTCGGCAGCGGCCTGTCGTCCTTCACCTACCTGAAGAACCTGAACGTGGATTACCTCAAGATCGATGGCGCATTCGTGCGCGATATCGCCCACAACGCCATCGATCGCTCCATGGTCGAGGCGATTCACCGCATCGGTCACCAGATGAACCTGAGAACCGTGGCTGAATACGTCGAATCGGACCAGATCCTGGCCTTGTTGCGGCAGATGGGGGTGGATTACGTGCAAGGCAACGGTATTCACCAGCCCGAGCCGCTGGAAAACCTGTGCGACCAGGCCTGAAGCGCGACGGTCAGTTCAGTCGGTGACCCCGAAGCCGGCGTCGACGATGGCCTGCACCATGGCGGCGCGCGCTACGCGGGCGGGATCGTACGTCACCCGCGCCTGGCCCGGCGTCAATGTGACATCCGCTGTTTGTACACCCGGCAGGGCCGTCAATACCCGGGTGACGCTGTTGACGCAGCCGCCGCAGGTCATGCCGGTCACGGATAAAACGATTTCGTTCATGCTGACCCCCGAAAGAAGTTCCAAAACCCGATTTTATTCCAGCTGAAAAACAAAAGCCCGCGGATTGCGTCCGCGGGCTTGCGATAGGGGGTGGACATTACTTCTTGCGCGGGCGTTTGCGCAGGGTTTCCTTGGTATGGTCGATCAGGCGGTCGGCTACCACTTCGGCGTCGACCGCAAAGGTCCCGTTGGCCAGCGCGGCCTTGACCGATTCAACCTTGCCAGCATCGGTGACGTCGACCGACGCCAGTTGGGATTCGAGCGAGCGGATACGGGTGCTGGACTCGGTCAATGTCAGCGAATCGCTGCCGCCAGCGGTGGAGGCAGCGGCTTTGCCGGCACCTTTGCCCTTGGCGGAAGACACTTTGCTGGCGGTGGGCGGGGTGATGCGCTTGTCGATTTTCACGGGGATTCCTGGTCGCGGGGGGTCGATCTTATGACTGCTTGGGCACTCAATGGTTTATCGGCGGGCCGCGGATTTTCTTTAGCCCTTGCTTCCGTTTCCGCCCAGCAGCGGGATCAGGCCGTCCAGTCCCACCTGATTCAGCGCGTAAGCGGCTTGTGCACGGACCACCGGTTTGGCGCGGTAGGCGATGCTGACCTCGGCTTCGGCCATCATTTTCAGGTCGTTGGCGCCATCACCCATGGCAATGACCTGTCCGCGCTCCAGACCCAGTTCGGTGCGCACGCGATTGAGCCAATCGGCCTTGCCCTGGGCGTCGACGATGTCGCCGAGGACGCGGCCGGTCAGCTTGCCGTCTGCCACCTCCAGCGTGTTGGCGGCGGTGTAGTCCAGCCCCAGCCGGGATTGCAACCGTTCGGTAAAGAAGGTGAATCCCCCTGACACCAGCAGGGTCCGGATTCCGGCGGCGCGTACTGTCGCCAGCAGGGTTTCCGCGCCCGGCGACAACTGCAGCCGCTCGTCGTAGACGCGCTGCAGGGCAGACTGGTCCAGTCCGGCCAGCAAGGACACGCGACGGCGCAGGCTTTCGGCAAAGTCGATCTCGCCGCGCATGGCCGCTTCGGTGATGGCCGAGACTTGGGGTTTCAGGCCCTGCATGTCGGCAATCTCGTCGATGCACTCGATGGTGATCAGGGTCGAATCCATGTCCATCACCAGGAGGCCGAAGTCGCCGATGTGCCGTCCGGCCGGCACCCAGCCGCAATCGAGCGAGTTCGCCTCGCAGAACGCGGCGACGTCGGTACGCGACCTGTCGTCGGCGGCCACCAGCCGGAACGCAGCGAGCGAAATGGCCTCGATGGCCGTGGCGTCGGTCAGTTTGGCGAGATGTTTGAGGCTGGGGGTGGGGACGTCGCATCCCTGAACGATCAGATTCATGCCGTGTGCTATTTCAATAAATTGAACAGGGTGATGACGTTGGCGGCGCGCGCTTCAGCGGGCGAATTGGCGGCCCAGCGCAGGCGATTCTCGCCCGCCAGCTTGATGTCGCGCCGGCTCTGGATGAGCTGGATAATGCGGCCCGGGTCGATCGGCGGCTGCGGCACGAACTGCAACAGGATGCTGTCCGCGTTGGCGTCCACCTTCATGATGCCGAGCGGCTTGGCGGCCAGCCGCAGGCGGTGGGTGTCGAGCAGCGCGCGGGCGGGGTCGGGCAGATTGCCGAAGCGGTCGACCAGTTCTTCCTGCAACTGGGTGAGCTCCTCCGCGTCGTGCACGCTGGCCAGCCGCTTATACAGCACCAGCCGCTCGTGGACGTCAGGGCAATAGTCCACCGGCAGCAGCGCGGGCATGTGCAGGTTGATTTCCGACACCACGCCGAGCGGCTGGTTCATGTCGGGCTCCTGGCCCGCTTTCAGGCTGGCCACCGCACCGGCCAGCATGTCGTTGTAGAGCGAGAAACCGACCTCAAGGATTTCGCCGCTCTGCTTCTCGCCCAGCACCTCGCCGGCACCGCGGATTTCCAGATCCTGCATGGCGAGGTGGAAACCGGAGCCGAGTTCTTCCATCAATTGAATGGCTTCGAGGCGTTTCTTCGCCTGTGGCGTGAGGGTGCGGTCTTCCTCCACCAGCAGATAGGCGAAGGCCTGGTGATGGGAGCGGCCGACACGGCCCCTGAGTTGATGCAATTGGGCGAGTCCGAATTTGTCGGCGCGGTTGATCAGGATGGTGTTGGCGGTCGGGATGTCGATGCCGGTCTCGATGATGGTGGTGCACAGCAGGATGTCGTAGCGCTGCTGGTAGAAATCGCGGATCACCTGTTCCAGTTCGCGCTCGCCCATCTGCCCGTGGCCGACACGGATGCGCGCTTCCGGCAGCAGCTTTTCCAGCCGCTCGCGCATGGCTTCGATGGTGCTGACCTCGTTGTGCAGGAAATACACCTGGCCGCCGCGTTTCAGTTCGCGCAGCACCGCCTCGCGGATCAGGCCGGCGGAAAACGAGTGGACGAAGGTCTTGATCGCCAGCCGCTTCTGCGGCGCGGTAGCGATTACCGAGAAGTCGCGGATGCCTTCGAGCGACATTGCCAGCGTGCGCGGGATCGGCGTGGCGGTCAGAGTAAGGACATCCACCTCGGCGCGCAGCGCCTTCAATTGTTCTTTTTGCCGCACGCCGAAGCGGTGCTCCTCGTCCATGATCACCAACCCCAGCCGGGCGAATTTCACGTCCTTCTGGATCAGCCGGTGGGTGCCGATGACGATGTCGAGTTTACCGTCGGCGAGCGCCTGCAGCGCCTCAGCTTGCTCCTTGGGGCTGCGAAAGCGCGACAACTCGGCAAGCTTCACGGGCCAGGCGGAAAACCGGTCGGAGAAATTGTTGAAGTGCTGCTCGGCGAGCAGGGTTGTCGGGACCAGCACCGCCACTTGGTAGCCGCCCATCACCGCCATGAAGGCGGCGCGCAGCGCGACCTCGGTCTTGCCAAAGCCGACGTCGCCGCACACCAGCCGGTCCATCGGCTTGCCGGCCTGCATGTCGGCCATGACGGCGGCGATCGCCGCGGCCTGGTCGGGCGTCTCTTCGTAGCCGAAGCCCTCGACAAAAGCCTCGTAGTCGTGCGGCGAAAACTTGAACGCGTGGCCTTCGCGGGCGGCGCGCAGCGCATAGAGGTTCAGCAACTCGGCAGCGGTGTCGCGCGCAGCCTGCATGGCACGGCGGCGCGCTTTTTCCCACTGGTCGGTTCCCAGCTTGTGCAGCGGCGCAGCGCCTTCGCCGGCGCCACTGTAGCGCGAGATCAGGTGCAGGTTGGCGACCGGCACGTAGAGCTTGTCGCCCTTGGCGTATTCGAGCTGCAGGAACTCGGTGTCGCCGTCGCCGAGGTCCATGTTGATCAGGCCGAGGTACTGGCCGACGCCATATTGCGCGTGCACTACAGGATCGCCGGGCTTGAGTTCCGAGAGGTCGCGCAGCAGGTTGTCGATCTGTGTCGCGCGGGCCTCGCGCGCGCGCCGGGTTTTCGGCGGGATGGCGTAGAGCTCGGTTTCGGTGATGACGGCGAGCGAGCCGTCCGCCGTGACAAAGCCCTCGGCCAGCGGGCCGTAGGTCAGCAGGATGCGGCCGGCGGGTTGTTGGCAGTCGGCCCAACCCGCGCACAGCGTGGCGTCGAGCCCGTGCTCGGCAAGGTATTCGTGCAGGGTCTCGCGACGTCCGGCCGAAGGCGCGACGATCAGGGTCGTACCCTTGAATCCATCGATGAATCCCTGCAACTTGGCAACCGGATGCACTTCGCGGCGATCGACCGAAATGGGCGGAACCGGGTGGGCCAGTCCCTCTCCGGCCTGTTCCACGTCGAGTCGCGTGTAGGCCTTGGCCAGGCTGAAGAACGCATCGGTCGGCAGGAACAGTTCGGCGGGTGGCAGCAGCGGGCGATCCTTGTCGCCCGACAACAGACGGAAGCGGCCCTGCGCATCGGCCCAGAATGCCTGACCGGCCGGGTCGAGCGCGCCGTGGCTGACGAAGCGGGTGTGCTTGGGCAGATAATCGAACAGTGTTGCCGTCTCGTCGAAAAACAGCGGCAGGTAGTACTCGATCCCGGCCGGCGCGAGGCCGTTGCTGACGTCCTTGTACAGCTTGGACTTGGACGGGTCACCCTCGAAGCGCTCGCGGAAATTCTGGCGGAAGCGGGTGATGCCGGTCTCGTCGAGCGGAAACTCGCGCGCGGGCAGCAGGCGCACTTCGTTAACCGGATAGATGCTGCGCTGGGTGTCGACGTCGAACGCGCGTAGCGTTTCGATCTCGTTGTCGAACAGGTCGATGCGGTAGGGCAGGGCGCTGCCCATGGGGAAGAGGTCGATCAGGCCGCCGCGGATCGAGAATTCGCCCGGCGCGAATACCTGGTTCACATGGGTATAGCCGCCCAGTGCCATCTGCGCGCGGAAGGCCGGTTCGTCAAGGATGTCTTTCTGTTTCAGAAAAAAAGTGTGGGCGGCAAGAAAGGCCGGCGGCGCCAGCCGGTACAGCGCGGTCGAGAGCGCGACCACGGCGACGTCGAATTCACCGCGCGAAATCTGGTACAGCGTCGCCAGCCGCTCAGAAATCAGGTCCGGGTGCGGCGAGAACGTGTCGTAGGGCAGGGTTTCCCAGTCGGGGAAGGCACATACCCGCAGCTCGGGGTCGAACCAGCGCAACTCTTCGGCCAGGCGGTTGGCGTCCCACGCGTTGGCGCACACCACGGCCAGCGGCGCGGCGCGGCGCGCCAACTCGGCGAGATAGAGCGCATCGGCCGCGCCAGCCAAGCCGGACTGGGTGCGAGACGAAAGTGCGGAAGGGGAAAACAGAAACGCCATGGAAAAAGTTTAGAATTATCCCGGAAATGGCTAGAGGATGCGCGCAAAGGAATGCGCGATGACGGCTGTGACCCCATAGGGAGAAGAGTGGAGCACCGGTCATTCACAAAACATCGTGCATGATTTTGGCATCGGTGTTCGACAGATAAGTGAATGTCCGTGCCATTACAACAACGGAATTTCGTGCTTGCGATTGGCTATTCGGCCTAACTCGGCACAATCGGCGAATAAGACTGCTCGATGGTCGGCATACCTCTCGACAGATTGCCAGCTTTGCTTCAATACCAACGCAGCCGGGGGACTAGCGTATGAAATGTTTCGATTCCATGGTAAAGGGATTGTGCCAGTTGGTGGCGGCAGGCTTGATGATTTTTGCGTTGCCAGCAGCGGCGAGATTGATGGACGCCATACCTGGTTTGGATGCAAGTGTCGAAAGCGCGCTTCCCGCACCCGCACCCCCCGGTGAGACTGAACAATGGTTGCAGCGTGCATCCATGGGCGATTCGTTTGCGCAATGGGTTGTAGCGCAGCGGCTTTTGGATGAGGAGCCCAACAACAGGCAGAAAGCCTTGTCGATGCTCAAGCACTCTGCAGACGGTGGGTATTCGCAAGCCGAGTTGGATTGGGGGCGAATACTGCTTTATGGTTGGTTCGAGACGACCATTGATGTGCCGCAAGGGGTGAACTGGATCGAACGTGCCGAGCGAAGTGGCAAGGCAGAGGCTGCATATGTCTTGGCTGAGGCGTACTGGAACGGTTGGGCCGGTGCTGCTGATCGAACAAAAAGTGTTTATTGGCTGAAACGTGCGGCCGAGAAAGGCTGGGCACAGGCGCGCGAAGTGCTCGGACTCATGTTGCGTGATGGTATTGAAGTACACCAGGATGCACGCGAAGCGGCGCATTGGTTGCAACTTGCAGCGGTCCAGGGCCGGCCCGATGCGAAATTTGCGTTGGCTACTATGTTTAGCGAAGGTCAGGGAGTGGAGCATGACGACGGGCATGCGCTCCAACTGTATCGTGAACTCGCGAAGGCCGGCTATCTGCCGGCCGAGCAAAAGCTCGCTTCGATGGTTGCCGAAGGGCGAGGCGCAGCAACCGATACCGCGCCGCTCCGGGCGTTTCTTGAAAAAGCCGCACAAGCAGGGTATGCCGATGCCGCTTACGAGTTGGGCAATGGCTTGATCGATGGACGCTTTGGCAATCCCGAACGTACAGCCGGGCTGCGCTGGCTGGAACGTGCCGCGGAACTCGATCATCCCCTCGCACAATATCAATTGGCCTGGCAGGGACTTGCCGCAGAGAAACGTGTGCAGTGGCTGGAGCGTGCGGCGCGTCTGGGCTATACACCGGCGGAATTCGCTCTGGGCATGGCCTATGCCTATGGGGACGGTGTGGCGGCGGATGACAAGACTGCAGTGGATTGGTATCGGCTGGCGGCAGAAAAGGGCTATGTCGAGGCGCAATCAAGCCTGGCCTGGCGCTATTTTCAGGGAGTGACGCTGCCGCAGGATGAAACATTGGGGATAGTCTGGTCCCGCAAGGCGGCAGAACAGGGTGATGAGCTTTCGATGAAGAATCTGGCCGCCCAATTGTTGGTGCATCCGGATGGTGCCAGCCGAGACGAGACACTGACTTGGATGAAACGGCTCGCCGAAGCGGGACACTCGCAGTATCAATATTATTTGGGCAACGTATACAGCGGCCAGTTTCCTCAGTTCGGGGCACGCCTTCTGAACTATGGCGAAGCGCTGAGCTGGTGGAGAAAAGCCGCTGCACAGGGCAATGGCGCCGCCGAGGTGAGCCTGGGAAATGCCTACATGCAAGGCTGGGGTGTGCCGGTGGATGTCTGGCAAGCGATTCCCTGGTATGAACGCGCCGCCGAACGCGGCGACGCCGCAGGCGATCTCAACCTTGCCCGTATTTACGAAACGGGGCGCGGCATGCTCCATGACCCTGAAAAAGCGCGCCAGTATCGTGAGCGTGCCACCCGGAGTGGTAACGCGTTGGCAAAGCAGCTGGCGGCGCAACAGGAGAATCCCGCGTACCGATGGATGAGCGCACAAGGGCAATACGAATGGCCGAGGGTGCGCGCGGAGGCCAAGAATGGCAATCTGGAAGCGCAAAAACTTCTCGGGACCGCTTATTTGCAAGGCAATCTGGGTTTGCCGCAAAGCCTGCCCAACGCATACCACTGGTTTGTCAGAGCCGCAGAGCAGGGGGATGCTGACTCGATGAACAATGTGGGCTATACGCTTTACCGGGGCTATCTGGGCAAGTCCGATTTGGCCGGCGCGAAAAGCTGGTTTGAAAAGGCGGCCCGCGGCGGCAACAGCAATGCGATGCTCTCCCTGGCGCGGATGCATGAGGAGGGTGAAGTCGGGAAGCGCGATGCCAAAAAAGCGCTGGGCTGGCTGATGAAGGCGGCCGCGGCGAACAATCGCCAGGCGATCGAACGGCTGGTAAACGTGTATCGCAACGGTGAGTTGGATCAGAAGGCCGATCCCAAGCGTGTCGCTTATTGGGAGGCGCGCGCGCTGTCTGCAACTCCGAAGGATAAACCGTGAAACACGTGTGCATCGCAGCCAGTTGGGCTGTTTTTCTGGCACCCCTATCCGTGTTGGCCGACGTTGCACCGATACATGCCGCCGCGCAGAAGGAGATGCTGCAATTTCGTCAAGCAGCCGAACAAGGCGCAAGTTTTTTACTTTATGACATTGGCTGGAATTACGAGTTGGGACGGGGCGTCAAGGCTGACCAGCAGGAAGCGCTGCGTTGGTATCAACGTGGTGCTGAAGCAGGTGAATCACGTGCCCAATACCGGCTGGGGCGGTATTACCAGAATGGTGGCGACGTTCTGCCACGCGATCTTAAACGGGCATATGACTGGTACCTGCGCGCAGCGGAACAGGGTCATCCCGGCGCGCAGTACGCTCTGTCATTGATGCTGGCTGGCGGACAGGGTGTGCTTCAGGACGATGCCGCCGCTTATCACTGGATCGAACGCGCAGCGGCGAGCGGTAGTCCCGAAGCACTGTATCGGCAGGGCTTCCACTTGCTTACGGGGCGTGGCGTGGCGAGAAATGCCGAGCATGCGCGGCAGGTGTGCAGGCAGGCAGCGGAAAAAGGCCTTGATAGTGCGCAGTTTGATCTTGCCCAGTTTTATTTGCGTGGTGACGGTGTGCCGCGTGACGTGTCTATCGCAATACCTTGGTTGGAACGTGCTGCCAACCAGGCGCATGTCGGGGCCGCGCTGGCGTTGGGGATGATTTATCTGCAAGGGCAGGGTGTGGCACGGGATGATAAACAGGCTGCGGTATGGATCGAGCGTGCTGCGCAATTATCGAGTGCAGATGCGCAGTACCGGTTGGCACGCATGCTCTATACGGGGATCGGCGTGGAAAAAAATGAAACGCAGGCCAGCCGCTGGCTGACGCGGGCTGCGGAGCAAGGTCAGTTTGATGCCATGCTTGAGTTGGCTATACGCTATGCGGGTGGAATCGGGGTGACCCAGAATGCAGCGCGTTCACTTGAATTGTATGAGCGAGTAGCTGAACGAGGGCATCTCGATACACAAAAGCTATTGGCCTACCGCTACCAAACAGGAGATAGGGTGCGGCAGGATTCTGCGCGAGCGGCCTACTGGCTTGAGAAAGCAGCCCTGCAAGGCGATGCCTGGGCGAATTACCAACTCGGTATCGCCTACCTTTCAGGCAACGGTTTATCTCAAAATGATTTGCTTGCAATGCAACACCTCCACGCAGCGGCTGAACAGGGCGAAGCGCTAGCACAGTGGTTGTATGGAAGTACCCTTGCCGACAATGCGGACTCCTTGGAGGAAACGCGTGATGCAGTCGTCTGGTTGAGGCGTTCGCTTGCGCAAGGCCTAAGCTATGCACAGGCAACGGTTGAAATGGTTTGTACACGTAGTCCGCTGGCATGTCAGGCACCCTAGAAAAATCCACGAAGTTTGCGGGCCAATATGAGCAATTAAGCGTCATGCGGCTAATCCTATGTATGTAAGGTGAGACCGGCGAGGGCGGGTATAATGCTCGGCTTTCCCGTTTTTAGCATCCGAATACCATGAGCCTCGATCGCGTCAGTTCTGGCCGCAACCTGCCGGACGACTTCAACGTCATCATTGAAATTCCCGCCCACGGCGAACCCATCAAGTATGAAGTCGACAAGGAGTCCGGCGCGATGTTCGTCGACCGCTTCATGTCGACCGCCATGCACTACCCGTGCAACTACGGCTATATCCCGCACACGCTGTCGGAAGACGGTGACCCGGTCGACGTGCTGGTGGTGACCCCGATTCCGCTGATTACCGGCGTGGTGGTGCGCTGCCGCCCGATCGGCATGCTGAAGATGACCGACGAGGCCGGCGTCGACGCCAAGCTGCTGGCGGTGCCGGTCGACAAGCTGTGCGGCCTGTACAAGGGCGTCAACAAGCCCGAAGACCTGCAGCCGCTGCTGCTGAAGCAGATTTCCCACTTCTTCGAGCACTACAAGGACCTCGAAGACGGAAAATGGGTCAAGGTCGAAGGCTGGGTCGGCATCGACGACGCCCGCGCCGAGATCCTCGCCGGCGTGGAGCGCTATCGCAACGCCAAGGACAAACCCGCTTTCTGATGAAGGTCTGCATTCTCTCCGATTCGCACGACAACCGGCGCCTGCTGGGCGCGGCGGTCGAGCACGCCAAGGCGCACGGGGCGGAAGCGGTGCTGCACTGCGGTGACGTGGTCGCGCCGACCACGCTGCGCGTGCTGCAGAAATACGAACTGCCGGTGCACGTCATCCACGGCAACAACACCGGCGACCTCTACAACATGACGCGGCTCGCCGCCGAACCCAACAGCGTGGTGCGCTATCACGGCCAGGACGCCGCGTTCACCCTGGCCGACCGCAACCTGTTCCTGGTGCACTACCCGCACTACGCCCAGGCGCTCGCCTGTACCGGCGACTACGACCTGGTGTGTTGCGGGCACGACCACAAATCGAGCATCGCGCAGGTCGCCACCGTCAAGGGCGGGCATACCTGGCTGATCAATCCGGGCACCGTCGGCGGCGTCGGCGCGCCGCCTACCTACATCATGGCCGACCTGGCCACCATGCAGTTCGAGATCGTCACGATCGAAGCCGCGCCCGCTTCAGTGCTGCCGCCCGTCACGCCGCATGTCTAGACAGCCCGCCTGAGGCCTTGCTGCCAGCTTGCTGATGGGAGTATCGGCTGGCCGCAGGCCTGATCAGGTTGCCCAGAGTTCGTCCAGATTCGTGATGCCCCACTTGGCAGCGTCTTCACGGCTGACAATCTTTTCCGTGGTGGAGGGTCGGGACAGGTCGATCAACTCCGGCACGATATGGATTTGCGACTTGGTCGAAAAGAATGCCTTGACGCGCGGCGCCAGCAGCGACTTTTCCGATTGCTCAATCACGACTGCCAGTCGGCCTGACGCGAGCCTGACTAGCGAGCCGACCGGATAGATGCCGATGCTCTTGATGAAGGCCTGAAAGACATGCTCGTCGAAGTGCCCCTTGCTCCACTCGGTCATTTTCCTGATGGATTCAGCCGGATCCCAGCCCGCCTTGTAGGGGCGATTGGAGGTGATGGCGTCATAGACGTCACACACGGCGCCCATCTTGGCGAAGAGGCTGATCTCCTCGCTTGAGAGCCGGTCGGGGTAGCCGCTGCCGTCGATTTTCTCGTGGTGGTGCAGACACACATCGAGCACGATGTCGCTGGCGGTTTTGCCTTCGACCAGCAGGCGGTGTCCTTCGATCGGGTGGCTCTTGATGATGCGGAATTCGTCGTCGGTCAGCTTGCCCGGCTTGTTGAGTACTTCCATCGGCATCAGGGCCTTGCCCAGATCGTGCATCAGGCCGGCCATGCCGGCTTCACGTACGCTCGTTTCATCGAGATCCAGTTGACGTGCCAGCGACACCATCAGCGCGCACACCGCAACGGAATGCATGTAGGTGTAGTCGTCGACGGTCTTGAGTCGCGCCAGGCTGATCAGTGCGCCTGGATTGCGTATCACGGACGAGGAAATTTCTTCGACCAGTTCGCCGGCATCCTCGGCACTGATGGCCTTACCCATGCGAACTTCCCGGAACATGGAGACAACCGCCTTCTTGGCCTTGGCGCAGATCATGGCCGCACGCTGGAGCTCCTCGCTCATCGAGGCCGGTTTGAGCGTCTCGATTCCGGGTGCAATCTCGGCGTTCATCAGCACTTGGGTAGCCGATGGTTCGGGATCTTCCTTGGCTTTGGGTATATCGAGACCCTTGGCGACATCGATCCAGACCTCGGTGATGCCGCTATCGCAGATGCGGCGGATGTCCTCGGTCTCCGTCAGGGTGAACTTGCTGCGCCAGAATGGGTGTTCCATCCATGAGCCGCACAGCCCATGCAGATGCATGCCCAGTTGCAGGTCTCGGGCCTTGATTTTCTTGAGCACGGCGTTTATTCGATCAATCTATTTAATGGCCATTCTAGGTGAAAACGACGTTTTATACCGGGCATGACTCCTGGGTATGTCCGTTTCAGCATGATTCGTCGGTGTTCGATCTTGCCGAGCCTGATCCGTGGCATCGCCATAGCCTGGCGCTAGCGATGACGCGCCGAGTCCGATTGGCAATAGTCGGGCAGGGGAAGCTTTTGTGCTTCTGGTCTTTCAATCGGCCAATACCGGCCACCGGACACAGCGGGGCAATCCCGGGCCAGGCCAGCCCGGATCACGGCAGCGGCAATATCCTGTCCGGCCACATAACAAATCCCGACTTCGTGCATTTGAAATTGAGTTCCATCAAGCGTGCAGTGCACCGGCTCGCCTTCCGCATAATGTTCCAAGAACGCTGTTGCTTCATCGCCACCGGACTGGTGGTTGTCCGGGGCCGCGATGCCCAGTAAGCGCACCTTGGTCGTTCCATGATCGGTGGCGACATGAATCGTATTGCCATCGACGACATGGGCCTTGCCGGATATTTCTGATTGTGCAAAGACCGGAAGTGAGACCAGCAGGCAGAGCAGACCAATTTTTTTCATCGTGAACTCCCGTGGATTCTGGGACTCATAATTCTACTGTTTCAGCGTATGCGAAACAGGCATGTCGGATTGGGACGGGTTTTCTTGCCTGAATGGATGAAACAAGATCACCGTGTCTTTAATTTGAGATATATTATTGAGCACGATCTGATTCAGGCGTAAGCCCAAGTCAGCCCCGAGGCGAACCGGCCCCTGTCGTCATGTAGTATGCCGGAGAGTCTTTTATTAACCGCCAGCAAAAGGAAGCCAGCAATGAAAGAAGAACTGAAGCCTTCACGTCGTCAATTCCTGAAGATCAGCGGCGCAGCGCTCGCCATGATTCCCGTGGTCGCCGTATCGGGAAAGGCAATGGCCGCAACCAATGCCGCCATGCGCACTGCAATGAAATACCAGGACAAGCCCAACGGGGACAAGCACTGCGCAACCTGCATGCATTTCGTTCCGGGTAAAACACCGAAGGCGCTTGGCGGCTGCAAGATTTTCCCTGGAGATACGGAAATCTCTCCTCAGGGCTATTGCGTGGCGTGGGTTGCCGCCAAGTAGCTATCAGCAAGCAATGAGTGATTCGCGCATCTGAGCGAAGGCTGGCAAGGATGCGCACGTGAGGCGGTGATTCGTTCACCGGGTGGTTGGCTTTGCGCCGAAAATACGATCTGCCGTTGAAATGAAAAAGGCCGATTCCATTTGGAATCGGCCTTTTTGTATGGTGGTGCGCCCGAAGAGATTCGAACTCCTGACCCCTTGGTTCGTAGCCAAGTACTCTATCCAGCTGAGCTACGGGCGCTTTGAAGGTTGCGTATTATACGCAGTTTTGGTGATCTTGGACAGATGGAATCTGTCTGCAATCTGAATTTGGCGGAGACGGAGGGATTCGAACCCTCGATGCAGGTTTAAGCCCGCATGCTCCCTTAGCAGGGGAGTACCTTCAACCACTCGGCCACGTCTCCGAACCGCCGCGCATTGTAGCGGAATGCGCGGCGGAAAGCCACCTCAGACGGCGGCCTTGTCGAGTTCGAAGGCTTGGTGCAGCGCGCGCACGGCGAGTTCCATGTACTTGTCCTCGACCACCACCGAGATTTTGATTTCGGACGTCGAGATCATCTGCAGGTTGATGTTTTCCTTGGACAGGGTTTCGAACATCCTGCGCGCGATGCCGACGTGAGAGCGCATGCCGACACCGACGATCGAGACCTTGGCGATCTTGTCGTCGCCGGTGATTTCGCGTGCGCCGGTGGTCGCAGCATTGGCCTTGACGATGTCCATGGCCTTGGCAAAATCGTTGCGGTGCACGGTGAAGGTGAAGTCGGTGGTGTTCGCGTGGCCGACGTTCTGCACGATCATGTCAACGTCGATGTTGGCGTCGGCCACCGGGCCGAGGATCTGGTAGGCGATGCCGGGCTGGTCGGGCACGCCGACCACGGTGATTTTGGCTTCGTCGCGGTTGAACGCGATGCCGGAGATGATGGCCTGTTCCATGTTGTCGTTTTCCTCGAAGGTGATGAGCGTACCGTCGCCTTCATCCTGAAAGCTGGACAGCACACGAAGTTTGACTTTGTATTTGCCGGCGAACTCGACCGAGCGGATCTGCAGCACCTTGGAACCTAGGCTCGCCATTTCGAGCATTTCCTCGAAGGTGACGGTCTTCAACCGGCGTGCCTCGGGCACGATGCGCGGATCGGTGGTGTAGACGCCGTCGACGTCGGTGTAGATCTGGCACTCATCGGCTTTCAAGGCGGCCGCCAGTGCGACGCCGGTGGTGTCGGAACCGCCGCGGCCCAGCGTGGTGATGTTGCCTTGTTCGTCGACGCCCTGGAAGCCGGCGACCACGACCACGTGGCCGGAATCGAGGTCGCGCCGCATGTTGGCCTCGTCGATGCTGAGAATACGCGCCTTGGTGAAGGCGTTGTCGGTGAGAATGCGCACCTGCGCGCCGGTATAGCTCTTGGCTTTCAGGCCGAGGTCTTTCAGCGCCATGGCGAGCAGGGCGATGGTGACCTGTTCGCCGGTGGACACCAGCATGTCGAGTTCGCGCGGGTCGGGCTGTGCCTGAATGCCTTTCGCCAGTGCGATCAGCCGGTTGGTCTCACCCGACATGGCCGAGAGTACGACCACCACCTGGTGGCCGAGCATTTTGAATTTGGCGACGCGTTCCGCTACGGCGCGGATGCGTTCGACGTTGGCGACCGAGGTGCCGCCGTATTTTTGTACGATGAGTGCCATGTTAGGGCCAGGGGTTGAGGGCTAGGTAAAGGCGGGATTTTAATGGATTACCGCGTAAACAGGGCAATCGACTCCACATGTGCGGTATGCGGGAACATGTTGGCGACGCCGGCGGCTTCGAGCCGGTAACCCTTGACGTGTACCAGCACCTCGGCGTCCCGTGCCAGCGTGGCGGGGTCGCACGAGACATAGACGATACGCTGTGGCGTCCCATCGTCGGGCAGCGATTTGACGACCTCGATGGCGCCGGAGCGCGGCGGATCGATCAGCAGCTTGTCGAAATGTCCGAGGGCCGCGAATTTCTCGGGCGTCATTTCGAACAGGTTGTCGACCACGAAGTGGGCGTTGGGCAGCGCGTTATGCAGAGCATTCGCGCGGGCGCGGGCGACGAGCTCCGTACTGCCTTCGATGCCGAGTACGTTGGCCCCGCTTCGGGCGATGGGCAGGGTGAAGTTGCCCAGGCCGCAGAACAAATCGGCAATGCGTTCGCCCGGTTGTGGGTCGAGCAGGCGCAGCGCGCGGCTGATCAGCGCGCGGTTGATGGCGGTGTTGACCTGGGTGAAATCGGTGGGTCTGAACGGCATCGTCAGGCCGAATTCGGGCAGGCTGTAGCTGAGCTCGGGCGCGATGTCGGGCCAGAACGGGCGCACGGTGTCGGGGCCTTTGGCCTGCTCCCATATCTGTATGCGATGCCGGTCGGCAAACGCCCGCACCTGGGCAGCATCCTCGTCGGTCCAGGGTTCGAGCAGTCGGAACACCAGCACGGTGATATGTTCGCCGACGGCGATCTCGATCTGAGGGATGCGGTCGGCGTTCGACAGCATGCTCATCAGGTCGCGCAGCGGCTGGATCAGCGCCGAGACATCGGGGGTGAGCACTTCGCAACTCGCCATGTCGGCGATGTAGCTGGAACGTTTTTCGCGGAAGCCGACCAAGCCACCGCCCTTCTTGTCGACCCAGCGCGCGGATAACCGTGCGCGGGTGCGATAGCCCCAGCTCGGGCCGTGCAGGGCGGACAGGATCACATCCGGTTTGACCTTGCCAATGCGGGCGAGGTTTTCCTCCAGTACGCGCTGCTTGGCGGCGACCTGGGCGCTGGCTTCCAGGTGCTGCATCGAGCAGCCGCCGCAGCGGCCGAAATACGGGCAGCGCGGCGTGGCACGCTGCGCGCTGGTCTTGAGGATGGCGATGGCGTTGGCCGAGTTGTACTTGGCATGTTTGCGGTAGATGGCGATTTCCGCACGTTCGCCCGCCAGCGCGCCGTCGACGAAGGTGACCTTGCCGTCGACGCGTGCGACGCCGTGGCCCTCATGGTCGAGGGAAAGAATGTCGACGATTTGATTCATGCCCAGGCCGCCAGGAATTCCTGCCAGTGCGTGGCGGGATGGGCCAGTACCGTGCTGCGCGCGAGCTCGATCTCGGCGGCGTAGGCCGACTCGGTCAGCGTGCCGCGCATTTTCTGGAAGCGCAGATAGACCAGCCAGGTGTTCATGACATCGGTTTCACAGTAATTGCGGATAGCCTCGATCTCGCCGTTCTGGAAGGCGTCCAGCACTTTCGAGCCATCCATCCCCAGCTTGCCGGGAAAACCGCATAGCTTGGCCATCTGGTCGAGCGGGGCGTTGGCGCGCGGCTGGTACATCGCCAGCACGTCCATCAGGTCGAGGTGGCGGGTGTGGTAGCGCCCGAGATAGCTGTTCCACTTGAATTCCTTGTCGTCATCGCCCCAGTCCCAGTAGCGCGCCGCTGCCACACCATGAATCAGCGCGCGGTAATGCAGCACCGGCAGGTCGAACCCCCCGCCGTTCCATGACACGAGTTGGGGGGTATAGCGTTCGATGCCGTCATAGAAGCGCTGGATCAGTTCGGCCTCGCTGCTGTCGGGCTCACCGAGCGACCAGACCTTGAGCTGGTCGCCGCTTCGCAGCACGCAGGAGATCGCGACGATGCGGTGCAGGTGGTGCGGCATGAAATCGCTGCCGGTTTTCTGGCGGCGGGCAAGCAGCGCCATTTCGGCAAGCTCGGCCTGCGGCAGCGTTCCTTCGTCTATACCGTTGACGGCGGCGAAACCGGCAAGGTCGGGGATCGTTTCAATGTCGAAAACCAGGGTGGGATGCATGGCGCGGGCGGCAAACAAAAGCCGCCATTTTACGCTGTCAATGCAGGGCGGCGTCGAGTTCGGATGCGGCGATCAAGGCGTCCAGATAGGCCACGGAAATCTGGTGAAGCGGAATGTCCAGTTGCTGCGCGTACGAAGCCAATGTCTCGACGTCGTTGTTTTCACAGGCATAGGTCAATTGCAGCATGGCCCCTTCGGGCGACGGGTGTGAGCTCAGCGCGCGCGCACTGGTTGCCGACAGGCCCAGCTTGCGGATGAGCGTTTCCACCGGCAGCGACAGCGCATGCGTGGCGGTCGACAGCAGGCCGATTTCGAATGCGGCGGCGGCGCTCTCGGCCGGCGCACCCAGGCGGGTGATCTTCCCCATGAACAGCGCGCGTGTCAGCGCGGTGATGGCATAGTGACGCGAGGATTCGGTGGGCTGCCTGCCCGCCAGCGCCAGCAGGGCCGCCACGCGGCCGGCGCGCTGCGGGCCCAGCATGATCAACGCATGCGCCGTCGATTCGGCGGGTCGGCTCAAGCCGCCGGCCTGGGAGTTGGCAATGGCAAGCAGGCGTGGTGCCATATCGGGGTTCAGGCGGAAAAACTGCACCATGGTTTCGACCGATTCGCGCAGGGCGATGGCCAGCAGATCCAGCTGGACGGCCTGTTCATGGCTGATTTCGGCGGGCTGGGTGTCGCCGGAAAAGAAGCTGCCTCGGAACCAGGTATTGCCGGGCCAACGAGCCTGGGCGTGGGCATGCCGCACGCCATCCACGATCAGGCGCGCAGCAGTGGCGGGCGGCGTGTCGTCGGCATTGCAGGCAAGGTAGCGCCAGGCGGACAGGCTGTCCTGCACGACCGCATCCTTGGGGTTGAGTGTGGGGCAGAACGTCAACCCGGCATCCTGCAGCGCCAGGGCGCGCGCCAGGTGCTGCTCGTTGTCGAGGCTCACGCACCAGATCAGCTGGCGGTGGTTGAGTTGTTGCGGCACCTCGCTGAACAGCATGGCCGTGCTGATTCGCACCAGCAGGGGCAGTTCTCCGGTCAGACCGTCCTGCGTCAGGGAATACAGGCCGGTCAGCAACATGTCTTCCTCCATTTGTCGGAGTTCGGCTGGCGCATCGGCGGCGGCGGCCCGGCCGCGCAGAACGAGTTGGTGCGCAACCAGATTGGAGGCGACATCGAACAGCGGATCGAACGACAGGAAGCGCGCCCGCAAGACTTCCTCGCGAACCGGGTCGCTGCTGGCTATGCCGAGCATCTGCGTCACCACCACGGGCTGTTCGGATTCGGTGGTATTGATGCCGCCGCCAACGATACGCGAGGGAGTGGGGTCGTCTGAGATCATGTCGCTCACTACGGGATTTGTACGTTCATTCTAGCGCCGAGAAGCATTTTTCGCGTGCTTGCGTCATCATGGAATCTTGTGGAAAGACCTGGACGAGGACCCTAATGATGAAGGTAACACTGCGCAACACGATAGTCGCCGGCCTGATGGTCGCGTCACAGACCAGTTGGGCGGCGCCACGCGATGAGATCGTCAGCACCGCATCCGACCAGTCAGGTGTGGCGGTCACAATCTACAACGACAACCTGGCGCTGGTGAAGGATACGCGGCGGGTCAGGCTGGGACGCGATTTCAATCGGCTGGCGTGGCGCGAAGTGTCGGCGCAGATGCGCCCCGAAACCGCGCAGTTGCGCAATCTGTCGAATCCGGCCGGATTCCGGCTGCAGGAACAGAATTTCGATTTTGATCTGCTGACCCCGCAAAAGCTGCTCGATAAATATGTCGGACGCGAGGTCAGCGTCATACGCATGCATGCGGGCACCGACGTGGAAACCCGCGAAACCGCCACCGTGCTTTCGACCAACAACGGCGTGGTGCTCAAGTTTGCCGACGGCCGCATCGAAACCGGCGTGCCGGGACGACTGGCGTTTCCCGGCGTACCCGACACCCTGCGTGATACGCCCACCCTGGTCATTTCGCTGCTCAACCCATCTGCGGGCATGCAGAACCTGGAGCTGTCCTATCTGACCTCGGGTCTGGCGTGGCGCGCGGATTATGTGGCCGAACTGAATGCCGATGACGACGGGCTCGACCTGAACGGCTGGGTGACGCTGACCAACCAGAGCGGGGCGGCCTATCCGAATGCCAAGCTGCAACTGGTGGCAGGCGACCTCAACCGGGTGCGCGAGGCACAGCCGATGTCGCGTGCGACGATGGCAATGGCGGCGAAAGTGGCCGACGCTGCCGACCTGCAGCAGGAATCGCTGTTTGAATACCATCTCTACACGCTGCAGCGTCCCACCACGCTGGCGGAGAACCAGACCAAGCAGGTTGCACTGATGGCGGCGAGCCGGGTGCCGGTGAGAAAGGAATTCCTGCTCGAGGGTGCGAATTACTACTACTCGGGGCAGGTCGGCGAAATCGGCCAGAAGATCAAGGTCGGCGTGTTCGTCGAATTCGACAACAAGGGCGAAGGCCTCGGCGTGCCCTTGCCGAAGGGCGTGATCCGCGTCTACAAGCGGGACGGGCAGGGCAACGCGCAATTCGTCGGCGAGGATCGCATCGACCATACGCCGAAGAACGAGACCGTGCGCCTGAAGCTGGGCGAAGCGTTTGACATTACCGCGGACAGGAAACAGACCGCCTTCCAGAAACTGGCGGGTAGCGGCCGCTTCAACTATGTATTCGAGTCGGCCTATGAAATCGTATTGAAAAATGCCAAGCCGGAGGCGGTGACCGTCACCGTGCGCGAGCCGATGCCGGGCGACTGGACGATGGTGAGCGAATCGCAGCCGCACACCAAGGCGGCATCCGGCACGGCGGAGTGGAAAGTGAAGATTCCCGCGGAAGGCAAGACGACATTGACCTACCGCGTGCGAGTCAGGTACTGAGCCCGCGTCGCCGGCGGATGTCGGCGATCAGCCCCTGGGTGGAACCATCGTGTTCGCCGACCGCGCGCACCGAACTCAGCGCGGCGCGGATCGGCGGCGCCAGCTGCTTGCCGAGTTCGACGCCCCACTGGTCGAAGCTGTTGATCTGCCAGATCACGCCCTGCACGAAGACCTTGTGCTCGTAGAGGGCGATCAGCAGGCCCAGCGTGTGCGGATCGAGCTTCTGGTAGAGCAGCGTGTTGCTGGGGCGGTTGCCGGGGAAGACCTTGTGCGGCGCGAGCGCTTTCGCGTCTTCCCGGCTCATGCCCTGGGCGATCAGTTCGGCCTCGATCACCGCGCGCGACTTTCCTTTCAGCAAGGCCTCGGTCTGCGCCAGGCAATTGGCCAGCAGCCATTCGTGCTGGTCGGCCAGCGGCGTGGAATTGACCGCCGCCACCAGGAAATCCGTGGGAATCAGGCGCGTGCCCTGGTGCACCAGTTCGAAGAACGCATGCTGGCCGTTGGTGCCGGGCGCGCCCCATACAATGGGGCCGGTGTTGTAGTTGACCAGCTTGTTGGCGCGGTTGACGTTCTTGCCGTTCGATTCCATGTCGAGCTGCTGCAGGAATGGCACCAGCAGGCGCAGGCGCTGGTCGTAGGGAAAGATGCCGTAAGTGTCGGTGCCCCAGAAGTTGGCGTACCAGATGCCGAGCATGCCGAGGATCACCGGCATGTTGGCCTCCAGCGGCGCTTCCTTGAAGTGGATGTCCATCGCGTGCGCGCCCGCCAGCAGCGCCTGGAAGTTGCCCCAGCCGATCTGCAGCGCGATCGACAGGCCGATCGCCGACCACAGCGAATAACGACCGCCGACCCAGTCCCAGAAGATGAACATGTTGTCGGGATCGATGCCAAAGGCCTCGACCGCCTGGGCGTTGGTCGACAGGGCCACGAAATGCCGTGCCACCGCAGCCGGCGCGCGCAGCGCGGCCAGCAGCCAGGCTTTGGCCGAATTGGCGTTGGCCAGGGTTTCCAGCGTGGTGAAAGTTTTCGAGGCGACGATGAACAGTGTAGTTTCGGGGTCGAGCTGCTTCAGCGTACCGGCCAGGTGCGCAGGGTCGAGGTTGGAGACGAAATGCACCCGCACGCTTTCCACTGCGTAATGGTCAAGTGCGTGGCACACCATGGCAGGGCCGAGGTCGGATCCGCCGATGCCGATGTTCACCACGTCGCGGATGGGCTTGCCGGTATGGCCGCGCCAGCTGCCGTTATGGATCGATTCGACGAAGCGCTGCATGCGGTTGAGCACTTTGGCGACTTCGCGTTCGACGTCCACGCCTTCCACCACCAGCGGCGGACGAACCGGCGCACGCAGCGCCGTGTGCAGGACGGCGCGCTGCTCGGTGAAGTTGATACGCTCGCCGCTGAACATGGCGGTGCGCATGGCCTCCAGATCGGACTCGCGTGCGAGTTGCATCAACAGGCTCAGGGTGTCGGGCGTGACGCGGTTTTTCGAATAGTCGAGCAGCAGGTTCCCGCAGCGTAGCGAGAGTTGATCGAAGCGGCTGGCATCCTCGCGGAATGCGGCACGCATGTCGAAAGTGCGCATGGCCTTGTAATGCTGTTCCAGGTCCTTCCAGGCGGGCAGGTGTTTGAGCGGTTTCATGGGCGTGCGATGTATGGGGTGGACTTCGAAGGTATCATATGCGGGCGGCGCGTCAGCTCGTCAGACACCGGCGCGGCGCTTTATCGATGAAGATGGATGAGACAGCATGGTCACCGTGACACAAAACAAACTCGTATACATCACTTATTCCATCCTGGATTCGCGTGGCATGGTCGTCGAGCAACATGATATTCCGGTGGGTTATGTGCAGGGCGCCAACAGCGGCATCCTGCCGGCGATCGAGTCGGCGGTGGCGGGGCGCAAGATAGGCGACCGTGTCGAGATCGCCTTGTCGCCCGAAGAGGGGTACGGGCTGCGCGACGAGAGTCTGGTGTTCGTGGACGACATCGAGAACGTGCCGCCGGAATTCCGGCGCATCGGGGCCGAAGTCATGTTCGAGAACGAATCGGGCGAGACCAAGGTTTTTTACGTCACCGCGATCGAGGACGGCAAGCTTACGCTGGATGGCAATCCTTCGCTGGCCGGACAGAGCGTGACCTGCCTGGTGAACGTGACGGATATTCGCGAGGCCACGCCGGAGGAGATCCGCAATGGACGGCCGCTCGACGTGAAGACCGGAACGGTTCATTAGAAACAGCGCGGTTTTCTGAAGCAAAAAAAGCCGGGAAATCTCCCGGCTTTTTTGTGGCGTCATCCGTTTACTTGGCGGGGCAGGCCTTGTCGCCAGGGATCTTCCCCGGCAGGAGCAGGAAGTGCTCGAACGGGCCCATCACGCTCATGGCTTCCATCTTCGGGCCGGTGAACTTGAGGCGACCGAACATCATCGCCTTCATCGGGCCGTATTCCCCCGCGCCCATTTCGTCCCAGCGGTCGGTGGTGGCATGCATCGTGTAGTCGACGGCATAGTCCATCTGGTGGTTCTGCACCGCGCCACCATAGACGCAGATGGCCTTGCCTTCCTTGGCAACGATCTTCATCTCGGTCTGCGTCGCTTCGCCGCAGTCGGTACGGAACAGGTGAATGATCTTGTAGCCGCGGCCCTTGTCGTTCTTGATCCATTTTTCGCCCAGGCCACCGGTCAGGACGGGATCCTTGTTGAAGGCGTCGCAAGCCTGAGCGGTCCATTCGACAGACATCATGGCGGGTGCGGCGTGAGCTGCCGTGGCGAATACGGCCAGGGCAGCCAGCGCGATCGTAGTGTATTTCATGGGGTAACTCCTCCTTTTAATTGAATATCCGGGTTGTAGCTTGGTTCTTATTTACGAAGAAAAACTCTTCGAGCAAGCACGGTAATCATCATGCGTAGGCTTGTCAATGCGGCCGCTGTTTTTTTACGAATCCGTACGGTCGGTGCCGTGCAGGGTGGTCCATGAGAAGGTGAAGCCAGTGGGCCTGTTCAGATTATTTTTGCGACGAGGAAGCGGGTGATGTCGGGAAGACCATGAAAAGCATAGAAGAACATTTATATTCTTAAGCTTTTATATGTTTATTTAGTTGTCAAATCAGGGTTGTGCCAGGCTCTCCTCGACCAGCCGGATGCGACGGGCGAGTTGTGCCGACTCCGCGGTCTGGCCAAGTTTGTCAGCCTGTTGCTGCCGTAGTTTCAGATAAGTGAGCAGCGGTTGCCGCCAGCCCTGCTCCGATGCGGTTTCCGTTGCCGTCGCCAGGATGGCTGCGTCGGCTTCCTGGCGCATCACCAGCAGACTGGCGTCGAGCAGGCGGGCAAGCGGGTCATCGATCCGGTCCAGTGCCGCACGCCGTTTGTCTGCGGACACATGCACGAGATCGCGGTGCTGGCTGGGTAGCAGGGCAAGGTCGAGGCCGTCCCAACGCAGGGTGAGGAAGCGGTAATAGGCCTGATCCGCCGGATTCGGTTCATTGCCGGCGAGCTCGGCATATTCGCTGCAGGCATCGTCGATCAGCATGGCGCGGCGGGTGGCGCAGTGCACCAACCACAGTCGCGCGGTCTCGCCGACGCGGCCCGCCCCCCCGGTGGCGGCGACCGCTTGCCGGAAGTAGCGTTCTGCCAGCGTATTCTCGCCGCGCAGCGCATGCTTCTGATAACGCGCGACCAGATCGGCCGAATCGACTTTCCAGTCCGGCGGCGGCGGGCCGGCGCTGCCGCAGGCGGCGAGCAGAACCAGGCTGGCCAGGGCAAGCAGTGATTTCATGGCAGTTTCACCTCGGGTTCGCGGGCAAAGGGCCATTTCTTGTTGATTTCGTTGATCAGATCGTTGGCCTTGCGCACGGCATCGTCGATTTCGGTGCGCAACTGGGCGAGGTCCTGGGTGCCGTCCTTGACGTTGGCGGAAATCTCCACGGCATTCGTCATCAGGGCATCGGCCTTTTTCAGGCTCGACTGCGCATCGTTCAGCATCAGCCGTATCTGGGCCAGCGATTCGCGCGTCTGCGCTGCCACGCCTTTTTCGGCAAACAGCCATTGATCCGCCTTGGCGGCCAGGCCGTCGAGTTTGGTGATGAGGGCGCGGGTCTTGTCGAGCGAGTCGGTCAGCGCGCGGGCTTTTTCCGGGCTGCCCAGTACGCCCTCGAGTATGCCGTATTCGCCGGTCATGCGCCCGGTCACTGTCTTGACGTTGGCCAGCGTGACATTGATGTCGCCATCCTTGCGGGTGAGATATTCGACGTTGGCAAGGATTGCCTTGACCCGTTCGACCAGCGCCGGAATTTCCTTGCTGATGTCGGAGGTGAGCAGCAGCATGGTGGCGTTGTGGGGCAGCGCAGGGGCGCCGAGGTCGGGCGAGTCGACACGGATCTTGGCGCCCCCGACGATAGGCTTGTCCAGGGTGAAGGTACTATTCTCCTTCAGCCATTTGGCGTTGCGGCCGAGGAACTCGGTATGGATGATGATGCCGCCGTTTTCATTCAGACCGAGCGTGGTGACGCGGCCGATCTCGATGCCGGAGAACACCACCGGCACACCGGGTGCCACGCCGTCGGCACTGGCGGCAGCCAGCTGCAGGTGGAAGGTTTTTTCGAAGAAGCCGCGCGCATGCAGCAGGTAGACAATGAAAATTGCAGCCAGCAGCAGCGATGCGGCGGCAAACAACCCGACCTTGAAATGCAGTTTGTTCATTCTTGATAAAGGGCCTGGTTCCACCTGAAGTCGAAAATTTCCCAGCTGCCTGTCATCTCCGCCTGCGCCGCCAATTGCCGGATGAAGGCCGGATAGGGCACATCGTAAAGCATGGCGCCGGGACGGTCGATGACCAGTCTGGGACGCTTGAGGATGAGCGCGCGTGCCAGCTTGGCGATGAAGCGCTGCGCAGGCGTCATGTCGGAGTCGCGCAACAAGGCAATGGCGGCATGTCCCAGCTGTTCCAGCATGGCGTGCGCCAGCCGGGCCGAGTCGGCTGCACCGTAATGGCGCTGGTAAAGCGGGATCAATGCGATGTTGTCGAGTGCCGACAGGTTCGCCCGCAACGGCAGGTCGAGCGAGACGCGCGCCACGTCATCGGGCAGCTCGGCGACAGCTGACATCAGCGCGGCACGGTCGTCGAACGCAGTCAGATGTATTTGAGCGCTAATGACACCACCTCGATCGCCACGATGGCGAAGAACACCCGCATCATGCCGCGCAGCACGGAAACGGGCACCATGAAGAGCTTTTTCGGCGTCTCCAACCCGGCGGTCACCGGGATTACCGTGACCGCCAGTCCGAACAGGGCACATTTGGCGATCAGTCCCGCCATGATCCTGAAGTCGAAGATTTTTGCGATGGTCCGGGTATACGCCTCGAAGCCGGCCAGATTCATGCCATAAATGGCGAGGTAGCCCATCAGGAGGGCGAGCAGGCCGGCGAGGCCGGCCAGGGTGACGACCGATACGACCCCGCCGATCAGCCGCGGCAGGAACTCGAACTGCATCGGCGGAACCTTGCAATGCGCCAGCGCGTCCAATTCGTTGTTGACCCGCATCAGTGCGACTTCGGTGTTGATGGCGCTGCCCGAGCGCAAGGCGACGAACAGCGCCGTCAGGAAGGGCAGCAGTTCCAGAACCAGGACACGAATGGTCATCTCGCTGGCGAATTCGGTGAGGCCGAAGTCGCGTGCGGTGGAGAGGATGATGGTGATGAAGAGCCATGAAATCACCAGCGCGTAGCCGAGGAATACGTGCAGGATCTGCACCGCGGTGAAGTAGATTTGTTTCACCACGACATCGAAGGTGGCGCGGTTCCAGGTGGCGGGTTCCAGAAGCAGCAGGCCGGCCTGGGCCAGAAAGGCGAACATGCCATACCCGACGGTGAACCAGCCGACGACCTTGGCGCCGAGAGATTCGATGGAAGCCGCAAGAAAATTCATCGCGGCATCTTAACGCCATTGCCGGCGCTTGCACCATCGGATGGCAGGCCCTACAGTTTCGCTTCAGACGGAGAAGACACACGATGAAGACATTCCTGATTCCGGCAAGTGCGCTGGTGTTGTGCGTGGCGGCCGCTTCGGCGCTCGCCGCGCCCGGCACCGTCCTGCGCAACGACAAGCTCTATAGCCAGCCGAGCGCATCGTCCAAAGTAGCGGCGAGCGTGCCCAAGGGCGCCAGCGTCAACATCCTCTCCAAGCAGGGGGGCTGGCTGCGCGTCACTTCGGGCAAGTCGACCGGCTGGATCCGGCTGCTCTCGGTGCGGGCCGGGGCAGGCGGACTGGGCGGCGCGGGGTTGGGCGACGTGGTGGGTGCGGCCACGACCCGATCCGACCCCAGCCGCGTGGTGGCTGTGGCGGGCCTGCGCGGCCTGAGCGACGAAGATCTGAAGCAGGCCAAGTTCAATGGCGAGGAACTGGCCCGACTGAACACCTGGCAGGCCACCCCTGCACAGGCCCGCAGCTTTGCGACCGAGGCGGGACTGAAAACGGCCAATGTGACGGCCTTGCCTGTGCCCCAGTCTGCCAAGCCATCATCGCCGTGGGAGGCCAACTGATGAAATTGAAATGGATGGTTCTGGCCGTTGCCCTGGTGTCGTTCAGCGGCGTGGCATCGGCCTTGGATTTCGGCAAGCTGCTCGAAGAGCGCATCAATCAGGAGCTGAACAAGGACAAGAAAACGCAACCGGCGCAGACGTCGCCTGCACCTGATGCCTCGCAAAACACGGTCACACCTCCGCCTCCGGCCAAACAGAAAATCGACGCCCAGCAACTGGGGTTTGCGCTGTTCGGCGATTACTCGCCAGAAGAGGAAACGCGCATCGGCAAGCAGATCGCGGGCAACCTTCTTGGTGCCGTGCCGCTGGTGCGGGACGACAAGCTCCAGCGCTATGTCAATCTAGTTGGAAACTGGGTGGCGCTGCAGAGCGGACGCAAGGACATCAGCTGGCATTTCGGCGTACTCGATACCGAGGACATCAACGCATTCGCGGCACCCGGCGGCTACATCTTCGTGACCAGGGGCCTCTACCAGCGACTGAATAACGAAGCCGAGCTGGCCGGTGTGCTGGCGCATGAAATCGCGCACGTCACCCTGAAACATCATCTCAAGGTGCTCAAGCAGTCGAGCCTGATCGGCGCGCTGGGCCAGGCGGCCAGCAACAAGGTGAAGGACAGCGATCAGGTGGTGCAGAACCTGATCGGCAACGGCGCGGAAATCATGGCACGCGGGCTCGACAAGAATGCCGAATTCGAGGCCGATCGCGTCGGCATCGTGTTTGCTGCCCGCGCCGGCTACGACCCTTGGGGCCTGCCCGAGGTATTGCAGGATCTGGCCGGATTGCCCGCCAAGGACAGCCGGACCAGCCTGCTGTACAAGACCCACCCGCATCCGGCCGATCGCCTGGCTGAACTGGGCGAGGCCGTCGGCGGCCGCCTCGATGCCGTGCATGGCAAGGATCTGCCCGGCCGCTTCTACCACCTTCGGTGAGGCGCGTTTCGTCCCGGCTGGCGCAGGCAGGCCTGTCTGCGCTGTTTGTCCTGCTGATCGCGGCGCATGTGGGCGGGTTGATCCATATCGCCCCCATGCAGCGTGCCGAGGCCTGGCTGTATGACGTCTGGCTGAAGCGCACTGCGCCATCCGGCCAGGACGATCGCGTGGCCATCCTCGACATCGACGAGGCCAGCCTGAAAAGCGTGGGGCGCTGGCCGTGGAGCCGTGACACCATGACGACGCTGGTCAAGCAGCTGTTCGACCGCTACGGCGTCGCGGCGGTTGGGTTCGACGTGGTGTTCGCCGAGCCGGACACAAGCTCGGGGCTCGATACCCTCAAACGGCTGGCACAGCATGACCTGGCGGGCAGTCGCGATTTTCAGAACGCGCTGGAGCGCCTCGCGCCCCGGCTCGATTACGACGCCCGCTTTGCCCAGGTGCTCGCCGAACGTCCGGTTTCGCTCGGCTATTATTTCATTCCGGCGGGTTACGGCGACGCCCGCAGCGGCATGCCGCCGCCGCCGTCCCTGCCTGGTACGGCATTCGATCCGCTACGCCCGGGCATGCCGCCGCCTACAGGCTATGGCGCGAATCTGGCTGCATTCCAGAAGGCTGCGCAGGGTGCCGGATTCTTCAACATGCGGGCCGATCCCGATGGCACGGCGCGCCAGATGAATCTGGTCGCCCCGTTTGGCGAAGCGTATTACCTGGCGTTGTCGGCCGCCACCCTGCGGGTGGCCTTCGGCGGCGATCCCGTGACAGCAGGTGTCGAGCGAAGCAACCTGCTCGGCAGGTCATACCGCACGCCCTGGATCGAGGTGGGCGGGATACGCGTACCGCTGAGCCGGGATGGCACGGTGTATGTGCCGTATCGTGCCGGTTCGCCGTTCCCGTATATCTCGGCGGCCCAGGTGCTGGCGGGCAAGGTGGCACCGGCCCAGCTGGAAAACCGCATCGTGCTGGTTGGCTCCACCGCCCCGGGGCTGACCGACCTGCGTGTGACGCCATTCTCCAATACCTTCCCGGGCGTCGAGATTCACGCTCACCTGATTGCCGGCATGCTCGACGGCACGACCCGCAGCATGCCGCCCTGGGCCGATGACGCACGCCTGTTCGCCGTGCTGGTGCTGGGCGCGTTGCTGACAGGTGTACTGCTGCGCTTCGGCCCGGTGGCCGGTCTGCTGGCGAGCCTGGCGATGCTGGGATTGCTGCTGGCGGCCTATGCGGCCGCCTGGTCGCGTTTCTGGGTGGTGCCGATGGCGGCGCCGATGCTGGCGATCTTCGGCCTGTATGCACTCAATACCGCTTACGGTTTCTTTGCGGCGACCCGCAGCAAGCGCCAGATCACCAAGCTGTTCGGCCAGTATGTGCCGCCTGAACTCGCCGACGAGATGAGCCGGGATCCCGCCCACTACACGATGGAGGGGCAGTCGCGCGAGATGACGGTGCTGTTCTCCGACATCCGCGGCTTCACCAACTTCTCCGAGAAGTTGCCGCCGGCCGAACTGGCCGAAGTGCTGAACGCCTACCTGTCCACCATGACGCGCATCGTCCAGCAGCACCAAGGGACCATCGACAAATATATCGGCGACGCCATCATGGCCTTCTGGAACGCGCCGGTGGACCTCGCGGATCACGCCAGCCGAGCTGTGCAGACCGCGCTCGACATGCAGGCCGCGCTGTCGCAATTGAACCGGGAATTTGCCGCGCGTGGCTGGCCCGATGTGAAGATTGGCGTCGGCGTCAACAGCGGGCGCATGAGCGTCGGCAACATGGGCTCCGAATTCCGCATGGCCTACACCGTGATGGGCGACGCGGTGAACCTCGGCTCCCGTCTTGAGGGCATCACCAAGCAATATGCCGTCGGCATCCTCGCCACCCAGCCCACCGTCGATGCCGACCCGGTTCACGCCTTCATGAAAATCGACGTGGTGCGCGTCAAGGGCAAGGAAACCCCGGTCGCCATCTATGAACCGTTGGGGCCGAAAGACGGCCTCGCCGAATCGGTACGCCAGGATGCCGCCGGTTTCGAGGCCGCGTTCGCGTTCTATCAGAAGCAAGATTGGGATGCCGCCGAAACGGCACTGCGTGCCCTCAACGCCCACGCGCCGCGCACGCTGTACGATATCTACCTCGAACGCATTGCGCACTTTCGCGCCGAGCCGCCCCCGGCTGACTGGGACGGCGTGTACGTCTACACTACAAAATAGCCATGAAACTTACCGTATTGGGTTGCAGCGGCGGTATCGGCAGTGGGCGCCACACCACCAGCCTGCTGGTCGACGACGACGTGCTGATCGACGCCGGCAGCGGCCTCACCACGCTCGACTTCGAGCAACTGGTGAAGATCGACCACGTGTTCCTCACCCATGCCCACCTCGACCATGTGCTGGGCCTGCCGCTGCTGCTCGACAGCGTCGGCGACCTGCGCGACGGACCGGTGACGGTGCATGCGCTGCCCGAGGTGCTGGATGTGCTGTCAACCCATCTCTTCAATTGGCAGCTGTGGCCGGATTTCCGCAAGATTCCGAGCGAGGAGGCGCCATGGCTGCGCTTCGAACCGCTCGGCCTGGGCGAGGCGTTCACCCTGCAGGGGCGCACATTCCGCCCGTTGCCGGTCAACCACGTGGTGCCGGCATGCGGCATGCATGTGGCCACCGAGGCGGGCAGCCTGGTGTTCAGCGGCGACACCACCCACAGCGACGCTTTCGTCGCCGAGCTCAATGCCATCCCCGACCTGCGCCACCTCATCATCGAAACCTCGTTCGAAAACGAACTGATCGAGATCGCCAAGGCGTCGAAACATCACTGGCCGGATTCGCTGGCAGCCGAGTTGAATAGGCTCAGCGTGCGGCCAGAGGTGTGGATCACGCATCTGAAGCCGGGCAATGAGTCGGCGATCATGAACGAGCTGCGCGAGGCAGCGCCCGGCTGGGGGGTCGAAGCTTTGCTGCAGGGGCAGGTGATCGTACTGGAATGACAGCTGGGGCTAGTACCCGTGCGAGATGCGTTTACGTCCGAGCAGTATCAATATCGGAAGCAGCGTTACGACCAACCATGGCGTTGCGGGCTCGGGCACGGTAAGGGTGATTGAGCCCGGCCCTCGGATGGTGATATTGCCCACAGACGGCAGATACGGCGCATCAGGTGTGAGGGTTATAGAGCCGAGCAGCGATACGGTATTAGCACTCAGCGAAAGGGTGTCCGCCAAGATTGAACCTGAGACAAGGATCTTCCCTGGTGTTTCCAGCGCAAGCTGGATTCCGCTGGCATCGATCATTCCATCGATCAGGATGTCTCCCAGCGAGAGCAGCGTCACGTTCTGCGTTTGCGGGTCGAAGCGGAGCGTGATGCCGGCGCCGAGGTCGATCGCGGAGAAATCGAAGATGCCATCGGCACGGTAGGGCAGGGTGGTGTCCGTGGCGGGTGCAAGCGGGCCATCGACGCCCGTAATGGGTGTGGCCACTGCAGGAGGGGGCGCAAGCGGGTCATTGACGCCTGCAACGCTGAGGGTCGAGGCAGCCGCAGGGAAAGCCGCGCTCAGTGCGAGCATCAGCGCCAGGGCATGAATCCATTTGTGCACGGCCGTTTCTCCTCAGGTAGGACCGGAGGAGCTTACAGGCGAGGCCTTGACACGGTGATGTGTAGGGTATGGTCCGTTTGGGCCGGGGGATACGAGGACAGATCGCCCCCGTCACGGTGCAAAGCCCGCCAATTCCGCCTCAAATTCCACCGCACTCAAGCTTTCAAACGCCTCCCGGCTGAACAGGGTGACCGCCCCCGCCATTTCGCTCCAGCCGTAACTGCGGCTATCCGCACACAGTTTGTCGCTGTCCTGTGGCACGCGGGCGACGAGATGCAGGCAGTTCTTGCTGTAGATCAGGTTGTAGGGGATGTTGTGCGCATGCAGGCGATCGAGTTCGAGCCAGGCGTCGGCCGGTTCGGTGAAACGTTGACAGGGAAGCGGATAGGGCTCGCTGCCGCCGTTGTGGGTAAAACATGGGTATTTCACCGGCAAGGGATTCGGCTGCACAAAGCTCTGGAAGTGCAGCTGGTTGACGGAGGCGCCGGCGCCGGCGCGGTTGGTGGCGTGGGAAAGACCGTGCGCGCCGGCATGGGCGCACAGGTGCCAGGCCCAGCCGTGCAGTTCGGGGGTGAGGAACTGCGGCAGTTCGCGCTGGGGCTCGGGCACCAGCAAGCCATGCAGCCTGGCGAAGGGAAATTTGTTGTACAGCAGGCGTGCCGGCTTGGCGGCGAGCTTGCCTTCCCACAGGATTTCCTTGGCGAGAAACGGCTTGTTGAAATGGAAGCCCGCGGGGTCGAAGGGGCGCAGCAGGCTGTCGAATCTCGTTCCGCTGATGCGGGGCGGGCGCAAGGCGCGGATGGGGTTGAAGAACAGGTGCCACGGTCCGGCGCTGCGGCTTTCCATCGTTTTCAGATGGTCGAAGCCGATGGCGAGGAGCTTGAGGAAAACCAGCACGTCATCCTCCGGTTCGGCCAATTTCCTGCCATCGCGAAGGGTGTCGGTGAGGGCCGCTGCGAGTTCTGCATGACGTGCCGACAGTGCAGGGGCGAGTCGTGTCCACAGCTTCGGATCGTAGGCGGCGTTGGCGAGGACGAGGATGTAGACGCCCAGGCCGCGATGGTTTTCCAGCATGGCGGCGAGTCCGTCGGCGAAATTCCGCTCCAGCATGGGGAGCGAGATGAACGGGGAGAAAAGCGTAGGCATGCGGTTCGGGGCCGGAAACGAATCCCGTATGGTGCCATTTCACCGTGGCAACGGGCATTCAGGTTTTTTTGCGGGCAGCGCCCGGCGTTTATAGTGCGCCGTCGGCCCCGGCACGCATCACGCTATCCAGCTTCTCGCGGATGTCCATCGCGCCCTTGCGCAATTCCGGCGTGATGCCCGCCTGCTTGCCGGCCTGGTCGAGCCAGGTCACGTCCCAGTCCAATGTCAGAACCCAGATGTTCTTGTCGGCATCTTCCATCACCGCGATGCGGCAGGGCAGGAATACGACGATCTCCGGAATGACCTTGAGCAGGTCGCGTCCGACGGCGATGTCGCAAAAGCTGAATACCTCGACGCGCGGCGCCTTGTCGTCGTGCAGCATGGCCCGGAATTCCTTCCATATCAGGTTCTTGCCGACGAACTTGAGGTTCAGCTGATTGGCGCGCAGCATCATCGATTCGACCACCTGGTCGAACGACACGCCGGGTTTGGCCTTGTACTTGAGGGCGAAATAGTTCATCGCCTCGCGCGCGTCCATTTGCATCAGATGGGACATCATGGGCATGGCCATCTGCAGCCAGCGTGCCTTTTCCTCGGGCGTCAGGATGCGATTCATCTGGTAATCGCGGTAGGGCGGCGGCGGCGCCTGCTGCATCAGCATGGGGCCATAGGGCGTCGGCGTGACGTCGATCCAGCTTTGTTCGGGCGCAGCAGGTGCGACAGGGGCTGCGGTCGGTGGGGGAGGGGCCGTAGGCGGTTCGGCGGCGATCGCAGGCAGGCTGCAAAGGCAGGCGAGTAGGAGGGGAAGCGGACGCATCATGACATGTCTCCTGGACGGCTAGATTTTAATCCTACGCGCCGCAGGACGTGCGTCAATGTGCGTCGCCGCCATGGGTACGGAAGTGTGCTTCCAGTGCCGCCAGTTCGGCGGCGGCGGCGGCGAAATCGCCGCTTTGAACGCGGGTTTCGATGCGTGCGGCGCCTTCCCGGATAACGGTGGCCATCACGCTGGCGGCTGCGCCCTTGAGGGCGTGTGCTTCCTTGCGGCAGAGCTCGGTCTGGCCTTGCTCGATCCCGCGTTTCAGCGCGCTCAGGCTGGTTTCGGTGGTGGAGACGAAGAGCGTTTCCAGATCGTGCACCAGTTGCGGATTGCCGGGATAGCGTGCATGCAGGGCGGACAGGTCGAGCAGCGGGGCGGTGGCTGCAGCTGGCGCAGCCTGCGGCAGCCATTGCATCAGCAGCGCGAACAATGCGGCTTCAGTATAGGGTTTGCTGAGGTAATCGTTCGCGCCCGCTGCCAGGCAGGCTTCGCGGAAGCCTGCATTGGCATTGGCGGTCAATGCGATGATTGGAATGTGGCGGGTGTCGGTCTCCAGTCGGCGAATCCGCTGGGTGGCTTCCAGGCCGTCCATTTCCGGCATTTGCCAGTCCATCAGCACCAGATCGAAAGCCTCCGACGACAACAGGTCCAGCGCCTGGGTGCCGCTGACGGCCACGGCAAACTGCAGGCCCATTTCGCGCAACTGGTGCGACAGGACTTTCTGGTTGACCGGGTGGTCTTCCACCATCAGGACGCGGCCCTGCAGCTGGAGGACAGGCTGCGTCGGAAGCTCGGCCAGCGGCAGGGTGGTCGCGGGGAGCGTGAGATGCAGGGTGAAGCAGCTGCCCTTGCCCGGTTGGCTCTCGACCGTGAGTCGCCCACCCATCAGACCGGCCAGCTGGCTGCTGACCGCAAGCCCCAGGCCGGTGCCGCCATAGCGACGCGTGGTCGACGAATCCGCCTGCGAAAAAGCCTGGAACAGGCGTGTCTGGGTTTCTTCATTCATGCCGATACCGCTGTCGCGCACGCTGAACTGACACCCGATACCGTCCTCGTCCGTCGCGAAGCGCGCGTGCAGTTCGACTTCGCCCTGGTGGGTGAATTTGATGGCGTTGTCGACCAGATTCAACAGGATCTGGCGGATGCGCGTGGGATCGCCCAGCAGCGCGGCAGGCGCATGCTCGGGCAGCGACAGGGTGAGGTGCAGATTTTTCTCCAGTGCGCGCGCCTGGAACAGGGCCGTCACGCCCTGCACCAGTGCAATCGGCGAGAAGGCGACCTGTTCGATGGAGAGCTTGCCCGCCTCGATCTTGGAGAAATCGAGGATGTCGTTGATGATCGTAAGCAGGCTTTCAGCCGAGCTTCTGAGGGTGGAGGCATATTCGCGCTGGCGGCCGTCGAGCGGGGTTTTCAGCAACAGTCCGCTCATCCCCAGGATGCCGTGCATCGGGGTGCGGATTTCATGGCTGACGTTGGCGACGAATTCCGATTTGGCGCGCGCCATCTGGATGGCCGCCTCGCGGGCCGCTTCCTTGGCGGCCTCGGCGGCCCGGCGTTCGGACACGTCGCGCATGATCGCCTGGATCACCGGCTTGCCTTCCAGCGTCATGGCATGGAGGGCGATTTCGGCCGAGAACACCGAGCCGTCCTTGCGCACGCCCTGCCAGTCTATGGCGGCATGCCCCAGATGGCGTGCCAGGTTGATGGCACGCATGGCGTTGTCGATGGCCATTCCGCCATTGGCCTGGATCGGCGTACCCAGCTTCTGTATCGGTGTGTGCAGGAATTCTTTGACCGTATCCATGCCGAACAGCGACAGCGTGGCCGGATTGCAATCGGTGAATCCTGAGTTGTCGAGGATGACGACGGCGTCCGAGTTGGTTTCGAACAGGGTCTGGTACTTCTGTCTTTCCACTTCCAGTTGGCGCGTCTGCGTAAGCATGCGGCGGCCTACCAGTACGGCCACCAGCGAGGCCAGCAAGGTCGCGAAGATGCCCAGCACCAGCATCAGGTTGCGTGTGGCCTGGTAGGCAGTGAAGGTTTTGCCCAGTGCGGTCTCGTTTTCCTTGCGCTGGAGGCTGGTCATGTTGTCGAGCGCTTCGACCAGCCGGTTCTGCAGGGGAATGGCCTGTTTCTGGAGCAGGGTCAGCGCGTTGTAATTGTTGTCGTCGAGCGCCGCTTCGACCACGTCGAACATGACCGGCTGATTGGCCAGCGTGATGGCATCAAGGTCGGCCATCAGCCTCTTTTCCTCGGGCGTACTGAGCATCGTCACCAGCTGGCTGCGATCCTTGGAATAGCGTTCGCCATACTCCTGGAACTGCAGGAAGAGCGTGTCTTTTTCCCAGGGATCGATGGAGACCACGATGTTGTGCATCAGCATCGCGCGGTCGCGCAGCGTGTCGCGCATGTGCGAAGCCAGGCGCGTCTTGACGTTGTTGACGGTCACGACCTTCGAGAGCTCGGCGTTGAGATAGGCCATCTGGGTGACGCCCAGACCGATCACGGCCAGCATCAGCAACAGGGCGGCGGTGAAGCCCAGCCCGACGTTGAACAGCAAACCGCGGAGAGGGGCGGGCAGCATGGAATTATTCGCGGCGGAATGCCACGACATGATCGACGGCCAGCTTGATGCCGATCTTTTCGCCGATGGCGTGATCGTGGTGCGACGGCACCAGCGACAGCGCGCGTTGGCCGCTCGGCAGCTTCAGCGTGTAGAGGAATTCGGCGCCGCGGAAGGCCTTGTTCTCGACCTCCGCCAGCAGCAGGCTGTCGTCGTCGTGGACGATGTCGTCGGGGCGCAGCAGCACGTCGACATGACAGCTGCGCACGCATTCGTCGCAGCCGCGGGCGCCGCATTCGATCGGGATGTGGCCGTCCAGCACGCCGAGCTCGATTTCGACCTGATGATCGTTGATGACTTCCCCGGGGAGCAGCGCACCCTGGCCGACGAAGTCGGCGACGAAGCGGTTGGCGGGTTCGTGATACAGGTTGTAGGGCGTGTCCCACTGCTGGATGCGGCCTTCGTGCATGACGCCGACCCAGTCGGCCAGCGCGAAGGCCTCGTGCTGGTCGTGAGTGACGATGAGCGCGGTGGTCGTTTCGCGCTTGAGGATGTCGCGTACTTCGAGCGACAGGCGTTCGCGCAGTTCGACGTCGAGATTGGAGAAAGGCTCGTCCATCAGGATCAGGCGCGGGCGCGGCGCCAGTGCGCGGGCAAGGGCCACGCGCTGCTGCTGGCCGCCGGACAGTTGATGCGGAAATTGTCCGGCGTGACCGGCCAGGCCGACCAGTGCCAGCAACTCGTCGATTCGTGCCAGACGCTCAGTCGAGGGCTGGCCGCGCAGGCCGAAGCCGACGTTGTCCGCCACGCTCAGGTGCGGGAACAGGGCGTAGTCCTGGAACACCATGCCGACGCGTCGTTTTTCCGCAGGCAGCATCCAGCCGTGGCGGCTGACGACTTCGCCGCCGATGCGGATTTCGCCCGTCTGGATCGGCTCGAAGCCGGAGATACAGCGTAGCGCGGTGGTCTTGCCGCAGCCCGACGGGCCGAGCAGGCAGCCGATCGTTCCTTCGGGCAGAGTGAAGGAAAGGTCGGCGATGATCTGTCGTGCGGCGTACGATTGCGAGACCGAGTCGAGGATCAGTTCAGCCATAGGCGGTCAGTCAAGCGGGCGCGTTCCACGCCAGGTCAGGAGAATGATGGGGATGATACCGGCAACGACGATGGCGAGCGAAGGCAACGCGGCGCGCTCCCATTCGCCTTCCGAGGTCATTTCGAACACCCGCACGGCCAGCGTGTCCCAGCCGAATGGACGGGTCATCAGGGTAATGGGCATTTCCTTCATGATGTCGACGAAGGTCAGCGTCGCGGCCGTCAGCAGGCTGGCTCGCAGGATGGGGAGGTGCACCCGGGTAAGCAATGCGGTGGTTGAGCTGCCGAGGTTGCGTGCGGCTTCGTCGATGCTGCGGGTGATGCGATGCAGTCCGCTGTCGATGGGGCCGAAACCGACCGCAAGAAAACGCACCAGATAGGCCAGAAACATGACCAGCAGCGTGCCTTTGAGGATCTCGGTGCCGCCGAAGCCGAACCAGCTGCGGCCGCGATCGATCAGCCAGTTGTCCAGCGCCGCCACCGGGATGAACAGCCCCACCGCCAGTACAGCGCCGGGGAAGGCGTAGCCGAGCGTGGCGAGGCGCTGCGTCCAGGTCATCGCGGTGCCGGGGCGCTGGCGTCCCGCGTAGGCGAGCAGCAGCGCGACGGCCACCACCATCAGTGTGCCGATGCCGGCCAGCAGCACCGAATGCCAGGCGAAGTCCCAGTAACGCGAATCGAGATCGTCGGCGAGGATCGTGCGTGCCCACAGGGCGAGTTGCACGACCGGAATGAGGAAGGCGATGGCCAGCACCGTTCCGGCATACAGGAACGCCAATCCGGCCAGTGCCGGAGACAGCCGGATGCGGCGCTGCGCGGCACTGCGGCCCACGGCACCATAGCGCATCCGGGTGCGCGAGCGCTGCTCGAATACCACCGCGACCAGCACGAACAGGATCAGGATCGATGCCAGCTGCGCCGCCGCCGCCAGCGAAAACAGGCTGTACCATGCCTTGTAGATGGCGGTGGTGAAGGTGTCATAGTTGAAGATTGCCATGGTGCCGAAGTCGGCCAGGGTTTCCATCAGCGCCAGCATCAAGCCGGCGGCGATCCACGGCCGCGCCATCGGCAGTGCCACCCGGAAAAAACCCTGCGTGCGCGAGAGCCCGAGCGACTGCGCGGCTTCCAGCGCGATCGCGCCCTGCGTCGCGAAGGCGTTTTTCGCGATCAGATAGACATAGGGATAGAGCGCCAGCGACATCACCAGGATGACCCCACCGCGCGAGCGGATCTCGGGCAAGCCGGTGATGCCCCAGCCTTCGCGCAGCCAGGTCTGCAGCGGGCCGGTGAAATCCAGCAGGCCGATCGCGACGAAGGCGGTGACGTAGGCAGGCAGGGCCAGCGGCAGCAGCAGCGCCCAGTCGAACAGGCGGCGGCCGGGAAAATCGCACATTGCCGTGAGCCAGGCCAGCGACACGCCCAGCACGCTGACGCCAATCCCCACGCCGAGCATCAGCCACAGCGTATTGCCGACCAGTTCGGGCAGGACGAATTCGGCCAGGTGGGCAAGGATGTCGCCGTCGACCTGCGCAAAGGACGAGAAGGTGACCACGACCGGCACCAGCACCAGCGCGGTGATCGCAAGGGCGAACAGCATCCAGCCGCTGGGGGGCGACCAAACAAAAACGCCCGCAGCGGGCGTTTTTGAGGGCGTTGCAAGCTTGTCAGACAAGATGGGGCACTTCTTACTTGTAACCGGAGCGATCCATCAATTTTACGGCCTTGGCCTGCAGGCTGCCAGCTTCCTTCACGTTGATGAGGTTCTGCCTGAAGCTGCCCCAGGCGGCCACGGTCTTGTCAGGCGTCACGCTCGGGTTGACCGGGTATTCCAGATTGACGTCGGCGAACAGATTCTGCGCCTTGTCGGACGACAGCCATTCGATCAGTTTCTGCGCGCCAGCCGGATTCCTGGCGTAGCGCGTGACGCCCGCCCCGGAGATGTTGACGTGCACGCCGGCAGCCTTGTTCTTCAGATTCTGGTTGGGCCAGAAAATCGCCAGCGGCAGGTTCGGCTGCTTCGCCATCAGGCGACCAAAGTAATAAGTATTGACCAGCGTGACATCGCATTGGCCGGCTGCCACGGCCTCCATCGCCTTGGTGTCGTCGGGGAAGGGCGACGTGGCGAGGTTGGCGACCCAGCCGCGCACGATGTCCTCGGTTTTGCCTTCGCCGTATTCGGTGATCATCATGGCGACCAGGCTCTGGTTATAAACCTTCTTCGACGTCCGCAGGCAGAGGCGGTCTTTCCATTTCGGATTGGCCAGATCTTCGTAGGTCGACAGATCGGCAGGCTTGACCTTGCGGGTGTTGTAGACCAAGGTGCGCGCACGGACCGACAGGCCGAACCATTCGTTGTCGGGGTCACGCAGGTGGGCCGGCACGTTGGCCTGCAGGGTCTTCGACTGGATCGGGCGCAGCAGGCCCTCTTCCGATGCCTGCCACAGGTTGCCGGCGTCGACCGTCAGCAGCATGTCGGCGGGGGTGTTCCTGCCTTCCGCTTTCAGCCGTGCCATCAGCGGACCTTCCTTGTCCGTGATGAATTTGATTTGTACGCCGGTGTCGCGGGTATAGGCGTCGAACAGGGGTTTGATGAGCTGTTCATTGCGTGCGGAATACACCACGACGTCCTCGGCTGCCGCGGGTAGGGCCACGGCGGTAAGGAGCAGCGCGGCGATCAGTCTGGGGAATGTCATGTTGCGGGCTTTCCTGCTGAATTTTGGAATGCCTGCATCGTACTAAAAATGAGAACGCTTATCAATTATAGATTGCGCGGGCTGGCGTGTTGCCGCGCTTACCCGGACGGAATCCGGCAGAGGCCGTGTGACGAGGGACTTTGGGCAGGGGCCCTACTCGAACGATGCAATCGTCGCGGATAGGCCCGCAGGCAGGGCAACACGGCGTGCGCCATCGAACCGCTCGCGCCAGTAATGATCGCTGAGCCTGGACACCATGACCGAACCGGTCCGGCTGCTCGTGGCATGCACGAAGCGGTCATCGCCCAGATAGATGCCGACGTGGGAGAACGCATGGTCGAGGGTGTTGAAGAAAACCAGATCGCCGGGTTGGAGGTCGGCCCGATCGAGCGCCTGGGTGGATTCGCTGATCGCCAGGCTGTCGTGGGGCAGCTTGACGCCGATGATCTGGCGGAAGACATGGTCGACGAAGCCGCTGCAATCGAGTCCGGTTTCGGGCGACGTACCGCCCAGGCGATACGGGCTTCCCACCAGGCTGACCGCATAGATGGATATGTCGTCGGGCGGCGCGGCATGCGCAGGCTGCGTGAGCAGAACGACCAGCATGGCTGACAGCAGGACGGACTTCATCGAATAACAATCTGCTCTATAGTTGAAACGAAACTACGGCCAAATGCGGCGAATCTTGATCCTGAGGACTACACCATGAATGACGCGAATACGCCTGCCACGGGCGAAACGAGTATCCCCGAAAATACACAGCTTGTGCAATTGCACGACGAGGCCGCGGCGGCGGCATCCGCGCCCGACCTGCACGAGCGCGTGCGCGAACTGACTGCGCGCGTACTGCATGAACGGCGCATGGCGCTGAATGACATACGTGAACTGGTCGTTGCCATCTCTTCCGGCGTGGGCAGCGGCCTAACTTCACGCGGCGGCGAAATGAAGGATGGGCTCAAACAGGCGATCGCCGGCCTGGACGAGGCCGTCGGCAGCGCGGCACAGGCAGCGTCCTATACCTTGCGCGAAGCGGCCACCCAGGGCCAGGCCTTCAAGGACAATGAACTGAAGACGAGCCTCGAACAGCTCCGTGACCTGGAGGCCCAGATTGTCGAGGCCCTGAAGCAGACCGCCAGCCAATCGGGCGGCAAGCTGAAGGAGGAACTCGGTTACCTGAGCGATCACCTGAAAATCAGCGGTACCCGTACGGGCGAACAGGTGCGCGAAGCGCTCCAGCAACTGGCGAATGGCGTGAAGTCCAGCGGCGCGGCAGGTCGGGCCGGGCTGAGTGAATCGGCCAGTACGGCGACCGAACGCCTGTCCCTGGTGGCGAGCGGCATCCTGGAGGCCCTGTCCGATTCGCTCAAGCGGCAGAGCGAACGCCTGCGTTCCTGATAATTCCACTTGCAGTATGGCGGGGATTTCCCAGCCATACTGCAAGCGGCAACAGCGGGGTCGTTGCCGCTTGCAGGTACACTCTCGGCATTAACTGATTCCAAAAAACAACGATGCTCTGGGAAACCATTTCGGTCGTGCGCGACCTGCCGCGATTGCATGAAATCGCCTCGGTGATGATCCGGTATGGCGGAGGCGACTTGGTGCGCGTCCTGGGCATCAGCGGGGCGCTGGAACGTGCCGGGCGGGTTCTGCACTGGCACAGTGCCAGCGAGATCAGCCAGCTCGACGCGCCGGTGCGCGTGCGCCGCGCGCTGGAAGAACTCGGTCCGACCTTCGTCAAGCTGGGGCAGGTGCTGGCGACGCGGGTCGACATGTTTCCACCTCACTGGATCACCGAATTCGAGAAGCTGCACAGCCAGGTGCCGGCGGTGCCTTACGAGCGGTTGCATCGCGATCTGGTGACGGCCATCAAAGGCGATCCCGCCGAGGTGTTTGCCGAGTTCGACCCGGTACCGCTGGCGGCAGCCTCCATTGCGCAGGTCTATCGCGCCACGCTCAAGGATGGCACGCGCGTCGTCGTCAAGATGCGGCGACCTGGCATCGAAGGCGTAATCCAGGCTGATCTGCGCATCATGGAACACGCCGCCAAACTGCTGGAAAGCGAAGTGCCGGATTCGCGCCGCTATGACCCGGTACAAATCGTGTCGCAGTTCCGCCGCTCGCTGAATCGCGAACTCGACCTGGCGAAAGAAGCACGCAACATCGACCAGTTCGCGCGCCATTTTGCCGACGAACCGCTGGTGAAAATTCCCCGGGTGTACTGGGAGTTCACCAATGATCGCGTCAATGTGCAGGAAGAAATCATCGGGATGGCCGGCGTCGCCCCCGACAAGCTTCGCGCACAGGGGCTCGATCCCAAACTGCTGGCGGCACGCGGGGCCGATGCCGTGCTGCGCATGGTGCTGGAACATGGCTATTTTCATGCCGATCCGCATCCCGGGAATGTCCTTTTCCTGCCCGACAACCGCATCGGCATGATCGACTTCGGCATGGTGGGGATGCTGACCAACCCCCGCCGCAACCAGATCGTCGATCTGCTGCATGCCTTGACGCGTAAGGACGAACAGGGCCTGCTGCAGGTGCTGCTCGACTGGAGCGGCGAGTCGGTCAGCGATGAAGACCGACTGGCCTACGATGTGGCGGAACTGCTGCAAAGCTACGACGACCTGCAGCTCAAGGACGTGAAAATCGGCGGGCTGCTGAATGACATCACGGCGGTCATGCGCGACAACAACCTGGTCCTCCCGGCCGACCTGACCCTGTTGTTCAAGACGCTGATCACGCTGGAAGGCCTGGGCCAGCAGCTCGATCCGGAGTTCCACATGATCGACCATGTGACGCCCTTCGTGGAACGCGTCATCCAGCAGCGTTACACGCCGCAGGCCCTGCTTGCGCGCGGGCGCAAGAGCGTGCGCGAGACGCTGGAGGTGCTGGCCGACGTGCCGCGCGACCTGCGGCATCTATTGCGCGATATGCGGCGGGGCCGGGTCAAGGTCGATCTCGACCTGAAGCGGCTGGATCAGTTTGGCCATCAGCTGGACCGTGCCAGCAACCGGTTGACCATGGGCATCCTGACGGCCTCGCTGGTCGTCGGCTCGAGCATCATCATGACCGTGAAGGGCGGGCCTCAGCTATTCGGCCTGCCGCTATTCGGCCTGCTCGGATTCCTGATCGCTTTCTTCAACAGCCTGTGGATCATCTTCTCCATCTGGCGCTCGGGCAAGCATTGACGTCCCGGATCAGACGGCGCAGTTGACGCCGGCATTCTGGTCGTCGAAGCGGGCGGCCACCTCTGCCAGCGGCATGGGACGACTCAGCAAGTAACCCTGCACGTGCGCAATACCCAGGCTTTCGACCTTGTGCAGGATGGTGTCGGTTTCCACGCCCTCGGCCACCAGCGAATAGCCTGCATCGCTCATCATGCGGGCGAAGTCGGCCACCACCTGGCTTGCACGGTTGTCCTCTCCAAGCTTGTTCACCAGTGAGATGTCGAACTTGACTACGTCTACCGGCAGATCGACCAGATAGCGCAACGGCGAATAGCCGGTACCGAAATCGTCCATGGCGATGCGGTAATTCACGGTACGCAACAGGTCGAGATAGGTACGGACTTCCGCCATTTGTGTGATGAGGGAGGTTTCCGTGATTTCCAGCATCAGCGGATGGCGGGCATTGTGGCGCGACAACTCCAGCAGCTGCGACACGATCTCGGGGTGCGAAATACTCTGTGCGGACAGGTTGATCGACACACCGATGCCGGGCGGCAGCTGCTGCGACGACAGGTCGGCATCGACCTGGTTCAGCACTGCCAGATCGAACCCGGCCTCCAGGCGGCGGCTGCTGACAACCGGCAGGAATGCGTCCGGCATGATGAGGTCGTTGCGGTAGCGGATGCGCGCAAGGGCCTCGTAATAATCCACCTTGCGCCCGGGCAGGGCATGGATGGACTGATAATGCATCTCGATCATGCCGGGGCTGGCCAGGGCCTGGAACAGGGCGCTGGTCTCGCGGCTGGCCACCAGCGTCTGCGAGGCGCGCTCGGTATCCTCGCCATACAGCGCGATGCGGGTACGGCCCGGCTGTTTCGCGGTATACATGGCGATGTCCGCCTGCTTGGGCAGGTCGTTGATATGCTCGAGTTGATCGGCCGCGCAGAAGGCGATGCCGATACTGATCCCGACCGGTTCGTTGATTCCCAAGTCGCTGAAGACCGACGCGTCGAGCAGACTTTGGCAGCGTTGCGCGATCTGCTTGGCCTGGGCTGGGGTGGTGCGCGACAGGAAGGTGGCGAATTCGTCGCCGCCGAGGCGGTACAGGCGGTCGTTGGCGCGCAACGCCATCACCAGCGCATCGGCGATGATGGACAGCACGCGGTCGCCCTTGGCGTGGCCATAGGTGTCGTTGATGGTCTTGAAGCGGTCGCAATCGAACAGCAGGAAGGCCACGCCTTGCGGCGCGTTTTTCAGCTCGATACGGAATTTCTCCCAGTCTTCTTCATAGGCGCGCCGATTGTGGCATCCGGTGAGCGCATCCTGTCGTGCCTGCGAGTGGAATTCGCGATTCTGGTGTTCCAGTGAGCCGTGCAGTTCGCGCAATTGCAACTGGTATTCGTACAGCGAGCGACGGACATTCTCCAGTTCGCTGATGCGCATGGCCTGCGAACGCGAGAAATGGGGGCTGAACCGGCCGTGCTGCATGGCATCGATATCCTGCGAAAGCCGGCGTAGCGGGCGCACCAGCAGGCGGTTGTACACGACGAAACCGAGCAGGGACATGGCCATCAGGAGCACGAACAACGCGAGCAGGGTGCGTGACAGGATGCTCTGGAAGCGGAGCCGGTCGGGGTCGGGCAGGGCATGGAATGCCAGCCTTGAAAGTAACTGGCTGGCGGGCAGTTTTTCACCCGGTTTGAGCGTCAGCCTGACGCTGGCCTTGTCCGCAAAATGGAGCGCTTCCTGCTGCAGCAGGGACGGCATGAAGTCGAGCCGGATCATGCCGTAGCCAAGCAGGGTTTGGTGTCGTTCGTCGATGTAAACCGGAAAGGCATGATACAAAACGGTGGTCCCCGCTTCGTCGACGAGCCAGCTGGATGGCGGCGAGATGTCGGCGGGCAATCTGGCCGGCAGGCTGTTTTTTGCCGGGCTCGGGGCCAGCAGCAAACCCGCCGGGGTGTACAGCGCCACCCGGACAAAGTGGCTGGGCAACATGCCGCTTTCGTAGACCCGCTGGTCACGCCAGTATGAGTAATATTCGGGCAGCACCAGTTGTTGCCGGGTTTCGTCCCAGCCTGCCAGGTTGGCCGCCTGGTCATCCGTCTGGCGCAACAGGCGCTGGATGGCCGAAGTCAGTTCGGAAGCCGCCGCATTCTGGTTGTGTTGTTCCAGGCTGCGGGTGACTTCGCGCGTCTGGTAGGCGGCAAAACCGCCGATCAGGCTCATCAGTACCAGGAGCCCGGTAATGAAGGCAAGCGCAATCTGCTTGATGGAAATGGCATCTGGCCATTTCATCGGGCTGATCCTTGTTGATGCGCTTCAAGGAACTTGAGCGTGTGGTCCAGCAGATCGAATTCATGCTCGCCATCCATGAAATGGCTACCCCCGTGCACGATCACCATGGGAACCTGGATATGCTGCAAAGCCTTGAGCCAGCCTTGACCGAGCATGCCGTCGGCATCACCCATGATGAGTTGCGCGTGGGTCGGTAGCTGCTTCAACGCGGTCAGCAGGCGAGGCTGGTCCCAGCGCACATACGACAACAGACCTTCGGGCGTCGAGGTGTATTTCCGGCAGAATGACAGGCTCTGGGTGACCAGGGTTCGCTGTTTGTTCTGTATCTGGGCTTCCAGCTGGGCAATCAGGGCCTGGCGCGATGTCGTGCTGATCTGCGCTTCGACCAGCGAGGCGCCGATGTAGGCCTTGATTGCCGGATCCGGATGGGTACTCAGATACGCCAGCAACTGCAAACTGCCGAAGCTGTGGCCGACCAGAACGATGGAGCGATGGCCGTGCGACTTCAGCCAGCCCACCCAGCGTCCGATCTCGGCCACGTCGTCGTCCATGCTGTGTTTGTGCACCGCTTCGCATGCCAGGCTCTGCATGCGGTTGGGAATATTGAGACTGAGCGTGGGCAGCAGGACCGTGTAGCCCGCATCCTGCAGGCCGCGACCCAGTGTGGCGACGGTGGGGAACTCGCGCGTTTGCAAGAAGCCGTGCAGCAGCAATACGGCGGGCTTGCTGCGCTGGCCGATCAGATATTCGGCATTGGCGGGGATTCCGGGGCGCATCTCCTGCTGGACGATGGTCGCGTGTGCTGCGACGGAAAATACCGACATCAGTAAGCAAAGCAGGTATAGGCGCATGGCGGGACTGGATGGGCGAAGTCTTGGGTTCTAACGGCAGAATGGGGATGGAACTGAAGCATGTGCAAGCGGTTCTGCGCTGGAACGAATGTTACACTTCGTCTCGAAATCCGGCCCAAAAATGTTTGATCTGAAACAGCTCTTTTCCCCCGATGGCGCGTGTGCCGCAGTCCTGCCAGGCTGGCGTGCGCGTCCGCAGCAACTGGCCATGGCCGAGGCGGTCGAGCGCGCAGTCGCAGACAACAGCGTACTGCTGGCCGAAGCGGGAACGGGTACGGGGAAAACGCTGGCCTATCTGATTCCTGCCCTGCTGTCGGGCGGCAAGGTAGTGATCTCCACCGGTACCAAGGCCTTGCAGGACCAGCTGTTTCACCGCGATCTGCCGGCTGCGCGCCGCGCGCTGAAATCGCCGGTCAAGGTGGCGTTGCTGAAAGGCCGTGCCAACTATGTCTGCCATCATCACCTGCAGCGCAATCTCGCCGACGGTCGCTTTGCCCACCGCGACGATCCCGTCTGGCTTGCCAAGATCGCCCGCTTTGCCGAAACCAGCCTGAGCGGCGACCGTGCCGAGGCCGAAGGCATCCCGGAAGACGCCACCGCTTGGCATTACGCCGTCTCCAGCCGCGACACCTGTCTCGGCAGTGAGTGCAGCCATTTCAAGGACTGCTTCGTGATGGCGGCGCGCAAGGCCGCGCTCGACGCCGAAGTCGTGGTGGTCAACCACCATCTCTTCTTTGCCGACCTGTGGCTGAAGGACGAAGGCGTCGCCGAACTGCTGCCAGCCTGCAACACCGTGATCCTCGACGAAGCCCACCAGCTTGCCGAAACCGCCGCCCAGTTCTTTGGCGAGACACTGTCAACCGCGCAACTACTCGATCTGGCCGGCGACACCAAGCGCCTCGCGGCGGTGAAGGCCGGCGACTTCCCGGCGCTGCGCCGCGCCGCGGAAGAGCTGACCAAGATCACGCGCGACCTGCGTCTGGTGTTTCCGCAGAATCCCGTCAAATCGACATTCGCGGAACTGACGCGCTACGATAAATGGCCGGCCGCCTTGAGTGTGCTATCTGCCGGCCTGGAAGAAATGACGAAGCTGCTCGAGAGCCAGGCCGAACGCGACGCCGACCTGAAGAATTGCTTCGAGCGCGCGCAGGCGGTACAGGCCACTTTGGGCAGCTGGCAACGCGACGACGATCCCGAGAATCCACGCGTGCGCTGGCTCGAGACCACGCTGAGTTCGCTGCTGCTGCATGCGACACCCCTATCGGTGGGTGCAATGTTCGGCGCCAAGCTCACCGAGCGGGCGCAGGCCTGGATCCTCACCTCGGCCACGCTGTCCGTCGGCGGCGATTTCACCCACCTGAAAACGCGCCTGGGCATCGAGGCCGCCGAAACCTTATGCGTCGACAGCCCCTTCGACTACCCGCGCCAGGGCGTGCTCTACGTGCCGCAAAACCTACCCGCGCCCAACACGCCCGAGTTCACCGACGCCGTTGTCAAGGCCGCCCTGCCGGTGCTCGAAGTCAGCCGCGGCCGCGCGTTCATCCTGTTCACCAGCCTGCGTGCGTTGGAACGGGCGCGCGGCCTGCTGATCGATGCGTTCAAATTCCGCGGCTGGGACTACCCGCTGCTGGTGCAGGGCGAGGCACCCAAGAACGAACTTCTCGCGCGTTTCCAGCAGGCCGGCAACGCCGTGCTGCTCGGCAGCCAGAGCTTCTGGGAAGGCGTCGACATGCCCGGCGATGTGCTGTCCGTCGTCATCATCGACAAGCTGCCGTTCCAGCCGCCCGACGACCCAGTGGTCGCGGCGCGCATCGCCCAGGCCGAGAAGAATGGCGGCAAGCCCTTCATGGATTACCAGTTGCCGCATGCAGCAATCAGCCTGAAGCAGGGCGCGGGACGGCTGATCCGTACCGAGACCGATCGGGGCGTGCTGATGATTTGCGACACGCGGTTGGCGGACAAGCCATATGGAAGGCTGTTGTTGAATGCGTTGCCGGCGATGACGCGGACGAGGAAGCTGGAAGTGGTGGAGCGGTTTTTTGCGGCGGAGGGGAAGGGGAGTGTGGCTACGCCGGTTACGATGGAATAGGTTGTACTGCCGCTTTCTTCGCCACCGTTCGCCCTGAGCCTGCAGAAGGGTCGTCGCGTAGCGGCGGGGACCCACCGGCGTACCCCTTGCGGGTGCTGTCGAAGGGCATACCCTCGCACCGTTCGCGCTGAGCCTGTCGAAGTGCTGTTGGCAATAGCCGGGCTCTTGGCGGGGGCCCCGGGCGCGGGGGGGGGGGGGGGGGGGGGGCGGGGGGGGGGGGGGGGGGGGGGTGGGGGGGGGGGGTGGGGGCCGGGGGGGGGGGGGGGGGGGGGGGGGGGGGGGGGGGG
>JAIBEL010000010.1 GCA_019459285.1 Rhizobium sp. | reverse complement strand
GTTGGTGAGTGGTGTGTGGTGTGTGGTGAGTGGTGAGTGGTGAGTGGTGAGTGGTGAGTGGTTTTTATGCACTTACCACTGACGACTTACCGTTCACCCATAAACCGGAAACTTCGCCGTCAGCTTCGCCAGTTCGCCCTTCACCCTTTCGATCACCGCTTCGTCACTCGGCGCTTCCAGCACGTCGGCGATCAGGTTCGCCAGTTGCTCGGCTTCGAGTTCCTTGAAGCCGCGCGTGGTCATCGCCGGGGTACCGATGCGGATGCCGCTGGTGACGAAAGGCTTCTGCGGGTCGTTGGGGATGGAATTCTTGTTGACCGTGATGTGGGCGCGGCCGAGCAGCGCTTCGGCTTCCTTGCCGGTGAGGTTCTTGGGTTGCAGGTCGACCAGGAAGACGTGGCTCTCGGTACGGCCGGAGATGATCCTGAGGCCGCGCTCGACCAGCACCTTGCACATCACCAGCGCGTTGTCGATGACCTGTTCCTGGTAGTGCTTGAATTCCTTGCTGGCGGCTTCCTTGAACGCCACCGCCTTGCCAGCGATGACGTGCATCAGCGGGCCGCCCTGCAGGCCGGGGAAGATGGCGCTGTTGATCGCCTTCTCGTGCTCGGCCTTCATCAGGATGATGCCGCCGCGCGGGCCGCGCAGGGTCTTGTGGGTGGTCGAGGTCACGACGTCGGCGTGCGGTACGGGGTTGGGGTAGACACCTGCGGCAATGAGGCCGGCGTAGTGCGCCATGTCGACCATGAAGATGGCGCCGATTTCCTTGGCGATCTTTGCGAAGCGCTCGAAGTCGATGCGCAGCGCATAGGCCGAGGCGCCGGCGATGATCAGCTTCGGTTTGTGTTCGCGCGCCAGCGCTTCCATTTTCGGATAGTCGATTTCTTCCTTCTCGTTGAGGCCGTAGGCCACCACGTTGAACCACTTGCCCGACATGTTCAATGCCATGCCGTGGGTGAGGTGGCCGCCTTCGGCCAGGCTCATGCCCATGATGGTGTCGCCCGGTTTGAGGAAGGCCATGAACACCGCCTGGTTGGCCTGCGAGCCGGAGTTGGGCTGCACGTTGGCGGCCTCGGCGCCGAACAGCGCCTTGACGCGGTCGATCGCCAGCTGCTCGACGATGTCGACGTATTCGCAGCCGCCGTAGTAGCGCTTGCCGGGGTAGCCCTCGGCGTACTTGTTGGTGAGCTGCGAGCCCTGCGCCTCCATCACCGCCGGGCTGGTGTAGTTCTCCGACGCGATCAGCTCGATATGGTCCTGCTGGCGCTGGTCTTCTTTCTGGATCGCGGCCCACAGGTCGGGATCGGTCTTGGCGAGGGTGTCTTGGCGGTTGAACATGGATGGCAGTCGGGCAGGGCTTGAAAGACCGCGATTTTAACACGCAGCGGTTTCGCGGCGGCTCGTATAATCGGCCAAAACCGGAGTGGATTCATGCAAAGACGAGACTTTCTGGCGGGTGCCGGCGTGGCCGCCGTGCTGCCGCTGTCCGCCGCACAGGCCGCGCCTGCCGAAGGGACGCAGTTGCCGTCGATTCGCTGGCGGCTGGCGTCGAGCTTCCCCAAGAGCCTGAACATCCTGTATGACACGGCGGAAACCCTGAGCAAACGCGTGGCCGCGCTCACCGGCGGCAAATTCCAGATCCGCGTGTTCGCAGGCGGCGAACTGGTGCCCGGCCTGCAGGTGCTCGACGCGGTTGGCAATGGCACGGTCGAGTGCGGACACTCGGCTGGCTATTACTACGTCGGCAAGAACATGGCGCTGGCCTTCGACTGCGCAGTGCCGTTCGGCCTCACCGCGCGCCAGCAGAATGCCTGGATGTACGCCGGCGGCGGCCTCTCGGCGATGCGCGCGCTTTACGCCAAATACAACGTGGTGCAGTTTCCCGGCGGCAACACCGGCACCCAGATGGGCGGCTGGTTCCGCAAGGAGATCAAGTCGCTGGCCGATCTCAAGGGCCTGAAAATGCGCATCCCCGGCATCGGCGGCCAGATCATGGCGCGGCTAGGCGTGGTCCCGCAAACCTTGCCCGGCAGCGACATCTATCCCGCGCTCGAACGCGGCGCGATCGACGCCGCCGAATGGGTGGGCCCCTACGACGACGAAAAGCTCGGCTTCCACCGGATCGCCAAGCACTATTACTACCCCGGCTGGTGGGAGGGTGAGGCGCAACTCTCCTTCTACGTCAACCAGGCTGCGTGGGGCACCTTGCCCGAGTCGTATCGCCAGGCCTTCGAAGTGGCCGCCGCCGAGGCCAACCAGCTGATGCTCGCGCAATACGATGCCCAGAACCCGCCCGCGCTGCTGCGCCTGGTGGGGCAGGGCGTCAAGCTGCACGCCTATCCCAAGGACGTGATGCTCGCCGCCCGTCGCGCCAGCTTCCAGATGTATGAGGAAGAGGCGCGGACCAACCCTGACTTTGCCGCGATCTACCGCGCATGGAAGCAGTTCCGCGACACCGAGTTCCAGTGGTTCAAGGTTGCGGAAGCGGCGTATGCCAACTTCAATTACTTTGTAAAATGATTCCGGTGCTCACCCCGAGCACCGTTCGCCCTGAGCTTGTCGAAGGGCATGCTCGCCAGAGAGAAAACCGAGGCACCATGAACAAACTCGACCAGCTCATCACCACCTTCGACCTCGGCCTGCGCACCGTCTTTGCCAGCCCCCATGCCGGCCGCCCCTATCCCGGCACCGGACCGGAAGCTGACCTGAGCGAGGCGGAAAAAGCCCAGGCCGCCTCGCTCATGCGCGTCAACCACGTCGGCGAAGTCTGCGCGCAGGCGCTCTATGCCGGCCAGGCACTCACCGCCAAGAATGAAAAAGTACGCGCCGAACTCGAGCAGGCCGCGCGAGAGGAGACCGACCACCTCGCCTGGTGCGAGACGCGCATCAACGAACTCGGCGGCCGCAAGAGCCTGTTGAATCCGCTGTGGTTCGGCGGCGCGTTTGGCATGGGCGTCGTGGCCGGGTTGCTGGGCGACAAATGGAACCTCGGCTTCCTCGCCGAAACCGAACGCCAGGTCGAGGCGCATCTCGACGGCCATTTGCAGAAACTGCCGGAAGCCGACGCGAAGAGCCGTGCGGTGGTCGAACAGATGAAAATTGACGAAGCGCAGCACGCGCAGACCGCGGTCGATCATGGCGGTGCGCCGTTGCCGTTGCCGGTGAAGCAGGCGATGCGCTTCGCTGCCAATGTGATGCGGCAGGCGGCGAGTCGGGTTTAACGTGGAGCTAACCGGCTCAGGCGAGCGCAGCTCGACTGAGTCCAGCGACCGAAGGGAGCGGGGTTGAGCGCTGGGTTAGACCTCTTCATGGAGGTCTTCCTGCTTCAAAGACATAACCATCGCCAAAAATGCATTTAGCGAGTCTTGTACGAAAGGCTGACTCTCTTTATAAGGTGCAATCATGAGATAGGCCCGAAGCATCGCCATCACTCGCCTCCAATACGCCGGGAAGAACTTGGGGGTAATTTCTATGGAAGCCGGAAACCCCTGCGGGGTCGCATACAAGACTTCATTACGCTTGTTGGCTTCTTGCCTCAAACAATCTTTGATTTCTCTGGCGTCTTTGGACTTAACAAACTTGTCTATTTGCTGCCGATACGAAAATCGTTTCCCTTCGTGAAGAAAGGAAAAATTAAAAGGCGGATCTGGGGAAAATTTGACGGGGCCGATGGACGAGGCTATAGCAACCTCCAGTGCTACATATTTTCGATCGTTTGACTCTTTTATCAACAAGTCGATTTCAATTCCGTATTGCCTGAAACTGTCTTCAATGAACTGGCACAAAATACTGAAGAAAGGGATAAGCGCATTTTTGTGTAGATGGTATTGAGCCTTCAGTTCCGAAGAGCCTGAGTAGCCGCACTCCTTTAAACAGTGCATCAGCCCTGATGCCGCTTCTTCTTCCGCTGTGTAACAACGGAAGATCGCCATTGGGTTGTCAATCTCGAAGAGTTTCTCCGCTCTCTGCAAATGATTAATGGCCGACCGGAAGCAATGCCTCGAAATTCTATTTGGGCTTTTTTCCAGCAACTCCAAACAGTGAACATCAAAACCATGCAAATCCATTGGCATAAGGTCTAACGTTTAAGTTGAGGGGCCGGGCAACAGCGAAGCTGTTGAACGGTCCCTCTCGAACGTGATGTTAGACATGTTTACGTTATGACCAGAACAAGGCCCAAAGACCGACAAGCGCACCAGCTATGAAGCAAGCGAATGCGAGATAGGCAAACGAAATTATGGCCTTGCGACCTTTCTCAACCCGTGCATTATCTTCGGCGAGTAGATCACCCCAAGTGGTTTCATCTGACGTGTATTTGTTTGCAGTGAGTTTCCATTCGCGGAGAAGATAAGCCATTTTGTGAGCAGATAGGGCAGCTAATACTCCAACTGCAAATAAGCCGGAGATAAAGAACCCTAGGCTTATCTTGGGTAGCAGTAGTTTGCGCACTGATTCAGATGCGCCAAGGAAACTTAGCGTTGCTACAGCTCCGCCGGCATTAGTGAGCGTAAGGTACTTTAAAGCTCTTAATTCGGAGTCTTCTACCAACCGGAGTAACTGATCCCACCGAGTGTCGACATACTTTAGACGGCCAGAGCGTGCTGGTTCAGCTGTTTGAGATAGTTTCAGGTTTGGCATATAGGTCTAACTGTTAATTAGCCGACAACTGTCGGCGTATAGGTTTATTGGACATGTCCGATAAACACTTATCATGCGTTAACCCCATGATCTAAATAGTCGCGATGTCCTGTAACACATCCACTATGTCTGATAAGCCACTAAATAACCAAACCAAGACTAGCGAGCAGCTTCGGTTTGTTTTCGCATTATGCCGGGAGCGTGTATTTTTTTCAGCGTAATCATGCCGGCGGCAGGCCGGCTGCCGGGACAGTAAATTGCGCGTGCTAGGATGGCATCAGCTTGCTGCTGTCGCAAAAAGCGCCGGATCGATCGCGCTGACCTGGAGCGCGGCAAGTACGCCACGAACGGCCGTCTGATTTCAACGGGCGCCTAAACCGGAGGTGAACATGCAATACGTGCTCGCGCTCGACCAGGGCACCACGAGTTCCCGTGCGATCGTGTTCGATCACGCAGGCCAGATCCAGTCCATCGCGCAAAAGGAGTTCCGGCAGATCTTCCCGCAGCCCGGCTGGGTCGAACACGACCCCAACGAGATCTGGTCGACGCAGCTTGGCGTCGCCGCCGAGGCGATTACTCAGGCCGGCTTGTCGGGGCGCGATATCGCCGCGATCGGCATCACCAACCAGCGCGAGACCACGGTGGTGTGGGACCGGCGTACCGGGCAGCCGGTGTACCACGCCATCGTGTGGCAGGACCGGCGCACCGCGGGCCTGTGCGACGAACTGCGCGCGGCGGGCCATGAGGCGCTGTTCCAGCGCAAGACGGGGCTGGTGCTCGATGCCTACCTGGCGGGCACCAAGCTGCGCTGGATCCTCGACAACGTGCCCGATGCGCGGCGCCGCGCCGAGGCGGGCGAACTGGCGTTCGGCACCATCGACAGTTGGCTGCTGTGGAAGCTCAGCGGCGGTACGCTGCATGTCACCGACGCGACCAATGCCTCGCGCACATTGCTGTTCGACATTGCGCAGCAGGCATGGGACGACGAGCTGCTCGGGATCATGCGGGTGCCGCGCGCCGTGCTGCCCGAGGTGCGCGACTCCAGCGACGTGTACGGCGACACCGATCTGCTGGGCGCGGGGCGCATCCCCATCGCGGGAATGGCGGGCGACCAGCACGCCGCATTGCTCGGCCAGGCCTGCACGCAGCGCGGCATGGTCAAGAATACCTACGGCACCGGCTGCTTCATGCTGATGAATACCGGCGACACGCCGATTCCCTCGCGCAACCGCCTGATCACTACCACGGCGTGGCGCATCGCGGGCCGCCCGAGCTACGCGCTCGAAGGCAGCATCTTCATCGCCGGCGCAGTGGTGCAATGGCTGCGCGACGGGCTCGGCATCATCCGCAGTGCGTCCGAGGTGGAAAGCCTGGCGGCGAGCGTGCCGGACAACGGCGGGGTTTATCTGGTGCCCGCCTTCGTGGGCCTCGGCGCGCCGCACTGGGACCCGTACGCGCGCGGGTCCATCCATGGCATCACGCGCGGCTCCACCGCGGGTCATCTGGCGCGCGCCGCGCTGGAATCGATCGCCTATCAGGTGAGCGACCTGATCGCCGCGATGCAGGCCGATTCCGGTCTATCACTCGGCGAGCTGCGCGTGGACGGTGGCGCCACCGCCAACAATGCGCTCATGCAGTTCCAGGCCGACCTGCTGGGGGTGCCGGTGCTGCGTCCGAAGGTCACCGAAACGACGGCGCTGGGGGCGGCCTACCTGGCCGGCCTGGCGGTGGGCTACTGGAGCGGGCTGGACGAGATCGCCGCGCAATGGCAGGTCGAGCGCGTGTTCGAGCCGGCCATGGGGCGCGACCGGGTCGCCGAGCTGCGCGAAAACTGGGCGCGCGCGGTGGAGCGTTCCAAGGGCTGGGCCGAGCCATGAACCGGGATGAAGCGATCGGGCGTCTCGCAGCGCGGCGCACGCCTTGGGACATGATCGTGATCGGCGGCGGCGCCACCGGTCTCGGCATTGCGCTCGACGCTGTCACGCGCGGCTACGATACGCTACTGCTGGAACGCGACGACTTCGCCCAGGCCACCTCCAGCCGCAGTACCAAGCTGCTGCACGGCGGCGTGCGCTACCTGCGCCAGGGCAACATCAAGCTGGTCATGGGGGCGCTGCGCGAACGCACCCGTGTGCTGGCCAACGCCCCGCATCTGTCCAGCGAACAGCCCTTCATCATCCCGGCTTACAAGCGCGGCGAAAGCCTGTACTACGGCTTCGGCCTGGGGCTCTACGAACGTCTGGCCGGGCGCGCCAGCCTCGGGCGCTCGCAGCGGCTCAGCGCAACCGAAATCCGCCGCGAACTGCCGACGCTACGCGCCAGCGGCTTGCGCGGCGGCGTGCTGTATCACGACGGCCAGTTCGACGACGCCCGCCTCGCGGTTTGCCTGGCGCAAAGTGCCTGGGACCACGGCGCCACGCTCGTCAACTATTGCGCGGTAGTGGGTTTGCTGCGCACCGGTGGGCCGGGCACGCCGGTGCGCGGCGTGGTGGCGCGCGATCGCGAGACCGGCGCCGAGCACGAGATGCCTGCGCGCGTGGTCGTCAACGCGACCGGAGTGTTCTGCGATTCGATCCGCCGCATGGCCGAACCCGGAGCCGCCGCGTGGGTGGCGCCCAGCCAGGGGGCGCACATCGTGCTGGACCCGCGCTTCCTGCCCGGCCGCAATGCGCTCATGGTGCCGCGCACCGACGACGGCCGCGTGCTCTTCATCATTCCCTGGCAGGACCGCCTGCTGGTCGGTACCACCGACGTGCCGGTCGACGATGCAACGGCCGAGCCGCGCGCGCGGCCGGCAGAGATCGATTTCCTGCTCGAACACGCCGGCCGCTACCTGCAGGACGTGCCGCAGAGAAAGGACGTGCTGAGCGTGTACGCCGGTTTGCGTCCGCTGGTGCGCGCGGGCAGCGGGCGCAACACTGCGGCGCTGGCGCGCGACCACCTGCTGCGCGAGGAGTCCGGTCTGGTCAGCATCACCGGCGGCAAGTGGACGACTTATCGCGAGATGGCCGAGCAGGCCGTCGACCTTGCCGCGCGTGTCGCGCAGTTGCCTGACCGTCCCGGCCGGACGGCGGACCTGCCCCTGCACGGCGCCACCTCCGATCCCGCGCCGGCCCCCTTGCGTGCCTATGGTTCGGATGCGGCTGCGATACAGGCGCTGGCGCAGACCCGGCCGGAGTGGGCGGCTCGTTTGCATCCGCGGCTGCCCTACAGCGGTGCCGAAGTGGAATGGGCGGCCCGTCACGAAATGGCGCGCAGCGTACAGGACGTGCTGGCGCGGCGTACCCGCGCATTGCTGCTCGACGCGCGCGCGAGCATCGAGGCTGCGCCCAATGTGGCGGCCTTGCTGGCCGGCGCACTGGGGCGCGACACTGCCTGGCAGGCGCGCGAAGTGGCGGCGTTTACGGGGTTCGCCCAGGCTTATCTGGCAGGCGAGTCCGGGGTTGCAAGATAACGCTAGGTTTTCCTGCGCAAGCGCCTATGATCGGGCTATGCTGTGTTGCCATTGAGGCGACACGGTTTTCTGAAGACGTTGCAAGGAGCATCATCATGGCAAAAGGCCAGTTACGCGGAAACAAGGAAGCCAAGAAACCCAAGAAGCCGAAACAGGTTGTGGTTCCGGTCGGATCGTTCATCACCGCCCCCCCCAAAACAGGCAAGCCCATCAAAGTCCCGCACTGATCGTTGATGGAACCGAAAAACGCCACCGCCAAGGTGGCGTTTTTGCATTGGGGGCTCGGCCGGGCTGGGGGAGCAGGTTTTATGGGCCGCCGCAAAAGGTGAAAATAGTGGCCTATGGTGACCGCCACCTTCCGCTTCCATGAGGAACTGAACGACTTCCTGGCGCCGGCGCGGCGCGGGCAGGCGTTCACCGTGCCGTGCGCGGAGGCGGCCACGACCAAGCACATGATCGAGGCGCTGGGCGTGCCGCACACCGAAGTGGAGCTGATCCTGGTGAATGGCGAATCGGTCGACTTCAGCCGATTGCTGCATGACGGCGACCGGGTGGCAGTGTATCCGCGCTTCGAGGCGACGGACGTGGCACCGCGTGTGCGGGTGCGCGAGTATCCTTTGCATAATCCCCGTTTCGTCGCCGATGCGCATCTCGGCGGACTGGCCCGCCATGAGGGGCAGGGGGGATTGGACCCCGTGTAGCACAACCACATACCCGCCGACCCCCTCGAGGCGGTATGCGAAAAGGCCGGCCCCATCGTGGTGACGCG
>JAIBEL010000070.1 GCA_019459285.1 Rhizobium sp. | reverse complement strand
CAGACATGGCCCAGCGGATCGGTCTCCTTCACCTTCCAGCCGAAGTCGTTGGTGACGACGGCGGTCTGCCGCTTCAGATCGGGATCGGCGCCCGAAAGGTCACAGGGTGCGGACGGATTGAGGGTGCTGCCGGCCCACAGTCGGGTCGGATGGCCAGTGAGAAAATTCGGTCTAAATGCTTTAGCTCTTTTCTGCGTCAATGTTCAAGTTCATACCAAGATTGCTTTAATTGCCGCCAGTACAACGTTTTACCCCCACTTGTTATTGGCTCTGGTTCCTTATTCGGAGAGTAGGCAAGAATCAAGAAATGATCATCACTGTGGGGACTAAAAAGCACCCAATGAGGATAAGTCGAAATTTGAACATCAATCAACTCATCCGGTTGCGCCGCTGTAACACGCCCATTTAATAAGCTGGAAGCATATTTCTCGGCGATATTTTCGTTGAAGAATAACCACTTATGAGCATCATCCATGGATACCCAATATGCCAAACCAGCCAGAGCAAAGATGGCCAATAGAGTAAGCATTTTCTTCATTATTCCAGTTACCTCCAACCTCTAATCACCTTGGGGCTTGTGGCAGCACATTAAGATGTACGCCACCGTTTTCGTAATTTTTTTGAAACATCTGATTCAGAGAATTGAACTGAGATTGGGTACAAACTAGACATCCAAGTGAGCTCCCACCATTCGTGCCTGATCTGCCTGGGTGGATTTGAACTCCTTCATGAAGCGACCCATCAGGAAAGCGTATTTGATTCCAATTATTTGTATTGGAAATAGTAGGTCTACCTGCATTCCGGTTGCGGTCACCCAAATACAAATCTCTAATTCCCCCGAATAGGCCGGGCTCAGGAACGGCTGGACGTGGAGAGACACTATAGGTTCCTGTCGGAAGCTGGTTGATATTTATTGAGGTTCCAGTGTTGAATGTACCCTGCAAAGGTTTGCTTCCTTGGTCATCTGTAGCGTGGTAATTAAAACCGCCACCTTGGCGAGGCCAGACATCGATGTCTGCTCGCGCAACCAGAGTTGCTCCTCCATTTGGCAGTGCCCAGGGATTACCAGGATTTAGAATTGAACTGATATTAGCTGCCCTGTACGTGGATAAGTAATCCTGCTCTCGCGGAGCCGCAGTCGAAAGACTGCTTGCCAGGCTGTAACTACTCGAACTGAACGCCTGCCCGAAGCTTGAGAGATCGGCCGTGTACCCGATATTGGCCGTATTCGAATTGGTGTTGTACTGCTTGGCGTACAAGCCCGTCGGATCGGTCAGATTGATCGGGTTGTTGTTGACATAGGCATACCGATTGACCCCGTTAGGCATCCCCGCCGGATCCCTGGAAATGAACCTTCCCAGAGTCGGATCGTAATACCGTGCCCGGTAATAGATCATCCCCGTCGCATCCGGCTCGCGTCCCGTATAGCCATACTGCGCAATCGTTCCGCTCGACTGGACCTTGTTCCCCCACGCATCGAACAGCTGCGCCGCCACGATATTCCCCGATTGATCCGAGGTCGCCACCACACTGCCGATCCCGTCCTGGTGGTAATAGATCGCCGTCGCACTCGGGTCGTTCGTCTGCCCCGTTAGCCGCATCAGCGGATCGTCGGTGTTGGGCCCGTGCACATAGCGCGCCGTCTCGCTCCAGGTTGTGCTGTACTCCGCGTCGATATCGTCGCCGTTATAGCGGTAGTAGGTGGTAATGCCATTGCTCGTCTTCGCGATCCGCCGACCGGCCTGGTCGTACTGGTAGCTCTCGCTGACACCGGGCTTGTAGAAAGCAATGAGCTGATCATCGGGATTCCACGTGAAGCTGGAGACGGTGCTGCCGCTGCAGGTCGTCGTGGTCCGGCTCACCCCTGTGCCTTCGCACTTCATCGTCAGATTGCCATTGGCGTCATACACGAAGGCATGGGTGAGGGCACCCGTCAGGCTGCCGGCCCTCAGCTCGACCAACTGGTTGGCCGCATCGAAGATGGCGTACTGAGCCACCCCGTTGACGGTTTTGCGAGTACGGTTGTCCAGCGCGTCGTAGGCGTAAGCGTCGTTCTGCGCGGGCAGGATGAGGCTACCCGCTTTGTCAGTCGCCGTCTGCCTTCTTCCCAGTGCATCGTAGTCGTAGGCGTGATGGCTGATCACATGGGCGTCGTCGAATGCCACCCGGTTGTCGAGCGTCGCCAGGGTATTGTCGGCATTCCAGCTGTACTGGCTGTTGATGCCGTTGGGATCCCACTTCTCCGTCAGCCGCCCGCCCGCGTCATGGGTGAAGGCGAGATAGTCGAAGTTGGGTCCCCAGATCCCGATCAGATTGCCGACCGGATCGTAGAGATAGTCGGTGCGGGCACCGTTCTGGTCCTGCATC
>JAIBEL010000069.1 GCA_019459285.1 Rhizobium sp. | reverse complement strand
GGGGCCCCGCCGCCAAAGGGTCTGTGGTCCTGCGTTGTTCTCCGCTACTGTTGACAGCCCTTCGACAAGCTCAGGGCGAACGGTGGCGAGAAGGTACAAGCTCAGGGCGAACGGCGCAGAGTGCACCACTCACTCACAGCGTCTGCACAAACCCCAACACCTCCGCCGCATGCCCCGGCGCCTTCAACCCGCGCCAGCTCTTCACCAGCTTCCCCTCCACGTCGAACACAAACGTGCTGCGCTCGACCCCGCGTACCTGCTTGCCGTACATGTTCTTCAACTTCATCACGCCGAACAGTTCGCAGACGATCTCGTCCTTGTCGGACAACAGTTCGAACGGAAAGCCGAATTCGGCCTTGAAGCCTTCGTGCGACTTGATGCTGTCACGCGAAATGCCGACGACGATCGTGTTGGCCTTGTCGAAGTCGGCATACAAGTCGCGAAATTCCTGACCTTCGAGGGTGCAGCCTGACGTGTTGTCCTTGGGGTAGAAATAGACGACGACGTTCTTGCCGCGATGGTCGGACAGCTTGAAAGGGGTGTTGCCGGTGGACGGCAACTCGAAATCGGTGATGACAGGGTCGCTCATGATGGGTTTCTCTTTCTTTCAGCGTGACGAGGATTTGAGTAGCACGATGACGGCGCCGGCGCCGCCGTCGACGGTGCGGGCCTGGCAGAAGGCGAGCACGTCCTCGCGTTGCATCAGCCAGTGGCGCACCTTGTTTTTGAGTACCGGCAGGCGGTTCTTCGAGCCATGGCCCTTGCCGTGGATGATGCGCACGCAGCGCCGGTCTTCGAGCATGCAGCGGTTGAGAAAGGCGGCCACCGCGATACGGGCTTCATCGCCGGTATGGCCGTGCAGGTCGAGTTCGCCCCGGATAACCCAGCCGCCGCGCCGCAGTTTCCTGAGTGCGGCCGTGGGGACGCCTGGACGGGAATACAGCAGTTCCTCGCCGGTGGAAACGGCCGTCTCCCAGTCCCACGGATCGGACAGGGCATCGACCAGTACCTGGCGCTCGTCGGCCTGTCTTTGATGGGCGATGGGTTTGGGACGCGGACGCGCGATATCGGCCCGACCGGACGGCGGCAGCGGAACGGCATCGGCGACAGCACGTCGGAACAGCACGGCGCCGTCCGGCTGGGGTTTCGGCTTATGCGGTGCCTGGTGAAGCGTGGCGGGCGAAGCGGTCTGTTCGCTCAGCATGCGGCGCACACGCGCCAGCGCCTCGAACGAGGCGGGGGCGAGCGCACTGCCGCGGGCGCGCTTCATCGCGCATGACTCCGTTACGCCTTGCCGAGCGCATCGAGGTAGCGCTCGGCGTCGAGCGCGGCCATGCAGCCGGTGCCGGCGCTGGTGACGGCCTGGCGGTAGATGTGGTCCTGCACGTCGCCGGCGGCGAACACGCCCTCGATATTGGTGGCGGTGGCGTTGCCCTTGTTGCCACTCTGGGTGACGATGTAGCCGCCTTCCAGCGTAAGCTGGCCTTCGAAGATGACGGTGTTGGGCTTGTGGCCGATGGCGATGAAGACACCGGTCAGGGCGATGTCCTTGGTCGCGCCGTCCTTGGTGCTCTTGATCCGCATGCCGGTGACGCCGGTCTTGTCGCCCAGCACTTCGTCCAGCGTGTGGTCGAGTTCAAGGCTGATCTTGCCTTCCTTGACCTTTTCCATCAGGTGATCGACCAGGATCTTCTCCGACTTGAAAGTATCGCGGCGGTGCACCACGGTGACGTGTTTCGCGATGTTGGCCAGATACAGCGCTTCCTCGACCGCGGTGTTGCCGCCGCCGATCACGGCAACGTCCTGATTTTTGTAGAAGAAGCCGTCGCAAGTGGCGCAGCCCGACACGCCCTTGCCCATGAAGGCCTGTTCGCTTTCCAGACCCAGGTACATGGCCGAGGCACCGGTGGCGATGATCAGCGCATCGCAGGTATAGGTGCCGGAATCGCCGATCAGGGTGAAGGGTTTTTCGGTCAGCTTGGCAGTGTGGATCTGGTCGAAGATGATCTCGGTCTTGAAGCGCTCGGCGTGGCGCTGGAAGCGGTCCATCAACTCCGGACCCTGCACGCCGTCGACATCGGCCGGCCAGTTGTCGACGTCGGTGGTGGTCATCAGCTGCCCGCCCTGCTGCATGCCGGTGATGACGACCGGCGAGAGATTGGCGCGCGCGGCATACACGGCAGCCGAATAGCCGGCGGGGCCGGAACCGAGAATGATGAGTTTGTGGTGTGCGGTGCTCATGTCTGTAATCAGCCGTGGGGGAAAGGACACTATTCTAACCAATCTTGGCGACGGCATTTCCATGCGGCCAGCCCGGTATAATCAGGTCCACTTTCAGCCCTTAAGTTCCCATGGCGCGTCCCGCTTCCCGTTCTTCGACTCCCTTGTCGCCGCGCATGCTAAGGCTGCTGCGCGAAGCCCGTGCCTTGCTGGTGGGGTGTGCGGCGCTGCTGCTGGCGGCCCTCTTGCTCACCCACAACGCGGCCGACCCGGGCTTCAGCACCACGGGCGACGGCGGTCCGCTGCACAATCTGGGCGGGCGCGTCGGCGCGTGGCTGTCGGATCTGCTGTTGATGCTGTTTGGCATGTCGGCCTGGTGGTGGGTGGTGTTGGCGGCGGCCTATGTCATTCATACCTTTCGTCATCTCGATGAAACCCCGCTGACAGGCGGGCGTCAGCGCTGGTTCAGGCTGGGCGGGTTCGGTTTGCTGTTGCTGGGCAGCACCGGCATCGAATGGCTGCGTACCTGGCACTGGGCGGTGGCGTTGCCGGACGCGCATGGCGGCGTGCTGGGCGCGGGCCTGGGCGCGACTGCGGGTGCGCTGCTCGGATTCACCGGCGGTTCGCTGGTCCTGCTGCTGCTGATGGCAGTCGGGTTCAGCCTGTTCACCGGCGTGTCGTGGCTCAGCATGGCCGAACGCACCGGCGCGGGCGTGGAATGGGCCTGGTGGACGTCGATCCAGACCTGGCAGGCCTACCGCGACCGCAAGCTGGGCGAGGCGGCGCAGCAGAAACGCGAAGCGAAAGTGTCGGTGGAAAAGAAAAAGCGCGTCGAAGCGCCGCCCATCCGAATCGAACCCGTAGTGAAGGAAGTGCCGCAGTCCGAGCGCGCCGTCACTGAAAAGCAGGCGCCGCTGTTCTCCGACCTGCCCGATTCGCCGCTGCCGCCGCTGCATCTGCTTGATCCCGCCGACGAGGCAGTGGAAACCGCCAGCCCCGAAGCGCTGGAGTTCACCTCGCTGATGATCGAGCGCAAGCTCGCCGAATTCGGCGTAGAGGTGAAGGTGGTGTCGGCCTCGCCCGGCCCGGTCATCACACGTTACGAGATCGAACCGGCCACCGGCGTGAAAGGCAGCCAGATCGTCAACCTGGCGAAGGATCTGGCGCGCACGCTGTCGGTGATCAGCATCCGCGTGGTCGAGGCGATTCCCGGCAAGCACACCATGGGGCTGGAGATTCCCAATCCCAAGCGGCAGATCGTGCGTTTGTCCGAAATTCTCGGCTCCAAGGCCTATCACGACAGCGCCAGCCCGTTGACCATCACCTTGGGCAAGGACATCGCCGGAAATCCGGTGGTGGCGGACCTGGGCAAGATGCCGCACCTCCTGGTCGCAGGCACCACCGGCTCGGGCAAGTCGGTCGGCGTCAACGCCATGATCCTGTCGCTGGTGTACAAGTCCGATCCGTCCGCCGTGCGCATGATCATGGTCGATCCCAAGATGCTCGAGCTTTCCATCTATGAAGGCATCCCGCACCTGCTGGCGCCGGTGGTCACCGACATGAAGCAGGCGGCGAGCGCGCTCAACTGGTGCGTGGGCGAAATGGAGCGGCGCTACAAGCTGTTGTCGGCGGTGGGTGTGCGCAACCTCGCCGGTTACAACCAGAAGGTGCGCGACGCCAAGAAGGCCGGCACGCCGCTGACACATCCCTTCAGCCTGACGCCGGACAACCCCGAGCCGCTGGAAACGATGCCGATGATCGTGGTGATGATCGACGAGCTCGCCGACCTGATGATGGTGGTCGGCAAGAAGGTCGAGGAACTCATCGCGCGGCTGGCGCAAAAAGCGCGTGCGGCTGGCATCCACCTGATCCTGGCGACGCAGCGGCCGTCGGTCGACGTCATCACCGGCCTCATCAAGGCCAACATCCCGACGCGCATCGCGTTTCAGGTGTCGAGCAAGATCGACTCGCGCACCATCCTCGACCAGATGGGCGCCGAGGCGCTGCTGGGGCAGGGCGACATGCTCTACCTGCCGCCCGGCACCGGCCTGCCGCAGCGCGTGCACGGCGCCTTCGTCTCGGACAACGAAGTGCATCGCGTCGTCGATTATTTGAAGTCGCTGGGCGAACCGGAATACATCGAAGGCGTGCTCGAGTCGCCGGAAGAAGCGGGCGAGGGCGGGGGTGAATTCGGCGAGGCGGCTGCGGAGGCGGACCCGCTGTACGACCAGGCTGTCGCCTACGTGCTGAAGTCGCGCCGCGCGTCGATCTCGTCGGTGCAGCGCCAGCTGCGCATCGGCTACAACCGCGCCGCGCGCATGATCGAGGACATGGAGCGCGCCGGACTCGTGTCGGCTATGCAATCGAACGGCAACCGCGACGTATTGGCGCCCGGAGGCGACGCATGAATTTTTACGCACTGATTCCCGCAGCCGGCTCGGGCTCACGCATGGGCGGGGCGATCGAGAAGCAGTACATGGATCTCAATTCCGTACCCATGATCGCGCACGCGATGATGGTGCTGGCGCGCGAGCCGCGTCTTTCGAAAATTTTTGTCGTGCTGTCGCCCACCGACAAGCGCTGGAACAACTACGCGTGGCAGGGCTGGGAAGAACGCATCGAGGTGCTGCGGTGCGGCGGCACGACCCGTGCCGAAACGGTGCTGAATGGGCTGCAGGCCATGTCGAATATATGTGCAGCGGACGACTGGGTGCTGGTGCACGACGCCGCGCGTCCTTGTTTGCCGGACGACATGCTGGGCAAGTTGCTGGATGAAGTGGCGGATGATCCCGTGGGCGGCCTGCTTGCCGTGCCGGTGGCCGACACCCTCAAGCGGGCCGCAGCCGACACATCAAATGGCGCACGCGCCGAGGCCACCGTGCCGCGCGCCGGCCTGTGGCAGGCGCAAACGCCGCAGATGTTCCGCCATGGCACGCTCGTCGAGGCCTTAAGGGCGGCCGGCAACGACATGACCGACGAAGCCTCGGCCATCGAGCAGCTCGGGCTGCAGCCGCGGCTGGTCGAGTCCGACAGCCGCAACCTCAAGGTCACCTATCCGCAGGACCTGGAACTGGCGGGTCTGATTCTGGGGAAGCTGAATGAATGACATCCGGGTCGGCCACGGCTTCGACGTCCATGCCTTTGCCGCGAACCGCAAACTCATCATCGGTGGCGTCGACATCCCCCACGATCGAGGGCTGGCCGGCCACTCCGATGCCGACGTGCTGCTGCATGCGATTTGCGACGCCCTGCTGGGCGCGGCCGGGCTGGGCGACATCGGGCGACATTTTCCCGATACCGACGCCGCGTTTTCCGGCATCGACAGCCGCATCCTGCTGCGCCGCGTCGCCGAACAGTTGCAGGAACGTCGCTGGCGCGTCGGCAACGTCGACGCCACGATCATCGCGCAGGCGCCCAAGATGGCGCCGCACATCGCGCGCATGACGGCGCATATTGCGGATGACCTAGGTGTGGCCATCGACCGCGTCAACGTCAAGGCCACCACCACCGAAAAGCTCGGCTTCACCGGCCGCGGCGAAGGCATCGCCGCCGAGGCGGTGTGCCTGATCGCGCGTGACTGAATCCGGCCAGACCGAACCCCGCCCGGTCCAGCCGGGAACGCTGCGTTTATTCTTCGCCCTGTGGCCCGACGGCGCCACCCGCGACGCATTGAACCGCACGGGAAAATGGCTGCACCAGCACTGGGGTGGCCGACGCATGCGCGCCGACACCCTGCACATCACCCTGGCCTTTCTCGGCAGCACACCGGCCGCCCAACTGGATACTCTGGTCGCCTGCGCCGACACCGTCCAGTCACGCGCATTCGAACTGATCCTCAACCAAGCCGGCTACTGGCGCCACAACCGCATCGGTTGGCTGGGTGCGAACGAGGCGCCGCCGCAGCACCTCGATCTGGTCGGCACACTGAATACCGCCCTGCAGGCCGCCGATTTCCCCGTCGATGCGCGGCCACATGTACCGCATGTCACGCTGCTGCGCAACACGGCGGGCGGCGAAATCCCTGCATGCGCGCCGGTACGCTGGCCAGTGAGCGATTTCGTGCTGGTAAAGTCTGTTACCGAACCGGAAGGCGCGAATTACAAGGTGATCCGACGCTGGTCCCTGGATCGATGATCCCCGGTAAACGGCATAAAACTGGGCCGCCATCAGATTTCACTTGACACACTCAAAAAGCACCCTGTAAGTTTCGCCCCATCCATACAGGCCGATGCAAAGCACGTCGGCCCCCTCTGCGGAAAACTGAAAAAATAATTAACCAGTGCAGCTTTTGGGAGAGCCGCATGTCCTTCAGTTTTGCCGTCTATCGTCCCGCGCCTGGACGAGTCTTCGAACGCATCATCGCTCTGTTCGGGTTGATCGTCTTAATACCGGCGTCGTTCGCGCCGTCCGCATACGCTACCGCAGTCGGTGCTACCCCCGGCAGCCACCAGGTCAGTCCCAGCGGCGCCTTCACCTACACCATCCCCATCGCCATTCCGCCGGGCACCGCCGGTATCGAGCCCAAACTCAGCCTTAGCTACAACAGCCAGGGCGGCAATGGCCTGCTCGGCATGGGCTGGAGCCTCGCCGGGCTTTCCGTCATCCATCGCTGCCCCAAGACCCTGGTCCAGGATGGCGTCATCGGTGGCGTCAACTACAACGCCAACGACCGGTACTGCCTCGACGGCCAGCGTCTTGTTGCAGTCAGCGGCACCTATGGCGCCGATGCCACCGAATACCGCACCGAAAGCGAAAGCTACAGCCGCATCGTCAGCTACGGCAGCCAGGGCAGCGGTCCTGCCTGGTGGAAAGTCTGGACAAGGAGCGGCCAGATACTCGAATACGGCAACACCGCCGATTCCCGGATCGAAGCCCAGGGCAAGACCGAAGTCATGCTATGGAGCCTGAACAAGCTCTCCGACACCGTCGGCAATTACCTCACCGTCAGCTACATCGAAGACACCCCCAACGGCCAGTACTACCCGGATCGGATCGACTACACGGGCAACGGCAATGCGGGCAAGACACCGGGCAACTCGGTGCGTTTCGTCTACGAGACCCGGCCGGACATCACACCGCTGTATCAGGCAGGGTCGCTCAGTAAGACCGCGGTCAGACTCACGAATGTGCAGACCTCTGCGGGGAACACGACAGTCAAGGACTATAGGCTGGCCTATGAGCAGAGTGCGGCGACACAGAGGTCACACCTGAAACAAGTACAAGAATGCGCCTCGGAGAGTAATTGCTTGGAACCAACACTTACTGATTGGCTCGAGGTACCAGATATGGCCAGCCGATGGATGAATGCATCTAATTACAAAATTCCCACTCATGTCGCAGCTAATGGTTATGGTGATTTAGGTACCCGTTTTGTTGATTTAAACGGTGATGGACTGCCGGATTTTGTATATTCAAGATGGGTAAACGGCACGCTGAACGCTACGACGTGGTTGAATACAGGGAACGGTTGGCAAGATTCATCTAATTACAAAATGCCTATCCATATCGCAGCCGATGGTTATGGTGATTTGGGTACCCGTTTTGTTGATTTAAACGGTGACGGATTGCCGGATTTTATATATTCAAGATGGGTAAATGGCACGCTGAACGCTACGACCTGGTTGAATACAGGGAACGGTTGGCAAGTTTCACCTACGTACAAGTTACCAGCACAGATCGCAGCTGATGGTTATGGGGACCAGGGCGCCCGCTTTGAGGATTTGAATGGTGATGGATTACCAGACTTTTTCTACGCTGTGTATGTTGGGGGTACTGTATATGCATCGACTTGGTTGAATACGGGAGAACATGATCTTGTTAAATCAGTCACCACTGCTCTAGGCGCCAGCACGACCGTCACCTACAAGCCCCTGACTGACGGTTCCGTCTACACCAAGGCCAGCGGTGCCGTTTACCCATATGTTGATGTCCAGTCCCCGCTGTACGTCGTCTCCAGCGTAGCCACCAGCGACGGCATCGGCGGCACCTATTCCACCGACTACAGCTACGCCGGCGCCAAATCCCACCTTCTCGGCGGCGGTTTCCTCGGCTTCCGCCAAGTCACCGCCCATGACCTCCAGGCGCATATCCGCAGTACCACCACCTACCGCCAGGACTACCCCTACCAGGGCCAGCCGACCAGCACCCAGAAACTGATCGACAGCGGCGTCCTCCTGGGCCAGAGCCTCATCACCTACACCGATCAGCTCCTCAACACCGGCATCAGCCCCACTTGGCATCAGTCCCTGCCTACTCATACGGTCGAATCCAGCTACGAACTCACCGGCGGGCTGATCTCCACCGTCGTCACCGACACCCACTACGACGCCTGGGGTAACCCCACTGCCATCGCCGTCGACTCAGGCGGAGGCTACAACAAGACAACCACTCATACCTACGACAACATCATCGACGCCAATCGCTGGTTCTTGGGACGCCTGCGCCGCAGCACCGTCACCAGCGTCACGCCATAAGGGGAAGGGACCATGCGTAGCGTATTGTTGAGCCTGATTCTGGCGCTGATCCTGCCTGCCTGGGGCGCGCAACTGACCCGTACCTCTTCGTTTGAGTACGACCCCGATACCGGCCTCCTGGTCAAGGAAACCATCGAGCCCGACCAGCCGCAGATGCGGCTCGATACAACCTATACCTATGACGCCTTCGGCAACCGTACCAGCGTCACCGTCAGCTCCCCGGCCACCGGCACCCCCGCCATCGCAACCCGTGCCACGACAACCACATGGGATGCCGACGGCCAGTTCCCCCTCACTGCCGCCAATGCGCTTGGCCACACCGAAACCAAGGTCTTCGACTCCCGCTTTGGCGTCGTCACCAGTCTCACTGGCCCCAACAACCTCACCACCACTTGGCAGTACGACGGCTTCGGCCGCAAGACCCGGGAGAATCGGGCCGATGGCACGCAGACCGTCTGGACCTACGACGTGTGCGACGCCGCCTGTCCCGCCAATGGCGTCTATCGCATCGTCACCCAGGTGTTCGGGGCCGGAACCCAGATCGCCCCGGTTTCCGTCGACTATTTCGACAGCCTCAACCGCAAATTGCGCACCGCCACCCAGGGCTTCGACGGCAGCTGGATCTACAAGGACACTGTCTACGACAACCAGGGCCGCGTACAGAAAGTGTCGCGTCCCTATTTCGCCGGCCAGACCGTGTACTGGGTCACCAGCGAATACGACGACCTCGGCCGCGTCGTCAAGGTCTATGAGCCCGACGTGCCGGACACCCCCGCGCTCAGCGTCGACTACAACGGCCTGACGATTGCCCGCACCAACCGCAAAGGCCAGATCACCACCGAGGTCAAGAACAGTCAGGGCCAGAAGGTCAGCGTCACCGACGCCATGGATAACGTTACCACCTATGCCTATGATCCTTTCGGCAGCCTCGCCCGCACCACCGATCCGGCCGGGAACAGCATCGTCAACCTCTACGATTTACGGGGCCGCAAGATCCAGACGACCGACCCCGATCTGGGCACCTGGACCTACGAGTACAACGTCCTCGGCGAACTGGTGAAGCAGACCGACGCCAAGAATCAGGTCGCAACCATGAGCTATGACGTGCTCGGCCGGATGACCCAGCGCGTCGAACCCGGACTCACCAGCATCTGGACCTGGGACACCGCTGCCTACGGCAAGGGCAAGCTGCATACCGCCCAGACCAGTGCGGGCTATATCCGTACCCATACCTACGATACGCTGGGGCGACCGCAGTCCATCCTGTCCAATATGGGTGCGGGCAATCCCCTGCTCTTTAGTAGCGTCACCTACGATGCCTTCGGCCGGGCGTCCCAGCAGAACTATCCCAATGGCCTGAGCACCAGGAATATCTACAACGCCTACGGCTACGTCGCCGAAGTGCGCAACGCCGCCACCAACGCGCTCTACTGGCAGCTCAACGCCATGGATGCCGAGGGGCACGCGACCCGCGAAACCACCGGCAACGGCGTGGTCACCGACCACGGCTATGCGGCCGACACCGGCCGCATCCAGAACATCGTCGCGAATACCGCGGGCGGCCAGCAGATCCAGGGGCAGGCCTATGTCTACGACACCATCGGCAACATCGCGATCTACGCCGACGGCCCGGGCAACCAGCTCGAAATCCGCGGCGGTTACGATGCGATCAACCGTCTGACGCAGATCGATTCCACGATCGACGGCGTCGCCTCCAGCCAGACGCTGGCCTACGACGCCCTGGGCAACATCACAAGCAAGACCGGCGTCGGCAATTACGCCTACGGCGATGTCCTGCACAAACATGCCGTCACCGCTGTCACCGGCGGGCCGGCGAATCTCGGCTACGCCTACGACGCCAACGGCAACCTTACCAGCGGTGCCGGGCGCTCCGTCACCTGGACCGCCTGGAACATGCCCGCCAGCCTGACCCAGTCCGGACAGACCCAGAGCTGGCTCTATACGCCCGAGCACGACCGCTACAAGATGGTCGCATCCGGCCGCACGACCTGGTACCTGAACCTCAGTGTGCATCAGGGCGGACATTACGAACGGACCCTGTACACCAGCGGCACTGTCGAGCACCGGGTCACCCTGTACGGTGGCGGCCGTGCCATCGGCGAGGTGCTCACCTTCGAGGTCAGCAGCGGCACCGCACCTGCGGCGCAGACGCGCTATTTCCACAGCGACACCCAGGGTTCGATCACCGCGGTCACCGACAGCGCAGGCGTCGTGCTGACCCGCTTCCGCTATGACGCCTGGGGCAAGCAGACCCTGACCTACGGCAACAACACGGGGATCAACGCCACCCGCCAGGGGCATACCAGCCACGAGATGCTCGATGGCGGACTGACGCATATGAATGGGCGATTGTACGATCCGGTGCTTTCCCGCTTCGTCAGCGCGGATCCGACGGTCGACAATCCGTTCGATCTGCAGAGCCTGAACCGATACAGCTATGTGAACAACAATCCGATGGGGTTCACGGATCCAACGGGGTATTTCAAGATCTTCGGAATGAAGTGGTCGAGCTTCAGGGATAAGGTGGTCAAGCCCGTCGTGGCAGTTGTGGCGGCTTGGTATCTCGGGCCGATGATTTACAACGCGGTATTACCAGGAGCGGTGGGTGCAGTGGGCACAACCGGGCTAGGCATGACGAGTAGCCTGTGGGTGGGGTCAGCAATAGCGGGGGCGGCATCAGGCGCCGTTGTTGGAGGGATTGCCGGCGGTATCTTCAATGGCCCGGAGGGGATATTGCAGGGGGCGAAGTACGGTGCGATCGGTGGAGCGATCATGGGACCGGTGACGGCGATGTACTCGGGTTCCTACAATGGGTCTTTGAATGGGGCGGCTCGCTATGGCTACAGCCTGGAGCGGGTGGCGGTGCAGTCTGTTGCCGGGGGCCTCTCCTCGGCAGCACAGGGCAGAAGCTTCATCGACGGGCTCAAGTCCTCGTTCATTCCTTCGGCGCTGACGTATATGGCGGTGAGCATGCGGGCGAGTATGTGGGATCAATCGACTCTTAATAAGACAGGTGCTAATGCGTCAGGTGTAAGTGATGGATTTATGGGAGATGGGCACAAAATCGGAGGGGGGAGATATAGTGAGCTCAACCCATTTGCAATCAGTCCACTCGGCGGGCAGCAAGGCAAGGAGGGATTTTTAGGAGTGCTTTGGAACAACAAGCCTATTGTTGGTGATTTTTACTCGCCGGACTCTTGGCAAGATCGTTTGGTTGAAGCTTATGCTGGGCCACACGATTGGTTGAACTCGGGGTATTGGTATGACGCAGTTGGGAATGCCATTGGCCACCAAGGAATTGCCAGTGGGTTTGGCGAGATATTGAATGGACTGAATGTCATACCGGCTTCGGCATTTGTGGGAGCGTCGGTTGTACAGCCTTATAACTACTCTGCGGTGTTCGGGAGATAGTCATGACGCGTGTACTGCTTCTTCTAGTGGCCATGCTTGGCTGGATTCCGGGCTGCCAGTCTATGTCTGGCCAAGAGTTCTTTGAGCACTATATGAACAGCGAGATAGGTAGACCGGTTTCGCAGTCTCCGATTGTCAGCGGTCGTGAAATGAGGCTGCTAGAAGGAAATAAGATTGAATATATTGTCCAAGACAAAAAAACAGGATGTGTGCTGGGTTTCATGGCTGATGAGAAAACAAATGTGATCCAAAGCTGGCACTACATCAGCGATCCATCGGTCTGCCGACTGCACGCGACCGCGCCGTGGTGAAACCGAAGCCTATGCCGGGCCGCATGATGCGTTGAACTCTTCCTACTGGTACAACAGCTTGGGTAATGGAATCAATCATCAGGGGTTGGCCGGTGCATTTGGTGAGGTGCTTAACTGGCTGAATGTGATTCCTGCATCGGCATTTGCGGGGGCATCGCTTGTCCAGCCTTACGCGATAAAGGGGACGCAATGAACTGACCCGGGTATTTCGGACATTTTTGAGTGGAGTCACAATTCACTTGGAGGTGTCAGATGGGCAAGGAAAGAGGGAAGGCAATCGGGAGTGCGTGCGGCAGTTATTGGGGACGCTTGCCCCACTCTGGCCAAAGAGGATGTGCAGTTCCACCTAACGGTTTCCCAGTCTACGCAGGCTGATTGTGTTTGCCGGCTTTGCTGGCCACGGCGCTTTCGACAGGCTGAGCCAATCGAAGGAATGTCGCCAACTGCTCCACCCAGCGCAGTTTGTCCTCGGGCGATAGTGCGCGAAAAGCGCGCAGGCGGTCATCGCTGACATGGTAGGTGCGGTTGCTACGATCAAAAGGCATGCTCAGATTTCCTTCAGACGCTTGAGATGTTCGATGTCCGCAAGATCGATCGGGCGGCCTACGGCCTGTTTCGGCGCGATCATGTCGTCGATGGGGGCGACCGCGACGGGTACGTCGCCCGCCAGGAAGGTGGCTGCGCATTTGGGCGTAATCAACCGGCGGGTAGGGCAATACGTCCAGCGTGACGCCAGACAGGCCGGGCGCACGGAGTGCGAAGGCCTCCGATTGCGTTCGCGATGCCCCTGCGCCAACTGGTCGAGATCGGAGAGGCTCTCGAGCGCCACCGGCACTACTGGCGTCATGTCCAGCTCACGCGCCATCTCCACCCGCGCCGACAAGTTGTCTGGAGTCATGGCCACGGTCACATCAATATCCATCGTTGCCCGCTCGATCCCGTGCAGCAAAATCGCTAGCCCATCGATCAACACGTAATCGACACGGCGGTTAAGCGCGGCAAAGAGGTCGAGGTAGAACATGCGGGGAATCTACTGGGTTGGCAGCGTGGGAGCGACTTCCGATCAGCGTCCCGCATTACCTACCCTCTGGGCGGGGATCCAACGGTGCTCTTGCGGCGTTTGTGCTGAGCCTGGCGTCTGATTTGGGTTCGGCGACTGGGGCGAAGCCGGACCCGCAGCGACGGCGGAGGCTGGAGAAAATACGAACCGCCATTCGGCATAGCGCTTCGCATCCTTGAACGCCTCGTCTTTCGCTGCAAACCCCGCATTCTTGAAAGGATGGCCCGACGCCGGGCTGTACACGCCGGCGATGCCCTGTGTGTCGGGTTCGCGGATCAGCACAAACGGGCGGCCGGTCAACGGGTCGCGCCAGGCGCGGCGCAGGTGCCGCACGACGTTGGGGCGGCGGTTGTCTTCCAGCAGGTCGTCGAGGCTTTGCGGCAGGCGTGGCTGCGCGGGATCGAGTTCGTAGTAGCTGCGGATAGCCTGGCGGTACTGGTCGCCGATGAACAGGAGGTCGGCCTCGCGCTCGCGTTGCGACTCGGTGTGCCAGAGGGTGCCTGCGGCGGCCAGGCCCATGCCGATCAGCGCGATCAGCATCAGCACGAACAGATAGGTGAAGCCGGATTGCGCGGGCTTACCAGTTGGCATAGGCGCTGCCGTCGTGCGCCGTCCCCGGCGCGCCGCTCTTGATGTCATACATCGCTCCGGCGTCGTCGCGCGACGGTGCCACGATCAGCCAGGTGTCGGGTCGCTCGGTGATCGGGTCGACGGGGAGCGAACGCAGATAGCGTGCGCCAACCAGGGCCTCGAGACTGTCCGGGTAGCGGCCGGTGTCGCCATGGTATTTGTCGATGGCGTCGCGCATGACGGCGAGATCCTGCTTGAGGATGGTTTCGCGGGACATGTCCAGGTGCTTGAAGTAGCGCGGCAGCGCCAGCGCCAGCAACAGCGCGATGATGGCCATCACGACCATGAGCTCGACCAGGGTGAATCCGCGCCGCATCCGTTTCAGCATGATTTCACCATTCCCGATACGGTACGCCGTTCAGGCCGATGGCGGGCGAGAGCGAATACACGTCGAACACGTCGCGTCCCGGCGCGGGCGTGTCGGGCGGGCTGGCGTAGCTGCGCAGGCCCCAGGTGGTGGCCGGCGGGGCGGCCGCATCGGGGAAGAACGGATCGCGCGGCAGGCGACGGAGGAAATAGATCTTGGTGGCGTCCGGCTTGGTCTTGTCGGCCACGCCCTGCCACAGCACGTCGAGGTCGGGCGGGTAGCCGCTGCCGTCGGCCGGCGAATCGACGCGGCCTTCCTTGACGCTCTGCTTGTAGGCATCGAGCGCCGTGCGGATCTGTCGAAGTGCGTCGCGCAATTCGGTTTCCTTGTGGCGCTGCTGCACCAGCTGGGCGAACGGTACCGCCATGCTGGCGAGCAACGCGAGGATGGCCAGTGTGACCATCAACTCGATCAGACTGAATCCTTTGCTGCGACTCGTCATGCCTAGTTGTCCGGTGCCGGGGGCGGCGGAATCTGCGGGACGGGGATTGCGGACGTGGCATCCGGCGCCGCCGCCGGTTCGGCGGCCGGCTCAACCTGAGGGATGCCGGCAGGCTGGGGCGTCGGGACAGGCGGCAACCGATCCACGCCGGGCCGGTACGAGAGATTCGCGCCGCCGCCACCGATGTCGCTTTCGGTGCCGCCGCGGAATTCGGTCAGTGCCGGCTGGCGGGTGGAATCGGTGCGCAGCACGCGCGGCGTGATCAGCAGCACGATCTCGGTCTTGTTACGCTCGTTGTGATGGTTGGAAAACAACCGTCCCAGCAGCGGCAGGTCGCCCAGCCCGGGTATCTTGCTGGCGCTGCTGCGGTCCTCGTCCGAAATCAGCCCGGCCAGCACCTGGGTTTCGCCGTCCTTCAGGCGCAGGGTGGTGCCGGCGTTGCGGGTGCCGATCTGGTAGGTGAGGGTGCCGTTGTTGCTGCGGATTTCGCGCACGATGTTGGACACCTCCAGCCCGATCTTGATCTGCACGTCCTGGCGCATCAACACCGTCGGCTCGACGTCGAGCTTCAGGCCCACGTCCAGGTAGGACACCGATTCCGACACCACGCCGGTCGAGGTGGTGTTGGAGGTGATGACCGGCACCTTGTCGCCGATGTGGATCTTGGCTTTTTCGCGGTTCTTCACGCGGATGCGCGGGTTGGCCAGGATGTTGACGTCGCTGTCCTCCTTCTTCAGGTTGGCCTGCGGAGTGTTCATCGTGATGTCGGCACCGGTGAGGTGGCGCAGCTTGTCGACGGTCAGCGGCAGCGGCGACAGCGTGGTGTTGGTGGTGACCACCGGCGCGCCCACCGTCGACGAGGTGGCCGTGGCGGTGGTGATGGTGTTCAGCAGGGAAAACTGGTTGGGATACTGGATGCCCAGGTCGAGCAGCCGCCCGCGCTTGATCTCCAGTACCTCGACGTCGAGCATCACTTCGGGCTCGGCCAGATCCTGCACCGCGACCAGCTTCTCGGCCAGCCGGATGGCTTCGGGCGTGTCGCGCATCACCAGCAGATTCAGCCGGTCGTCGACATACATGTCCCGGGTCTTGACCAGCGTACGCAGCATGGCCATGGTGGCCTTGGCGTCGGCATTGCCCAGGTAGAAGCTCTTCACCATCAGGTCCTGGTAGGCCTTCTGTTTTTGTGGCTGGTCGGGATAGATCAGCAGCGTATTGGCGTTGACCACTTTCTTGGCCAGCTGGCCGGTCATCAGCAGCATGTCCACCGCATCGGCAATCGGCGTGTTGCGGGCAAACAGCGTGGCCTTGGTATCCGTCCGCACGTCCTTGTCGAAAATGAAATTGAGGCCCGACTGACGCGAGATCATGTCGAACACGCTGCGCAGCGGCGCATCGCGGAACTCCAGCGTGATCCGCTTGCGATAGGCCGCCCCGAGTTCCGGCAGCTTGAGCTCGTCCGGCGCGCGCGCGGCCTGGATCTGCTGCAGCAGCGCCTGCGCGCCGGCGTGGCCGGGAGACTCCGCCAGGATCAGACGCGCGGCCTGTTCCGCTTCGTCGAGGTGGCCTGCAGCAAAGGCTTCGCTCGCCGCCTGCAGGCGCGTCTGGTTCTGGCGCGCCGTGCTTAGATTGTCCAGCAGGGTGTGCGCACGCGGGTTCTCGGGATGGATCGCCACCACTTTGTTCAGTGCGGCTTCGGCCGCATCGAAGCGTCCGGCGTCGAGATCCGACTGGGCCTGGGTAAGCAGCTGGCTGGCGATGCGCTCCCGCTGGGTGTGGTAATAGGCCTTGAGTTCGAGATTGCCGGGTTCTTCGGTCATGCCTGTACGCAGTCGGGCAATGCCGGCTTCGGGCTGACCGGCGTCGATCAGCTTGCGGCCTTCGGTCAGGCCCGTGCTGGCGCAGCCGGCGAGGCCGAGCACCAGGCATACTGCGGACAGGCAAACATAATGGGTGCGTTGCAACTCAATCTCCTGTGCGCAGGCTGCGCGTCTGGTTCAGCGGTAGGTAAGTGAAATTCAGCATGCCGCCGGTCACGGGTTCCAGCCGCCACACGCCGTCGAGTACCTGGCCCGCGTGCACGCTGACCGGCGCGGTGCCGCGCGCCAGGTAATACGTGGTCTGCCCGGCTTCCTGCCAGCGGCCCATGTAGCTGAAGGGCAGGGCCGGCGCCTGAGGTGGAGGCGGCGGTACATAGGGGGGTGGGGGAGGCGGCGGAGGCGGGACGTACCAGGTTTGTTCGGGAAACAGGTCGGTGCGCGACAGGGCCAGTCGGGGTTCGGCCTCCGGCTGCTTTGCCCGACCTGCGACAGGCGCCGGCACCTGGGCTGCGCGGACAGGGCGGGGCGCATGCGCCGTCGGCTCGGCCACGTCGATTCGATCGTCTGCATCGTCATTCGATCGATCATTGATCGCCAGCCAGATGGACCATGCGGCCACCCCCGCCAGGGCGATAAACAGCACAGAACGCCGCGTCTTGTCGGTCATGGCGCCGCCTCCACGAACAGGCTCATGCGCAGTTCCGCCTGCAACTCGGCGGATTCGATCCGTTCGCGTTTCAGCTTCAACTCGTCCAGCGTCAGGTTGGGCAGCCGTTCCAGCGCCGTCGCGAGAAAGGCATGCAGGTCGGGGTACGTTGTCTTCATCGGCAGCACGAGTTGCCAGCGCTGCAGCGAGGTACCCGTCAGCGACGACACGCTGTACTGGCCGCGCGGCAGTTCCAGCCCATGCAGGCGGGCCAGGCGTTCCAGTTCGCCGATCAGCTGCGCCGCTTCGCCTGTCGGCGGCAACAGGGACAACGGATTGGCTGGAGGAGGAGGCAGCGGCGCGGCAGCCCGTCGGGCGGCGGTCTGTTGCAACGCGGCCAGACGGACCTGCTGCGTGCGGGCCGTCTGCTGCAGCGACGCGACCTGGATCGTCTGCAGCAGCAATGCAACGGCCAGCAGACCCAGGCCGGCCAGACCGGCGTATCCCAGGCGGCGTCCCCATTGCCGCAGGTGCCATAGCCAGCCGTTCATGCGCCCAGCTCCACCAGGATGGTGAAGCGCAACGGCTTCTGCGCATCGTCGGCCTGTAGCTCGTGCTGGAGGAGTTCGACGCGTCGGATTCCGGGCTGTTGTTGCAGTGCGTCGATGAAGGCGATCGCATCGGCCAGGTGCCGTGCTTCGGCCACCAGCTTCAGACGCGAGGTGGACTGCACCGCGTCAAGCGAGACCAGCGCGATCTTGCCGCTGCGGGCCGCTGCCAGGGCCTCGAATGCCGGCTGCCAGGAATAGGCAAGCTGGGCCGAGACTTGCGATCGGGTACGCTGGGCCGCGTCGTCCGTGCGCTTGACGGGTTGCACGGCCGGACGCGACTGGCTTTTCTCGAGGGCGGCGATCTGCATCGCCAGCCCGGCCCCGGTTGCGTGAGCCGCCTGCAGGTTCATCCAGACCCAGGCCAGGGCGGCCACGCCAGCCACCGCCAGCGCGACGCCCAATGTGCCGGGGCGTACGGGACACGAATGAAAGTCGAAATCGAGCCGCGCCATCGTTATATGCCTGCCAATGCCAGGGCACCGCGGGTGTCGGGATCGTGCGGCAGCATCTGCCAGTCTCCGGCAGCCGGTTTCGGGATCGGGCCGGTGCCAACGGCCTGGATCCAGACTGCGGATGGCAAGGCCTGGGTGGCCGATGCGGCTTCCCGCTCGATCAGGTCGGGCAGGGCGTCGATCCAGTCATCGCCGACCGGCTGGCCGCCGAGTTGGTGCCAGACGCCGTTCGCGCTGCCGAACAGCGTCAGCCAGCCGGGTTCGGCCAGCGCCCACCAGCCTGCAAATTTTCCCGGCAGGTGTTGTGCTGCGATGCTGGCGAGCGGGCGGATCGTCACCTCACGAAACCCGTGACGCACCAGCAAGGCATCCAGCTGCTGGATGAACGATGCGTCCATCGCGGCACCGACCAGACCATGCTGCGGTGGCTGGCTGAGTACCTGCACGTTCCACTGCAGGGCTTCGTCGCCGTAGATATTGCGCAGACTGGCACCGACCAGCGCGCGTTCCTCGGCACGCGAGAGCATCCTGCCGGGCGGCGGCGTCAGCACGTGGCGTACGAAATGCTGCGACAGCACCACCTCGACCCGCCGGGCATGCCAATCCGGATCGGCGAGCGCCTCGTCCAGCAGCGGCAGCAGGCTGGCCGCATTGCGTTCACCTGCGGCGAGCACGCGGCTGGCGGGCGTGCCCTGCGAGCGCAGCAGGGCCGCTTCGCCCGGTACGAGTGCAATACGCAGGGGATCAGCCGACCAGCGTGACACGATTGATCTCCTCCAGGGTGGTATCGCCCGACTTCACCAGCGCGAGCGCGGCGTCGCGCAGGCTGCGCGTGCCGCCGCGCGCGGCAGCTTCCTTGATCTGGCCGATCGGCGCGCGCGCCACGATCAGTTCGCGCAGTTCGTCGGTCAGCAGCAGGATCTCGGCAATGGCGCGACGGCCCTTGTAGCCGCTGCCGCGACAGTGGCCGCAGCCGCTGCCCTGGCGGAATTCATGGTCGCGGGTCTTCTCGCGCGTCAGTCCCGACAGTTCCAGCAGGTCGTCTGCGGGCACGACCGGCGCGGCGCAATGCGGGCAGTTAACCCGCAACAGGCGCTGCGCGACGATGCCGTTGAGCGCCGAGACGAAGCTGTAGGGATCGACCCCCATGTGGATGAAGCGGCCGATGACGTCGAACACGTTGTTGGCGTGCACGGTGGTGAACACCAGGTGCCCGGTGAGCGCCGACTGCACTGCGATCTGCGCGGTGTCGGCGTCGCGGATCTCGCCGACCATGATCTTGTCGGGGTCGTGGCGCAGGATCGAGCGCAGGCCGCGCGCGAAGCTCAGTCCCTTCTTTTCGTTGACCGGAATCTGCAGCACGCCCGGCAGCTGGTATTCCACCGGGTCCTCGATGGTGATGATCTTGTCGCGGCCGTGGTTGATTTCGGAAATCGCCGCATACAGCGTGGTGGTCTTGCCCGATCCGGTCGGGCCGGTCACCAGCAGCATGCCGTAGGGCTCGGCCGCCAGCTTGCGGACGCGCGCCAGCGTCGCCCCGGCATAGCCCAGGCCTTCCAGCGTCAGTCCGGCGAGTTCTTCAGACAGCGCCTGCCGGTCCAGGATCCGCAGCACCGCGTCCTCGCCGAATACGCTCGGCATGATCGATACCCGCACGTCGACTTCACGGCCCTGTATCGCCACCTTGAAGCGGCCGTCCTGCGGCACGCGCCGCTCGGCGATGTCGAGTTCGGCCATGACCTTGATGCGCGATACCGCCTGCTCGGCCACTTCGACGCCCGGCGCGTGGGCGATGTGCGAGAGCACGCCGTCGATGCGATATTTCACCGTCAGGCCGCGCGCATCGGTTTCCAGGTGGATGTCGGACGCGCCGGCTTTCAGTGCGTCGTACAGCGTCGAGCGCACCAGCCGCACCACCGGGCTGGCGTCCTCGGCGATGCTGGCGAACGACAAGGCCTCGGCGCCGGAGTCATGCACGACCTGCGTGCCGCTGCCGCCTACACCTTCCATCGCGCGCAGGCCTTCCTCGTGGCGTGCCAGCAGCGCCGCCAGATCGGCGGGATGGGCGAGGCCGGTCTTGAACGGCAGCCCCAGCACGTGGCCGGCATAGGCGCGGCTTGCGTTGTCCCAGGGATCGGTCAGCAGCAGCCAGAGTTGTCCCTCGGCATCGCGCGCGGCCAGGCAATGCCGCCGACCGGCTTCGTTGAAACCCAGCTTGCCGAAATCGACCGCCATCGCATTCAACGCAGCCATATCGAAAGCGGACAGACGGCAGTGGGCCGCCAGCAGATGCAGCGTGGCGTCGGCATCGAGCCCGAATTGTTCCTGCAGCCGCAGCATCACGGCCTGGCCGGCAGCGTTCGCCGCCTGACGCAGACTGGCCAGGGTGTCGGGTGTCAGGGCGGGGTGGGGCGCGTTCACTGGATCGACCCTGCCAGATCGAAGATCGGCATGTAGAGCAGCACCACGATCAGGCCGATCGTCAGGCCGATGAACACCATCAGCAAGGGTTCGAACAGGCGGGTGAACCAGTCCACCCAGCGCGCCATCTCCTCGTCGTGGAAGATCGCAATGCGCTCCATCATCTCGCCCATGCGGCCGCTTTTTTCACCGACGCGCAGCAGCCGGGCGGCGACCGGCGTGGTCAGTTCGCCCTGTGCGAACGCAGCGGAGATGGATTCGCCGCGACGCATCGCATCCATCGCCACGGCGCCGCCGCTGCGCAGATGCGCCGAGAGCAGGCCCGACACCATGCCGAGCGCAGACACGATCGGGATGCCGCCGGTCAGCAGCATGCCGAGGCTGCGGTAGAAGCGTGCCAATTCGAAGGTGCGCAGATGTTCGCCGATGGCCGGGATGCGCCAGGCCAGACGGGTGAGGGCGGCACGCGTGGCGGGTTGCGCCAGTGCCAGGATGAAACCGGCAATCCCGGTCGCGGCGCCCAGCAATATCCAGACGCCGTGCGCCTCGACCGCTTCGCCCCAGGCCAGCAGCATTTTCGACATCCACGGCAGGTCGCGCCCGGCATCGGCATACACCGAAGCAAAACGCGGCACGACATAGCCGAGCAGAAACCCGATCACCAGCGTGCCGACGCCGATCAGCAGCAGCGGGTAAATCGAGGCCGACAGCACTTTCTTCTTCACCGCGTCGATCTGGTTCTGGTAGCCGACATAGCGGGCGAGTGCTGGCGAGAGGTCGCCCGTGTTTTCCGCCGCGCGCACGGTGGCGGCATACAACGGCGGAAACGCCTCGCCCTGCATGGCCAGTGCCGCTGAAAACGGACGGCCCTCGCGCATGGTGGCGAGCAGGCGTTCGATCAGCTGGCGCGACTCGGTCCGGCTCTCTTTCTCGCCCAGGGTTTCCAGGGCTTCGGTCAACGTCAACCCCGCCTCCAGCAGCGCGATCAGTTCCTGCGTGAACAGCAGCAGCGGGAAGCGAGCGCTGCGCCCCGCCAGCCAGCGGCCGCGTTCGGCCACGATGGACAACACCTGCGCGCCTTCGCGCTGCAGCCGTGCGGTGGCCTCGGCCTCGTCGAGCGCCTCCACCGTCGTGGCCGTCACCCCCATGCCGGGGTGCAAGGCTTTTATGCGATAACGCATGAGGCGGTTTTACCAGTTCCCGATGTCGGCGTCTTCGCCACTGCCGCCCGACGTGCCGTCGCGGCCGAAGGAGAAGATATCCACCTCGCCGTGTTCGCCTGGCATCTTGTATTGATACGGCTTGCCCCAGGGATCGTTGGGCACCGCCTTTTTCAGATAAGGGCCATCCCAGTGCGGCTCGTCCGCCGGCTTGGCATTCAGCGCGGCCAGTCCCTGCTCGGTGTTGGGATAGCGGCCGGTGTCGATCCGATACTGGTCGAGCGCCTTTTCCAGGGCGACGATCTGCGCCTTGGCGGTTTTCACTTCGGATTTTCCGATCTGGGCGAAATATTTCGGCGCTACATAGCCGGCCAGCAAGCCCAGGATCACCAGCACCACCAGGAGCTCGAGGAGGGTGAAGCCGCGGTTGCGGCTGGGTGTCGCGATGAATGGAAACACAATCTGACCTCTGTGTGATGGCTTACCGAAAGACAAGCAATTTTTTTGGGACGAATGCTGCTTATTCCAGGTAATTGGCAAAGGACTACCTGTCACGGAATTGAATTGAAACAGACGCATGTTACATATTGATTGAAACCGGATTCTGGCGCCCCAGCGGCTTGCGTAGCACGAAGGCTGCCTTGGATGCTTCCGCCATCGCTTGATGGCTTGCCCTGAACGGATCGGAGTAGCGTGACGGGAAGGGTATTCCCGGGCGGGATTTAGAGGCTGGACAAACTGAGCCTGGGTGCCGGGGGAATTGTTAGTTGAACTGGCAAACTGAATAAGAGGAAACGGCGTAAGGTCGACGGAAAAACGATAGCTCATGCGGCCCTCCCTGGCTGCACTCATGACACTTATTATGTTGTTTTCCGCAGATCGACCAGCGTATAAGCGCCAGTTCTCATTATGGGAGCGAACTTAGCACGAGGTTTTTTGTGTGGCAAGCTGAACAGGCGTTTTCAACTTCAGCTAGTTATCTTTATTGGCCTACCCAGGATATCCATCAGCCAATGCCATTGGGATCCCACTTCTCCGTCAGCCGCCCGCCCGCGTCATGGGTGAAGGCGAGATAGTCGAAGTTGGGTCCCCAGATCCCGATCAGATTGCCGACCGGATCGTAGAGATAGTCGGTGCGGGCACCGTTCTGGTCCTGCATC
>JAIBEL010000059.1 GCA_019459285.1 Rhizobium sp. | reverse complement strand
AAAATACCCGCCCCACTTCGCCGTCGCGTCCGCCTTGCGCGATGGCAGGGCGGCGCCCGCCCGTGTAGCCCGCAAACACGACGCCACTGTGGTAGCCATAGCCGCGCAGCTCGGCCAGATCATAGGCTGCATCCACCTTGCCGAGACCCTGATCGATCCGCTCGAGCGTGTCCAGCGCCGCCTGCACCGACGCCAGTTGCGGCAGCCGCGCACGCGCCTCGGCCAGTACGCTGCGGTCGCCATACAGTTGCGGCAGCGCGGCAAAAGCCTCGCGCAAGGCGGCGGACAGACCTGCAGTCAATACCGTCACGGCGCTGCTGTCCTTGGCCTGCAATGCACCGAACAATTGATGTTCGACCGCACCGGACAGGCCGGCCTCCTGTGCCAGCGCCCGATATACGCCGACGTGGCCGATGTCGAGCTGCAGCGTCTTCACCCCGCATGCGGACAGGCCTTGCAGCATCAGCGTGAGGATTTCGAGATCGGCTTCGGCGCCAGCCTCGCCATACAGTTCCGCGCCGATCTGGATCGGTTCGCGCGAGCGGTGGAAGCCGTCGGACTGGGTGTGCAGCACGCTGCCCGCATAGCACAGGCGGTTCACCGCGTTGGCGGCCAGCAGGTGGGCGTCGATGCGCGCCACCTGGGGGGTGATGTCGGCCCGCACGCCCATCAGGCGACCAGTCAGCTGATCGACCAGCTTGAAAGTCTTGAGGTCGAGGTCGGCACCCACACCCGTCAACAATGAATCGACGTATTCCATCAGCGGCGGGACCACCAGCTGGTAGCCGCGGCTGCGGAACAGGTCGAGCAGCGCACGGCGCATGTCTTCCATGCGCCAGGCCTGCGGCGGCAATACATCCTCGACGTTTTCGGGCAAGAGCCAGGCAGTCATTTCAATTCAGTAGCATCAACAAAAAAACGCCGCCCAACATCGAGGCAGCGCCGATAAAACGTAATTGGCCGTCGCGGAGCGCCTGCATCCTGCGAAAGCCGTCACGCCATACGGCTGGCGCAGCGAACGGCAGGACCCCTTCGACCACCAGCAACAAGCCGATTGCCGCAAGCCAGTCCGAACCCGTCATTTACCGCCGGCGGCACGCGGGTTCTTCATGTATTTGAAGAAGTCTGCGCTGGGGTCGAGCACCATCACGTCGCTCTTGTTCTTGAAGCTCTCGCGATAGGCCTGCATGCTGCGGTAGAAGGCATAGAATTCCGGGTTCTTGTCATACGCAGCGGCGTAGACCGCCGAGGCCTTGGCGTCGCCCTCACCCTTGACGCGCTGGGCATCGCGATAGGCTTCGGCGACGATCACCTGCTTCTGCCGATCCGCATCAGCCTTGATCTTTTCCGCTTCCGCCGCGCCGGTCGAGCGCAGTTCGTTGGCCACCTGCTTGCGTTCGGCTTCCATCCGGCGATAGACGTTTTCCGACACGCTCTCCGGCAGATCAACGCGCTTGATGCGCACATCGACCACCTGCACGCCTATCGAGCGCGCATCCTGGTCTGCCTTGGTGCGAATGAGGTCCATGACCTTATCACGCTGCCCCGAGACGACGTCGTGAATCGTGCGCTTGCCGAATTCGGCACGCAGACCGTCATTCACCGTCTGGTTCAGACGAATCTGCGCGCGTGTTTCATCGCCGCCCACCGAGACGTAAAACTGCCGGGCATCGATCACGCGCCATTTGATGTACGAATCGACCAGCACGTTCTTCTTTTCCGAGGTGATGAAACGCTCCGGCTCCGCCGCATCCAGCGTCAGGATGCGCGTATCGAAATAGCGGACGTTCTGGACCAGCGGCAGCTTGAAGTAGAGGCCTGGCGCCTTCTTGACCGAGACCACTTCACCCAGCTGGAACACCAGGGCATTCTGGCGCTGATCGACAGTGAACATGCTGCCGCTCAAGATCACCAGCACCACGACCAGCCCGATCAGGATAGGGGCAATATATTTGTTCATGGCCGATCCTCCCGATCACGGCTGCGCAAGGCATCGCGCGAGCGCATATCCACGGGGGCAGGCGGCGTAGTCGTTGCAGCAACCGGAGGTTGCAACAACGCGTCCGACGCGCCGCTGTTTGGCTGGTTGACGATCTGCTGCAATTTGTCGAGCGGCAGATACAAGAGGCTGTTGCCGCCCTTCTGGTCAATCACCACTTTGCTGGTGTTGTTCATCACGGTCTGCATGGTGTCGAGATACATACGCTGGCGTGTCACCTGCGGGGCTTTCTGATATTCGGTCACGATTTGCGAAAAGCGGCTGGCGTCACCCTCGGCATTGGCAATCACCGCCTGCTTGTAGCCGGCAGCCTCTTCCTTCAGGCGCGAGGCCAGACCACTTGCGCGCGGCACCACGTCATTGGAATACGCTTCCGCCTCGTTCTTCAGGCGTTCGCGATCCTGTCCCGCCTTGACCGCATCGTCAAACGCGGCCTGCACCTGCTCGGGCGGCTGGATGTTCTGCAGGGTGACCTGGCTGATGCTGATGCCGGTCTTGTAACGATCGAGAATCTGCTGCATCAGCACCTTCGCACGCGTGGCGATTTCAGCACGCCCTTCGTACAGCACGAAGTCCATCCTGTTCTTGCCGACGATTTCGCGCATCGCGGTTTCGGCCACCTGCAGCACCGTATCTTCAGGCGCCCGGTTGACGAACAGGAATTCCTCCGGATCCTTCAGGATGTACTGCACCGCGAACTGCAGGTCGATGATGTTCTCGTCATCCGTCAGCATCAGCGACTCGCGCAGCACCTTGCTCTTGACGTTGTTGCGATAGCCGATTTCAACGGTGCGCACCTGATCGACATTGACGATTTCGCGCGACTCGATCGGCCACGGCAGATGCCAGCGCGGCCCCGGCTCGGTCGTCTCGATATACTTGCCGAAGCGCAGTACCACGCCGCGCTGGCCGGTGTCGACGATATAGAAACCGCTCGCCACCCACACCAGAAACAGCGCACCAAACAACAGGCCGAGCAGATTGCCACCGCCCGCGCCGCCCGACGAGAAACCGCCGCCCCCTTCCGTATTCCGGTTGCCAAACATGCCATTGAGGCGCTCGTTAAGGCGCCGCCAGAGCTCGTCCAGATCGGGCGGTCCGCTGTTTTTGTTGCGGTTACCGTTGTTGCCCCATTGCGGGTCGTTCCAGGCCATATCGTTAAGTTATGCAGAGAGAGCTGTGGGTTGGGAGGTGTCTTCGTCCGGTATGCCGGCTTCGCCCCGGGCGCGTTCGGCGACCAGGATTTCTGACAGGGCATCGCGTAAAAGTTCAAGCCCCGCGCCGGATTGCGCGGAGACATATACGCTTTGCAGTTTACCATATTCGTCCCGCCCCACTCCCGGCGCAACGCCCGTCAGATCAAGCTTGTTGTAGACCCGGAGTTGCGGCACGGCATCCGCCCCGATTTCCGCCAACACCTTGTCGACCGCCTCGATCTGACGCTCGCGTCCCGGGCTGGCCGAATCGATCACATGCAGCAGGAGATCGGCTTCGGCCGTGGCTTCCAGCGTGGCGCGGAACGCCGCCACCAGGTCATGCGGCAGGCGGGTGATGAATCCGACGGTATCCGAGAGCACCACTTCGCCCACCTGAGGCAGGTATATCTTGCGTGTGGTGGTGTCCAGCGTGGCGAACAGTTGGTCGGCCGCATAGGTACCGGCGCGCGTCAGCGCGTTGAACAGCGTGGATTTCCCGGCATTGGTATACCCGACCAGCGCCACCGACAACACGTGCTGGCGCGCGCGCGAACGCCGCTGGGTGCGGCGCTGCTTGCCCAATTTGGCGAGCCGGTCGCGCAAGGCCTTGACTCGCGCTCCGATCAGGCGGCGGTCGGTTTCCAGCTGCTTTTCACCCGGGCCGCGCATGCCCACCCCGCCGCGCTGGCGTTCGAGGTGGGTCCAGCCGCGCACCAATCGGGTCGACAAATGCTGCAGTTGCGCCAGTTCGACCTGCAGTTTGCCCTCGGCGCTGTGCGCGCGCCGCGCAAAGATATCCAGAATCAGGGTGACGCGATCGACCACCCGGCAATGCACGCGGCGTTCCAGGTTGCGTTCCTGGGCAGGCGACAGTTCGTGGTTGAAGATGACGACGTCCGCTTCGGTGGCAGCGACCAGCACGGCGATCTCGTCGGCCTTGCCGCTGCCCACGAACAGCGCGGCATCCGGGCGGCTACGCTTGCCCTGCACCTCGCCCAGAATCTCAAGACCGGCGCCGGCCGCCAGCAATCGCAGCTCGGCCACGCTTTCAGCAAAATCCAGATCGCCGAAATCGAGCGCTACAAGGATGACGCGCTCGCCGCCGGCATGCCGCTCAAACAAGGCGATAGCTCCTGCCTGCGCCCGGCTGCGCGGTGGTCATGGATAAAACAAGGCAATACAGGGGCGGTTTCACGGGCGAACGTTCAGGCTGGCATAGGGGCGGACAGCCTTGCGGCCCCTACGCGAGCGGATTGGAAAGTTTGATTCTAGTCCCGATCACGTCCGGGCGGACGCCCGGAAGGCTCGCCGTTTTCTACAATTCCACCGTGCGCAGGCGCTCGGCTGCCTGTTCCGGATTGATTGTGTTGACGAACAGGCCCGAACCAAGCTCGAAACCGGTGGGAATCGACGTGCGCGGGCAGATTTCCAGGTGCCAGTGATAGCTCGGCGCATGCGCCTGCTGCTGGCTATCGTGCGGGACCGAGTGCAGGAAGAAGTTGTACTGCGCGCCGCCGATGACGGCATCCAGCCGTGCCATGGTGCGCTTCATCACCCGCGCCAGATCGGCCAGATCCTCGCCGCGCACGTCAAGAAAATCGGCCTGGTGCGCCAGCGGCAGGATGTGCACTTCCCATTCGTAGCGGCTGGCGAACGGCTTGATGGCGATGAACTTTTCGCCGCGCTCGACCACGTACTGGCCGACGTTGATCTTGCGCCGCACCGCGCCGGACGTACGGTCATAAATGGTCGCCTCGAAGGTCAGCGCCTCGTCGATCAGCGCGCAAAAGATGCAGTGGTGGTGCTTGGCGTAATGCGCGGCGCTGTTCTTCACTTCGGCGTCGACGTTCTCGGGCACGACCGGCATCGCGATCACCTGGCTGTGCGTATGCGGGATCGATGCGCCGGCTGCCGGACCGAAGTTCTTGAACACCAGCACGTATTTCAGCCGCTCGTCCGACTCGAACAGCTGGCGCATGCGCGTCTGGTAGACGCCGAAGAGCGCCGCCAGGTGCGATTCGGCCATCTCCTGTACCGCGATGCCGTGTTCATGATGATCGATGATGACCTCGTGCCGGCCATAACCGTCGATGGTCTGCTGCAGGCCGAAGTTGAAACCGGCCTGTTCGCGGTCGTCGCCCAGTACCGGGTAGAGGTTCTCGACCATGCGGATCTGCCAGTCGCCTTCCGGCGGCCAATGCAGGATCACCGGCGGCGTCTTGTGCTCGTTGCCGCGGCAGAACGGGCAGGTTTCGACGTGCTTGCGGGTGTCGCGCGGCGCCAGTTCTTCGGCCTTTTTCGGGCGCATGCTGCGCGCGGTGGCGACCAGTACCGATTCGCTCGGCACAATGGGATTGATGCGGATTTCGCGAACTTCGCTGGATTCGGGGGTATTCGGGTCTGACATGGGACATCTCCTCAGCTGGCAAGCATAAAACAGCCGGCAAGGACTGTCGGTTCATAATTCTTATGCCCCCTGTCACGCTTTTTATCCCCTCGTGCGCAAGGGACTTGCGTTGACGAAGCACAGAGCGGCGCCGACAATGCGGAATCTTTGCTGGTTTCCGGAGTACCCTCATGGACGAAAAAGCCCTGCACGACGAGCAGCGCCTCATGCGCATGATGCGCAAGACCCTGACTTCCATCGTGCGCGATACCGCGCCGCGCGATGGTAATCCCAGCCCCCTGACCGAGGCCACCGTCCTCGGCATCAAGGATTGCCTGATGGTGATTTCCAGCCGCGAAACCGAGCTTGCCCAGCTCACCGGCCGCACCCTGGACGAGCGCCCACACTTCACCGACGAGACGCCCACCAGCCACGCCGTCAAGATCAGCAGCATCCCGAAGAAGACCCACTGAGCATGCCGCAAGCCACCAGCCTGTTCACCGATGTCGAATCAAAAGTCGTCGGCACGTCGGCAGTGGTGATCTATTCGCCCTCAGGCAAGCACCGCAAGCGTTTTCCCGAGGGGGTGGTCGAGGTCTACGCCAGCGAGGACGAAGCGCGGGCGCATGCGGATCCCGTCAAGAGCCGCCACGCAGCCATTGCCAGCGGTCCGTCGCGTTCCTCCGAAGGGTTCAAGCTGTTCTATCTGGTGCGCTGGCTCGAGTGAGCGTGGTTGTTGCCGATTTATCGGCTTACAACCACGGCCTGCCCCTTGCGGGTGGAGCGTGGTTGTTGACGCTTTAGCGTCTTTAGTGCATGGCTGTTGCTGCTTTAGCAGCTTACAGACATGGCCTCCCCCTTGCGGGGACAACCACGGCCTGCCCCTCGCGGGTGAGTGCACATGGCCAGGCTCAGGTTGAACCGTAGACCTTGCGCCGTACCCGTTTCTTGCGCCGCATCCGCGTCGCTTCGCTTTCGGTCAGCGGCGCCCTTGCCTTGCCCTCGAACGGATTCTTACCGCTGTCTTCCTTGACCTGTATGCGCAGCGGCGTGCCCTGCAGCTTGAACGCCTTGCGGAAACTGCTTTCCAGGTAGCGCTTGTAGTCGTCGCGCAGGCCTTCTAGCGCGTTGCCGTGCAACACGATGACCGGCGGGTTCTTGCCGCCCTGGTGGGCATAGCGCGGCTTGGGGCGGAACAGTCCGTTCTTGGGTGGCGCGTGCTGTTCCACCGCCATCTCCAGCACCCGCGTCAGCTTGGGCGTCGACATCTTGAGGAAGGCGGCGGCATGCGCGGCTTCGACATCCTTCAGCAGGGTGTCCAGGCCCTTGCTCTTCAAGGCCGAAATGTAATTGAAGCGGGCGAAATCCAGGAAAGCCAGCTTGCGGCCGATGTCGCGCTTGATGTCGTCACGCTGCTCGGCGGACAGGCCATCCCACTTGTTTACCGCCACCACCAGCGCGCGCCCGGTTTCCAGTACGAAGCCCGCCAGATGCGCATCCTGCTCGGAAACGTTCTCGCGCGCGTCGAGCACCAGCACCACCACGTTGGCGTCTTCGATCGCCTGTAGCGTCTTGATGACGGAGAATTTTTCCACCGTCTCGAACACCTTCCCTTTACGCCGCACGCCGGCAGTGTCGATCAGGATGTAGGGCTTGCCGTCGCGCTCGAACTCGACGTAGATCGAATCGCGCGTGGTGCCCGGCTGGTCGAACGCAATGACGCGTTCCTCGCCCACCAGGGCGTTGACCAGGGTCGATTTGCCGACGTTGGGGCGTCCCACCAGGGCGATCTTGGGAATGCCGAATTCGTCGGTCTTTTCTTCTTCTTCGGAAAACGGCGCCAGCGCCTCATCCACCAGATCGGAAATGCCGTCGCCATGTGCGCCGGAAATCGCCAGCGGTTCGCCCAGTCCCAATTCATGGAATTCGGCCGTCACCACCGCACGGTTCATACCTTCGGCCTTGTTGACCGCCAGCAACACCGGGCACGTCGCACGGCGCAGACGATCGGCGATCACCTTGTCCTGTGGCGTCAGGCCACTGCGCGCATCGACCATGAAAATGATGGCGTCGGCCTCGTCGATGGCCTGCAGCGTCTGGCGGGCCATCTCGGCCATGATGCCCTCCTTGGCCACCGGTTCGAGACCGCCGGTGTCGACCACCAGATAGGGCTTGCCACCGATGCGCCCGCGCCCGTAGTGGCGGTCGCGCGTCATCCCCGGCATGTCGTGCACGAGGGCATCGCGCGTACCGGTGAGGCGGTTGAACAAGGTGGACTTGCCGACGTTCGGGCGCCCGACAAGAACCAGAGTGGGAAGCATCATCCTAGAAACCGTAGTTGGACGCGTCCGAGGGCGCGTCTGGGCAGGTGACTGCCGCGAAGTGAGGAGGCGGCAGGCCGGGGCCTGCAACGACGAACGACAAAGGCAGGCGCGTGACCGGGCGTGCCGGCGGGTGCGTAGCGGCCCTTACCTTGTCGGTGAGTGTGATCGTGGGTGAAGTATCGATATACATGCAGCATTCCTAAAGCTGAGCGGTCAACTGCGGTTTTTAGGATGATTATCCTTGCTGACGCGCCGGCACAGCCGACGCGTCGTGTTGTTTACTTGAGCCGGAACGCGACGACATTGCCTTTGGACGTCTCCACCGCGAAACCCGGCCCGATATCGACCGGCGCCGAATGGACGCCGCTGTCGACTTTCGCACGCGCCGCGAAACTGCCATCCTCGCTCGACAGCACATGGACGTATCCCTCGCCGTCTGCCACCACGACCCAGGCGCCGAGCGCCAGCGGTGCGGTCACTGCGCGGCGCGCCAGCTTGTCCTGCCGCCAGCCGGCGCGGCCGCTGGTTTTATCGTAGGCCGTCACGGCGTCCTTGTCGTCGGTGACGTAGACATTGCGTTCGTCCATCGCCAGACCGGTGTTGCTGGAGGTGTCGCGTGCCCACAGCAATTCCCCCTTGCGGCGGTCGAAACAGGCTACCCGTCCCTGATAGGCGACCGCACACACCTGGCGTTCATCCACGGCCGGATTGCCCATGACATCGGCCACCCGCTCGAGTTCGGTCGCCCCGCGCGGCAGCGCCACGGTGGCCTCCCACAACTGCGCGCCATTGGCCGCATTGAGCGCGACCAGTTTGCCGCCCGGGAACCCGGCATAGAGCACCTCGTCACGCACGGTCATGCCGCCCGAACCGCGCAGGCTCAATACCGGCAGATTGCGGGTATACAGCCATTTGCGGCTGCCGTCGGCGACCCCGAGCCCCTGCACGCGGCCATCGCCCGTGCGTGCGATGACAATGTCCCCCACGACCAGCGCCTGGCCGGTCACTTCGCTCGACAAAGCCACTTTCCAGCGCACCTGACCGCTGGCCTGATCCAGCGCCAGCAACTCGCCCTTGGTACTGCCCGCCAGCACCAACCCCTGCCCCACGCCCGCGCCAGCCGACAGTTTGGTGTCGGCATCGGTTTTCCATACCGTGTTGCCATTGGCTACCGCGATGCGCACCACGCGGCTGCCGCCCGCGGCAAACACATCGTCACCTGCGGCCTGGGGGCGGAACAGATAACCGTGGGTATCCCCCGTCTCGCCTTTCCAGGCTTCGGTGAGGCTGGCAGTGGGTTTGAATTCGACCAGCTCCGCAGGCTTGGCCTTGACCGGACCGTGGCCGAACCACCCGCCCACCGTGCTGGTCATCGAACCGACCGTGCTGCATCCCGACATGGCCAGCGTCAGGCCGGCGACTATCATGCGCATCTTCACTTGGCTTCTCCTCCCAGTGCATCGAGCTTCAGTTCGACGATGCTGCGATAGGGATTGTCTTTTTCCATCTTGCCGAACGCCGCCTGATACGCCACGCGCGCCTCGGCCTTCTTGCCCTGCGCCATCAGCACATCGCCCCGCATGTCTTCGAAACGGAAGGCGAACGCATCGCTATGCGAACCTGCCAGGGTTTTCAACGCCGCGTCGTATTGTTTCTGGTCGAGTTGCACACCCGCCAGGTGCAGGCGCGCCAGATCCTTGACGGCCGGTTCCTTGCTGTTGGCCACGGCCCATTCCAGCTGGCTCTGCGCGCTTTTCAGGTCCTTGTTCATGACATTGAGCTTGGCCAGGAGCATCGCGGCACGCGGTGCATACGCCGTGCCTTTGTACTGGTCGAGCAGCATCGCGCCCGCTTCGCGTGCGCTCTTGGCGTCATTCACAGCCAGCGACTGCGTGAGCTTTTCGTACACGGTTGCCGCTTCCAGGCTTTGCGTCACCGTGTGGTTCTGCCAGTAGCGCCAGCCCGCCGCCCCCGCGACCACCACGGCCAGGCCGATCATCACCAGGTTCCCCCAGCGCTTCCACCAGGCTTTCAGTTCGTCCAGCCGTTCCTGCTCGTCGAGATCGTAGGTTGCCATGCGCTATGCCTTTTGAGTTGATGCTTCTTGAATGAATTGAATCGCCCGCGCCACCTCGACGCGAGTCTGTTCGCCTGCTTCGCGCAGCGGCTTCAGCGTCACCTGCTGCGCAGCGGCCTCATCGTCGCCGATGATCACCGCATAACGTGCGCGGCTGGCATCGGCCTTTTTCATCTGCGACTTGAAACTGCCACCGCCGCAATGCAGGACCGCGGCGATTCCGATACTGCGCAGCGAACCTGCCACCTGCCAGGCAAAGGCCTGTGCCGCGTCGCCGGCATGGACGATATAGGCATCGGGTGTCGGTGTCGCGATGGTGCGCCCACCCGCTTCGACCAATGCCAGCAGCCGTTCGATGCCCATCGCAAACCCGGCTGCAGGCGCCGGCTTGCCGCCCAATTGCTCGACCAGACCGTCGTAGCGGCCGCCCGCACACACCGTGCCCTGCGCGCCGAGCTGGTCGGTCACCCATTCGAACACGGTACGGTTGTAGTAATCCAGTCCGCGCACCAGCCTGGGATTGATCTCGAAGGCAATGCCATTCGCGCGAAGCAGCGTCTGCACCCCATCGAAATGCGCCAGCGCCTCGTCCTCGAGTTCATCCATCAGCTTGGGCGCCGCATCGTTCAGCGCCTGCATCGCCGGGTTCTTGCTGTCGAGGATGCGCAGCGGGTTGCTGTGCAGCCGGCGCTTCGCGTCCTCGTCGAGCACGTCCTGGTGCGACGCGTAATACGCGATCAGCTTCTGCCGATGACGCTGGCGCGATTCGTGGTCGCCCAGCGTGTTGAGCTGCAGCGTCGGTGCGATGCCGAGCTCGCGCCAGAGGTCGGCACACATCACGATCAGTTCGGCATCGACGTCGGGCCCGACAAAGCCGAGTGCCTCGACGCCGACCTGGTGGAACTGGCGATAGCGGCCCTTCTGCGGGCGCTCGTGGCGGAACATCGGGCCGGTGTACCACAGCCGTTTGCCGCCGTCGTACAGCAGGTTGTGCTGGATCACCGCGCGCACCGACGACGCCGTGCCTTCCGGACGCAGCGTCAGCGATTCGCCGTTGAGCTCGTCGACGAAGGTGTACATCTCCTTCTCAACGATGTCGGTCACCTCGCCGATGGCGCGCTTGAACAGGCCGGTGTGCTCGAGAATCGGCGTACGTATCTCCCGGTAGCCGTAGCGCCGCAGCCAGTCGCGCACGATTGCCTCGAATCCCTGCCAGGTGTCGCTTACATCGGGCAGGCAGTCGTTCATGCCGCGCACGGATTGAATGTTGTTGCTCATAACTTAATCAACAGAGATGCATTTCACGCAGCGCCGTAACGGCTGTGCACATAGTCTTCGACGATGGCCTGGAATTCTTCGGCTATCTTCTCGCCTTTCAGCGTCACGGTTTTTTCGCCGTCGACGTATACCGGCGCGACCGGCACTTCGCCCGTGCCGGGCAGCGAGATGCCGATATTGGCATGCTTGGATTCGCCGGGGCCGTTGACCACGCAACCCATCACCGCCACCTGCATGGATTCGACGCCGGGATACTGGCTACGCCACACGGGCATCTGGGTACGCAAATAGGTTTCGATATCCTGCGCCAGTTCCTGGAACACGGTCGAGGTGGTACGGCCACAGCCAGGACAGGCCGTGACCTGCGGGGTGAAGGCACGCAGCCCCAGCGCTTGCAGGATTTCCTGGCCAACCCGGACTTCCTGGGTACGCTCGCCACCCGGCTCGGGCGTCAAGGATATCCGTATCGTGTCGCCGATGCCTTCCTGCAGCAATACCGCCAGCGCGGCGGTCGAAGCGACGATGCCCTTGCTGCCCATGCCGGCCTCGGTCAATCCGAGGTGCAGCGGGTAGTCGCACTGCGACGCCAGGTCGCGGTAGACCGAGATCAGATCCTGCACCCGACTCATCTTGCACGACAGGATGATCTTGTCGCCGCCGAGTCCCAGCTCCTCGGCCTTCTTCGCCGATTCCAGCGCGGACGCCACCATCGCGCGACGCATCACCACCTCGGCGTCTTCCGGCTCGGCGAGACGCGCATTGTCGTCCATCATGCGCACCGCCAGCGCCTGGTCGAGGCTGCCCCAGTTGACGCCGATGCGCACCGGCTTGTCGTAGCGGCACGCCACTTCGATCAGCGTCGCAAACTGTTCGTCGCGCTTGTTGCCGCGGCCGATGTTGCCGGGATTGATCCTGAGCTTGGCCAGGGCCTCGGCGCATTCGGGCACCTGGGTCAAGAGCTTGTGGCCGTTGAAATGGAAGTCGCCGATCAGCGGCACGCGGCAGCCCAGCACATCGAGGCGCTCGCGGATGCGCGGAACCGCGGCGGCGGCCTCCAGCGTGTTGACGGTCAACCGCACCAGTTCCGATCCGGCTTCGGCGAGCGCTTGCACCTGACGCACGGTCGCGGTGATATCGACGGTGTCCGTGTTGGTCATCGACTGCACCACGACGGGCGCATCGCCCCCCACCAGCACGGAACCGACCCGTACCTGACGGGTAGAACGACGAACAATACGGGACATCATTCTTCCAGCGTGAAGCGGGCAACCGTCACGTCAATAAAGGGTTTCAGGTCGATGGGGCGGCCGTTGTACGTCACCTGCACTTGCGCGGCATTGCCGATCACCACATCGAAGGGAGGCTGGCCGTGAACATCCGCGCTGCTGCCTGCGGGATTCAGCTGACGCATCAGCATGCGGCCGCTGGCATCCTTGATCTCGGTCCAGGATTCGTCACCGAAATCGAGGTGCAGCACACTGCCATCCGCCGCGGGCTCGGCCGTCGCAGGCGTCGTAGCCTCAGGCGGCGTGCCGTCCGCTGCGGCCGGAGTAGCGGGCGGCACGGGCGCTGCCGGGGTAGCCAGCACTGCGACATCAGCCGGTGCCGCGGCAGGCGCGGTGGCGGCGGCCGGTGCCGGACGCGGCTGCATGGCGGCCGGTCTCGGATCGTGGGGGCGCTCGCCCCCATCGCTGTTGAGCCATGCATACAACGCGACCGGCGCGGCTACTACCACCAACAAGCCGAGCAGCGACAGGATCAGCCACGGAGAAGTCAGCCATGACCGCGGCAGGGCCGGTTCGGTCGGGGCGAACGCAGCCGGTTCGGCCGGGGCACCATCCATGCGCGCCAACAGGGACTCCGGCACCAGCCCCAACAGACGCGCATAGTTCCGCACAAAGCCGCGTGCGAATACGGGCTGGCCCAGACTCTCGAAGTCGTCCCGTTCCATCGCCTCCACCTGGCGATGCATCAGACGCAGGCGCACGGCCGCATTGTCCAGCGTGATGCCCTGCGCTTCGCGTGCCTCCCGCAAAATCTGGCCGACCGAGGCCAGCCCGTTCTCACTCATTCGAAATGTCCCGTCAGCATCTGCTGCGTCTCGTTCGAATCGGGGAAGCGTTTGCGCAGTTGCAAGGCATAGGCAGCTTCCTGCGCCCGATCGCCCAGCTTGCGTTCCAGCCGCACACCCAGCCACAGGCTTTCGGCGGACGGCGGCGCCAGCTCGTCATGGCGCCCCAGCAGGCGCTGCGCTTCCACCAGGCGCCCCTGGCGGAAATACAGTCCGGCCAGCTTGAGGACCGAGTTGGGGTTATCGGGCTGCAGTTTGAGCGCTTTGCCCAGATTGGCCTCGGCCAGCGCGATATCGCCCTTCTTCTCGGCGCACAAACCGGCATTGGTCATGGCCAGCTCGGGCTGCGTGTACAAAGGGTTGCGAATGGCAGCGCTGAATTGCGCCAGGCCTTCATCGTAGCGGCCGCGGGTACAGAGAAACCAGCCGTAGTTGTTGTGCGCGTTCGAGTCGTTGCGATCGAGTTCGATGGCGCGACGAAAGTTTTCCTCAGCCAGCTTGTCCTCGGCCAAGTCCATGTAGATCATGCCGTAGACGTTGTAGGCCGGACCGTAGCGATTGTCGGCCGTGATCGCCTTGCGCAACTCGTCGAGCGCGACCTTGTACTGGGTACGCGCGACATAGGCCCCGGCCAGATCCGTGAAGGCACGGGCACGTTCGCGGCTCTGGCTGTCGGCCTCGCTGGCGGCCACACCGCCGCTTCCGTCCATCGGCTGCGCCGCGCAGCCCGCCAGCAATGCCGCGGTAACCAGTACCCCTGCCCATTTCTTCACGCTGCCTCCTTATGCATTCGTTTCATGACACGTCCGCTCTTGTCCGCGACTTTCCCGGCGAGCTGCCCGCAGGCCGCATCGATATCGTCGCCGCGCGTCTTGCGCGTGGTCACCACCAAGCCGGCATCCTGCAGGATCTGGCGAAACACGCGCATCGACTCTGCCCGCGGTTTTTCGTAGCCCGAGTCCGGGAAAGGATTGAAGGGAATGAGGTTGAACTTGCACGGCACGTCGCGCGTCAGTTCGATCAACTGGCGCGCATGCTCGGGCTGGTCGTTCACGCCTGCCAGCAACACGTATTCGAAGGTGATGAAGTCGCGCGGCGCATGCACCAGATAACGCCGGCACGCCGCCATCAGTTCACGCAGGGGATACTTCTTGTTGATCGGCACGATCTGGTCGCGCAACGCATCGTTGGGCGCATGCAGGCTCACCGCCAGCGCCACCGGACAACGCTCGGCCAGGCGGTCCATCGCCGGCACCAGGCCGGATGTGGATACCGTCACCCGCCGCCGCGACAGGCCGTAGGCATGGTCGTCAAGCATGATGCCGAGAGCAGTCACCACGTTTTCGAAGTTCGCCAGCGGCTCGCCCATTCCCATCATCACCACGTTGGTAACCGGCCGGTCGGAGATTTCGCCAGTGGTACGGTTGGGCTCGGTCTTGAGGCTGTGATGCGCCACCCACACCTGCCCGATGATCTCGGCCACCGTCAGGTTGCGGTTGAAGCCCTGCCGCCCGGTCGAACAGAACGTGCACTCCAGCGCGCAACCAACCTGCGACGATACGCACAGCGTGCCGCGGTCCTCCTCCGGGATGAACACGGTTTCGATACCGTTGGCCACGCCGACGTCGAACAGCCACTTGCGCGTACCATCCGCCGACGTGTGCGCATAGCTTATCGCCGGCGCGTGCACCACCGCCTGCTGCTGCAGCTTCTCGCGCAGGCTCTTGGCAATGTCGGTCATCTGCGCGAAATCGGCCACGCCGGACTGGTGCATCCAGTGGAACACCTGACGGGCGCGAAACGGCTTTTCGCCGAGTTCGGTGAACCAGGCGGTCAGGCCATCCAGATCGAAATCGAGCAGATTCTGCGGCATGCGTAGGGTTTAGCGGCCCGCGTAGACTTCGCTGGCGGGGAAGAAATAGGCGATTTCGATCGCCGCGGTTTCCGGGGCGTCGGAGCCGTGCACGGCATTGGCATCGATGCTCTCGGCGAAGTCGGCGCGGATGGTGCCCGCTTCGGCCTTCTTCGGGTCGGTCGCGCCCATCAGCGCGCGGTTCTTGGCGATCGCGTCTTCACCTTCCAGGACCTGCAGCACGACGGGGCCGGAAATCATGAAATCGACCAGATCCTTGAAGAAGGGGCGCTCGCGGTGCACGGCGTAAAAGCCCTCGGCTTCCTGGCGCGACAGATGCTTCATTTTCGATGCCACGACCTTGAGACCGTTGCTCTCGAAGCGGCTGACGATCTTGCCAATCACGTTCTTGGCGACGGCATCGGGTTTGATGATGGAAAAAGTGCGCTGAACAGCCATGTATATGCTCCAGACAAAAGAGGAAAAACAGGAAAAAAGGTTCAAAAAACCATGAAAATCAGCCCGCTAGAATAACATGGGCCACCCCGGACTGTCTTGTCCTGCCGGCCGGCGGCGGTTTGCGGGATCTGCCGGGCGCGCGCAACGCCCTGGCCCATCAGGGTTCGACATGCGGCAGCATCCCCGCCTCATCGGGCGCGGCGCTCAGGTCGGCTTCGAAGCCGATTCCCGCCGCCCACACCAGTCGGCCGTCACACCACATCAGCGGCATACGCGCCCGCTGCCAGGGCGGGATCCCGTGTTCCTGCAACAGATTCTTCAGGCTGCGTCGGGGACCGCCGGCATGCAACCGAAGGTGCTCACCGCCCGCCCGTACGCCAAGCGTGACTTCGCCTGCTGCCAACACCGTCTGCCGCAGTCCCGTTCCGCTCGCCCGGTCCATCCGCACACGGACTCCGGCGGCCGGCACCCAGATTGCCGCTTCGCCCTGCCAGCGTACCGGCTCCGCCCAGCGCGGCGCCGGCGGCACCAGATAGGCACCGCCGCGGTAGCGCCACACTTCCATCTGTCCCAGATTGACGCGCACGCGTGCATCCTCATGCGCATCCCGCAACTGGTGCAGGGCCTCGTCGAGCCGGCGCAGGCTGGGCATGGCCTGGCCGTGCTGCTCGATGAAGTGGCGCAGCAGGTTGCGGGCTCGCACAGTCGAGAGGCGTGCCAGCGCGGCACAGTCGAGACGGTCGCCAGCGATGGCCTCCCGTGCATCCAGCCGCGCCAGGTCGTCCAGCAATTCTGCGGCATCGGCCTGCAGTGCGGCCGCACGTGCCAGGGTGCGGCCGGCGCCGGGAAAATGCTGCGCCAGCAACGGCATCACCTGCTGACGCAGCGCGTTGCGGCGATATCGGGTGTCCCGGTTGCTTTCGTCGTCGACCCACGCAAGGCCCTGTTTCTGCGCGACGCGCAACAACTCGACGCGAGGAATGGACAGCAGCGGCCGCAACTGGGCTGCGCGCCAGCCGGGCCGGCCTTGCCGTTCGGCCATGGCCGCCAAGCCTTTCGGCCCCGCGCCGCGCAGCAATTGCAGGAGAAGCGTCTCGGCCTGATCGTCCTGATGATGTGCCGTGAGCAGGAAATCCGCATCCAGCGCGGCAAAGATGCGCTGGCGTTCCCGCCGCGCGGCCGCCTCGACGCCGGCCGGGTCGTCGCGCGCGATCTGCACGCGATGGATGGCCAATTCAACTGCGTGCGCTGCGCATAGCCGGTCGCAGGAATCGGCCCAGTCGTCCGCATGGGGCGACAGGCCATGGTGCACGTGCACCGCCTGCAGTTCGAACGGATGCGGGGCGCGCAACGCCAGCAGGGCATGCAGCAGGACGACCGAGTCGAGTCCGCCCGACAGGGCCAGCGTCAGTCGCGCGTGCGGAGGAACGTGACGGCCAAGCACGTCCGCTACCTCTGCAACGATCGCCTTATTTGACGGGGATTTCCTTGAAGCTTCCATACGCCCGCAGACGCTGGTAACGCGTATCCAACAGGGCGTCGAGCGGCTGTTTGCGCAATTCGGCGAGGGTATCGGTCAGGGCGCGGCGCATCGCCTGGAACATGGCATCCCAGTCGCGCTGCGCACCGCCCAGCGGTTCTTCGACAACACGGTCGACCAGCCCGTTGGCTTTCAGACGGTCGGCGGTAATGCCCAGCGTTTCGGCGGCAACCGAGGCCTTGTCGGCGCTCTTCCACAGGATCGAGGCACAGCCTTCCGGCGAGATCACCGAATAAGTGGAGTACTGCAGGATCAGCATGCGGTCGCCGACGCCGATCGCCAGCGCGCCGCCCGAACCGCCTTCGCCGACGATGGTGCACACGATCGGCGTTTTCAGTTCGGCCATCACATAGAGATTGCGCGCGATCGCCTCGGATTGCCCGCGTTCCTCCGCACCAATTCCAGGGTAGGCGCCCGGCGTATCGATGAAGGTGAAAATCGGCAGGCTGAATTTCTCGGCGAGACGCATCAGCCGCAGCGCCTTGCGATAGCCTTCGGGACGCGGCATGCCGAAATTGCGGACAATCTTTTCCTTGGTGTCGCGGCCCTTCTGATGGCCGATCACCATCACCGGCTCGCCGTTGAAGCGGGCCATGCCGCCGACGATCGCGGCATCGTCGGCATAGGCGCGATCGCCGTGCAGTTCGACGAAATCGGTGAACAGCCCCTGCACGTAGTCGAGCGTATACGGCCGCTGGGGATGGCGCGCCACCTGCGACACCTGCCAGGCATTGAGCTTGGCGTAGATGTCCTTGGTCAGCGTCTGACTCTTCTTCTGCAGGCGGCGAATTTCTTCCGAGATATCCAGCGCGGAGTCATCCTGCACAAAGCGTAGTTCTTCGATCTTGGCTTCGAGCTCCGCAATCGGCTGCTCGAAATCGAGGAAAGTGGTTTTCATCGGTGGTCTTTATCAAACTGTCACAAAAACAGGTCAGCCGGGCATTTTAGCAGCCCGGCGCCTTTTACCATCCGATTCGGCGCCATGCGGCTTAATGATGGTGATGGCCGTGCGCACCGTGCGCGTGACGATGGGCGACTTCGTCTGCCGTCGCCGCACGCACGTCGGCCACGACGCACTGAAAATGCACGGCCTGGCCGGCATAAGGGTGATTGCCGTCTACCACCACCTTGTCTTCGGCGACGTCGGTCACGGTGTAGAGCACTTCCTCGCTGCCGTCGACCGGCGAGCCGACGAATTGCATGCCAATCTCGATGTCGGCGGGAAAGGACTCGCGCGGTTCCAGCCGCACCAGATCTTCCTCGAATTCGCCGAATGCATCGGCCGGCTGCAACTTGAGCTCGACGGTCTCGCCGACGGCCTTGCCTTCCAGCGCCTGTTCCACCAGCGGGAAAATGTTGTCGTAGCCGCCGTGCAGATAGCTGACCGGCTCGTCGCTTTCCTCCAGCAGCTTGCCGTCCATATCCTTGACGATATAGGTGATGGTGACCACGGTATCCTTGCCAATATTCACTTGAGTTCCTTTACCAGTTGGAGCACTTCCGCCGCATGGCCGCGGCTGGAAACGCCATACAGTGCGTGACGGATGACGCCCCGTTTGTCGATGATGAAGGTGGAGCGCACCATGCTCTTGCGCATGACGCCATCCACTTCCTTGTCCTGCAGTACGCCATATGCCGTACAGGTGGCCTGTTCCTTGTCGGCCAGCAGCCTCACGCTGATGCCGTGCTTGTCGCGAAACTCGCCATGCTTGATGCAATCGTCGCGCGAAACGCCGAGTACGGCGGCACCCAATTTGGAAAACGCGTCTTCCAGTTCGGAAAATTCGATCGCTTCGGTCGTGCAGCCCGGCGTGTCGTCGCGCACATAGAAATACAGCACCAGCGTCTTGCCCCGGAACTGGGACAACTCGACGATGTTCATGTCCGCGTCGGGGTTGGAAAAGTCCGGCGCCCGATCTCCTGCTTTCAGCATGGGTTACTCCGCCTTAGTGTCTTTCCGGCAGCATTCTAACAGCCCTGCAGGTGCCGCATCGCTATAATCGCGTCCATGATGACTGCCCTGCTCGGTGGCTTGAGCCCCGCCCGTTTCCTGCGCGATGTCTGGCACAAGCGCCCTCTCCTGATCCGCAATGCCGTACCTGGCTTCACCGGCCTCCTGTCTCCCGGCGAGATGCGGCAACTGGCCGCCCGCGACGATGTGGAATCGCGGTTGGTCCAGGGCAGCGGCACGCACTGGCAGCTCGACCACGGCCCATTCAGGAAACGCGATTTCAAGCGCCTGCCCAAAACCGACTGGACGCTGCTGGTACAGTCGCTCAACCACCTCCTGCCCGCAGCCGACGCCTTGCTGGCGCGCTTCAACTTCATCCCGCATGCCCGCCTCGACGACCTGATGGTGAGTTACGCCGTATCCGGCGGCAGCGTGGGGCCGCATTTCGATTCCTATGACGTCTTCCTGCTGCAGGGACAGGGACACCGTCGCTGGCGGATCAGCACGCAGACCGACCTGACGATCCTGGGCGACGTGCCGCTGAAAATCCTACGCCGTTTCGAAGCGGAAGACGAATGGGTGCTCGGCCCCGGCGACATGCTCTACCTGCCGCCGCATGTCGCGCATTACGGCGTCGCCGAGGACGAATGCATGACCTATTCGATCGGTTTTCGCGCGCCCACCACCGAAGAAATGGCACACGGCTTTCTGATGCATCTGCAGGACACGATCGCGCTGGAAGGCCGCTATGCCGACCCCGATCTGCGCCTGCAGGCCCATCCCGGTGAAATCGGCCGCGCGATGCTGGGCCAGATCGAGGACATGATCGCCAAAATCAAATGGAGCAAACGCGACGTCGCCGAATTCGCCGGACGCTACCTGTCCGAGCCCAAGCCGAATGTTTTTTTCGACGCGCCGGACACGCCGCTCAGCCGGGCCGCCTTCAATAAATACACGAACAAGCATGGCGTCGCGCTCAATTCCAAATCGCGTCTGCTGTTCGCCGGAAAGCGTTTTTTCATCAACGGCGAGGTCTTCACGCCCGCAGCAGGCGAGATCGCCGCACTGCGGCAACTGGCCGACCAGCGCCATCTCGCACCCGCAAGGGGTACGCCGCCCATGCCCGCCACCCTGCGCGAGCGCCTGTACGATTGGTATGAAGCCGGCTGGCTGGAGATCGACACCCCATGAACGCCTTTGAAACCCCTGCCGAATTGCGTGCTGCATTCGACACGCTGGTGGCTGCGACGCACCGCCAGTTACGTGTGTACGACCATGACCTGAAGCTGCTGGACCTCGACGATGCGGCGCGGCTTGCCGCATTGCGCGCTCTCTGCGTGGCTGGCGGCGGACGCCGCATCGAGCTGCTGCTCGACGACATCAGCCGCGTCGCACACGACCATCCCCGCCTGATGCTGCTGCTGCGGGATTTCGGCCATGTCCTCGAAATCCGCCAGGCCGACCCCGACGCGCCCCGTCCCGACCAGGCGTTTGTGCTGGCCGACCGTCACGGCGTCCTGCTGCGCGCCGACAAGTCCGCGGTGCATGGCACCCTCCACTCTGACGATCCCGGCAATGCGACAGCACTGCACCAGAGCTTCGAAGGCATGTGGCAACGTTCGCCGGCCAGCGTGTCGGCGACGACGCTGGGTTTGTGAACCCTAGAGCCCGCTCAGCCAGTCCAGCTCAGATTCACTGAAACCAGCCTGGCGGCGCGCCGCCAGGTTGAATGGCGGCTTCAGGGGCGGCGCGTCGTAATCGACCAGCAACTGCCGAAATGTCGTATCCGGCTGCAGGCCACGTGCCGCGCACAACCAGCCGAACCAGCGGCTGCCGATGGCGACATGACCGATCTCGTCGCGTTCGATGACGGCCAGGATCTCGACCATGCGCGTATCGTGCGCGGCCTTCAGCTTGTCGACGATCAGCGGCGCGGCATCGAGCCCGCGCGCTTCCAGCACGCGCGGCACCAGCGCCATGCGCACCAGCGGGTCGTGCGCGGTTTTCAGCACCATTTCCCACAGGCCGTTATGCGCCGGGTAATCCCCGTAGGCAAACCCCAGCGTCGCCAGATGCGCACTCAACAGTTCGAAATGCAGCGCTTCCTCGTCCGCAACCGAAAGCCAGTCGGCGTAATACGCCGGCGGCATGCCGGTAAAGCGGTGCGCCGCATCGAGCGCCAGATTGATGGCATTGAATTCGATATGCGCCAGCGCATGGATGAGCGCCGCCCGGCCGGCCGGCGTGTCGGTGCGGCGGCGCGGCACCTGGTGCGGCGCGATCAACTCGGGTTTTTCCGGCTGTCCAGGCTGGTCGACGGGAACACGCGGCGCTCCGGCCGCAAGATCGATCCGGCCCGCCCGCCAGTCGGCCCACAACGCGTGCACACAGCATGTTTTGTCCGTCGGCAGACGGGCGTGCAGACACGCGGCCACACGCTGAGGCAACGAATCTAGCGCCGATCCACCCACCGGATACCCATCAGCGCGATGGTCAGGAAAATCAACAGGGGCAGAATCGACACCACGACCACCGGCCAGTCGTTCAGCAAGCCGAGATGGCCGAACAGCCGGCTCAGCAGATGAAAACCAAGCCCGGCCAGAATCCCGATGAAAATCTTGCTGCTGGTGCCGCCGGCACGCGGCCCCTGGATCGCAAACGGCATGGCGATCAGCATCATGATCGGGATGACGAAGGGCCCGACGAACTTCGACCACAGGGCAAGTTCGTAGCGCGTCGCTTTCTGGCCGTTTTCCTTGAGATGCGCAACATAGCGCCACAGGGTGCGCGCCGACATCTGTTCCGGCGCGATCAGCAACACGCTGAGAATGTCCGGGGTAAGCACCGACTGCCAGTCCAGATGCGCATTCCGGATCGCATGAATACCGTCGGCGTCGAACCGGGTTTCCACCACCTGCTGCAGATCCCAGGTCTGGCCGCCGCGCCAGTGAGCCTCCCGTGCCGCGCGGATCCAGCTGAGGCGCCCTTCGGCGTCAAAGCCGTAAATCTCGATATCGCGCAAGGTATTGTCCGGCATCACTTCACGCACATTGATGAACGCGCTGCGATCCTTGACCCACAGGCCGGAACGGAACTGCTGCGCCACGACGGAATGGGTAGCCAGCAATTTGTAGCGTTGCGCCGCCTGCTCCGACCACGGCGCGACATATTCGCCGATGACCAGCACCAGCAGCGACAACAACACGCCGATCACGCTGAAATAACCGGCCACGCGCCAGTTCGACAGGCCCGACACGCGCATCACCGCATATTCGGAATTGCCCACCAGGCGCGACAGCGTGAACAGGGTGCCAATCAGCGCAGCCACCGGCAGGATTTCATACAGATGCCCGGGGACGTTGAGCATCACCACCACCACCGCCTGGCCGAGGCCGTAATTGTTGCGGCCCAGCGCACCCAACTCCTGGATCACATCGAAAAACGCAAACAGCACCAGGAGTGCCAGCAGCACGAAGGCCGAGGCAAACAGGACCTGCCCGCCCAGGTAGCGCGCGAGCAGTCTCATGCACGCCTCCCGCGCGGCGCAAATTGACGGGTTCGCAGCCAGAACAGGGCGGCCACGGCAAACAGCATCACCAGGTGCGACGCCACCATCCCGCCCCAGGGGTTGAGTTTGTCCTGGGCCACCCAGGCCTGCGTCAAGGACAGCAGGTTGTTGTAGACGAAGTACAGCAGCAACGCGGTCATCAGCCCGTAAGAACGGCGTGCCCGCGTGTTGACGAAACTGAGCGGAATGGCCATGACGGCGAGGATGAGTGCGGACACGGGCACCCCTACCCGCCACAGCAGTTCGGCCCGCGCCGGTGGCGTCTTGTCGGCCAGCAATTCGTTCAGGGGCGCCTGGCGGATGCCGGTTTCCTTGCCGGTCACGGGAACCGGGTCGAGCCGCATCCAGTAGCGCTCGAATTGCACAATCCGGTAATCGAGCTTGCCGGGCGTGCCCTCATATCTGCGCCCATCCTTGAACACCAGATAACGCGAACCGTCAGGCATTTCCGTGTGACTCCCCTCGCGCGCCACCACCAGGCCGAGCTGGCCGTCTATGCGCGACTGCATGAAGACGTTGCGCACGATGCCGGTCAGCGGATTCAGCGACTCCACATAATAGACCCGCTGGCCGGCGGTGGATTCGGCGAACATGCCGGGGGCGATCAGCGAACTTTCGCTGCGACTGCGCAGGTCCTGGCGATACTCTATTTTCTTGGTCTGTGCCCAGGGATTGATCACCAGTGTGATCAGCAGGATGACCAGCGAGAACGGCACGGCGAACGCCAGCACCGGCCGCATCCATTGCGTCAGCGACAGGCCGGCATTGAACCAGATCACCATTTCGCTGTCCCGCCACATACGCGACAAGGGCAGCAGCACGCCGGCAAACAGGGCGATCGTCATCAATACCGGCAGGAAGAACAGCAGCGAAAAGCCAAGAAAGGAAAAAACCGCCTCGTTGGCAAGTTCGCCGCGCGCCACGTCGCCGAGCAGGCGGATGAACAACACGACCAGCGCGATCGCGACCAGTACCGTCAGCACGGCGCCGGTAGTGAGCGCCATTTCACGGGTCAGCGCGCGACGATAGAGCATGGTGATGAGCGGAAACCGTTCATGAAATGAACGGGCTTTTGACATTCCACCGCGCCCGCGCCAATAATCGCCTCATGGGCAACGCCGAATTTCGGCGCGATACTCCAACTGGCTACGCCTGACTGCGGCGCAGGGACAAATTGTATTTTTTTGAGCACAGACATGGAAAACAAGGAAATCGAACTCGAATTTAGCATAAAAAGCGGCGCCCCCGAAAAACAGCGTACGGCCTGCGTCGTCGTCGGCGTGTTCGAAAGCCGCAAGCTGTCGGGACCGGGTATCGACGTCGACCGTGCCAGCGACGGCTATCTGTCGGACATCCTGCGCGGGGGCGACATGGAAGGCAAGACCGGCAGCACGCTGCTGCTGCACCGAGTACCCAACATCCTGGCCGACCGTGTCCTGCTGGTCGGGCTCGGCAAAGAACGCGACTTCCATGAAAAAGGCTACCGCGACGCCATCGCCTGCGCGGTGCGTACGCTACGCGATACCGGTTCGATGGAAGCCACCATCACGCTCAGCGAAATCCCGGTGAAGAAACGCGACGTCACCTGGAACGTCGAACAGGCCGTGGTCAGCGCCCACGATGCCTTGTATCGCTTCGATCACATGAAGAGCAAGTCTAGCGAGACGCGCCGTCCGCTCAAACGCGTCATTTTTGCCGTGTCGCGGCGCGGCGAGTTGAAATACGGCGAGACCGGGCTTGCGCGCGGGCTGGCCATCGCCCACGGCATCGGTCTGGCCAAGGATCTTGGCAATACGCCTTCCAATATCTGCACGCCGGAATATCTGGCCGGCGAAGCGAAGAAAATGGCGAAAGCCCACGGCTTCGGCTGCGAGATTCTCGATTATGCCGCCTGCGAAAAACTGGGCATGGGCTCCTTCCTGTCGGTCGGCAAGGGCAGCGACAAACCGCCACGTTTCATCGTGCTGAAACACGAAGGCGGCACCAAGGGCGACAAGCCGGTGGTGCTGGTCGGCAAGGCGGTCACCTTCGACGCCGGCGGCATTTCGCTCAAACCGCCCGCCGAGATGGACGAGATGAACTACGACATGAGCGGTGGCGGCGCAGTCATCGGTGCCTTCCGCGCCATCGGCGAACTGGGCCTGCCGCTCAACGTCGTCGGTCTCATCCCGGCCTGCGAAAACATGCCGGATGCCAACGCCAACAAGCCCGGCGATATCGTCAAATCGATGTCCGGCCAGACCATCGAAATCCTCAACACCGATGCCGAAGGCCGCCTGATCCTGTGCGATGCGCTGACCTATGCCGAGCGCTTCGAGCCCGACGCCGTGGTCGACCTGGCCACGCTCACCGGCGCCTGCGTGATCGCGCTCGGCGCCCACCCCAGCGCGCTCTACAGCAACCATGACCCGCTGGCGCGCGAAATCGAGCACGCCGCCGACCACGCCTGGGACCGCGTCTGGCGCATGCCGCTGTGGGACGACTACCAGGAGCAACTGAAGAGCAGCCTGGCCGACATGGCCAACATCGGCGGCCGCCCGGCCGGCTCGATCACCGCGGCCTGCTTCCTGTCGCGCTTCGCCAAGAAATATCACTGGGCGCACCTCGACATCGCCGGCACCGCGTACAAGGGTGGCCGCGAAAAAGGCTCGACCGGGCGACCGGTATCCCTGCTGGTGCATTTCCTCCTGAACCGCGCCCAGAAATAAGCCGTCAGCAGTGACCGAAATCACCTTCTACACCTTTGCCGACAACCCCCTCGACGTCGCCCGCCGCGTCGCCACCAAGGCGCTCGGCCAGGGTAGGCAGGTGATGATCTACGCGCCGGACGCGGCAGTGGCCGATGCCATCGACCGCCTGTTATGGACAACGCCTGCGCTGGGATTCGTGCCGCACTGCCGCGACAGAGACGCGTTGGCAAACGAAACGCCGATACTGATCGGCGCTGACGCCGATGCCTTGCGCCAGGCAGATGTGATGATCAACTTGCATCACGAACAGCCTCCTGCCTTTGCCCGATTCGAACGGCTGATCGAAATCGTCGGCCAGGACGAAAGCGGACGCGAACAGGGCCGCGCCCGTTACCGTTTCTATCAGACGCGCGGCTATGCCCTGAAAACGCACGATCTGCGCCAGTCCGCCGGCTAGGAGGTTCCCCATGAGCGAAAGCCCCTTGTTGAACAAGATGGATGCGCTGCTGGAAAAGCATCGCGGCGGCGCCGAGAGCGAGGCGGTAGCCGAACCGCCGGGTCCTTGCGCGCAGGCTACGCCACCCGACGCCTGGCTGCCTGTGCTCACCCACGTGATCGAACGCGGGACCCCGCCAGAACCTGCTGCCCTGCCTGCAAGCCCGCCCCTCGCACCCGCTTCACCACCCGTTCAAGCCGAAACGCCCGCTGCCGAGCCCCTGCCTTCCGCTGTAAGCGACACGCTGGCCGAGCAATTGATGAGCGAACTGGCGCCCCGCCTGTCCGAGGTCATGGAGAAACAGGTCGCCGCCGAACTGCGCAAGAACATCGACCAGACCGTGTCGAGCCTGCTCAGCCAGCTCGACGTCAACGTCCGGGAAATCGTGCGGGACGCCGTCGCCGAGAAACTCAAGCAACCGCGCGACCCATCAAGCCGATAGCCTAGCGCCCATTGCGTCGCTGGAATTAATCCCGGGCGGTCGTAACTTGTCCCAAGGCTTTTTTGGGATAATCACGGCTTTGCCCGCACGCCATGGAACTCGCCAAATCCTTCGAACCGGCTGACATCGAAAAACGCTGGTACGCCCAGTGGGAAAGCGCCGGCTATTTCAAGGCCGGCGCATACGACTCCACACGGGCTTCAGTCCGTAGTGGATCGGAGTCCCCTTGGGGGAACACGCCCAACGCTCCCGCCTACTGCATCATGCTGCCGCCGCCCAACGTCACCGGCACGCTGCACATGGGCCATGCTTTCCAGCACACCCTGATGGACGCCCTCACCCGCTACCACCGCATGGCGGGCGACAATACCCTGTGGCAGCCTGGCACCGACCATGCAGGCATCGCCACGCAGATCGTCGTGGAACGCCAGCTCGATGCGCAGAACATCTCGCGCCACGACCTTGGACGCGAAAAATTCCTCGAAAAAGTCTGGGAATGGAAAGCGCATTCCGGCTCCACCATCACGCGACAGATGCGCCGGCTCGGCACCAGTCCCGACTGGAGCCGCGAGCGCTTCACCATGGATGCCGGGCTGTCGAAGGCGGTTACCGAAGTCTTTGTGCGGCTCTATCGCGAAGGCCTGATCTACCGCGGCAAGCGGCTGGTGAACTGGGATCCGGTGCTCGGAACGGCAGTGTCCGACCTTGAGGTCGTCAGCACCGAGGAAGACGGCTTCATCTGGGAAATCAACTATCCGCTGGAAGATGGCAGCGGTCACCTGACCGTGGCCACCACGCGCCCGGAAACCCTGCTCGGCGACACCGCGGTCGCCGTGCATCCCGAGGACGAGCGCTATGCGCACCTCATCGGCAAACACGTGCGCCTGCCGATCGCCGAGCGCAGCATTCCCGTCATCGCGGATGGTTACGTCGATCGCGAGTTCGGCACGGGCGTAGTGAAGATCACCCCTGCGCACGACTTCAACGACTGGCAGGTCGGGCAACGCCACAAGCTCATGGCAATCAGCGTACTCACGCTCGACGCCAAAATGAACGAACTGTGCCCCACCGAATACCAGGGACTCGACCGCTACGACGCGCGCCAGAAGCTGCTCGACGAACTGCAGGCGAAGGGACTGCTGGTCTCGGCCAATCCGCACAAGCTGATGATCCCGCGCGGCGACCGCACGCATGCGGTGATCGAGCCGATGCTCACCGACCAGTGGTTCATGAGCATGGAAGGCCTGGCCAAGCAAGGGCTCGCCGCGGTCGACTCGGGCGAACTGAAATTCGTGCCGGAAAACTGGACCACCACCTACCGGCAGTGGCTGGAAAACATCCAGGACTGGTGCGTCTCGCGCCAGCTGTGGTGGGGCCATCGCATCCCGGCATGGTACGACGCCGACGGCAATTTCTACGTCGCGCACACGGAAGAAGATGCGAGGAAGCAGGCGGGCGGTCGCGAACTGACGCAGGACAATGACGTCCTCGACACCTGGTTCTCCTCCGCACTTTGGCCCTTCTCGACCCTGGGCTGGCCCGAGCAGACGCCGGAACTGGAGCGCTACCTGCCGACTTCGGTGCTGGTCACCGGCTTCGACATCATCTTCTTCTGGGTCGCCCGCATGGTGATGATGTCGCTGCACTTCACCGGCAAGGTGCCGTTCCGCGAGGTGTACGTGACCGGCCTGGTGCGCGATTCCGAAGGCCAGAAGATGAGCAAGTCGAAGGGTAACGTGCTCGATCCGATCGATCTCATCGACGGCATCGCCGTAGGCGATCTCGTCGCCAAGCGCACCCAGGGTCTGATGAACCCCAAGCAAGCCGCCAGCATCGAGAAGCGCACCCGCAAGGAGTTCCCCGAGGGCATCGCCGCCTACGGCACCGATGCCTTGCGCTTCACCTTCGCCAGCCTCGCCACCCACGGCCGCGACATCAAGTTCGACCTGCAGCGCGCCGAGGGCTACCGCAACTTCTGCAACAAGCTGTGGAACGCCACCCGCTTCGCGCTCATGAACCTGGAAGGCCACGACTGCGGGCAGGAAGCCGACCAGCCGATGGATTTCTCCGATGCCGACCGCTGGATCACCGCACGTCTGCAACAGGCTATCGGCGACGTGCACGAGGCCTTCGCCGCTTACCGCTTCGACCAGGCCGCGCGCACGGTCTACGAATTCGTGTGGGACGAATACTGCGACTGGTATCTGGAACTCGCCAAGGTGCAGTTGAACCAGGGGACGCCCGAGCAGCAGCGCGCCACTCGCCGCACCCTGGCCACCGTGCTTGAAACCACGCTGCGCCTCGCTCACCCCATCATTCCCTTCATCACCGAGGAACTGTGGCAGAAAGTCGCGCCGCTGGCCGGCGTGCACGGCGACAGCATCATGCTGTCCGCCTATCCGCAGGTCGATGAAGCACAACGCCATCCCGACAGCGTTGCGCGGATGCAGTTGCTGAAGGAACTGGTCAACGCCTGCCGTACCCTGCGCGGCGAGATGAATCTGTCACCCGCCCAGCGCGTGCCGCTGGTGATCGAGGGCGATGCCGCCGTGATCAACGCGCTGGCGCCCTACATGGTTGCCCTGGGCAAGCTTGGGGAAGTCAGCGCAATGACCGCACTGCCGGAAGCCGACGCCCCCGTCGCGCTGGTCGGCGACATGCGGATGATGCTGGTGGTGGAAATCGACAAGGACGCAGAACGCGCCCGCCTGGCCAAGGAAATCGCCCGCATCCAGAACGAGATCAAGAAAGCCGAAACCAAGCTCGCCAACCCCAGCTTCGTCGACAAGGCCCCCGCTGCCGTGGTGCAGCAGGAGCAGGCCCGGCTAGCCGACTTTGCGGCCATGTTGCAGAAGCTGGAGGCGCAGCATGCACGGCTAAATTGATCACTTGCCACGATGCAGCAATAAAAAAGCGCGGTTATCCGCGCTTTTTTATTGCTTAATTTTCTCGCACCTCACGCTGTATTAAACCCGTATAAAAAAGCCGGGGTCTTTCGACCCCGGCTCAATTTGTTAGCTTAACTGGGAATTACATCTTCCAGCTGTATTGGATACCCAAGGAGTTCTGATACATCTGGATCTTGTCCGTACCACCGGCGCCCAAGCCATCCGGGCCGGTTACATCATTCTTGAAGGCATGCATATACGCCATGGTCAACTCGTTACCCGATGCCAGCGTATAGGTAAAGCCCAAGGTCATATGATCTTTGACTACGCCCGGAGCCAGGATATTGAACATCGCGTCACGTGATTGGATCGGATTGTCGCCATGGTTATAGCCAGCACGCAGCGTCATCTGCTGGCTGTACTTATACTCCACGCCCAACTTCCATACGTCCACATCCTGCCAGCCAAAGCCGGGGCCGCCGTCGGTGCCAAGCAAAGCCTGATTGGTACTGGGGTTGGCGATAGAGTTTACAGAAGAATAGTTGATGCGCTGATAATCTGCTGCCACGAGGAACAGCGGGGTTGCTTGCCATGCTACGCCGAGGTTGTAGTTCTCTGGAATGTCGAAGCCACCCTGTTCAGCAAACAATCCTTTGTACTTGGAAAACTCATCGAATTTCATCTTCGATGCGTAGGCCGCACCGATGGTCACGGTCGGTGAAATTTTGCCCATATAGCCAATGCGGACACCATAACCGAAACTATCATCGTAACCACGGTTGGTTAGGTTGGTCGGGTCACTGGATTTCTGGTTTGGATCCCCCACAGGAGCCGCGAAGGCTTGGAGGCCCTCAGCCTTGAAGCGCTGGTAGCCGATCAGCGGGGAGATACCGATCGAATGATTCGGTGCAATCTTGTAGGCAGCGGTCGGTGCAACAATCAATTGCATCAGATCGACTCCAAGCTTGCCCTGACCGCATAGCAAGTTGCTAGCCGGCGCACCAGCACCGCAAGAATTGGCTGCAATCTGCCCGCCCGGATAGTTTGTATTCATCCCGCCATTGCCATACACCGTCACCCCCACAGCCAAGTCATTGTTAAGCATGTGGTTGTAGCCGAATTCCGGAATCAGGAAATACTTGGAATCGCTGTCAGCCGAGCCGTCGAAAGCACCACCGGCAGACCCCGTACGGCTAGCTTCACGCCGCGGACTGAACAGATCCACACCCAGGTCGAGGCGGTTACCGACAAATGCCATTGAGGCCGGGTTGTTCGCGCCGCCGAAGGCGTCGTCGGACGTGGCCGTGGCTGCGCCACCCATGCCTTTGGCCTTCATGCCGTAACCGTGCGAAAAATAGCCATTGGTGGCATAGGCGCTGCCGGCCAGACCGGCCAAAGCCATGAATGCGAATACGCGGGTGAACTTCATTATTGTCTCCTAGGGGCAAAGTTATTACGGATCAGCCTATTGAATGGCCTGACTTGAAGGCTACGCGTGCACTGGAGCTTAGACAAGCCAGCCAGCGCAGCCCACTGAACAATCTGTATCGAATGTGGTACAAAAGACACATAAAAAAAGAGCCGAATGGATTCGGCTCTTTTTCATGATGCGGGAATCGCTTCAGCGACTGTTTCTTAAATGAACAGGCAGATGTCGGTTTCGCCGGCAAATTCGAAGAAGGTCGCCGCACCGCCGTACTCAAGGCCGTCGATGAAGTCGGAATGTTCGAAGCCGAACAGTTCGACGGTCATCTGGCAGGCGATGAATTTGACTTCTGCTTCCTGGCACAGCTCGCGCAGGTCAGGGATGGTCGCCACGCCGTTGTTGGCAATGGTCTGCTTCATCAGGGCCGTCGCCACGCTTTCATAGCCGGGGATGAGCGACTGGATGGCGTTGGGCATGTTCCAGTTGATGCTCTTGAACCATTTCGGGCCAAAGGGCATTTTCATCGGCATGCCGGGGTTGCCCAAGGGGCTCACTTTCAGGACAGACAGATCCTTGCGGACGAGCTGGAGGCCGTAGAAGGTGAAGAAAATCTGGGTTTCGTAGCCCAGCGCAGCCGCCGTCGAGGCCAGGATGAACGGGGGGTAAGCCCAGTCCAGCGTGCCCTTGGTGGCGATGATGGCCATTTTTTTGGTATCCATGCTCTCTCTCCTGTTTCGTTAAAAAAACAGCGCCGTGTGTTCTTCTTTGGAACAGTCGGCGCCGGTTAGGTTTCTTTTATTATTTTTTCTTCATGAAGAAGGTGAACTCGCCACCTGCCTCGGCAGTGGACAGCAGTTCGTTGCCAGTCTGCTTGGCGAAGGCGGCAAAATCCTTGACCGAACCCGGGTCGGTCGACAGGATTTTCAGCACTTGTCCGCTGGCGACTTCGGCCAGGGCTTTCTTGGCACGGAGGATGGGCAGGGGACAGTTCAGACCACGTGCATCGAGTTCTTTATCGAAATTCATGTTGTTCTCCTTACATTAAATCCATTAAATCGGCATGTACTAAAAAACGCTGCGGTACCTTAAACCAGAAGTTCCCCTATTGCAACCGAAATTGCTGCGCAATAGGAAAATCAGGCCATTCCTTCGACGTTCGCGCTATCGGGGCTGGCTCAGCGCATTGCCCGAACGCGCCCACGCCATGATGCCACCGGCCAGATTGTGCATGTTGTTATAGCCCTTTGAAGCCATGAACGCACACGCCTGCGCCGAGCGTGCGCCCGAGCGGCAGTAGATCACCACCGGCTTGTCCTGGGGAATGTCGGCCGCGCGCAACGGGAGCAGATGCAGCGGGATGTGAATGGCTCCATCGATCACGCCCTGGGCCACTTCGGCTTCGGTACGCACATCGATCAGATGCGCGCCCTTGGTCGCGATCTCGGCTACGTAGGCGACATCGACTTCCTTGAATCCTGACAGTCCGAACATAGATGTCATACTCCTGCAATGGAATAAATTAGAACTTTCTAATATAACCCAAAGCAGGGGGTACGCCAAGCATACCCCCTGTCGAATTGCGGGAATTCATTCAGCAGCGCTGGGCACCGTGATACAGATTCACGACATGACGCGCTTCTGCGAAAAACAGCCAGCGCTCCACGGCCGCGCCTGCGATTCCCGCGCAGGCCGCGACGACAGCCGCAGCTTGTCCGCCTTGCGCATTGAAGACCCACACCAGCATCAATCCAGGCAGTGCAAAGCCCAGCCCGAATACCACCACCTTGAGCAGGCCGGCCTTCTGACGTGCAATCTGGAAGCCGAACTCCTGGGTAAGAAAAGTCCCGTGGGTATGTCCGGTATCGAGCAGTTTGACCTTGGCCCGAGTCAGGCCCGTCGCAGTATTGATCGTGGGGGTGAGGCCCGGGCTGCGAATCCAGAAATAATAGATCGCCTTCAGTACCGCGGCGATCGAGACGATCAGCGCCGACATCGCGATGTAGGGCGTGGTGTCGAGGCCGGCGATGACCGCACCCAGCAGCAGCAGCAGGCTACCGCTGGCGTAGCCCAGCGCCAGGTAGTTGGCCGGCACCAGCGGGGTATTCCACTGGCGGATGGTTTTCAGGCAGGCGTAGATCATGCCGGTGGAAAACACCGTGATCCAGGCCAGCACGGCCGACAGGAGGCCGAAGGTTTCGCGCAGCCACAGCGGCGCCTCGAACCAGATGCTGGCCAGATAGATCAGGGCCAGCGGCATGAACACCACGGCGAACACGCCTTCGCGCGACAGCCACGAGGTGCGGAAGCGGCTGAAAGCGCGCCAGGCGTTTTTCGGGTTGGCGAGGTGGAAGGTGGACGACAGCAGACCGAACGCGATCAGGCCCAGCGCGACGATTCCGCCGATGACAATCTGAACGGGGGTGAAACCGCCGCCGAGCTTGAAGGTGTCGGCGATGAACAGCAGCGAGAACAGGCCGAAGCCGGCGCCCGACGCCACGGTGAAGAAGATGACTGAGAAAGCGGGATGCATGGATTCTCCTGGCTCTAATTTATTGGGCAGCGCGGTTCAACGGCGCACCAATTTGTTGGCGAACTGCTTGATGCTTTCCTTCAGACCGCCCTTGGGCTGCGTCTCGACCGGGATCACCGGCTTGCGGCGCGGCGGCAGGTACTGGTTGGTCGGGTTGTAGTTGAGTTCGGGCATCAGCGGGTAGCCACCGCGCTCTCGCACGGTGCGCGACACCGCCGAATCGGGATCGTCGAAGTCGCCGAACATGCGGGCGTGCGCCGGGCAGGTCAGCACGCACGAAGGCTGGCGCTCTTCGACTGGCAATTCCTGGTCGTAGATGCGGTCGACGCACAGGGTGCACTTCTTCATCGTGCCGCTGGAACGGTCGAGTTCGCGCGCGCCGTAGGGGCAGGCCCACGAGCAATAGTTGCAGCCCATGCACTTGTCCTGGTCGATCAGCACGATGCCGTCTTCGGCACGCTTGTACGAGGCACCGGTCGGGCACACGGTGACGCAGTCTGCGTCCTCGCAGTGCATGCACGACATCGGGAAGTTGACCGTCTTGTTGTTCGGATACTCGTCCATTTCGTAATGGCGGATCCGGTTGAACCACACGCCCGACGGCTCGGCGCCATAGGGCTGGTAGTCGGACAACGGGCCGATGGTGCCGGAGGCGTTCCATTCCTTGCAGGCGATGGCGCAGGCATGGCAGCCCACGCACACGTCGAGGTCGATGACCAATCCAAGTCTCATGTTGTGCTCGCTTTATTTATACAGGTGCTGCTCAGTTCTTTTCGTGGCTGCGTGCGTCGTAACGCAGCACATCGGGGCGCTCGTAACGCTCGTCCCCCGGCAACGGCTTCAGTTCGTCGAACTGCGGCCACGAACCGGTTTCGCCCGGCGCGGCTTTCCAGATTTTCACGCGCAGGTCGAACCACGCGGCCTGACCGGTGACCGGGTCGGAGTTGGTGACGCGGCGCTCGCCCGCCTTTTCCGGCAGGAGTTCGGAAATCAGATGATTAAGCAGGAAACCCTTGGTCGCTTCCGACGCGTTTGCGTTCAGGCCCCAGGCGCCCTTCTGCTTGCCGATGGCGTTCCAGGTCCAGATGGTGTCTTCCTGGGTGCCTTCCATGGTCTTGACCTGGCAGCGGATCTTGCCGTTGTGCGACTCGACCCAGATCCAGTCGAAGTCCTTGATGCCCATTTCGGCGGCCTTGCGGGCGTTCATGTACATATAGTTCTGCGCCATGATCTGACGCAGCCACACGTTCTGCGAATCCCACGAGTGGTACATGAACATGGGACGCTGGGTCAGCGCGAAGAAGGGGTATTCCTCCTTGTCCACGCGCTGCTGTTCAAGCGGCTCGTACCACATCGGCAGCGGGTCGAAGTACTTCACCAGGCGCTCGCGGTCGACCTGGTTGTTCGGCTGCGGGCCGTCGTACAGCCCCTGCCCCGCCAGGCGGAACTTCTGCAGCGGCTCGGAATAGAACTGCATGATGATGGGCTCGACCTTGCCAACGAAGCCGACGTCGGCCGCCACTTCGAGGTAGTCCTTGTTGGCGTAGCGCATGTACTTCTGGTTGTCGGGCCAGTGGTGGGCGAAGAAGCTCTGGTTCTCGATGTACTTTTCCCACTGGTTGGGGTTCGGCTCGCCCTTCAGCGACTTGGTGCCGTCCTTGCCGCGCCAGCCGGCGAGGAAGCCCACGCCCGGCGAGCGCTCGTAATTGACGATGAAGTCGGGGTAATCCTTGAACTTGCGGGCGCCGTCCGGCTTGGTGAACGCCGGGAATTTCAGGCGCGAGGCGAGCTCGACCATGACTTCCTGCCACGGACGCACGTCGCGGTCGAGCTTGACCAGCGGATAACGGATCGCATCGGCCGCCGCATCCGGCTCCGAAATAGGCCGGTCGAGCAGCGAAATGCAGTCGTGCCGCTCGAGGTAGGTGGTGTCCGGCAGGATCAGGTCGGCGAAGTTGGTCATCTCCGAGTGGAAGGCGTCGATCACCACCAGGAACGGAATCTTGTATTGGCCGGGCTCTTCCGGATCCTTGGCGCGCAGCATGTCCTGGATGTTCGACGTGTTCATAGTCGAGTTCCATGCCATGTTGGCCATGAACAGGATTAGCGTGTCGAGCGCGTAGGGATCGTGGTTGGTCGCGTTGGTGATCACCATGTGCATCAGGCCGTGCGAAGCGATCGGCACTTCCCACGAATAGGCCTTGTCGATGCGCAGCGGGTTGCCGAACTCGTCGATCACCAGGTCTTCCGGACGCGTCGGGAAACCGAGCGGCGGACGCGACAGCGGCGTGTTCGGCGCGTTGATGATGTCGATGTTGTTTTCCGGCAGCTGGTGCGGCGGAATCGGCTTCGGATACGGTGCGCGGGCGCGGAAGTTGCCCGGCGCGTCGAGCGCGCCAAGCAGCATCTGGATCATGTGGATCGCGCGGCAGGAATGGAAGCCGTTGGAGTGCGCCGCGATGCCACGCATGGCGTACATCGCCACCGGGCGGCCCACGACCTTGTCATGCTTGCGGCCCCACACGTCGGTCCATTCGATCGGCAGTTCGACCGTCTCCTTGAACGCCACGTGCGCCATCTCCAGCGCAATGCGCTCGATGCTCTCGGCCGGCAGGCCGCATTCCAATGCCACATTCTCCGGCGCGTAGCGGTCGTCGAGATAACGCTCGACCATCAGCGACATCACGGTCTTGACGCGGCGCCCGTCCGGCGCCACATATTCGCCGAACAGCGCCGGGGCGATATCGCCATCCATGCCGTTGCGGAACGCTTCCTTGTCGATGTCCCAGATCAGCGGATGGTCGTTCTCATCGCGCAGGAACAGGCCGTCGCCCTTTTGACCCGGGCTCTGCACCACCAGCCACGAGGCGTTGGTGTAGCGCACCAGGAATTCGTAGTCGAATTTTTCATGCTTAAGCAGCACGTGCACCATCGACATGGCGAGCAGGCCGTCCATGCCGGGCTTGATCGGCAGCCATTCGTCGGCGATTGCCGAATAGCCGGTGCGCACCGGGTTGACAGTGACGAACTTGCCGCCCTTGCGCTTGAGCTTTTCCAGGCCGATCTTGATCGGGTTGGAGGAATGGTCTTCCGCCACGCCCCACATCAGGAAGTACTTGGCGTAATCCCAGTCCGGCGCGCCGAATTCCCAGAACGAGAAACCGATGGAATAGAGACCGGCCGCCGCCATGTTCACCGAACAGAAGCCGCCGTGCGCCGACCAGTTGGGGGTACCGAACTGCTGCGCCCACAGACCGGTCAGCGCCTGCATCTGGTCGCGGCCGGTGAAGAAACCGAGCTTCGACGGGTCGGTCGAGCGGATTTCCTCCAGTCGGTCGGTCAGGATGTCGAGCGCCTGGTCCCAGGAAATCGCTTCGTAAATGCCTTCGCCGCGCTCGGTGCCGGGCTTCCTCATCAGAGGCTGAGTCAGCTTGGCAGTGGAGTACTGTTTCATGATCCCGGCCGAGCCCTTGGCACACAGCACGCCCTGGTTGGTGGGATGGTTGCGGTTACCCTGGATGAAGCGGACCTTATTGTCCTCCAGCGTCACCTTGATGCCGCAGCGGCAGGCACACATGTAGCACGTGGTGTACTTGATTTCCTGCGCGTCGTGATTTTCGAGTTTGATCTTGGCGTTCATGCGGTCTCTGGATTCAAAATTGTCCCCACGGCTCCTTATTCAGGAGTCGTATTTCCCTACCCGGATATAACACTAGGTGACTGCTGGAAACAGCGCCAGCGCATCGGCACTGGATGCTGCGGGGACGGCTATATATTAAACATTCCGAATATATTGTTATTTTGCATGCTAAGGCGTCGGGATGGCAAGCAAAATGGCTGATAGCCCTATAAGGCCAACCAATCAAAAGACCTTATTAATTAAATACTTGATCATCTTTATTTCGTCTGTTTCGCAGGTGCCGGCGATTCGGCCAGCATGGACTCGGCCACAGCCAGGGCCTCGCCCTCGTCCCACTCGGCCGGTCCGGTCAGCACGTGGCGCACCCGTCCCTCGGCATCCAGCACAAACGTGGTGGGCAGGGCGAACACCTTCCAGCGCCGCGTGTTGCTGCTGTCGGTGTCGAGGAGAACAGGGAAACCCAGCTTCATTTTCGACAGATAGGCGTTCACCTCGTCCGGCGTTTCCGCGCTGGAAATCGCAACGATCTCCAGCGGCCGCCCCGCCATTTTGGTGCGCAGACGCTCCAGCGACGGCATTTCGCGCTGGCAGGGCGGACACCAGGTGGCCCAGAAGTTGAGCAGCACCACCTTGCCACGGTAATCGGCCAGGGTTCTGGGAGCGCCCTTGAGGTCGCTTGCTTTCAATTCTTGCGCCGGCAAGGCGGCACGCGTCTAGAAGCCGGCCGCGCCGGCCGCCGCGCACCCCCCCAACCCCACCCCCCCGACAACAAA
>JAIBEL010000064.1 GCA_019459285.1 Rhizobium sp. | reverse complement strand
CCGGCTTCGACCTGCCGACCACGATGCTCTCGCTGGCGGCACTCGCCATCGTCGTGATCGCGCCCCGGCTCACGCGGCGCATCCCCAGCCCCCTCATCGCCATGCTCGCCGTCGCGTTCGCCCAGGCTTACTGGCAGTTCGACGGCGTCGCCACCATCGGCAGCGCATTCGGCGGCATCCCCGCGGGCCTGCCCGAACCGCATCTGCCGCAGATCAGCTTCGCACGCATGCTGGAACTGATTGGCCCGGCCTTCACCATCGCCATGCTGGGCGCGATCGAATCGCTGCTGTGCGCGGTGGTCGCCGACGGCATGGCCGACACGCGCCACGATCCCAACCAGGAACTGGTCGGCCAGGGCATCGCCAACATCGTTTCGCCCCTGTTCGGCGGATTTGCCGCCACCGGCGCGATTGCGCGCACCGCCACCAACATCCGCAACGGCGGCGACAGCCCGCTGGCCAGTATCGTGCACGCACTGGTGCTGATCGCCGTCATCGTTGCGCTGGCCCCGCTGGCGGCGAACATCCCGCTCGCCGCGCTGGCTGCAATCCTGTTCGTGGTGGCATGGAACATGAGCGAAGCACGGCATTTCATCGACCTGCTGCGCCATGCGCCGATCAACGACAAGGTGCTGCTGCTCATCACCTTCCTGCTCACGGTGTTCGCCGACCTCGTCATCGCGGTCAACGTCGGCGTGCTGCTCGCCGCACTCCTGTTCATGAAGCGTATGAGCGAAACCGTGCGCATCGAGGGCGAGAGCGAGGCCAACCTGGCCGCGCTGTGCCCGGTGGGCGTGCCGCCCGGCGTGCAGATCTACTCCATCGACGGCCCGCTGTTCTTCGGCGCCGCCGCCACCTTCGAGCGCACGCTGGCTGGCCTGCACGATAAAGCCAGTGTGGTGATTTTCAGGCTGGGACGAGTGCCGTTCGCCGATGCCACCGCCATGCATGCGCTGGCTGACATAGTGCGCCATTTTCAGCAGCGTCACATCGTCGTGCGGGTGTGCGAGGCAAACCCACGTCTGGCATACAAGCTGCAGAATTTCGGGCTAATGGACAAGCTTGGACAACAGGATGCATCGGCCAGCTTGCTGGATGTGCTGGGGGAAATGGCGCCCCCTCCGAGCCCGGAGGCATCCTCTACGGCCTGACAGCGCCACAAAGTCTCTTGCCCCACGAAGGACACGAAGACACGCGAAGTAAGAAATGACTTGGCGAGCCTTCGCGGATAAAGGCTTTTAGCGCGTCAGCCCCGCATACAGCATCGGCAACTTCTCCGGCAGTCGCTGAACGTGGTCGACCACCATGTAGTTCTTCTGTCCGAAGATGCGCGACACATAATTGTCGGCGCGCGGGTCGAGACTCATGCAGTAGGTCGTCACGCCGTTGCGGGCCACTTCCTCCACCGCCTTCTTGGTGTCGTAGCGCAGGTACTGCGGATCACGCACGTCGATGTCGGCCGGTTCGCCGTCGGTGATGACGATCAGCAGCTTCTTCGCCGAACGCTGCAATTTCAAATGGTGGCCCGCGTGGCGGATCGCGGCGCCCATGCGAGTCGACAGCTGGCCGGTCATGCCGGCGAGCTTGCCCTTCGGCGTCTCGTCCCAGTGCTGGTCGAAGTCTTTGAAGCGGTAGTACTCGACGTCGTGGCGGCCGTCCGAGCAGAAGCCGTGGATCGCGAACGGATCGCCCACCTTGTTGATCGCATCGGCCAGCAGCACGCAGGCCTGGCGGGTCAGGTCCAGCACCGAGTACTCCTGATCCTGCACGGTTTCGTTGGTCGACTCCGACAGGTCGAGCAGCACCAGGATCGAGAAGTCCCGCGTCTTCCGTACGCTGCGCATCATGATGCGCGGATCGGGCTGGTTGCCGAGCCGGATGTCGATGAAACTGGCGATCGCCGCGTTGATGTCGATCTCGTCGCCGTCCTCGAGCTTGCGGATGCGCTGCACGCCCTGCGGCTGCATCGCGTCGAGCAGGAATTTCATGCGATGGATTTCGCGCTTGTACTTGGCCGTGATGTCGTCGATCACCTGCAGGTCGCCCGACTTGGCGCGTTTCTCCAGCACCGTGGCCCAGGCCGGACGCTCCAGCTGGATCTGGTAGTCCCATTCCGAATAGTGGAAAGGATCGGACACCGGCTCCTTGCCTTCCATCTCATTGAAGCTCTTGCCGTGGCTCTCGTCACCGATGTTCTCGTAGGGGAACAGCTCGGTGCTGAGCACCCAGATTTCCTCCGCATCATCACCCGCAGTTTCAACGTCGATCGCGTTGACCATCTCCATCACGCTGACGTTCTTGCGAACCTGCTTGACGCTCTCGTAACCGGCGCCCGCAGCCTTGTCGAAATCGAATTCCTCGAATTCCCAGAAGTAGCGGTTGTCGTCGCGGTAGGGCGCGGCGAGGATGTCGGTGCGCGGGTTGAACGGGATTCTTTTCTCGGTCAGATTGTGCGCGAGCTGGACGCCGATTTCCCACGAAATCTGGTTGTCGCCGAGGCGGTCCTGCGCGGCGGCAAACAGTGCGCGGCCCTCGGCGACCCACGGGTCGTTATCCTGGTAGGTTTCGTCCAGCAGCGCGCGGGCCAGGCGGTTGAGATAATCGCCGACGCTTGCATTCATTTCCGGCGTGGCGACATGCAGCCGGCTCCAGAGCTGCTTCAGGCCGGGGAAACGGCGGATCGACAGCGCTTCCACCCGCGCGTCCTCAATCACCGAAATCACCGCCATCTGCATCGGGTTCAGCGCTTCGGCTGAAATCGGCTCCTTCGTTTCCACCACATGTGCGGCGCAGTGCGCGGCCGTGGCGCGATAGAGCTCGAGGCCCGACACCGTCTCCTGCCCTTCGATCGCGAAGTCATCGACGGCGTCGGGCACGTGTATCAGATAGTCGGCGATGTAGGGTCGGTAGCCCTCGCGCGATTCGAAGTCGCCCGAGGTCGGCCGCATGAAAAAGTCGCGTGCCCAAAGCGCCCTCAAATACATGTTGATGCGGCGTTGCACGTCGACCAGCAGCGTGCCCTTGCGCTCCTTCTGCAGCATCGCCAACGACTCTTTCGACTCGAGGCTGAAGTACCTGATCTGCTCTTCATAGTTGGTGCGATGCGCGTGCGCGCCCCACAGCGCCCAGCGGCGCAGGCCGCCCAACGTCAGATGCTGGAACAGTACTTCGAGCTTGTCGAGCATCGGCCGCACACCGCGCGGCGCCTGCGCGATCAAAGTGTTGATGAATTGCAGGTACTTGAGGAAGAGGTCGGCGTCGCCGAGCCGGCTGGCGGCGGTCGGCGCGCTGGCAAGCAGCAGCTCGATCACCGCCCCCGAGGTTTTCGACGCCAGCATCAGCGCGGTGGTGGCGAGGTCGGCCACCACACCCTCGCCCACTTCCTTGGCCACCAACGGCGCCTGTTCGATCCAGGTTTCGACCAGATCGTCGCCTCGCCCCAGTCCGCGGATGGCCGACACGCCCTTCAGATAGTTGTCCAGCCCGCGCGGCGAGAACACCTTGGTGGCCTCGTGCCAGGTCGCATTCAACGTATCGCGCGTATGCGGCGACAGGTCTTCCAGCAGTTCAGCGTAGTCTTCGAGTTTGATCGACATAGTGAGCGAGCTGTAAACGGTTAGCCGTGAGCGGTAGGTGGCTGGCAGCGCAAGCGGTACTCCCGCTCGCTGCTCACCGCCTGCCGCTTACGAATCAGAAGAACGTGGACACCGCCGCGTCGAGCGCGTCGCGCATGTCGGGATCGTCGGTGATCGGGCGGACCAGGGCGACGCGGCAGGCGGCCAGCGGGTTGACGCCCTTGGCGATCAGCGACCCGGCGTAGATCAGCATGCGGGTCGACAGGCCTTCATCGAGGCCGTGACCCTTGAGGTTGCGGCTGCGCTCGGCAATCGATACCAGCTTGCCGGCGACGTCGGCGTTGACGCCGGACTCGTGCGTGACGATCTCGGTCTCGATGCCGTGCTCCGGATAGGTGAAGTCGAGGCCGCCGAAGCGCTGCTTGGTCGATTGCTTCAGATCCTTCATCAGGCTCTGGTAGCCGGGGTTGTAGGAAATCACAATCTGGAAATCGGGGTGGGCGTGCACCAGCTCGCCCTTCTTTTCCAGCGGCAGCACGCGACGATTGTCGGTCAGTGGGTGGATCACCACGGTGGTGTCCTGGCGCGCTTCGACGACTTCGTCGAGGTAGCAGATCGCGCCATGGCGGGCGGCGATGGCGAGGGGCCCGTCCTGCCACTCGGTGCCGGAGGCGGACAGCAGGAAGCGGCCAACCAGGTCGGACGCCGTCATGTCCTCGTTGCACGCCACGGTGATGAGCGGCTTGCCGAGCTTGTAGGCCATATATTCGACGAAGCGCGTCTTGCCGCAACCGGTGGGACCCTTGAGCATCATCGGCATGCGCACCGAATAGGCGGCTTCGTACAATTCAACTTCGTCCGCGACCGGGCGGTAATAGGGTTCCTGGGTAATGCGGTACTGGTCGACGATATTGCTCATGACGGCTCCATGTAAGGGGATCGCAAATACGCAGGCCGCTCAGTGTGCAGCCTGGGGATTTGCGACAGATAAAAAGCCCCCGGGCACCGACCCTGCGCCCACTTCAGGGCTTCGGGATCGGGCAGCGGGGGCCGGGTGTGACAGCCTTGCCGCCGCTTAAACGGTCTTGCCGCGGAAGATCACCATCGACGCGCCCTGGCTTTGCGAGAAGTTGTCGTAGCCAATCAGACGGACGTGGTTGTTGGGGTTGGCCTTGCGGCAGGCTTCGGCTTCGGCCAGCACGCGGTCCACGTCGGTTTCACCGAACATCGGCAGCTTCCACATGTACCAGTACGAGTCCATCATGTGCTCGGGCTCGGTGTGCTCGATGGCTGGGTTCCAGCCTTTTTTCACCAGGTACTCGACCTGCTTCTTGATGTTGTCCGCGGTCATGGCGGGCAGGTAGGAGAAGGTCTCGAATTTGCGGCTGGCGGGGTCGCTCAGGCGGCTTTTGTAATCCATCACTTCAGACATGTCATTTCCTTTCTAACTAGGAATTAGGATTTAGGATTTAGGATCTAGGGTGGGGCCGGGTTTTTCCCTGGCTCCTAGTTCCTAGCTCCTAGCCCCTCAATTACTTGTGCGCGACGTCCAGCTTGTCGACGGTGTCGAACTCGAACTTGATCTCTTTCCACGTTTCCATGGCGATCTTCAGTTCGGGGCTGTGCGCGGCGGCAGCGGTCAGGATGTCCTTGCCTTCTTTCTCGATGGCACGGCCCTGGTTACGGGCTTCCACACAGGCTTCCAGCGCGACGCGGTTGGCGGCGGCGCCAGCGGCGTTGCCCCAGGGGTGGCCGAGCGTACCGCCACCGAACTGCAGCACGGAATCGTCACCGAAGATGGAGACCAGTGCGGGCATGTGCCACACGTGGATGCCGCCGGACGCAACCGGGATCACGCCGGGCATGGAACCCCAGTCCTGGTCGAAGAACAGGCCGCGCGAACGGTCTTCGGCAATGAAACCGTCACGCATGGTGTCGATCCAGCCCAGGGTCGCTTCGCGGTCGCCTTCCAGCTTGCCCACGACGGTACCGGAGTGCAGGTGGTCACCACCCGACAGACGCAGCACCTTGGTCAGCACGCGGAAGTGGATACCGTGGTGCGGGTTGCGGTCGAGCACGGCGTGCATGGCGCGGTGGATGTGCAGCAGCATGCCGTTGTTGCGACACCAGTTGGCCAGACCCGTGTTGGCAGTGAGGCCGCCAGTCAGGTAGTCGTGCATGATGATCGGTGCGCCGATTTCCTTGGCGAACTCGGCACGCTTGTACATCTCTTCCGGGGTCGGAGCGGTCACGTTCAGGTAGTGGCCCTTGCGCTCGCCGGTCTCGCGCTCGGCCTTCAGGGTCGCTTCGTGCACGAAGGCGAAACGGTCACGCCAACGCATGAAGGGCTGGCTGTTGACGTTCTCGTCGTCCTTGGTGAAGTCCAGACCGCCGCGCAGGCACTCGTACACGGCGCGACCGTAGTTCTTGGCGGACAGACCCAGCTTCGGCTTGATGGTACAGCCCAGCAGCGGACGGCCGTACTTGTTCATGCGGTCGCGTTCGACCTGGATGCCGGCAGGCGGGCCACCACAGGTCTTGACGTAGGCGATCGGGAAGCGGATGTCTTCCAGACGCAGGGCGCGCAGGGCCTTGAAGCCGAACACGTTGCCGACCAGCGAAGTCAGCACGTTGACGACGGAGCCTTCTTCGAACAGGTCGATCGGATAGGCTACAAATGCGTAGAAGCAGGTGTCGTCACCGGGCACGTCTTCGATGCGGTAGGCGCGGCCCTTGTAGTAGTCCAGGTCGGTCAGCAGGTCGGTCCACACGGTGGTCCACGTACCGGTCGACGATTCGGCGGCCACGGCAGCGGCGACTTCTTCACGATCGATACCCGGCTGAGGCGTGATCTTGAAGCAGGCCAGAATATCGGTGTCCAGCGGAGTGTAATCCGGGGTCCAGTAAGTCTGCCGGTATTCTTTAACGCCGGCGTTGTAGGTTTTAACAGCCATGATTCCTCCTAGCAAAGGTTAGGTTTACGGACATGCCAGAAGTGGTCATGCACGATGGGTCGCATCATGCAGGAGGCGAACCATAAATAACAGTCGATTTTTTCTATTTGTAGAATAGACTATTGTCTATGTCAGGGTTGGGAGAACCAGTCTAAGCCATGCGCAGCCATACTACGTTTCGCCAGCTGGAAATTTTCGAGGCCATCGCCCGGCTCGGCAGCTTTACCCGCGCCTCTGAAGAGCTTTACCTCACGCAGCCGACCGTATCGATGCAGATGAAGAAGCTCACCGAAGCCGTTGGCGTGCCGCTGATCGAGCAGGTCGGCAAGAAGCTCCACCTGACCCCCGACGGCCAGCACCTTGCGCAGGCCACCCGCGAGATCTTCAGCACCCTCGACCGCTTTACCATGTCGGTCGCCGAGCGCAAGGGACTCAAGCAGGGGAAGCTCAGCCTGATGGCGATCACCACGGCGTCCTACTTCGCGCCGCGTCTGCTCGGCGAATTCTCCAAGCTCTACCCTGGCATCGACGTTTCGCTGCGCGTCACCAACAAGGAGCAGGTGCTCGCCAGCATGGCCGACGGCCTCGACGACCTCTATTTCGTCGGCCAGCCGCCGGAGGACATTGACGTCGTCGCCACGCCCATCATGGACAACCCCATCGTCGTGCTGGCCGCGCCGGACCATCCGCTGGCGCACAGGAAAAAGATTCCTCTCGACCGGATCGCCGCGGAGCCTTGGCTGATGCGGGAGAAGGGTTCGGGCACGCGCAACGCCATCGAGCGCATGTTCAGCGGGCACGGTCTCAACATCCATCCGCGCCTGGAGCTGGGGAGCAACGAAGCAATCAAGCAGGCAATCCTCGTCGGGCTGGGCATCTCCGCCCTCTCCCGCGACACCCTCGCCCTCAACCAGCCCGGACAGTTCGCCGAGCTCGACGTCGAAGGCTTTCCGATCCTGCGCCACTGGTATGCCGTCTACCCGGCTGCCCGGCAACTGTCGGTCGTGGCGCGCGCGTTTCTCGAGTACCTGCTCGACCGCGCGAAGGTGGCACCGGCCGCGACGGTTGGCAAGCGATCGCCCGAGGCCAAAGACGTGGGCCGTTGAGGCCCCTGGCCGTACCACGACACCCCGGCACGCCTCGAACGCGACCCCTTCGGCACGAGCGCTGCCCGCCTGCGTGATATCCGACGGCTGCCACGGCCGACGTACATCATTCCATATGCGTTATGGTTCCCATAAAAATTTAAGACTGTTCTGTATGGATCGTCGAATTTAGGATTCCGCCTGGCACCTAGTGGATTCAGGTCCGATGACCAAGTGCGGCAGAACGTCGCCGCACAAGCGCGATAAATGATGCAATCGATGTTCAGGGTGGTGCTTCTACCATAATTTATGGATTGACTCTCACCGCATCGTGGTCACACGGGCAGCGTTCACGACAGGCGCCAACCAAGACGACTCTGAAATCAAGGAGAACTGACGCGGTGGACAAGCTCATCATCCTGCTTCCGGCCACGCCTTTACTCTCGGCCTTGTTGATTACGCTGCTCGCCGATCGGGCTCGGCATCGTATCGCGCGCCTGAGCGTCGGCTTCAGCGTGCTCACCTTCCTGCTCGCCGCGGCCTCGCTCGCGTTCTATCTGACAGAAGGTCAGCCGCAATGGGTCGCGTTTGCGCCGGGCTGGGGCAGCCTGTATCTCGATCCGCTGACCAGCGTGATGTCCCTGATGGTCGCGGGCATCAGCCTGGTCGTGCACGTCTATTCGGTGCGCTACATGGCTGAAGAATCGGGCTACGCGCGCTTCTACATCCTGCTCGACCTGATGGCCACGGCCATTCTACTGATGGTGGCTGCGGGCGATCTCGTCACCCTGCTGGTGGCATGGCATCTGATCGGTGTGCTGCTCTACTTCCTGCTCGGCCAGGACGCCGCACGGCCCGCGGCCCAGCGCTATGCCTTCTGGACATTCCTCACCTATCGCCTGGGCGACCTGCCGCTGGTGCTGGCTGCGGTCCTGCTATACGAAACCTACGGCACCGCGGCCCTGCCGACGCTGTTCGAACGCATCGCCGCCGCGCCTGATGCACTCACCGTGGCGGGCATTCCTGTGCTCACCGTGGTGGCCCTGTTGGTCGCCCTGGCGGCGTTTGCCCGCTCGGCGCAATTTCCGCTGCATACCTGGCTGCCCTACACCATGGAGGGCCCGACCCCAGTGTCGGCGCTGATGCACGCCGGCATCGTCAACGCCGGTGGCTTCATCATCAACCGTTTCGCACCGGTGTTCGTGCACGCCGGCGGCGTCTTGCACCTGGTGTTCGCGGTGGGGCTGGTCACGGCCATCCTCGGCTCGATCCTGATGCTCACCCAGAACGACATCAAGAAGTCCCTCGGTTACTCGACCATGGGCCAGATGGGTTTCATGTTCGTCGAGTGCGGCGTCGGTGCGTTCTCCCTCGCGATCTACCACCTGATTGCCCATGGCCTGTTCAAGGGCACGCTGTTCCTCGGTGCCGGCAGCGTGATCGGCAACGCGCGCAAGCACGACGGCGTGCCCCACGACGACGTCTATACCTTCGTGGTCGAGCGCAAGCCCCTGGCGCCGCGCCTGCCCTGGGTCCTGGCGGCCGTCATCACCGTGGTGGTGCCCTTGCTCGTGCTCGGTGCGTCGCGCTGGCTGATGGGCGGCGACTCGGTCGGGGAGCAGGGCGGGATCATCCTGTTGTTCTTCGGCTGGGTGACCGGCGCCCAGCTCCTGTTCGCGACCTATCGCCTGCGCGTGGACAGCCCGTGGCGGATGATGGTGATGATCATCCTGTCGCTGATCATCGTGGTGGCCGGCTATACGCTGATCGAGCATGGCTTCGATCTCTTCCTCTACCCTGATCGAGAGCTGAGCGAGCGTATCTATGCGGCGGCCAGCATCCCGCTGGCGACCTTTGAAGTGCTGGTGATGATCCTCACTGCCGCCATCGTAGTAGGCTGGATCGCCACCTACTACGCTGCCGCCAACGGCCGCGGGGGGGGGGGGGGGGGGGGGGGGGGGGGGGGGGGGGGGGGGGGGGGGGGGGGGGGGGGGGGGGGGGGGG
>JAIBEL010000033.1 GCA_019459285.1 Rhizobium sp. | reverse complement strand
GGGGGGCCCGCGCCACCTTCCGCGCGTCGCCGGTTTCCGCCAGCTCGGCCTCCACCCCAAGCTGCAACGGCCCGTCCTCCATCATCGGCATGAAATAGCTGTAGGCACTGTAGGCATAGCCGCGCTTGTCGCGCACTTCGCGCATCAGCCGCGAATCGAAGCCGCCGCCGCCCAGCACATAGTTGCCCACGAACAGTGGAAAGAAATCGGGATCGTTACGCGCTACGCCCACCGCTCCCACCAACACATGGCTTTGCGTGGAGGGAAACGCGATCCGCTGTTCATTTGCCCTCGCCGGCTCAGGCTTCGGCAACGCCGGGACGGCCGCCGCACTGGGCAGGCCACCCGCCAGACGGGCGGCGATGGCCTCGGCCTCGGCACGGGAGATATCGCCCATCAGCGAAATCACGGCATTGGGTGCACTGTAATGCGTACGGTAGAACGTCTGCACGTCCCCGCGCGTCAGTTTTGCGATCGCTGCCGGATCGCCCGATTCGTCGTGGGCATAGGGATGGGTGCCATACAGTGCACGATAGAACGCCTTGTCGGCCACGGTGCCGGGGTCGGCCTCCGCCTCGCGGATACCGGCAATGAGTCGCTGTTTCTCGCGCTTGATCACGGCCTGCGGGAAATCGGGCTGTTGCAGCACGCGCGCCAGGATGTCGAGCGCAGCGCCCTTCTCGGCCGGGGACGACAAAGTACGCAGCGTGACGCCTCCACGATCGCGGTCGAACGTACCACCCAGCTCAGCGCCCACATCGGCCAGGCGATGCGCGATCACTGTATCGGAAAGACCGCCGGCTCCCTGGTCGAGGAGAATGTGGGTCAGCTGGGCAAGGCCCGCCTGGCCACCGGGATCGCGTGCGCTGCCCGCGGGGAAGTCCACCGAGATATCGAGAATGGGCAATTCGTGGCTTTCCACGAAGATCACCTGCGTGCCGTGCGGCGTCTGCCAGTGCTGGATGGCCAACGCTGCCTGCGCCGACAGGGGCAGGCTCAGCAATAGTGCGATACAGAAAGCCTTAATTGTCATGGCGGACTCCCGGCACCGCAGGGCGGCGCGTCTGGGGTTGCAACGCTTGTGGATCGAGTATGCCTACGCTCAACTGGTCATCCCGCAGCCATTGCTTCGCTGCGGCCTGCACCTCCCCGGCGCTCACCGCGCGCAATTTGTCGACCCTGTGCGCTAGCGCCTCGGGGGGCAGGCCCGCGGTCACGTATTCGCCCAGTTGCATCGCCTGGTAAAACAGCGAGTCGCGCTGGTAGACGTCGGCCGCAATGACCTGCGCCTTCACCCGGGCGAGTTCCGCTTCGCTGACGCCATCGCGCTGGATCCGTTCGATCTGGCCACGTATGGCCTTTTCGAGTTCGTCTGCCGTCTTGCCCGGCGCTGGCGTCGCGTCGATCATGAACATGCCCGGCCCGCGCGAAACGGCGTCGTAGTCAGCACTCGTGCTCACTGCGATCTGCTGCGTCTTGACCAGCGATTTCTGCAGGCGCGCCGAGTCGTTCCCGGAGAGCACGCCCGCGAGAATCTGCAGCGCATAGGGCGCGGTATCCTTTTCCCAGTCCCCGAGTACCGGCGCATGCCAGGCCATCAGCAGATAGGGTACCTTCGCCGGCACCCTGACCACGACGCGCTTCTCGCCGATCTGCGCAGGCTCGTCCTGCGGCTTGCGCACCGGCAACGCACGGGCGGGAATCACGCCGAAATAACGCTTCGCCATGGCGATCACGTCGTCCGATTTCACATCGCCGGCCACTACGAGGGTCGCATTGTTCGGTACATACCAGCGGGTGTACCAGTCGCGCGCATCCTGCGCGGTCATGTGCTGGAGATCGTCCATCCAGCCGATGACGGGACGACGGTAGGGGCTCTCCTGGTAAGCCGTCGCCATCAGGCGTTCGTACACCATCGACTGCGGCTGGTCGTCGGTACGCAACCGGCGCTCCTCCATCACCACCTGCATTTCCTTGGCGAACAGATCATCGCGAATAACGAGGTTGGCCATGCGATCGGATTCCAGCTGCATCGCCAGTTCCAGCCGGTCTTTCTGCATCTGCTGGAAATACGCCGTATGGTCACGGTTGGTGAACGCATTCTCGCGCCCGCCCGCTGCGGCAATGCGCTTGGAGAATTCGCCCGGCGGCACCGCCTTCGTGCCACGGAACATCATGTGTTCCAGCACATGTGCCACCCCGGTGGTACCGTTGAATTCGTCCATCGATCCGGCGCGATACCACACCTGCGACACCATCACCGGTGCCCGATGATCTTCCTGCACGATCACCCGCATACCATTGTCCAGCGTGACGTCCGTCACCGCCGCCTGCGCGCTGCCCACCATCAGCAGTGCCAGCAGCATTCCCCGCATGCCAAGCATGTTTCCACCTCTTGTTGAATGAGTCCGAATGATAAGCCGTACCCGAATGATAAGATTAGGCGTCCGTCAACCAGCTATGCTGACTGCCTTTATCCGTGTTTAGTTTCTTCAAGCCCAAACCACCCGCTGCCGAACCGGCCACGCCCGCCACCCCGGTCGAGCCCGCGCCCCCGCCAGCTGAGTCGCGTCCCGGCTGGGCGCAGCGACTGAAGCAGGGTCTCGCCAAGACCCGCGACCGGCTGGGCGGCCAGCTGGCCGGCCTGTTCGGCGTCGGCCGCAAAATCGATGCCGAGTTGTTCGAGGAACTCGAGACCATCCTGATCACGGCCGATATCGGCGTGGACGCGACCCAGGCCCTGCTCGACATCCTGCAAAAAAAGGTCAGGCGCGAAAACCTGACCGAGGCCTCCGACCTGCAGGCTGCGCTCAAGCAGGCGCTGGTCGACCTGTTGACCCCGCTGCAGGCGCCACTCGACGTCACGCCGCACAAGCCCTTCATCCTCATGCTGGCGGGCGTCAACGGCGCCGGCAAGACCACCACCATCGGCAAGCTCGCCAAGCTGTATCAGTCGCAGGGCCTGTCGGTGCTGCTGGCGGCGGGCGACACCTTCCGTGCAGCCGCGCGCGAACAGCTGCAGGTCTGGGGCGAACGCAACAATGTGACCGTGGTGAGCCAGGAAAAAGGCGATTCCGCCGCGGTGATTTTCGACGCCATCCAGGCTGCCCGCGCGCGCAACATCGACGTGGTGCTGGCCGACACCGCCGGACGCCTGCCGACGCAGCTCCATCTGATGGAGGAAATCAGGAAAGTCAAGCGCGTGATCGAGAAAGCCATCCCCGGCGCGCCGCACGAAGTGCTGCTGGTGCTCGACGCCAACACCGGCCAGAACGCCGTCGCACAGGTCAAGGCCTTCGACGATGCGCTCGGCGTGACGGGCTTGGCGCTCACCAAGCTCGACGGTACCGCCAAGGGCGGCGCCATCGCCGCCATCGCCCAGGCCAGACCGATCCCGGTACGCTACATCGGCGTCGGCGAGACCGTGGACGACCTGCGCCCCTTCGATGCGCGCGAATTCGTCGAAGCCATATTTCCTGTTTAGGACCGCCACTGAATGATCAGCTTCAACCAGGTCACCAAACGCTATCCCGGCGGGCACGAAGCCCTCTCGGGCGTCAGTCTCGCCATCGAGCAGGGCGAACTGGTCTTCCTGACCGGGCATTCCGGCGCAGGCAAGAGCACGCTGCTGAAGCTCATCGCCGCCATCGAACGCCCCACCAGCGGCGTGGTGTCGGTCAGCGGCCAGAGTGTCAGCCGGCTGTCGCGCCGTGCCGTGCCCTATCTGCGCCGCAACATCGGCCTCGTGTTCCAGGACCACAAGCTGCTGTTCGACCGCAGCGTGATCGACAACGTGGTACTGCCGCTCGACATCGCCGGCTTCGACCGCCGCGAGTCGCTCAAACGCGCCCGTGCGGTGATCGACAAGGTGGGCCTGCTCAACCGCGAGAAAGCCAATCCCGTCAGCCTGTCGGGCGGCGAGCAGCAGCGCCTGTGCATCGCTCGCGCGCTGGTCTCCCGCCCCGCCCTGTTGCTGGCCGACGAACCGACCGGCAATCTCGACGCCGGCTACGCGGCCGACATCATGGCCATGTTCCGCGATTTCCATCAGGTCGGCACCACCCTGGTGATCGCCACTCACGATGAACGCGCCATCACGGCACTGGGCGGCCGCACGCTGCATCTGGATCACGGCAGAATCGGCGGGGTACCGGCATGATCGGCTGGATGCGTCACCACAAACACGCGCTCGGCGCCGCCTTGCATCGGCTGCGTATCCAGGCATTCACGGCACTGCTGACTGCGCTGGCCATGGGCGTAGCGATCAGCCTGCCCAGTGGGCTGTATCTGGGGCTGGAGAATCTCAGCCGAGTAGCAGGCGAACTGCCGGCGCAACCGGAGATCAGCCTGTTTCTCAACGCCGGCGCATCTGCCGAACAAAAACAGGCCATTGCCGCGCGGCTCAAGCAGCCCGATATTGCCCAAGCCCGCTTCGTACCCAAGGACGAGGCGCTGGCCACCCTGAGCGCTTCGCAGGACCTCGCCGACATCACGGCCGGCCTGACGGAAAACCCGTTGCCGGACGCCTGGATCGTGCGGCCCCAGGCCACGTCGCGCGACGCGCTGGTAGGTATTTCCGACAGTCTGCGCAAAATGCCGGGGGTCGCGGAAACCCATCTCGACAGCCAGTGGGCAGAGCGCCTGCAGGCCGCGCTCGCCATCGGACATACTGGGGTCTGGCTGCTGGCCGGATTGTTTGCCATTGCCCTGATCGCCATCTCGGGCAATGCCATCCGTGCCCAGGTGCTGGCCAGGCGCGACGAAATCCTGGTCAGCCGCCTGATTGGCGCCACCGACCGCCATATCCGCCGCCCGTTTCTCTACCTGGGCGCGCTACAGGGCTTGTTCGGCGGGCTTGCAGCCGGCGGCGTGCTGGCTGTGGCGGGCACGATCCTGCGTGAACCGGTCGAACATCTAGCGGTCCTTTATGGGTCGACCTTCCATCTGCTGCCGCCGGACGCAGCCGAAATTGTTATGGTGCTTGGCCTGACCACGCTGTTCGGCTGGCTGGGCGCCTGGCTCTCGGTGACGCGCAGCCTGCATCAGGTCGAAGCGACACGCTGATTTACCCTTGTTTCCCATCCTGGGGAACCCAGCCCGGTCTTAGCACTCTTAGGATGAGAGTGCTAAAATATTTGCAAGGGGGTTTTACACGCATGAATCAATCGATGTCTTTACCCATTCCTGCGGCTTACAGCCTGGATAGTTATATTCAGACCGTCAACCGTTATCCCATGCTCAGTCTGGAGGAGGAGCAGAAGTTTGCGCGTGCCTGGCACGACAAGCAGGATGTCGAGGCCGCCCGTCAGCTGGTTGTCTCTCACCTCCGCGTGGTGGTGAGCGTGGCGCGGCATTACCTCGGCTACGGTCTGCCGCACGCCGACCTCATCCAGGAAGGCAATGTCGGCCTGATGAAGGCCGTGAAACGCTTCGATCCGGACCGCGGCGTACGCTTGGTGTCATTCGCGCTGCACTGGATCCGTGCCGAAATCCACGAATATGTCCTGAAGAACTGGCGTCTGGTCAAGGTGGCGACCACCAAGGCGCAGCGCAAGCTGTTCTTCAACCTGCGCAGCCTCAAACAGTCGCTCAATGCCTTGACGCTCAAGGAAGCCGACGCCATGGCCCGCGAACTCAATGTCAGCCGCAAGGACGTGCTGGAGATGGAAACGCGCCTGTCGGGACACGATGTGTCGATCGACCCGACCATGGACGATGGCGAGGAAAGCTACAGCCCGCTTGCCTATTTGGCGAGCCCGGACGAAAACCCGGCCCAGTTGCTGGAACGCGAGCAGACCGAACAATTGCGGCACAAGGGATTGGTGAACGCACTAGAAGACCTCGACGAACGCAGCCGCCACATTATCCAGGCACGCTGGCTGACCGAGGGTGAAGCCACCACGCTGCACGAACTGGCTGCTGAATACGGCGTCTCTGCAGAACGCATCCGCCAGATCGAAGCGCGTGCCCTGCAGAAAATGCGCGCCGCGATTCCCGCTTAAGGTTTGCTTTTCCCCAATGACAAAGCCCCGCAATTGCGGGGCTTTGTCATTGGGGAAGGTCGATCAGAAAAACGAGCCGATCAGGACCGAAAAAATGCTGATCCAGGCCCAGACGATCAATCCCGTTACCACGACCATGGGAAAACCTTGAAAAGTCAAAAGCTGTTTCATTGTGCGTGCTCCATTAAAGTTGGTGAATTTTAATTGACTTGCGCCGTTTTGGGTACGTGTTCGCTCTTTATTGCCCTATGAATCCTCGTGCTTGCCGCCCGAACGGCGCGTAGGAAGCAGGGGATCATCGTCGTCCATCAGAATACGTTCGGCAGGCCCTTCCAGATCGTCGAACTGGCCGCTCTTGATCGACCAGAACACGCCGAGGGCGATCAGCAACACGAATATGCCGGATAGCAAGAACAAGAACCCCAGGGTGCTGTTCATGGCATCACCAACTCCTGCGTATGCTGATAATGCAGGGCATTCTCCCGCGAGAGACGGAGTTCGACCAGCCAGCGTCCGCTCGCAGGCACCTGCAGCACGCCGCCATACACGCCTGCATCGAGCTCGGGCAGCGGGACGGTGAGCGTCGCCTGAACGGCGCCCGGGCGGTGCAAACGCAGCTCGGCCACCACGCGGTCGACCGGCAAGCCGGTGTGGTTCCGGATACGAATACGGACCGTCCGGACGGATTCGTTGCCGTCCAGGCCACTGACGTCAATATCCCAGCCCAGCTCGGCCTCACGGTGCGCCTTGGAAAGCTCCGACGAAATCGCAGTGGCCGCCTCCTGATTGTGGGGCACTACGCCTGAGAATCCGCTATACACCGGCCCCCCATTGCTGCCCAGCCACCAGCGCCCGATCGGTTCGGGTAATCCTTTGTTCGCGATGTAGAGGAATCCCCCCATGAGCACCGTAAGTCCAGCGAAAAAAAGCATGAGCAGTTTGGGCGCCCAGTGCATGCGGCCGCCACGCCGCCGGAACAGGGTCAGGGCAAACAGCACCAGTGCGGTCGCGAAGAAAACCGAGATATGGATGGCGACCACATCCAGCCCGGGCCAGTGACCGACGATGAGGACGAAATAGGCGACCAGCGGAATGCCGCCCGCCAGCACCGCCCGCAGGATGGGCGGCAGGCTGCGGACCAGCCCCCCAATGGCGTACAGGACGAGCACAGCGGCCAGCCCGCCAAACAGGGTGATCACTGTATTAATCATGCGCTTCTTTCGGACTGTCAAATCGAACGGTTTCCGAACGCGCCTCACCTGGTTTGCCTTTCGGCGTGATGAGTAGTTCGAAATGATGGGTGTGTTCTGCCAGCTCAGGTGCCAGCCGCACGCTGACCTGAACGAGCCCGCTGTGCCCGGGTTTGATCGTGATTTCGCGGAAATTCCCCAAGTCAAGCGCGCCAGCCGGTATGCCGCTTGCGCTGATCTCGTAGGTCTGGTCCTGCGCCGCCTTGTTGGTGATGCGGACCTGATATCGATTGCGGATGTCCCCGTTCGACAACACGACGTACAAGGGCTGCCGAATCTGGTTGACCGCGCGGTCGTAGCTACCCCGGGTGCCGATGCTGTAGGCGAGATACGCGCTCATCAGAATCAGGGCCGCGCCATAGCCGATGGTTTTCAGACGCTTCCATTCCACTCTTGGCGCAGTCGGTTCGGGTGCGGCCAGATTCTGTTCCGAGTCGTAGCGGATCAGGCCCCGGGGGAAACCGAATGAATCCATGATGGTGTTACAGGCATCGATGCAAAGCCCGCACGAAATGCATTTGTATTGGAGCCCGTCGCGGATATCGATGCCGGTCGGGCATACCTGCACGCACAGTCCGCAATCGACGCAGTCGCCCAGACCTTTTTCATGTCGCTCTGCCAGTGCACGCTCCCCGGCACTCAGATTGGCCTGGCGACGATCGACTGCTACCGGCTCGGCACTTTCCGCGCGACGCCGTTCGACGACGATACCCCGGCCCGCACGCACAGTGGCTCGCCCATGCGCCCCTTCACCCCGTCTCGCGTCGTAATGCACGGCCAGGGTTTCGGGTTCGTACATCACACTCTGGAAGCGTCCATACGGGCAGACATAAGTACAGATCTGCTCGCGCATCAACCCGGCGGCGGCGTAGGTGGAAATCGTGAGGATGCTGACGGTGATATAGGCAGCAGCCGCAGCCTGACCAGTGAAAAAGTCCAGCACCAGCTGCGGTGCATAGGCATAGTAGGCCACGAACGTCATGCCCGTCCAGAACGATGCCAGCACCCACAGGGCATGCGTGCCGCCGACCTTGAGCAGTTTTTCACGATTCCATGGCTGGCGGTAGAGACGCACGCGTGCGGGCCGCTCTCCCTGAATTTTATGTTCGATCCAGATGAAGAAATCGGTCCACAGCGTCTGGAAACAGAAGTAGCCGCAAAACGCGCGCCCGACCAGGCCGGTGACGAAGAACAGCAGGATGGCGGCGATGAAGAGCAGCAGCGCCAGCCAGACAACGTCCTGCGGATAGACCGTGAGACCGAAGATCAGGAAGCGCCGCCCCGGCAGATCAAACAGGACAGCCTGGGACGGGGCATCGAGCCGCGACCACGGCAGCCACGGCAGCAGGAAATAGATCGCATAGGCCAGCACCAGCACCGTCGTCTTGAAACGACGAAACCGCCCCTTCACCGAGCGGGTAAAAATGGGAATACGTTTCTGGTAAAGCCCTAGCTGCTCTTCTAAGCCTGTTTGCATGGTGTGGCCATTGGATCCGCGGGAAGCAAAAGCCCCCGTGAACGGGGGCTTTGCTCATCTCAATCTGCAGTTTTATTGCCCACCGCCCAGTTCATGGACATAGACCGTCAAAACCTTGATCTGTTCAGGTGAAAGACGTCCAGCCCACGCTGGCATCACACCCTTGTTGAGGCCGCTGGCGATGACACTGCGAATGGCTGCGACTTTTCCTTCCGCGCTGCTTGCTGCGGGTACGTTGGCCCACAGCCAGATATTGTCAGTCAGGTTTGCCGAACCGATCTCCTTGCGCCCCTTGGCATCGGCCCCATGACAGTAGTAACAGGCCGCGGTTTCGCTATGGAACAGGACATTGCCGGCTGCCGCCTTGGTTGCGTCATGACCGATTCCCGAAAGACTGGCCACGTAATTGGCCAACTGGTCGATCTGTTCCGGCGAGAGCACCTCGCTGAAGGTCGGCATGTAGCCATGACGGCCACCCGTGATCGTTTCATGAATCTTGTCGAACGAACCGCCATACAGCCAGTCGTCGTCGGTCAGGTTGGGAAAGAAGCCCACCACGCCCTGGCCGCCCGCCTGGTGACAGGGCGCGCAGTTGTCGGAGAAGAGCGCCTTGCCCGCCGACAGGATGAAGCCGTTCATGTCCGGATCCTTGGCGACCTGGGCATAGGACATGGCCGCGACCTTGTCGAAATAGGGCTTTTGCGCGATCGCAGCCCGATTCATGTCTTCAAGCAGAAGTGCACGCGTATTCCAGCTGTGTGTCTTGGTCTCGCCATCGCTGTTGACGTAGGTGATGTTCGACAGACCGCCTATCCAGCCTTTGCCGAACGGCCAGGACGGGTAGATCGTCCAGTACACCAGGGCGAACACCACCGTGACGTAGAACGTGTAGACCCACCAGACCGGCAGCGGATTGTTGTATTCCTGCAGGTCTCCATCCCAGGCATGGCCCGTGGTTTGCACAGTTTGAGATTGTAGTTTTTGCTCGCTCATTGCTTGTCCTTCGTGTCTTCCTGATCGTCCAGGAACGGTATGTTGCGGTAGGACTCGAGTTGATCGCTCCGCTTCTTGCTACCGTAGGCGTAGATCACGATGCCGATAAAGGTGACGAAAAAGATGACCAGGCCAAGGGGTTTGGTGTTTTCGGGTTTCGAGAACCACATCAAAAAATCCATTTCAAACCCTCCGGCCTGTTTCGATCAGCGGTCGTTGACGAATGCATCGTCCTTGTATTTGCCGAAATCGACCATGGTACCCAACACCTGCAGATAGGCCACCAATGCGTCCATCTCGGAAATACCCGAACGATCGCCGTCATAGTTGCCGAAGTTGGCCTGCTCGATCAGGCTCTGCTGCGCATTGGGAATGTGCAGCTGCTTGGCAACGGTCTCACCGAACTTGGCCACGTTCGCCTTGTATTCGGCGTCCGTCAGCGAGTACGGCACCCCGACCTTGCGCAACGCCTTCATACGTTCCGCGATATCGGACGTATCCAGCGGCGTCGCCTTCAGCCACGGGTAGTTCGGCATTACCGACTCGGGCACCATCGAACGCGGCGCGGTCAAGTGCTGAACATGCCACTCGTTCGAGTATTTGCCGCCTACGCGCGCCAGATCAGGGCCGGTACGCTTGGAACCCCACTGGAATGGGTGGTCGTATTGCGACTCCGCCGCCAACGAGTAGTGGCCGTAACGCAGCTTCTCGTCACGGAACGGGCGGATCATCTGGGAGTGGCAGAGATAGCACCCTTCGCGCTGATAGATGTCACGTCCGCGCTGTTCCAGCGGGGTATAGGGACGTACGCCGTCGACTTTCTCAATGGTTTTGTCGATGAAGAACAGGGGCGTGATTTCCACCAGGCCGCCGACGCTGATCGCCAGCATGGTCAACACCGCCAGCAGGCCGATGTTGGTTTCAATCCATTCGTGTTTGAAGTTGAAGTTCATGATCTATCTTTTCCCGAATCATGCATGAGCCAGCTTGGCGGCCAGCTTGGCTTCCAGTGCGGCGCTTTCGCGTTTGCCCTGACGGATGGTCATGAACACGTTGAAGGCCATCATCACCATGCCGGTCAGGAAGAACATGCCGCCGATGGCGCGCATCGCGTAGAAGGGGTGCATGGCCGCAACCGACTCGACGAACGAGTACTGCAGGTTGCCGAACTCGTCAAACGCGCGCCACATCAGGCCCTGGGTGATTCCGGAAATCCACATTGCGACGATATAGAGAACGATGCCGATCGTGGCCAGCCAGAAATGCCACTCGATCAACTTGCGGCTGTACATTTTGGTGTCCCACAGCTTGGGCATCATGTGATACAGCGAACCAAAGGTGATCATCGCCACCCAGCCCAGCGCGCCGGAGTGGACATGGCCCACAGTCCAGTCGGTGTAGTGCGACAGCGCATTGACCTCCTTCAGCGACATCATCGGGCCTTCGAAGGTCGACATGCCGTAGAACGACAGTGCCACGATCATGAAGCGCATGATCGGGTCGGTGCGCAATTTATCCCAAGCGCCCGACAGGGTCATGATGCCGTTGATCATGCCGCCCCACGAGGGCATCAGCAGCAGGATCGAGAATGCGGCGGCCAGCGACGAGGTCCAGTCCGGCAAGGCGGTCCAGTGCAAGTGGTGAGCGCCCACCCACATGTACATGAAGCCGAGCGCCCAGAAGTGGACAATGGACAGGCGATAGGAATAGATCGGTCGGCCGGCCTGCTTGGGCACGAAGTAATACATCATGCCGAGGAAGGCCGCGGTCAGGAAGAAGCCCACCGCATTGTGGCCATACCACCATTGCGTCATCGCATCCTGCACGCCCGAGAACAGGCTGTAGGATTTCATCGAGAACAGGTCGATGGGCATCGCCAGATTGTTAAAGGTATGCAGCAGCGCGGTCGCCAGGATAAAGGCCAGGTAGAACCAGTTGGCCACGTAAATATGCGGCTGCTTGCGGCGCATGATGGTCCCGACGAACACCGTGAGATACGCGACCCACACGACTTCGATCAGGATGTCGATCGGCCATTCCATTTCCGCGTATTCGCGTGACTGGGTATAGCCGAGCATATAGCTGAAGTCTGCCAGCGCAATGGCGGCCATCCAGCCCCAGAACGTAAAGCTGGCCAAGCCGTCCGAAATCAGGCGGGTCTGGCAGGTACGCTGAACCACATAGTAGGAGGTGGCAAACAACGCCGAGCCGCCGAAGCCGAAAATCACCGACGTGGTGTGAACGGGACGGAATCGCCCAAACGAGATGTAGGGACTATCGAAGTTCAGAAACGGCCAGGCCAGTTCGGAAGCGATATATACGCCCACGAACATGCCGATCACAGCCCAGATGATCGACATGATGGCAAATTTCTTAACGACTTCGAAGTTGTACTGCTCCGCACCGGAATATGTGGTTACCGCCATGGCCCGCTCCTGTTGTACCCGAAATGGCGCCTGCGCCGCGCCTTAACAGCATATGCTTATATTAAAAAACTGCGGGATTATATTCCGGTCACCGCTCGTCCCGCAAGCCCAAAACCGGGCTCAGGAAGGCGGCAACAGCAGTTTCAGATCGTGCGCGATGGCTTCCGGACTGCTGCCATAGGGCATGAGCAGCCTCAAATTTCCCTTAGGATCATAGATATACGTCCCGGCACTGTGATCGATCAGATAATCGTCTGCGGCTTTAACCGATGTCTTTTGATAGACGACTTTGTATTCTTTTGCCAACTGCTTCAGCGTTTCGGCATCGGTGTACATGCCGAGGAATCCTGGGTTGAAGGCTGGGACGAACTGTTTCAGGATGTCAGGCGTATCGCGCTGCGGGTCCAGCGTCACGAAAATGACTTGTACGCGTCCGGCTTGGTCTCCGAGAAGTTTGAGCGCTGCAGCAAAGTCCGACAGTGTCGTGGGGCAGACATCCGGACAATGCGTATAGCCGAAAAAAATGGCTACGACCTTGCCTTTGAAGTCTGCCAGCGTGCGAACGCGGCCGTTGTGATCGGTCAGGCGGAAATCCCGCGCGAAACCTGCGCCCGTAATATCGGTCGCCTGGAATGAGGGCGGCTGCGGGGCAGGCTGGCACGCGGACAGCGCGAACAGCGCCATCGCCCAGACCGCGGCGAGCCAGCGAGTCATGCCTTGATCTGCTCGAACAGCTGTCCGGGGATGTCCGCCAGCCGGTATTTGCCGGACTCCACCGCCTTCGCCAGTTTGTCTAGCGTGGTGTCTTGCAGCAGATCGATGATTTTCTTCTTCACAGGCACCCAGCGGAAATGCAGCGGACAAGCCGTTTCATCGCTGCATTTCTTCAGTCCCAACAGGCAGCTCTGCGTAAACGCAGGCCCCTCGGTCAACAGCAGGATTTGCATCAGGGTGATCTTGTCCCCTCCTTCGCGCAAGCAGAAGCCGCCTAGGCGACCGCGGAAGGAAAACAGCAGGTTGCCCTTGGCCAGGCTTTGCAGGATCTTGGCCAAATAGGGTGCGGGCACACCCAGTTTGGCGGCGATATCCTTGTTCAGCACCGGGGTGGCGTCAGGCTGGGTAGCCATGTAGATCAGCGCCTGAACGGCATACTGACTGGTGCGTGAGAGGATCATTCTGTGCCCCAATGAAATAAATTGGGGACAATATAAAACAATCCTGTCTGAATATCTAGATAGAAGCCCGAATTCCCATACAAATCATACGGGTAAGTTGATGTAATGGTCAACCAACATGATTGCGAACAGCAAGCTCAAATACCAGATGGAATAGCGGAAGGTTTGCTTGGCGAGTGCGTCGCTATATTCGCGATATAAACGCCAGCCATAGTGGATGAAGCGGCCGCCGAGCAAAACCGCACCTGCCAGATAGATCCACCCGCCCATGCCCGTCCCGACCGGCAACATGGTCACGGCAAACAACAACAGGGTGTAGAGCAGCACATGCAGGCGGGTATAGGCTTCGCCGTGCGTCACCGGCAGCATCGGCAAGCCGGCCCGGGCGTATTCCTCGCGCCGGTATAGCGCCAAGGCCCAGAAATGGGGAGGTGTCCAGGCAAAAATGATCAAGAACAGCAAGAGCGCATCGTGATGGATTTCGCCCGTCGCCGCGGCCCAGCCCAGCACCGGCGGCATCGCACCGGACGCGCCGCCAATGACGATGTTCTGCGGCGTGGCGGGTTTCAGTATTGCCGTATATATCACCGCATAGCCGACGAACGTGGCCAACGTCAGCCACATCGTGAGCGGGTTGACGAACACGTTCAGCAGATACAGGCCGGCCCCGCCCACCACGCCGGAAAACACCAGTGTCTGGGTGCTGGTCAGTTCGCCGCGCGGTAGCGGACGGGCGCGTGTACGTGCCATCACCGCGTCGATTTTCTGTTCGATCAGGCAATTGAACGCTGCCGCCGCGCCGGCCACCAACGCGATCCCGAGCGTACCGGCCCACAGCGCATTCCAGCTCGGCCAGCCGGGTACGGCGAGGAACATGCCGATCACTGCCGTGAACACGATCAGGCTGACGACACGCAGCTTGCACAAGGCCAAAAACTGTTGGCAACGGCAGGCCGCGCCTTGAACCATCAAGGATTCCATGCTCATCTCCTGCGCACCCGATAATTCAGCACAACCAGGCTGGACAGCAACAACGCCGCGCCCGCATTGTGCGCGACCGCCACGGCCAACGGCAGGCCAAACAGGACATTGCTGATGCCCAACGAGACCTGTAGCACCAACAGCCCGCCTATGGCCAACCCCATGCCGGCATAGCCGGGACTGCGCATCAGACGCAGAACCAGCCAGCCCAAATACAGCGTCACCACCAAGGCCATGACCCGGTGCGTCCAGTGGATGGCGGTCAATGCCGACAATGGCAACAGCTCACCGGTCGCGGTCTCGCCAAGATTCCGGTGCAGGGTGAAGCCCTGCTCGAAATCCATCGGCGGCACCCAGGCACCGTGACACAGCGGAAAATCGGGGCAGGCCAAGGCTGCATAATTGGTGCTCACCCAGCCGCCCAGCCCGATTTGCATCGCCACCAGAATCAACCCCAGTAAGGCGCCGCTGCGCAGATGGTCGCTACTCGCATAGTAAGTGTGGGCCGATTGGCCGCGTTCGCGCAGCCAAAGCCACAGCAGCAGCGCGAGGGTCGTCATGCCTCCCAGCAGATGCGAACTGACAATCAGCGGTTTGAGCAACTGGGTGACCGTCCACATGCCCAACATGGCCTGGAACACGATCAGGCCGAGCAGCAGCCAAGGCAACCCCAGGCCACCATGCATTTCACGCCGACCGCGCCATGCCAGCATGGCAATGGCCAATACCAGCAACCCCAGTGTGCCCGCAAAATAACGATGCACCATCTCCTTCCAGGCTTTGGCATGGGACACCGGCCCATCCGGGCGCACGGCAAGTTCCGCGTTGATGGCGTCGGCGGCATTGTGCGGGGTCAGTTTGCCGTAACACCCGGGCCAGTCGGGACAGCCCAGTCCGGCGTCGGACAGACGAACGTACGCGCCCAGCGTCACCACTCCGAACGCGAGGATCAAGGCCACCAGAATGATTTTCCGATATGTTGTCATGGTCAGCGATCAGCCTATCTGGGACGCCTTGAGCAGCAGCTTGAGGTCTTTCATCATGCGTTCGAAATCGGCCTGCGCCGGGAAACGCAGCATCAGATTGCCCAGTGGATCGACCAGATAGATGTGATCGGCTCGATTCTGCCCAGCAGGAAACTGCGTCACAAAAGTCGCGTCCGTCGGTCGCCATACATGCAAATCGGGATGTTCCTGTAACAGCTTCGCGTCGGGCGTGCCGCTGTCGGTCACCACCCACAGCCGCTCGATGCGATCCTGCTCCTTGCCCTGCGCGATCCGCGTCTGGCGCATCAAGTAGAGCTGCCATGCACATGCTGCATCGCAGTGAGTCGGGCCCACATGCACCATCACCCATTTGCCGCGCAGCGCATCCAAATCGTACGGACGGCCATCGGGCGTGCTTCCCGCCGTTTGCTGCAAGGGCGTGACCTTGAGCAGATCGCCATAATTGGAATGGCTCGCCGGACGCCATCCCGCGTAGGCCAGATAGGCAGCCACCACAGGCATCAGGAACACGCCGACCAACAACAGGAATTTACTGCGCGGAGTCAATTGCATACTCGAAACCATTTCGGACGTTGGGTACATCAGTCATCGTCATCCCGATGACGCTTTACATTCAGGACCAGCCACAACACCGCCAGCGTCGTCGCCAGACTGTACCACTGGATCGCATAGCTGACATGCATGCTGACGCCGGTATCAGGGCGCGGCCAGTCACGCAGCAAGCCATCCGCCAGCGGAGTGGTCTGCAACAGCAGCACCGGTTGCAACGCCAGCCGGGTGGTTGCGGCATAGCGTGCAAAATCCAGGTTCTGCCATACCCGTCCCTGCGACGGCGCATGCGTCAACTCGATATAGCGGCTGTGGGGGTCGACAGCCATGCCTTCGAGTCGTACCTGGCCCCCCGGCGTCCGCGGCAAAGGAATCTTTTCGCGAGAGGGCCCTACCGCCACCCAGCCGCGATTGACCAGAATGGCAAACGGCCCGCCATCTATGATGAGCGGCGTCAGCACGTGATATCCCGCCACGCCTTTGTATACACGGTTGTCGAGGAAGATGGTATGCGCCGCGTCAAACACGCCGCGCACTTCCAGCTTCCGGTACAGCACGCTGTCGCGTTCCAGCAGCGTGCTGCCGACGTGGATGGGCGCTTCCTGTATCGCTACATCGTAACGCGCCTGCAAGGCGCGCTTGGTTTCGGCGCGCCCGCTCTGCCAGTTGCCGAGCCACAGGGTCAGCACAAAAAAGAACAGTGCAGCCAGGGTCGGCCATACCCTCGGGGAAAACTGCCATTCGCCGACACGCAACTTCAGCAAGTGCATCGGCCCGCCAATCCGGTTAGACTGGAATTTTTACGAGCATCCCGTTCCATGCGCATCGTTGCCCTGCTCTTCATCGTGTTCATCCTGGCCAGCCTCGCCAGCGCACTCTACTACCTCATCAAGGACAAGGGTCAATCGGATCGCACGGTCAAGATGCTGACGGTGCGCGTTGTGCTTTCCCTAACCCTTTTTCTGCTGCTGATGGGTGGCTACTACTTCGGCATCATCCCGCAAACCGGGCTGCGTTAACCCATCCCTCGCAACAAAAAGCCGCGCTGAACGCGGCTTTTTGTTGAACCGGTGCCACGTCAAATGTGGCCCGCCTGCTGCGTATCAAGTCCCTGGCCTAGATCAACCAGTAAACCAGGATGAACAGCAGCACCCATACTACATCGACGAAGTGCCAGTACCACGACACGGCCTCGAACGCGAAATGATGTTCGGCAGTGAAATGCCCAGCGATCGAACGCAGCAGCATGACAATCAGCATTGTCGTTCCCACCAGCACGTGAAAACCGTGAAAGCCTGTCAACATGAAGAAGGTGGCCCCATACACGCCCGCACCCAGGGTCAGGCCCATCTCCGTATAGGCATGATGGTATTCGTAGGCTTGCAGGCAAAGAAAGACCACCCCAAGCGTCACCGTCATCCCCAGCCCCAGAATCAGCTGCATGCGGTTGTTCTTTTTCAATCCCCAGTGTGCCCAGGTGACCGTCACGCCTGAACTCAGCAGCAACAGCGTGTTGATCGCCGGGATGCCCCATGCTTCCATCGGCGTGAATTTCAGGCCGTCGGCGGTCAGGCCGGGGCCTGCAGTCGGCCACGCCGCCTTGAACGTGGGCCAGAGTTGCTGCATCGTATCGGACTCGCCCAGCCAAGGCACTGACAGCACCCGGGTATAAAACAGCGCGCCGAAAAAAGCGGCAAAAAACATCACTTCGGAAAAGATGAACCAGCTCATGGACCAGCGATACGAGGAGTCCACCTGTTTGTTGTAACGACCCGCCTCGCTGTCTCGGATCACTTCGCCGAACCATCCGAACATCATGAAAAACAGCACGGCTAACCCGGCCAGCAGCACCCAGAGGCCATGATTGATTTCGTGCATGGTCATGACGCCTCCCACTGCCATCGTCAGCAGGGCCACCGACCCGATGATCGGCCAGAGCGAAGGTTGCGGCAGATAATATTTATCGGTTTGTGCCAGGCTCATGTCTTCCCCTCTTCCTCGTCTATTGATCGTTTACTTCACGAACTGCAGCACCAGATACACCACCAGCAACAATGTCAGAACAAACACCACACCGCCGATCAATCCGGCAATGATGATCTGTGCCTGCGTCAGACTTTGCGCGTCGTCATCGTAATCACGTCGTTTGCGCACGCCGAAAAAACTCCAGAACACGGCAAGTGCAGCACGCAGGTTTCCTTTTTCAGCCATGCGGCACTTTTTCCGGCAATGTCGCCGTCTGCGCCTTGGGATCCGTGTTGAAGAAAGTGTAGGACAGGGTCACGGTATGCAAGTCCTTGTCCATCGACGGATCCAGTACGAACAACACCGGCATCTGGCGCCGCTCGCCCGCAGCCAGCTTCTGCGGCGTGAAGCAGAAGCATTCGATTTTCTTGAAGAACGCACCCGCGCGGGCCGGCCCATAACTTGGCACCGCCTGGCCCACGATTGCATGGTCGCTGTTGTTGGCCGCCTCGTATTCCACCTGCACCAGTTGGCCGGGATGCACCTTGATGCTGCGCTGCGTGGTTCTGAACTGCCACGGCAGCCCCTCGTTGGTATTGGCGTCGAATTCGATCGTCACCCAGCGGCTGGTGTCGACCTGCGTGTTTTTCACCAGACTTTGCTCGTCGCCGGAATTGATCCCGGTCACTTCGCAAATCTTGTAATAAAACGGTACCAGCGCAAACCCAAACCCGAACATGCCCAGCGCCACGACGATGAGCTTGGTCAGCGTGTTGGTTTTGCCGGCGGTCATGACCTATTTCAATCCGTTGTATAGCGTGAACAGGAACAGGCCAATCGCAATGGCGGCCAGAATGCCGGCCGTCAGATATTTGCCGTTTTGCTTGTTGTCAGCCATACCGATTGAATCGCCGCTCATTTCACCACCGGCGCGGTTTCAAAGGTATGGTAGGGCGCGGGCGAAGGCACCGTCCACTCCAAGCCCTGGGCTCCTTCCCATACCTGATCGCTCGCCTTGGCCCCGCCCTTGATCGTTTTCAGCACCAGGACCAGGAAGACCAACTGGCTGAATCCGAAGATGAAAGCGCCCACAGTTGCAATCTGGTTGAACTCGGTGAACTGCAGCGCATAGTCGGGAATGCGTCGCGGCATGCCGGCCAGTCCGAGGAAGTGCATCGGGAAAAACACGATGTTCATGCCGATGACCGACAGCCAGAAGTGCGTTTTCCCGAGCGTCTCGTTGTACATATGGCCCGTCCATTTCGGCAGCCAGTAATAGATCCCGGCAAAAATGGAGAACAAGGCGCCGGAGACCAGCACATAGTGGAAATGCGCCACGACGTAATAGGTATCCTGCAGCTGGATGTCGACCGGCGCCATCGCGAGCACCAGTCCCGAGAAACCGCCTATCGTGAACAGACATACAAACGCGATGGCGAACAGCATCGGCGTTTCAAACGTCAGGGAGCCCTTCCACATCGTGGCCACCCAGTTGAACACTTTCACCCCGGTCGGGACCGCGATCAGCATGGTGGAGAACATGAAGAACAGCTGCGCGGCCACCGGCATGCCCACGGCGAACATATGATGCGCCCACACGGTGAACGACAGGATCGCGATCGACGCGGTCGCGTACACCATCGAAGCGTAGCCGAACAAGGGCTTGCGGGAGAAGGTCGGAATGATCTGCGAGACGATGCCGAAAGCCGGCAGGATCAGGATGTATACCTCGGGATGCCCGAAGAACCAGAAGATATGCTGGAACATCACCGGGTCGCCGCCGCCTGCCGCGTTGAAGAAATGGGTACCGAAATTACGGTCGGTCAGCAGCATGGTAACCGCGCCCGCCAGCACCGGCATGGTGGCGATCAGCAGATAGGCGGTAATCAGCCAGGTCCAGACGAACATCGGCATCTTCATCAGCGTGAGGCCGGGCGCGCGCATGTTGAGGATGGTCGTGATGATGTTGATCGATCCCATGATCGATGACAGGCCCATGATGTGCACGGCCAGAATCGTCAGGTCATACGACACGCCACCCTGGATGAAGAGCGGCGGGTACATCGTCCAGCCGCCAGCCACGGCGCCGCCCGGCAGCCAGAACGACCCCAACAGCATGATGCCGGCCACCGGCAGGAGCCAGAAACTCCAGTTGTTCATGCGCGGGAACGCCATGTCGGGCGCACCGATCATCAGCGGCACCTGCCAGTTCGCAAATCCGGTGAAGGCCGGCATGATGACGCCGAAAATCATGATCAGGCCATGCATGGTGGTGAGCTGATTGAAGAAATCGGGGTGCATCAGCTGCATGCCCGGCTCGAAAAGCTCGGAGCGAATCAGCAGCGCCATCGAGCCGGCAGTAAACAGCATGATGAGCGAGAACCACAGGTAGAGCGAACCGATATCCTTGTGGTTGGTCGTGGTCAGCCAGCGCATGATTCCGGTGGGATGCGCGTGGTGTCCGTGGTCGTCGTGGGCGTGTGCTGCGTCAGACATGACTGTGCTCTCCTCTCGGTTGTTCACTGCGCGGCGGGGGCGGCGGCAACGGCTGCTCCCCCGCGGGCGGCTGCGATGTCCGCGGGCTGCGCCGCGTCACCCATCTTGTTGTCCCAGGCATTGCGCTCATACGTCACGACCGCGGCGATTTCCGCATCGGACAAGCGGTCGGCGAATCCGACCATGGCGGTGCCCGGACGGCCGCCGTGCACCACGATATTGATATGCGCGGCAATCGGTCCGGTGGCGACCTTGGAACCATTCATCGCGGGGAACACGCCCACCAGGCCCATGCCATTGGCCTGGTGGCAGGCGGCACAGTTGGCTTGATAGACTTTCTCACCCCGTTCCACCAATTCCTTGACGTCAAAGGTTTTGGTGTTGTCGGCCGCAGCAGCCTGGGCCGTACCTTTCTTCTTGGCCACCCAGGCTTTGTAATCCTCCTCTGAGACCACTTTGACCACGATCGGCATGAAACCATGGTCCTTGCCGCACAGCTCGGCACATTGGCCGCGATAGGTGCCGATCTTGTCCGCCTTGAACCAGCTGTCCCGGATGAAGCCAGGGATGCCGTCCTGCTTGACGCCGAATGCGGGAACCCACCAGGAGTGGATCACGTCATTGGCGGTAATCAGCAAGCGCACCCGCTTGCCAACCGGCACCACCATCGGATCGTCCACTTCGAGCAGGTAGTGTTCGTCCTTGGTCGCCGTGCCGTCGATCTGTTCGCGCGGTGTGGCGAGTGTGCTGTAGAAGTGAACGCCTTCGTTGAGATAGTCGTAGCCCCATTTCCACTGATAGCCCGTGATCTTGACGGTCATGTCGGGATTGGAGGTGTCTTTCATCTCGATCACGACCTTGGCGGCCGGATAGGCCATTCCCACCAGGATGATGAACGGGATGATGGTCCAGATGATTTCGACTGTGGTGTTTTCGTGGAAATGAGCCGCTTTGTGGCCGACCGATTTGCGGTGCTTGACCAGCGAGTAGAACATCATGCCGAAGACGATGATGAAAATCCCGACGCACACCAGCATGATGAGGTTATGCAGATGGAACACCTCCCTCGCCACCTGACTCGCCGGTTCTTGCAGGTTGTATGCATAGTCTGCCAGTGCTGACTGGCTGGCTGCCCATACCGCCCCCATCACCCCTGCCCTTTGCCACATGCTTTTCATCGCGTTCCCCGTCCTCTGACTTTGTTATGGGTAGTCGTTGCGGCGCGTATTGCCTTATGCCTGCAACTTTCTGCGTAAGGTCGCAGCCAGTTGCAGCCGCGCCTCGTCACTCAGGTACTGTCCGACTTTTGTTTCGCGACCATGAGAACTCAGGCTGAGACGGCAGTTTCTGCCTGACGTCTCGCAGTCGCATATCACACGCGCCCATTGGCGATTCATTTCACGGCGCCCTCCATGCGTGCCGGCATGCCACTCCAGCACTACTACATCCCCTTCAATCGTGAGTGTTTCGTAATCCCCTTCCCGGCTGCGCAGCGTCTCCAGTGCCCATGCCAGCAATCCAATCTCCAGTCCGGCAAATGGCAGGATCAGCCAGTACCCCAGGAAGGCAAAACCGCTTGCCGTTGCAAAACATACTGTCGCCAGACTCCAGAGCACCAGCTTCTGCTGGCGGTGTGTCAAGGAATGGTTAGGGCGGGACTGGAATACAAACGCGCCTGCTGACACACCTTCACAGTCTTCCGTATTCACCTGTTCCATATGGAGAAGCGAGGAAACCGCGTGCGGCATCATGTCGCAGACAGTAACACGACGCCGCTCGCCAGAACAAGCGGTACGTTCGAATTAACTTATTGATTTGTTTATAAAATATCGTTATTACAGACTATTCTAAGATACTAACCAATCAGGCAGCGTCAGCCATTGCGGCATGTTCACCACCAAACCTTCCCCCTCAAGGAATCCCTGAACGCCCAGACACGGACCGGGCAGGCGCGTCCGCAAGGCCGCCAGATTTTCCGCTGTCAGTTGCATCGCCGGCTCGATGTGGTTGCCCACCCACCCTGCCCACGAGACGCGTCGCAGGGCGATCGACTCGGCCGTCAACAACGCATGATTCAGGCAACCGAGTCGCAGCCCCACCACCAGCACGACGGGGAGGCCCAGACGCCGGGCCAGATCCGCCATGTCTTCGTGTTCGTTCAGCGGGACCCGCCAACCCCCTGCGCCCTCGACCACCACGACATCGGCGGCAGCAGCGAGTCGCGCATACGCCTCGGCGATGACCTCCAGGTCGATCCGCACACCAAGCGACTCCGCTGCAATATGCGGCGCGACGGGTTCGGCAAAGGCGTAGGGATTCACATCGCGCACATCCGCATCGACGTTGGCCGCCTGCACAAGCGCCGCCACGTCTTCATTCAATTCGCCCGGCGCAGAGCCGGCCGACACCGGCTTCATTGCCGCCACCCGCAAGCCGTGCGCGCGTAGGGCCTGGATCAACGCCACTGCAACCCGCGTCTTGCCGACGCCGGTATCGGTGCCGGTGACGAACAGCCCGCGTGCGCTCATGCCAGCCCCAGCTTGCGGCGTCGCTCGCCGATGTTGAACTGGATCACCTGCCGTCCGTCTTCGCGCTGCGTCTTGTCACCTGCCCAGGCATGGCCATAGATCACTTCGAAGGTCGCCGGCAGCCGTCCATCGCGGCGTTGCATTTCATAGGCCTGTTCAAGCCGCGACCACGCCGTCTTGCCCAACAGGCCACGGCGTCGGGCCGAGGCTGCATTGTGCGCGCCGATTCCCTTGAGATCTCGCATCAATGTCCTGAGATCGGCGTAGGTCAGCGTCAGCATCTCCATTTCCATCACCGGGCTCGAGAAACCGGCGTGGATGAGCATGTCGCCGATGTCGTGCAGATCGATGAAGCGGTTGACGTGCGGCGCATCGTCGATGGCCGTGAAGGCCTCGCGTAGCTCTTTCAGTGTGTCGGGACCGAATGTGGCGAAGATCAGCAGGCCGCCTGGAGCCAACACCTGATGAAACCCCTTGAACGTGGCTTCAAGATCGTGCGCCCACTGTATGGCCAGGCTGGACCAGATGAGATCCATGCTGTTGGGCGAAAGCGGAAGCCGCCCCATATCGGCGCACACCAGATGATTCGCCCCCGCAGGCGAAGGCGCCAGGCGATGCAGCACGCGCCGTGCCCACGTCGGCTGTGGCAGGCGAGTATGCACCGCCTTCAGCATGGCCTGCGCGATGTCGAGCGCACAGAATTCGGATGCCGCATAGCGCGAACGCAGATGCGCCAGTCCATAGCCGGTGCCGGTACCGACATCGAGCACGCGGCCCGGTTGCAGTGACATGAAATCGAGACGTTCCAGCAGGCGATCGCATACTTCGCGCTGCAATACCGCGTGCGCGTCGTAGCTGGCGGCGGCATGATCGAACGCGCGCCGTACTTCGGCGAAATCGAGTTCGGCTTCAGTCATGGGCAAAGCGTCCGATTGCGGCAGCCACGTCTGCGCTGTGCGACAGATGCGGCGCATGCGCAGCCCGGGCCAGTTCGACATACCGTGTATCCGGGAGGATTTCAGCCAGCCAGCGCCCTGCCGCCACCGGCGTCAACGCATCGAGTGCGCCATGCAGCACTAACGTCGGCTGCGTCAGCTGCGCCAACTGCTCACGCAAGTCTGTTTCACGCAGCATCGTCAATCCGCCCGACAAAGCTCCGGCGCGCGCCGGCGGCTGCGCCAGAAAGTGCTGGCGCAGCTGCTGCAACAACGATTTTTGATCGGGCACGCCACGTGTCTGCAAGCTGAGAAATCGCAACAGCGTAGCCTGCGGGTCGGCCAGCAGCGCTGCGCCGAAATCTTCCAGGTCGGCTGCGGACACCCCATGCAACCAGCGTTCATCCGCGACGAATCGCGGTGTCGAGGCCAGCAGGATCAGGCGTCTCAATTTACCCGGATGATCAAGCGCCGCGCGCATCACCACTTGCCCACCCAGTGACCAGCCCAGCACGGTGCTGTCTTCCGGAACCTGTTCTGCCAGATCGTCTGCCCAACTCTGTAACGAGTTGCTCGGCAGATCATTGCGCCCACCATGTCCCGGCAAATTGAGTGCGCGCACGTCGAAATCGTCAGCCAGACATTGCACCAGCACGTCGAAAACGCGTGCGTTCATGCCCCAGCCATGCACCAGCACCAGGATGGGCTTAATCGAGCGCATGCAGGGCCTCGAGCAGCTGAGCGACATCGTCGGCGCTATGCGACGCCGACAGCGTGATGCGCAAGCGCGCCGTGTTGACGGGGACCGTCGGCGTACGGATGGCTGGCACCATCAGGCCACGTTGCAACAGGTCTTTCGACAGCCGTACCGCATCGGCATTCGCACCGATCACCAGCGGCTGGATCGGTGTGTTCGAGGGCATCAGTACGCCCCGTTTCAAACCTGTCAGTCCTTGACGCAATTGCGCGACATGCGCACTCAGTCGTTCGCGCCGCGCGGTGCCTGCTTCGATCTGGCGCAGGCTCTCCAACAGGCATGCCGCCAGGTGTGGCGGCGAAGCAGTCGTGTAGATGTAGGAGCGCGCTTTCTGGATCAGCCACTCGATCACCTCCGGCTGCGCCGCCACAGCGGCACCCGACACGCCAGCCGCCTTGCCCAACGTGGCCAGGTAGATGACACGGTCACTTGCACGTGCGGCTTCCGTCAGCCCGCCTCGACCCTCATTCAGCACGCCGAAACCGTGCGCATCGTCGAGATACAGCCAGGCGTCGTAACGTTCGGCCAGATCGAGCAGGGCGTCGACTGGCGCCAAGTCGCCATCCATGCTGAAGACCAGGTCGGAGACAATGAGCTTGTCCTGGGCCGTACTGTCTGCGAGCTGCGATTCAAGTTGGGCGAGATCGTTGTGGCGGTAGCGGGAGAAACGCGCACCGGACAGTTGCGCTGCGTCGACGAGCGAGGCATGGTTGAGCCTGTCGGCGAAGATCTCGCCGTGACGGCCGACCAACGCGGTGATCACCGCGAGGTTCGCCATGTAGCCGGTGGAAAACAGCAGGGCCGCCGGCTTGCCGATGAAGTGCGCGAAAGCGGCTTCGAACGCGTGATGAAAACGATGATGGCCGGTAATGAGGTGCGCGGCGCCCGCGCCGACCCCGCACTGGTCGAGCGCGGCGTGTCCGGCGGCAACCAATGCCGGATCAGCAGCAAGACCCAGATAGTCATTGCTGCAGAAGGAAATGACGCGCTGGCTGTTGATCGTGACGTGGGCGCCTTGTGCGCCGTCAAGCAGCGGGCGCCACCGTTCGAGATGATCGGTCCTCAGCGCCGCCAGCCCCTGCCGCAGGCGGGTCAGCGCAGCAAAACTCACAACGCCTGCAGGCCCAGCGAATCGAACAGGCGCTGATCGCGTTCCCACTCGGGGTTGCCGGTGGTGAGCAGCTTCTCGCCGTAGAAGATCGAGTTGGCACCGGCGAGAAAGCACAGCGCCTGCACGGCGTCGCTCATCTGCTGGCGACCGGCAGACAGGCGCACGAAGCTCTTCGGCATGGAGATGCGTGCCACCGCGATGGTGCGAACGAACTCCAGCGGATCGAGCGCTTCGGTGCCGGCGAGCGGCGTGCCCTCGACCTGGACCAGCAGGTTGATCGGAACCGATTCGGGCTGCGGGTCGAGCGAAGCTAACTGTGCGATCAGGCCGGCGCGCTGGGTGCGCGACTCGCCCATGCCGACGATGCCGCCGCAACAGACGTGCAAGTCGGCATGGCGCACGCGCTCCAGCGTGTCGAGGCGATCCTGGTACTCGCGGGTGGTGATGATCTCGCCGTAGAACTCGGGCGCGGTGTCGAGGTTGTGGTTGTAGTAGTCGAGACCGGCGTCCTTCAGCTGCTCGGCCTGGCCGTCCTTCAGCATGCCCAGGGTGGCGCAGGTTTCCAGGCCCAGCGCCTTCACTTCGCGCACCATGTCCAGCACGGGTTCGAGGTCGCGCTGCTTGGGGCCACGCCAGGCCGCGCCCATGCAGAAGCGCGACGCGCCGGCGGCCTTGGCGGCCCTGGCGGCGGCCAGCACGTCGTCGAGATCGAGCAGGCCCTGGTTTTCCACGCCGGCGTCGTAACGTGCCGATTGCGGACAATAGCCGCAGTCCTCGGAACAGCCGCCGGTCTTGATCGACAGCAGCGTCGACAACTGCACGCGGTTGGGGTCGAAGTTTTCACGATGCACCGTTTGCGCCCGATACATCAGGTCGGCAAACGGCAAGGCGAACAGCGCCTCGATGTCGGCCATGGATAGGCGTGCAGGCGGTTGCGTCATATCATTCATTGATGGCTACCTCGATGGTCATGTCCTGCCACGGCTCGCGCGCGGCCCGATAAATGTCAAACAACGCCCACGGCACGATAATCGTCACAGCCAATCCCAGTACCAGCATCAGCCCCTGCCAGCCGCCCAGCAGGTCGTAGAGCGGCTGGCCGAACACTACCAGACTGCCCATTACGCCGTAATAGCGGTAACCTGCCCATTTGTTGTAATGCGCCGTGCGCGGATTCGGATGGTGCGCGATACTGGCATAGACGAAAATCGACGCGCCCAGCCAGATCATGACCGGCGGCAACGACAGCACGAACGGCAGGAAACCGATCTTATGGCTGGCAAGCAGCTTGCCCAGCAGTAACGCCGTCAGCGAAATCAGCAACACCACGACGGTGATGAAATTGAACAGCTGCGCGGCGAAGCGGGAAGATGAAGCTGTAATGACGCGTTTGGCTTTCATGGCCGCAATTTTCAGGGTGCACGCAGCCTCTGTCAAATTTCATCGACGATAAAATTGAACATCCGATCAATTTTTAATCAATTCGCTCCGCGAACCTGCCTGCTGTGTGGCGACGCGACACGCACCGGAAATGCATCCGGACATGCATGCCCAGCCTGCCTGGCCGATCTGCCCTGGCACACGCAGCCACAGTGCCCGCAGTGCGCCACGCCCACGCCCCAGGGACAGACCTGCGGCGCCTGCCTCAAACGCCCGCCTGCGTTCGACCGTACCATTGCGGCGCTGAGTTATGTCTTTCCGCTCGACCGATTGATTCCCCGCCTGAAATACCATGGCCAGCTTGCCATCGCACCGGCGCTGGGCGAGTGGCTGACCCGCGCCACGGAAGCTGCACCGGTGCCGGATCGCATGATTGCCATGCCCCTGCATGCGGTACGCATCCGGGAGCGCGGCTTCAACCACGCCACCGAAATCGCCCGTGACGTGGCGGCCCGGCAGGGACTCCCGCTCGATCTCAGCAGTTGCCAGCGCATCCGCGACACGCCTCCCCAGACGGGCCTGAAACACGATGCACGGCGCCGTAATCTGCGTGGCGCATTTGCCTGTTCTGAAGACGTACGAGGGCAGCACATCGCGCTGGTCGACGACGTGATGACGACCGGTACCAGCCTCGACGAACTGGCTGCAACGCTGAAGCGGGCTGGCGCACGCGAAGTGACGTGCTGGGTGGCGGCGCGCACGCTACGCCCTGGGGCCTGACTCCCCGAATCAGCCGATAACCGGCGCACACGGCTTGTTGCCATCCTTCCCGGGACGCAAGACAAGCCTGTTGCGGTTTGGGAGAGCCGCGACAGGATTGGCCAAATCCCGTATTCATGGCGTCCTCGTACAGCACGGCCGTTTCCTTGCCCGTGAGGCCGGCCGCTCCGAATGCTTCGACAAACCTTTCCTTCATCGACGCGAGCCCGTCCGGGTCGCTGGTCGCCATATAGGTGAAGATCTCGCGCAGATTGACCGCGCCAGGCAGATGTCCTTTGGCGTACACGTCAGGGTCGCGGGTATCGATCCCGACCATGGGCTCGCTCGCCATGGCGGCTTACAGGTCGGCGGGTTCAATCAGTACGCTCATTCATGTCTCCCGGGGCGGAATGAAGATGTGTCTGCTTGTGCAGCAAGCATGCCGACCCTGAAAAATGAATGGAATCAAACCTGACCGAATTCCGCTTCAGCTCGGGCCACGACGGATCGTTTATAAAATACTGACAGATTGCGGGGAACGTTCAGGGAACGGGGAAGGGCTCCGAAAGGACATTGCCGGCTTGATCTTCGCGATGAATCTGGCGTACGGACCGGTCAGCCGTAGATCTCTTCCACCGCAAAAATCCGCCGGTGTTCGCGCATGGCATAGCGGTCGGTCATCCCCGCGATGTAATCGGCCACGGCGCGTGCGCCCTCGAGCGATTCACGTGTCTGGTGCTCCGGCGGCAGCAGGCGGGCATCGCCGGTGAAGGCCGTGTAGAGATCGCTGATGATGCGGCCCGCCTTGGCGCTCATGCGTGCCACCTTGTAATGGCGATACAGGTGGTGCAGCAGGAAACGCTTGAGTTCGCGGTGCTCGTCGAGCAGCGCGGGACTGAACGCCGCCAGCGGCGGTGCGGCACGTACCTCGTCCAGGGTCTGCACGCCGCGATTCTCGATGTTCATGCGCGTGGTATTCACCAGATCGAGAATCAGCGTGTTGATAATGCGGCGAACGGTTTCGGTCACCACGCGGCGCCCCTGCAAGGCCGGATATTTCGCACGCACCTCCGCCAGGTGGCGGGCGAAGATCTGGACTTCGCTCAACTGCTCCAGCGTGATCAGCCCGGAGCGCAGGCCGTCGTCGACGTCGTGGTTGTTGTAGGCGATCTCGTCCGCCAGGTTGGCAATCTGTGCCTCAAGCGAAGGCTGTTGCTTGTTCAGGAAGCGCTCACCCACTGCGCCGAGCTTTTCCGCATTGGCGAGTGAGCAATGCTTGAGGATGCCCTCGCGTGCCTCGAAGGTGAGATTCAAGCCCTCGAATTCGGCATAGCGCTCTTCCAGCAGATCGACCACGCGCAGTGATTGCAGGTTGTGCTCGAAACCGCCGTGTTCGCGCATGCAGGCATTCAGCGCATCCTGACCGGCATGGCCGAACGGCGTGTGGCCCAGATCGTGCGCCAGTGCGACCGCTTCCACCAGGTCTTCGTTCAGGTTCAGCAGGCGCGCGATGGTCCGGCCGATCTGCGCGACCTCGATGCTGTGGGTGAGGCGGGTGCGGAACAGGTCGCCTTCGTGGTTCACGAATACCTGGGTCTTGTATTCCAGCCGCCGGAACGCGGTGGAATGGATGATGCGGTCGCGGTCGCGCTGGAATTCGGAACGCGGCGCGGCGGAAGGTTCGGGATGCAGGCGACCACGGGTTTGGCTGGAATGCGCTGCGTAGGAGGCGAACGACGGTTCCATCAACAATCCTTTTTCAATGCGGTGCGGTCAGCACGCCAGTCAGCACATCGGTCGGCACGTCCGCGGTAATCACCGCTTCGCCCAGTTTCTTCAGCAGGACGAAACGCATCTTTCCACCCTCCACTTTCTTGTCGTGGCCCATGTATTCGAGATACGTGTCCACGCCCAGATCCGGCGCCACGTCCGGCAACCCCGCGACACGGATCAGCGCACGCGTCCGCGCAACGTCGGCTTCGGACAACCAGCCCATCCGTCGCGACGTTTCCGCTGCCATCGCCATGCCAGCCGCCACCGCCTCACCGTGCAGCCAGTTACCGTAACCCATGCCGGTTTCGATCGCATGACCGAAGGTGTGGCCCAGGTTGAGGATGGCGCGGATGCCGCCCTCGCGCTCATCCTGCCCCACCACCTGCGCCTTGATTTCACAGGATCGATAAATCGCATGGGTGATCACCGCCGGGTCGAGCGCGCGCAGCTTGTCCATGTTGGCTTCCAGCCAGGCGAGGAAATCGGCGTCCCAGATCAGGCCGTACTTGATCACCTCGGCGAGCCCCGCCGACAGTTCGCGCGGCGGCAGCGTCTTCAGCGTGTCGGTATCGGCCAGCACCACTTTCGGCTGGTAGAACGCGCCGATCATGTTCTTGCCGAGCGGATGGTTGATCCCGGTCTTGCCGCCCACCGACGAATCGACCTGCGACAGCAGCGTGGTGGGAATCTGGATGAAGGGCACGCCGCGCTGATAGCTCGCCGCAGCGAATCCGGTCATGTCGCCAATCACGCCGCCGCCCAGCGCGATCAGCGTGGTCTTGCGCTCGGCGCGCTGAGTCAGCAGCGCATCGAAAATCAGGTTCAGCGTCTCCCAGTTCTTGTAGGCCTCGCCGTCCGGCAGCACCACCTGCGCAACCGCCACCCCTGCAGCCTCCAGTGTTGCCTTCAACTGCGCCAGATACAACGGTGCCACAACGGTGTTGGTGACCACCATCACACGTTTTTGGGACAAGTGCGGCAGAATCAGCTCAGGCTGGCCCAACAGCCCCGAGCCAATGTGGATAGGGTAGGAGCGGTCGCCGAGATCGACATGGAGGGTTTGCATGAAACTGAAAAAAGACAAGAGGGTTGTTCGATTGTAACCAAAGCCGGCATATTCCCTGAATTAACGCGCATGGCACATTGCTTGCTGAGCCCATAATCCATTAATTGATGATGATCCATGAATACCCACTCGCATATCTGCCGCCGCTCATTTCCGCCTTTTTATAGTCGGAGCGCATGCCCAGGCCAAGCCGCGGCTTTGTTTTTGTGTTGCCATATCGCCAAGGCAGATGAAATTCCGTTCATGGCCATCCATCGTTCGGTCTGATTTCCATGCCTGACCGTATTCTGCTGGTTTCACCGGCGTCTCCATTCAATCCCCAGTCGGGCGCACAACAGCGCACCGCGTTGCTGTACGAAGCCCTGCAGACGTTGGGGGAGGTGGATGTGCTGTTGCTGGAGCCTACCGCCGAATCCAGCCGACTGGATTCATCGCCCAAACCGGGGATCCTTGCGCATGGACACTGGCACCAGCGTCCGTTCGGCATCGGAAAATTCAAACCGGACAGGACACTGAACCAGGCACTCAAGGCGGAGGGCGTTGACCTCAAGCGCTATGGGCTAATCGTCAGCCGCTATCTCAATCCACTCGCCAAACTGGTCGTCCCGCCCGGGGTACACAGCGTGGTTGACCTGGACGACTGGGGCTACCATTACGGACCCGGTGCACTGGCACTGGCCGCACAGTTCAAATCGCAGTATGCAGCCTGGCTGGCAAAACGACAGCTCAAACGCTTTGATGCGTATTTCTTTGTCAATCGCCGCGACCAGGCGCAGCACCGTGAACTCCAGTCGGCACTGCTACCCAACATCCCATACGCGCCTCCCACCCAGCCATTTCCACAGACGAACAGCCCTGTTCTGCTGTTCGTCGGCTCGCTTTGGTATGCACCCAATCGCGAGGGCATCGACCGTTTCCTGGCCCGCTGCTGGCCTGCCATCAAGTCTGTCCATCCGGAGGCAAGACTGCGACTGGTAGGTGCCGCACCGCCCGCCGTGCGACAAGCATGGGAACAGTATCCCGACGTTTCCGCTCCCGGTTTCGTTGACGATCTGGGCGAAGCGTATCGCAATGCTGCATTCACCATCGCGCCGATTTACTCGGGCGGCGGCACCAACATCAAGATTCTGGAATCGCTCGCTTATGGCCGGGCATGCATCACAACGCCCCACAGCGCCGAGGCCTTCAAGGAAGATCTGGGGAGCGCAGGCTTGGGCGTTGCCCGAGACGACAGCCATTTTGCCGAGCAATGCATCGCCTGGCTGGAAGATAGCGATGACCGGCGACGCAACGCAGAGGCGGGCTGGAACAAGGTCACGGCACGCTACACGCGCCCCCACTTTATCGAGCAAGTCACGCAACTTTGCGCGCCATTCCTCATGATGGCCCAGACATGATGATGCGCAGGCAATCCCTGATCGATCAGGCCATCATTGCCCGTAATCTTCTGCAGGTCGTGCTCCCCCTGCATCGATTACGAGCCTCGGCAGCCAGGCCCGTCCTGCCGGAAACGCTCACGCATTTCGCCATCATCGCGGGCGATGTCACCGATCCCTCCAGTTCCCTGGGCGATCTGGCCATGTTCAGCGCCTTGATGCAATCGCTTCGGGCACAAAATCCGGACTCGACATTCACCATCATCGGCGAACGGCGCCACACCATTGTCGTACCTGGAATTGGCGAGACGCCGGTCGTACCCGCATGGTCCGGGAAATCTGGAACGCTCGCTTTCGACGAATTGATACGCCAGCATCATGCCTTGTTTGTCATGGGCGCCGACATCCTGGACGGCAAATATGGAGCGGCCCTGGTGCAACGCATCGTTGCCTACTGCAATCACAGCGTATTGCTCGGTATTCCAGCCACGATGCTGGGCTTCAGTTTCAACCGCAACCCAAGGGCCCCTGCGGTCCACGCCCTGTCGAGGCTGCACCCCCAGGTAACCGTCAACATCCGCGACCAGCCGTCCCTTGACCGCTTCACCCGGATTGTCGGCGTCCTTGCGCAGCTATGTGCGGATAGCGCCTTCCTGATGCCTTCCGCCACCGGCCCTATCATCGAGCCAGAAGCCTGGATCGCCGCCATGCGCCAGGAAAGCCGAACACCCGTGGGCATCAACCTGAATGCCCACGCGCTGGCACCTGCCATTGCAGAAGTGGGCATGGATCGGCTGATCGACCATCTCGCCGAACAGTTCAAGCGCGCAGGCGAGCAGAATGGACTCGCCTTCATGTTGCTTCCGCATGATCTCAAATCGCAATCAGGCGACGTACTCATGCTGCAGGCGCTCGACCGGGCACTGCAACGGAAGGGGTTCACGCACGTACGCTATACCTCGATCGATCAGCCCGACAAAATCAAACGGCTCACAGGCCTGCTCGACCTCGCCATTACCGGACGCATGCATTTGGTGATCGCCGCGCTCGGTAGTGGCACGCCTACGCTGTCGATTACCTACCAGGACAAATTCGAGGGCCTATACCAGCACTTCGATCTGTCGCTCGAACACACCATTGCCCCTGAGCAATGTCTCACCAATGAGCTCCTGAAAAAAATCAACGATGCATTCATGCACAGGCACGACAATCGCGCACGTATACTCAGCCACCTGCCACGAGTGGAAGCACTGGCTTCGCGAAACCTTGCGATCTCGACATGCACCCCCACCGATTAGCAACCAATACGCCAGCACATCAATTTCTACAGACTAACCTGACCATCGTTACGAAACAGGAGGGGTGATGTTTATCCGGGATATTCAGGCAAAACATGAAGACGGCCAGTACCGCGTGCAGGCAGAAGCGGTACTTGAAACACGCCCCCAGCGGGAAACCATTTTCTTTTCCGTACCGTCGGAACAAGCCGACTGGATCCGCCCCGAACCCAATGCATTCATGGTGGGAACCGCCATAGCCGCCATGTGGAACGGTGAAAACAGGCTCGCAATTGAAGGGGGCGTAGATCCGCAACTCCGTACCAGGCTCACCATAGCCATGCGACTGTTAACGAGTTGGCATAAAAGCCCGCTGCGCCCAGTCGACATCATGGCGCCAGCAGCGCCGCGCGCGCTGCCGGATATTCCACGATCGACTACAGCGCTGTTTCTGTCCGGCGGCGTAGACTCATTGTCTGCCCTGTACTGGAACGCCAGCCAGTATCAGAAGGGCGACCCCAGGCGGGTAAGCGTCGCCTTCTTCGTCCACGGCCTGGACGTGGGCGATCCGAACAAGCCCAATCGGCTCGATGTCTGGCGCCTTGGCATTCAGACGCTCTCCGCCCTCTGCCAGGAGCTGGAGGTCGAACTGGTAACAGTAAAAGTCAATTTGAGGAATCTGGCCCCGAGCTGGCGCCTTTACGGCAGCTGGCAACATGCTTCCCTGCTGGCCTCCATCGCCCACGCTGCGAATTCACGCATTTACCGATGCATCATCGCCCCGGACTACTCGGTGGAATACATCCCGCACCCCCATGGCTCGCATCCCTGGCTGAACAGTTATTTCGGCGCCGACTTCCTTGAAATCATCACCGGCGACATGGAGCAGTTCAGCCGCCTGGGAAAAGTCCGCTTTCTGTCGACTCAAGCTGGCGTATTGGATGCACTCAGAGTGTGCTGGGACGCCGGCGCCATTCCGCAGGGTTATCTGAACTGCGGCCGCTGCCTGAAATGCGTCCGGACCATGCTTGCGTTCATGGCCTGCGGGCAACTTGCCACAACCAAGGCGTTTCCATTCAATGATGTAACCGCCGAAATGATGAAAGCAACCCCCATCAGGACGCCTGCCGAGCTGGAACTTTATCTCGAACTGCTGGCTCCCCTTGATGCAATGGGGCGGAAGGATCTGACAACGATCATCAAGCGAAAAATGCGGCTGTTTCAAACCGAGCACGCACTCAAGCTCTATCGTTTTCGCCCGTTTGCCAAGAAACTTCTGGGCAGAAACTGACACGATTTCTCACATGGATATATGAGTCATGGTCACAATGACTTCCCATCCAGGCAAACACCCCAGTCATCCCAGATGAAATGCCACCTTTGCAGCGCAGAAACCAGGATCATGTTCACTGCGGAGATTCTCCACAAATACATGGTTCCCTATCACTACTGTGCAGCGTGCGACCACCTGTTCGTCAGCAATCCCACCTGGATGGAAGAAGCCTATTCGGATGCCATCGCGCAGGAAGACACGGATATTGCCGCCCGGAACATCTTTAATGCCTTAAAACTCGCTGCAATCGATTTCCTGGTCCTAGGCGATCGCGGACGGGGAAAGTACGTTGACATGGCGGGTGGATACGGCCTGCTGACTCGCCTGATGCGCGACCTGGGTTTCGACTACTACTGGTCTGACCCCTATGCGAACAATCTCTATGCGAGGGGCTTCGAGTACGATCCCTCGCTAGGCTGCTGTCTGGCCGTCAGCGCCATCGAAGTCCTGGAGCACACGACTAATCCGCTCGATTTCATACAACGCACCCTGGCCGACCACCAGTCCGACACATTCATCTTCACGACCGAAGTCTTCGCCGACAATGACCCGCCCCTGCCTGGTCACTGGGGTTATTACGCATTCGAAACCGGCCAGCACATCGCTTTTTTTTCACGCCAGGGGCTGACGCGCCTGGCTGAACGACTGGGCATGACTTACTACCCGCTGGGCCGCCTGCATGTCTTTTCGAAGAAAAACCTGCCGCGCTGGAAACTCAAACTGGCCAGCTGCAAATGGCTGGTTATCCCCCTCGCATTCGTTGCGGCATCAAGACTGGGCTCCAGACGAGGCCGGGATCAGGCAATAATACGCAACCGAACGAACCGGACCCAGGCATAGAGCTTGCTTTTCAATCCCCCATGTTCTCCTCCGACTCCGTACCATTCAAAGAAAAATGAGCCTTGGCCATTCCATCCGCCATGGCGCCAAGTGGGTCTTCATCGGCAACACCGGCAGCCAGGTCATCAGTTTTGCGCTGGGGCTAATTCTTGCGCGCCTCTTGGTTCCGGCCGAATTCGGCATGGTAGCGACCATCCAGATCTTCACCAGTCTGGCCGGATTCGTTGCCGGCGGCGGGATGGGACAAGCCATCGTACGCGCCAAGGAAGCCAGCAAGCGTGACTACGATCTGCTGTTCACGCTGCAATTCCTCATCGGACTGGTGATTGTCAGTTTCTTCTTCGTCATCGCACCCTGGTTCGGGCGCTGGTACGCGAACCCGATGTATGCCGATCTGCTGCGCGTGGCAGCCCTGTCTTTCCTGGTGCGTCCATTTTTTAACGTACCCAGCAACATGTTGCATCGGGAAATGCGCTTCAAAGCCAAGACGGCGGTACAGCTAGCCAACCTGGTGGTCTACAACAGCATTGCCTTGAGCCTGGCCTACCTCGGCCACGGCCCCTGGAGCCTGATCCTCGCCGGACTGTTCAGCTCGGTGGCTGGCGCCCTTCAGTTTGCCTGGTATGCACGCTGGCGCCCCGGCATCTGCTTCGATTTTGCACGAGCGGGCGAATTGATGCGCTATGGACTCTTGGCTTCCACGAACAACATCGCTTGTTATGTACGCAGCCAGTTGCCCACTTTCATCCTGTCGCGCAGCATGGGGCCAGCCGGAGTAGGCCTGTACAACAAGGCCGAAAGCCTGGCGGCACGCCCACACGGATTCATCACCGGTTCAGTGTATGAAGTCCTGTTCCGCGCGCTGGCCAAGGAACAAGGCAACCTGGACAAATCCCGCTATCTGTTCTTTCGCAGCCTCACGCTTGTAGCCGTCTATGCCCTGCCGTTCTATGTCGGTTTTCTGTGGCTGGCGAAGCCGCTGGTCGTCACGCTGTTCGGCCACCGCTGGGCCGATTCAGCCACACCTCTGGTTATCCTGAGCTTCGCCGCACCCATGATGATGATCGAGAACCTATCCGGCGCCGTTCTGGCCGCACGCAGCTGGCTGGGCAAGGAGCTGATCGCGCAACTTATCGTAATTGCCGTGGCGACAGCGGCTATTTTAGTCGGCCTGACTTACGGAATGAACGGCGTGGCTGCGGGAATGGTGGTTGCTCGACTTTATATGAGTATTCATATGTTCGTGCTAGCCAAACTGTCGCTCAAGGCCCGATGGATTGATCTGGCGACGGCTTTCATGCCAGCCGCACTGCTCAATTCCATTCTGCTTGGCACCCTGTGGCTTGTCGACCGCTTCATCCCGCCATCCCTCCAGTCGGTTGATGCGTTGTATGTATTACTCATGGCCACTATAGGAGGGCTGATTTATACCCTCTGCTTTTTATATCTTCCCATCCCAGCGCTCGTCGCAGAAACCACCCGCTGGAAAATCAAACTCAAACTTGCCAAGGCCACCGCATGACCTGGGTCGATCCTCTGTCGCGTGCCCTTCACAACCAAGCCGGCCAGCACGGACCCATCATGCTGATGTATCACGCCGTTACACCGGGCAAGGGCGCGCCAGCCTGGCCATGGGCCGTTTCCATGCAACAGTTCCGCGATCAGCTCGATTTTCTGGTCATGGAAGGCTATGCCACGCCGACCATGGGCGAATTGGTATCAGTACCCGCAGAAAAATGGACAGGACGTACCGCGGTCATCACTTTCGACGATGGCTACGTAGACAACCTTGCAGCTTGTGAAGAACTCCAGAAGCGCGGCATGCGCGCCACTTGGTTCATCGTTTCTGGTTCAGTCGGCCTTCCACCTCGATGGCCTGCAGATGGACGGCCTCCAGGTCGGCTGTTGAACCCAGTCGAACTGTGCAGCATGCAAGAAAGTGGCATGGAAATTGGCTCGCACACGGTCAGTCATGTACGCCTGACCGAAGTCGATGACCCGCAACTGATGCATGAATTGACCGACTCAAAATCCAAGCTGGAAGACATTCTGGGAAACACCATCACCAGCTTTGCCTATCCCTATGGCGCATGGGATGAACGCTGCGCAGCGGCGGTCGAACAGGCTGGCTACGTCTCCGCCTGCACCACGCGCACCGGCTGGGCCTTGCGTGACAATAGCCTTTATAAGTTGCGGAGATTGACAGTCTTCAACACGGACACGGTTGGCTCGTTGGCACGCAAACAGGCGCTGGCCACCAATGACGGAAGCTGGAGAGCAATGCTTGAATACATGCTCAAGCGATTCAGGAGATGACAATGGACCAAAATCCAAACTGCCCCGCTTGCGATGGAAGAATGTGGAGAAAACTAGGTGATCGAACCTATTCCACTGAGCACGTCGGCCGCATGAATCCCTATGTCAACAAGCGTCTTACTGTGTTATTCAAGGTCTGGTTTCCAGGCGAGGCAAGCGTTACGCTAACTTCCGTGGTCTGTGAAAGATGCGGTTTTGTCTGTTACTTGCCCCGCCCTAGCGAAGAGGACATCAACGCCAAATACAAATTCCTGGCGACCGATCCCGAAACAGGGAATGAAATATCTCGAGTTCTGGAAAGTGATGAACATAGGGCTGCCGATCTCTACCGACACCTGCAGCCTTTACTCCCTCGACAGGCATCGATACTTGATTTCGGCGGTGGCAATGGCCGGTTGTTAAGGCCATTCGTCTCAGATGGCCACCATTGCTGCCTTGTTGATTACGCGGGTGAAACACTACCCGGGGTCCATTACATGGGAAAGAGTTTGAGCGACATCTCTCAAGGACAAAGATTTGACGCCATCATTTGTAGCCACGTTCTAGAACACCTGGCAGAGCCCTTTAAGCTTGTTGCCAACCTCAAGCCCTTCCTTCTGGAGACTGGCACGCTCTATATTGAAGTTCCCTTGGAAATTTGGAAGCGCCCCCCGCTGCCCGTCGAACCTGTTACGCATATTAACTACTTCACTCCGGCCTCACTGCGCCATCTCATAGCGAGAGCAGGCTTTAGCGTATTCTCGTGCAAGGAAGGACTTTACACCACCGAGGAGGGTGGCATTGGTAAAGCAATTCGGGCTTTCGCAAGACCGGATAATGCTTTGTCCCAGTTGGCTCCCCCCCTATCCGGGCCACGAGAAACACTCCACTACCTAAAACCTTCTTATTCTGCACAGCTTGTACACGCCTTAAAATATCCCAGCTTGACTAGACAAGGAATTAGCCGGGCTTTAAGAAAACGACTCAGTCATCTTCCTCTTTTATGGCGATTGGCCGCCTCCAAGCATGACTGAAACCGGACTCAAAACCATTTCTATCGTCATGCCCTGCTATAACGCAGAAGCCTATTTGCCAATCAGTATCGGCAGCGTGCTGGCACAAACCCGAAGTGACTGGGAACTGGTGGTCGTCGACGACGGTTCTACTGATCATTCCTGGCAAACACTCCAGCGTTTTGCCGCTCAGGACAACCGCATACGGATATTCCAGCAGGTCAACGCCGGAGCCGCAGCCGCTCGCAATCGCGCGTTGCGGGAAGCACGCGGGGCGTATGTTGCGTTCCTGGATTCCGACGACACCTGGCACCCTGAATTTCTTGACGCTATGGTGACTGCGCTCAATGCCGATCCCGCTGCCGGAATCGCATATTGCGGCTGGCGGAACATTGGCTTGGGAGGCGCACGCGATGATCCATTCATCCCACCCGAATATGAAAATAAAAACAAGATTGAGTCGCTACTTGGAGGATGCCGCTGGCCAATTCATGGTGCGCTAGTACACAGCCAGCTCATTCTGGAGGCGGGCTGCTTTGACGAGACTTTAAGCTCATGTATGGATTTCGATCTCTGGCTTCGTCTTGGCACTATTCATCGACTCGTTCGCGTGCCGCGCGTACTAGCCTATTACCATCACCATGGTGGAGAGCAGATCACCCGAAACAAAGCCAGGATCGCCATGAATCATTGGCGCGCTCAGCAGAAATTCCTGACAGCCCATCCGGGGCTCGACACCTCACTCGGAAAATCTCATATCCGCGATCTGACGATAGGCGAACTGCTCAAGCGCGGTTACGCGTGTTACTGGCAGCGTGACCTGCCCGCCGCGCGGCAAATTTTTCGTACGGTCATGAAACAAGGCTATGGCACACTCACCGACTGGAAATACATGTTGCCCGCCTGGCTGCCCGAATCCTGGCATCGGAGGCTGATCGGGTTGCGAGACCGGAATACATAAATACAACCGTATGGACAACTTCGACCCCACGCTGATCTCCGTTGTCATGCCCTGCTACAACGCCGCGCCCTACGTGGAAGAAGCGATCGAGTGCGTTCTGCAGCAAAGCTACCGGAATGTCGAACTCATCGTCGTGGACGACGGGTCGAACGATGCGTCCATGCGGATCGTCGAACGCCTGGCGGCAGGCAACCCCGACCGCATCACCGTGCTGCACCAGACCAACAGCGGTCCCTATGCGGCGCGCAATCACGGCCTGTCCCATGCGCGTGGCAATTTCGTCGCGTTTCTGGATGCGGACGATTACTGGCACCCCGACGCACTCAACCGGCTGCATGCCGCGATGACGGAAACTCTCGCCGATGTGGCGTATTGCGGCTGGCAAAACGTAGGGGAGGCCGCCGCCAGCACCCATCCCTACATCCCGCCCGACTATGTCCAATCGGATGCCGCCGGCCTGTTCCTGCAATCCTGTCCATGGCCGATCAATGGCGTCCTGGTGCGACGTCAACTTATCGACACCTTGCGCGGATTTTCGGAACGTCTGCCCACTGCCATGGACTACGACATGTGGCTGCGCATGCTCGCCCTCCAGCCCACAGTGGTGCGCGTCCCCGAGGTGCTGGCGTTCTATCGCCGCTATCCGCGCGGCAATGCGCATATCCCGCGCTGGCGCCAGGTCTTCGATGCCATTGCCGTGCGCGAGGACTTCGTCCGCCGGCATCCCGCCCAGGTCGCCCATCTCAGCCGGGCCGAACGTGATGACCGGGTATATGGCTCGCTGCTGCCCGAGGCCTATCGCTGCCATTGGCGGCGCGATACCGATTCCGCACGGCGCCTGTTCCGTCGCGCGTCCCGCAAGACCGAATGGAAGGCACGCGATGCCAAATACATCCTGGCCAGTTTCTTGCCTGCATCGGCATTCGAATCGCTGATCCGGATGATCGATACCCGGCGCAGCACGCGCAATTCCATCTGAACCATCGTCATGCCTGTGCTTACCTTCGCTTTTTGTACCTATAACCGTGCTGACCGCCTGGAAAAACTCGTCGCGGCGATGCGTGCTCAGACTTGCCCCGTTCCTTTCGAAATTCTGGCGATCAACAACAATAGCCCTGACAACACGCTAGAAGTATTGGCGCATCTGCAACGACAACCCGGCACTCCCCTCCGCTTTGTGACCGAAACGGCACCGGGCATCGTGCCCGCACGCAATCGTGCGTTGGCTGAAGCGATCTCGAGCGACATACTGGCATTCATCGATGATGATGAGATTCCACAGCCTGATTTCCTGAATGCAGCCTTCGACGCCATCGTGAACGAAGGTGCGCAATGCGTAGGTGGCCGCATCGAAATCGATTTCAGCCCATATGGCCGGCCGGCCTGGCTGGATGACAACGTGGCTGGTTTTCTTGGCCGGCTTGATCACGGCAAGGCACCCCAGTGGCTTAGCGACACCTCAACGCCCATCTGGAGCGGCAATACGGCTTATGCAATGCAGCTCTTTCGCGACCATCCTGATTTGCATTTCGATTTGCGGTACAACCGCGAAGGTGATGGAATCGGCGGTGGCGAAGATGCCATGATGCTTCGCACGCTTCTCGATCTAGGCACAAGAATCCGCTATCGGCCTGATATGGCCGTCACACACAGCGTGGACCCCTGGAAACTGAAAGCCAGCTATTTCCTGAGGCTTCATTATCTGGCTGGCGTGCGGAATGGCCAGTATGCCCTACCTGATTACCCTAAAACGCTATTCGGGATGCCCCCTTTCATGGTCACCCAGTTTCTGAATCACTGCGGCCGGACATTGAAGCTGGCCATCAGCGGGCGGCCCGGGCTGATCCGCCAGGCGATGAATGCTGCCCATGCGCTGGGCAGCCTGCAAGGCTACCGGAACCGGTCCGGGGCGTGACCATGATCGACGTCGCCATTCGCTTCGATGATCCATCCGCGGTCAGCGACCATGCACTTGAGCGCGGAATATTGCATGCCATGGCCATGCACGATGTTTGTGCCACCTTTGCGGTCATTCCGCATGCCGGACAGCACGCCTTGTCTGCCGACGATGTGCCTCACCTCGTCGAGGCATGGCAATCCGGCAGGATGGAAATCGCCCAGCACGGGTTCAGCCATGACCCCTGTCAACCTGAGGCCAGCCTCCCTTCCGAATTCGCCGGCCTTGATCCGGCGGAGCAAACGAAGAAAATCGTGGCCGGCCGGGCGACGCTTGGACAGGTATTTGGTTGTGCAATCCCGGGATTCGTTCCGCCGTTCAATACCTTCGACCGCATCACCGCTGCCGTGCTGTCCGAGCAGGGTTTCCTCTACCTCTCGGCGGGCAGCGAACACGGATCGGTCGAATCCGGCCGTCTCACCGAGCTTCCGCGCACCTGTCAGCTCACCGAACTCCGTCCGGCGCTCGCCGAAGCGCGACGCCATCCGCACGGCGATCTGGCCATCGTGGCCGTCATGCACCATTACGACTTTCAGGAATCCGGGCGCACCGATGCACCGTTGACGCTCGAGCAACTCTCGGATCTGTTTCGATGGCTTCGCCAGCAGCCCGATGTACGATTGCACACATTGAGCCAGCTGGCCTCCAGGCATGACGCGAACACCTGGCGCAAGGCGGTGCAGCGAAACCGCTGGGTGCAGCGGCAGCACTGGCGTATTCGCTCCGTTTTCCCGCGATACAGCCTCATGCCCCATACCCTATTCAGATACGTTCGTTTGACTGGAACCTCCACGTGACCTCGCCTTTCCCGTCCCCATCACGTCAGCAAGGCCCGATCTTCATCGTCGGGGCACCGCGCTCCGGCACCACCATGCTGCAGTATCGGCTGCGCAATCACCCGCACATTTCGCTCCCCACCGGGGAATCGCATTTCTTCATCCCGCTGTACCGCAACCTGGAAAGTTTTGGCGATCTCCGCCGGGTGGACAATACCCGTCGCGTGCTGCAAGCCATGCATGAACAAAGCCGGGACTTTCTGGAGACCGATCTGCACGGCGTGAAATTCGATGTCGACCGGTTGACCCGAGAACTTCATGCCGAAGGCCGGCACACGATGCCGGCGATCATCTCGGGGCTGTTCGAGAAAAACGCACAAGGCGAAGGGAAATCCAGGTGGGGCGACAAGACCCCCTATTACGTGATGCATCTCCCCAAGCTGCTCGAGTGGTTTCCCGATGCCCAGATCGTGCATCTGATCCGCGACGGGCGCGATGTCGCCCTGTCGCTGTTCGGCAGACAGCACGACTTCTCCGTGTACAACACGTATTTCGCGGCGGAATACTGGGAGAGCTACGTGGAGAAAGGCCGCGCACTGGGAAGCCAATTGCCGCCCCGGCAATACATGGAGTTGCGCTACGAGGATTTGCTTGCGCACCCCGAAGACAGCATGCAACGGATTTGCGCGTTTCTGGGCGAACCCTACTCGGCCGAGCTGTTTGCCGTCACGTCGGTGGACGACCCTGGCAAGACCCCGCTGGTGCATGAACCCCTGAAAGCCGACAACGCGGGAAAATGGCGCAGCAAGATGACGCCAGCCCAGATCAGGGCCTTCGAAAGCGTGGCCGGGAGGACGTTGCGCGAGTTCGGCTACGATCTGGTCACGCCGGGCACGCCGCCCGCCCTCGCCGTGAAAGCCGCCTACCGCCTGCATAACAAGGTACTGACCCGTTTCTGGAAACGTACCCGACGGGCACTCGCGTGACCGCGCTCACCATCCTCATCTGCACCCACAACCGGGCGGACCTGCTGCAAAAGACCCTGGCGTCGCTCAACCGGGCGCGCCGCCCCGTTATGCCCGTGCACATCCTGGTGGCGGCCAATGCCTGCAGCGACGACACCGTGGCGCAGATGCAGGCGTACCAGGCTCGCCAGGCGACCGAAAACGGTTTGCCGCTGCAGGTGCTCGACGTACCCACACCAGGGAAATCCCATGCGCTGAATGCCGCCATCCCGACCATCGAAACCGAACTCATTGCCCTGGTGGACGACGACCATCGGGTGGACGATAACTATTTGGCGGCCATCGAGCAGGCCGCCACGGACTGGCCGGAGGCCGGCCTCTACTGCGGAAGGATTTTGCCGGATTGGGATGGCAGCGAGCCTGCCTGGGTACACGACGACGGCCCCTACCGCATCTATCCGCTGCCGGTTCCGCGCTACGACCAGGGCGATACGCCACGGGCCGTCACGGCCGAGGCTGGCCCGATACCGGGCGGCGGCAATCTGGTCGTGCGCCGACGCGTGTTTGAATTGGCCGGCCAGTTTTCCACCGAGCTGGGACCGCACGGCCACGATCTCGGAGGTGGCGAGGACAGCGAATACGTATTGCGTGCCCTGGCGCGTGGCGAGCACTGTCAATATGCGCCGGCCATCGTGCAGTACCACTATGTCGATACGGAACGGCTCCGGCTCGGCTATCTCCTGAAAAAAAGCTATCAACGAACCCGCTCGACCGCCCGCCTCCGTGGCAGCGGCTCGGTTCCCTTGTACATGTGGCGCAAGCTGGCCGAGTATGGCGCCCACAGCGCATTCAGTCTGTCGTGGGCCAAACGGCGTTTTTACTGGGTGCGCACCGCGGCGGCACTGGGCGAGATCCAGGGCTGCCGCGAGTCGGGGCATCGCGGCAAGAATCTGGAACTCCCCCCCGACCGCGGCATCGTGCTCACCGAATCGCTGGCCTTGTTCACCGCTGTCTGCGGCCTGATCGCCTGGTTCGCCAGCGGCGACGCGCGCTGGACCGGCCTGCTTCCCGCCTTGGGCGTAGCCGGGATCGGCACGGCCGCCCTGCTCGCCAAATCGCTGCTCGATTTTTCGCATACCGGTCCCCGCATTCGCGACGAAGTGCTCAAGCATTACCGCCGCTATACGCTGTTTTCGCTGGCACGCCTGACGACCTGGGCCTTTGCGCTCATGCTTTTCACCGGGGGAGCCGGCGTGCTGCTCTATTTCATGCTTGCCACAGTGACGGGCACAGGCTGGTCGGCATGGCTGGCCGCCATCGCCGCACTGCTCGGCATCCTCGGCGGTTTCGGGCTGCAATTCATCCGCAAGCTGCGTTTCAATCCCGGACTGCTGGCGGCGTCGATGCATTACCGCATGAGTCGGCTCTATCGACTCTGGCATGCCATGACGCCGGCACGCATCGTCCGGTTGCAGACTCTGGGGATCGTCCTGATCGGGCTATTGTTCGTGGCGGCCTCCTGGCAGCTGGCGAAGGAAAACCGCTTGGCCACCCTGATGGCCCTGTGGGCGGCCACGCTATTCTTTGCCGGGACGATCGTGTGGGCCGCCTGGCAACCCGAGGCGCGCGCGCCGCGCAAGCGTTCTGCGCGCACGCCGGATTCGCAGCCCAACATCCTCATGATCGGATCCGATACGCTGCGCGCCGACCGCTTGGGCGCGCTGGGGTATCGCCGCATGCTGACGCCCCATATCGACCGACTGGGCGAGCGCGGCGCACTCTTCGCCAACTGCTATGTGCCGTGCGCGCGCACAGCGCCGAGCCTGATCTCCATGCTGACCGGCACCTGGCCCCACACCCACGGCATCCGCGACAACTATGCGGACCACGAGGCCACGCGGCTGAGCGTGGATGCCCTGCCCGTGTGGCTGAAACAGGCCGGCTATCGTACCGCGGCGATCTCGGACTGGTGCGGTGCCGACATGGGGAAATTCTCCTTCGGCTTCGACTACACCGACCTGCCGGAAGATCAGTGGAACCTGAAATACCTTATCCGTCAGGGCCCCAAGGATTTGCGCCTGTTCGTTTCCCTGTTTGTCCATAACCGGCTGGGGCGGCTGCTTCTGCCCGAGGTGTACTACCTGGGCGGAGTACCACTCACGCAGCCGCTCGGCAAACGCGCCCGGCGGCTGGTGTCGCGCCTGGCGGAAAACGCACAGCCGTTCTTCCTCAACGTGTTCTACTCCACCACGCACCCGCCCTTTGCCTCGGAATGGCCGTGGTATACGCGCTTCGCCAACTCGGGCTATGGTGGCGAATCAAAATTCGCGATGGCCCGGCTCACGGACCCGTTCGAAATCATCCGGCGCCAGGGCGCACCCAGGGAGGAATTCGATCTCGACCAGATCATCGACTTGTACGACGGCTGCGTGGCGGAGTTCGACGACGAAGTCGGCAAGATGCTGGCGCATCTGGAGGTCTGCGGCCTGGCCGACCATACGATCATCGTCGTCTACTCCGACCACGGCATGGAGTTTTTCGAGCACGACACCTGGGGACAGGGCAATTCCGCCGTCGGCGATTTCAGCCCACGCATTCCACTCGTCATCCGCGCCCCCGGCCGTCCGGCACGCGGCACGGTGGAACAGGTGGTGCGCTCGATCGACCTTGCTCCCACGTTGCTTGAACTCGTCGGAGCACCGCCCGTCGCCAGCGTGGACGGGGTATCGCTCGCGGGCTGCATGGAGCTGGACGGCGACTGCCCCGAACTCGACGCCTTCAATGAAACCGGCATCTGGATCGCGCATATTCCCGGCCTGCCGGATGCGCACCTGCGCTATCCCAACCTGCTGGAACTGATGGAGGTGCCGGATCGCGCCAGCGGCGCCCTGGCGATCAAGTCCGAATACTGCAACGCCATCCTCGACGCCAAGGACCGCATGATCCGAAGCGGCCGCTGGAAACTGGTTTATCAACCGCTCGAGACAGGCCATGTGCTCAGCCTGTTCGACCTGGAAACCGACCCCGCCTGCCAGCACGACGTGTCGGCGCACCACCCGCAGCTGAAGGCGGATTTATGGGCCCGGTTGCAGGCCTTCGTCCAGGCGTCGCGACAGCGCGCCCACCCTTGATCAATCCGGGCAGAAGCGGCAGTAGGGATTGGTCGGCGAGCCGATTTTGGGCGGCGCTGCAGACGTCTCGGCCGAAGACGGCGATGCGCTGTCAGCCGATTCGACGGGCGGCGTGGAACCCGCATCGGGTGTCGGTGTGGCGTCTGTGCCCGCCTGAACGGCGACCGGCGCAGGCTCGACAGGGGCCGGATACGGCAGCTTGCCGCCCAGTTCGGTATAGCGCCGTTGCAGGCTCTTGGTGTCGGGGTTGTGACGCAGGCCCTCGGTGACGGTCTCCAGGGCCTTGGCGCGATTCTTTTGCTGGCTGTACATGTCTGCCAGCGTCATGTAGGCCCGGGGCTGTTTCGGATCCGCTTCGATCGCTTTCATCAGATCCCCGACCGCTTCGCCCGTCCGCTTCATCATCGACAGGGCAATGCCGCGATTCATGAGGATTTCGGGACGCAGGGAAAAATCCGGGTGGGTATGGGCCAGCATGTAATCGAAGTTGCGCAGCGCCGCTTCCAGTGTGCCCTGCCGGTCCTTGTTGGACGACCCCATGCCGCGCGCCCGGTTCACGAAATTGAGTCCGGCACAGTAATGATGGACGTGCATGAAATCGGATCCCATGGAATCCCGCCAGCTCCTGAACGCTTCCGATTTTTCATCGAAACGCGCCGCACAATAAGGCGGGAGCGTGGCCATCTCCGCCGGGCTTGGCTTCCATTCCGCCGCAGCGGGCAGGGCCATGACAAGTCCTGCCAGTCCCAGCATCAACTTGGTGAGCGTCTTCATCGCACGTCCTTTCTCAATCATCTCGATTCCGTCATGCCGACCGTATCTCCCGAATGGCCAGCCAGTCAAACAGGGTATTCAATCCGCGCCAATCCAGCTTGAGCACATCCGGGTAACGGGGGTACAGGTCGCGCACATGAAATGGCAGTGCAGTGAACCCGGCAGGCTGGATGGCCCGCCCCAGCATTTTGTTCTGATACCCCCGCACGCTGTAGCGCACGCGCCGCCGGAAGTATTTTTTCCATTCGCGCGGCAGCCAGGGCGACACCGAGTCGAATTCAAACCCCGCCTCGCGCGCCACGACCACCCGGTTGTTGTCCCAGCGGGTATCCCCCTGCAAATCCCATTTCAGCATCGCGCCCATCAGCGCGTCTTCGCCGATGGTACCGACAGGCATTTTGATGGCCTGGGCGCGGATGCGTTCCACGAAGCTTCCCCGCAAGCCATATAAGTTGCCCGCTACTCCATTGTCCCTGAGCATGTCACGCTGGAACGCCGCGACACCCCGGCCGCTTTGCGGCAATGCCGACACGCCGTTGGCCTGGGGGTTCTGCGCCAGTGCCTGCGCCATGGCATCGAGCGAGCCGGCCACCGCCCGCACGTCGCCGTCGATGAAAAAACAGGGCGTCTCCGGACACACAGCGATCTCATGCACGAACACGTTCCAGGCATTGGCCTTGTCACCCAGCGCGATCGACACGAGGTGGACATGGGGGTGATCCGCCGCATATTCGCGTACCAGCGCTTCGGTCCGGTCGGTGCAAGCATTGGCCAGCACATGGCAGGCGATCGGATGCGTCGTGGCAGCCTGCAGGCTGTCGAGGCAGGCGATGATGTTGCGCGCTTCGTTATGGGCAAAAACGGCGACGGGCCAAGGGTATGCTGTATCTGTCATGGATGCGGCTCAGGACCGGGTTGTTGTCATGTTCAGTTGGCGGGTTTTCTCTGCCACCCGCTCCCAGGAAAATTCGCGTTCCACCCGCTGCAATGCGCGTTGGCCCCAATCACGGGTCAAGTCCGGCTGCGTCAACAGGCTGCGCAAACCGTCTGCCACGGCATCGACCGATGTGCCATCCACCCGCAGCCCCGTCTCGCCATGCAGGACCGCCGATCCCGTGCCGCCGGCCAGGCCGGCCAGGCTCGGTTTGCCGCAGGCAGCCGCCTCGATGAAGACCATGCCGAAGCCTTCATTGTCGCCGTTGATCTCGCGGTTGGGCATGGCAAATATATCGCAGGCATTCTGCCAGCGCGGCAGATCCGCTTCCCTGACCGGGCCGATGCGATGGACCACGCCCGTCAGGCCAAGGTCCTGGATCAATCCGTCCAGATAATCGGCATCCTCGCCTATCCCGCCAATGACATAGCGCAGCGGCATCCCTTCGGCATGCAGTCGTCCCACGGCCCGGATCATCTGGTCGAAGCCTTTGCGACGCGACAGCCTGCCGACCGAGAACAGCAGTTTCTCGTCCGGGCCGATCCCCAGGCTCTCGCGCAAACCGGTGGTATCCAGGCCCGGCCTGAATACCGAGACGTCGACGCCGGGATAGATGAGCGTGATGCGCGCCGGGTCGACGCCCATGCCCCGCAAGGTGTCGCGCGTATGGTCGCTGTTGGCGACGACCCGGTCGGCGTGGCGCAGGGCGAACCGCATCGCCCTGAATTTCCGGCCGGTCCCCCAGCTGGTGAGTTCTTCGCCATGGGCATAGATGGCCACCGGCCTGAACGTCAAGCGCGCCACACCCCATGCCACCAGCCCTTCCGGCAGCGCACGGAAGGCATGCACGGCATCGAAGCGGTGTGTGAATGCCAATCGCAGTGACCGGAAGAAGAAACGGGCATACATCGCGAGCGATTCGGGGCGCAGCCATGCCACGCGTCTGAGGCTCAGGCGGTGGATCGTATTGGGGTGCGCCGCATCCACTGCCATGGCGCCAGGGACGTCGGCGGTGACGATGTGGATTTCCTTGCCGCCGAGACGCCTGTATACCTCCGCGGCCCACACGGCCGTACCGCCCTTGGTCGGGAGAAAGAGTTCGGTGAGGACGAGCAGACGATTCATGATGGGTAAGAGGGGCAGGCCGTATGGCGTCATCGGTGCCGGCAGCCGTTATTTGTCGGTTTTGAGATTTCTGCGGGATTGGGCATGTCAATGCAGCATGCCTGAATGATAACGGCCCTGCCCCGAATCAGGCGATTTATGCCGCGACTTGGCCCTTTCGTACCTTGCACACTGCCGAGAACAATCTTCACAACCTGCATTAATGCTGTCGCGTTATCGCTTGGCGAATCCGATTCTTCAGCACTTTCCCTGCCAGGCTGAAGTGGTGCCAGTACAGCCCATTGACCGTTGAGTCGAAAAGATTGCGCCAGGGAAAAGCCTGGTGATTCTGGTACGCGTAATAGGCCTTGTTGAAATGCGCGCTTGCCAGGGAAGCCGTCGTCAATCGCTTGAGCAGTGGTGTGGCAGCAACCTCGTCCAGGCTCAGAAGTCCTTTGCGGATATGGATGATGGTGTCGATGAGGCGTTGTTTTTCCTCCGGCCGGCTGAAATAACTCTGTCCCTCGCATCGCACGCGATAGCCAGGTGTCACGAGCAGGCCACACGTACAGCGAAGTGCCACCCGGTAATACCATTCCAGGTCCTCGAACCCTTGCCCGCTGTACAGCCCGACTTTCTGCAATTGGGCTCGTTTGATCGCCACCCGCTGAAACGCCATCGGGATACGCTCGAGCAATGCAGCAAACAATAGGTCCGAATGCAGGCGCAACACGCATTCGGTTCCCTCCAGACGCTCGCCCATCGTAGCGAGTACACGCGTCACTGCCTGAATCTGATTGTGTCGGGTCCCCTCGGCATCGCTGCCGAAAGGTTCCACATTCACAAACAGACAATTCAGATTCGCATCGTCCTGGAAAGCGGCATCGATCTGTGCCAACGCATCGGAACCGAGCAGATCGTCGTCGTCGAGAAAGAAAATCACCTCGCCGGTCGCCGTCCGCATTCCCGCATTGCGGGCTTCCGAGGGCCCTTGCGCGATCTCGTTTCGCAATAGTCTGATGCGCCCCTCCTGCATAGGGTTGAGCGTCACGGCAGGACGGGACCCATCGTCCACCACGATGACATCCCATCCATCGAAACGCTGCGCCTCGACACTGGCAATGGCCTCGCGAAGCAATTCGGGACGATCGTGAGTCGTGATTACAACAGTGATCTGCATACCCTACCCATGTTATCCAGAGGCCTCGTTCAGACCAGACAAACCTTCCATCCGGATATTCTCAATGCCGGCCATACACCTGCCATAGCCCCGCAAAGCCGGCATGCTCAGCCGGTCAGCATCGACAGCACAGCACGCAGGCTCTGCCAGCCGGGGCGCGCGGCCAGCATCGGCAACACGGCCCGGACGGCCGCGATACGCTGCCCGCTCTTGCTCAATGCGCAGCCGAGGTTGTAGCGCGCGCCGTACATCCGGCTCGCCACCCCCTGCCTGACCGGTGTCGGAAAACGTTCGGCCAGCCGCACCAGATCGGACAGCGTACGCACATTCTCACGCTGCGCCGCCACCGGATTGCGGCGCGTGGCGCTGCCACCATGTATCACGTACACGCCGAGGCTTTCGCAGATTACGCCGATACGATGACTATTGGCCACCAGACGGGTCAGAAAATGGACATCCTCGCAGACCTTGAACCCGGTCGGGTAGCCGCCCAGTTCGATAAAGCGGCCGCGCGGAACCGAGAGCGTGTGCGTGTCGCCGAAATGATCGGCCACGAAGGCCGCGATTTCTGCGGGTGCGTCCATCACCACGCGCACCGTTCCTGCAGCCTTGGCCAGCATCAGGCGTCCCGATTCGTGCTGCGCCATCGACGTGCCGAGCAGCTTTCCGTCCGTATCGCGATACTCGTAGTCGCCCGACAGGCAATCCAGCGAGGCGTCCTCGGCAATCCATGTCGCGTGGAACCCGATGCGATCGGGCGCATACCAGTCGTCGGCGTCGAGAAATGCCAGCCAGTCGCCTGTGGCGGCGGCCGCGCCCGCGTTGCGCGCCACCGACACGCCGCTGTTGGGCTGCCGGATCAACCGCACCGCCTCGCCGAACTGGCGCGCGACATCGGCCGTGGCATCGGTCGAGCCATCATCCACCACGATGATTTCATGTACCGGCCAGCTTTGCGCACGCACCGACTCGATGGCGCGCGCCAGGGTGGCGGCTGCGTTGAATGCGGGAATGATGACCGAGAAACGCGGGCTCATGCCGAACGTCCCAGCCAGGCCAGTGGCAGCGCCAGACCGCTGAGACGGGACATCCGGCGAAACCGCGGCACCTCGTCCAGCCGGATGCGCCAGACAGCAAGGCGACGACGCAACCGGCCTTCGATCAAGGCCGGATCCTGTTTTTCGATCGCGTGCGCCAGTTCGAGCGGGGTAAGAAAGCGCACATTCGGGCAGGCGGCCAAGGCTGCATTCAATCCCGCTTCGAGTGCCGCAAGGCTGGCATCGGCCGCCTGCAGGAAATTGAAGCGATGGGTTTCCACCAGACAGGCCCGCCCCTGCCGGGTGCGCGTCTTGAGTCCATCCTCCAACCGCTGCGGCGCATGGCCCAGGGTCGGCTCGAAATACACATCGCGCACCAGATAGGTTTGCCCGGCACGCGAACGCTCGCCGGACAACATCGAGGCATCCACGCATCCCGGCCGGCCCGCGGCATCCCGACACGTGGCGCGCTGGCCGGGCGTGACGACGACATCGATCCCAGACTGCGCCCACGCCGCCTCGACGGCTTCGTTCCAGATGAACGTCGTGGCAACCGTCACCTGCGGCAACCGGCCAAAAACGGTCCGATATGCTGCCGTCTCCGCGGCAACGGCTTGCTCGATCGCCGCGTTCGGCAGTGCGCGCGAGGGCAGATCCGAGGCATCGACCCAGCGGCTCTGCAAGGGGGACGGCAGCGCTTCGGTCGCGGCAGGTTCCGGCGCGGCAAGCCAATCGCGCACCGCCATATCTTTCTGTGCCGCGGCCAGCAAGGCCGCCGGCCAGTAATGACATTGGCCATGCAATTGGGGCACAAACACCCCGGCCTCGATGCCTGCCTGCATCGCCGCACGCACCGCTTCGAAACGCTCGTCAGCGAGCGTCAAGGCGTGATATTCCGTAAAGCGGCTCGCTGCGATGCGGACCCCATCCGGCACCTCCAGCACAACACCCAGCGTCATGACGGCCGGACGGCCGGTGCGGTCGCGTATACGCTGCAACAGGGCCGACAGGCTGGCCAATGCATCCGCCTGGAACAGGGGCCCCGCGCCCCAGTCGTCGCTTTCGACGATGAGCACGGGATGACGCAGCACCGGTTCGCGCCAGCGTGCGGCGAGCGGACCGGCGAATGCCAGCAGCACCCCTGCCCATAGCAGCATCACCATCGCCAGGAGCAGCGCCAGTACGGTCATCGATACCCCATTTCCGTCGCCACGCTGGCCACCTGCTGCAACACCCGTTCGATCTTGTCCCGGTTGCGGCCATCCTTCCATTTGTCCAGGCGGATTTCGGAAAACGCGTTGTAGGGAATGTCGAGCACTTCGGCGCAGTGCGCCTGCAGGTGCGCATCGAAGGCCAGGCCGCAGCCTTCGAATACCTGGCGGAAGGCGGCGACCGGATCGCGCAGGAAATCCTCGTAGAACACCTCGACCCACTGCCCGGCTGGAATGCCGGCCTTGGCATCGAGGATGGCCCGGTTGACCGCGGCATACTGGAAGGCGGCTACCTCTTCGACCGGCGCGTTCACGTAATGGCGCCAGCCCTCGGAAAGAAAGAAGCACCATTGCGTCAATTGTCCACCCTCGACGGCCACGTTCGCCGGCAGGTCGTTCGACCAGGTGGCGAATTCGTCGGGCTTGCGCCAGCCCTCGATCAGCGAATTGAGGTTGTCGCCGGGGCTGCGCTTGACGAAGACGAACACGGCGTCGGGAAACAGTTCCCGCAGATAGGCGACGCACAGTCCGTTCTGGTTGTTCTTGTCGACCCATCGATGACGGCCGGTCCAGCTGTAGAAGTAGCGGCTGACATCGTCGCGTTCGGCTGCGCTGGCATCCGTTGCATCCAGCGCGTGCGTGTCCCAGTGCTTGTCGGCCAGGGGGTGCAGGTCCGTCCAGTAATCGTGGGTCTCGCGTTGCAGACTGCCGATCTCGCGCGATTCGGACAGGGTTTTGTAGACCAGCGTGGTGCCGGCCCGCGAGCACCCGATCACGATGATGGGGCGCTCCGCCGGCCGCGGCGAAAGCTGCCAGCGCATGCTGCGCAAGGCGCGACGCGTCCGCCGCGCATGGAATGCCAGCGTCTTGACCACCTTCTCAGTAAATTCACTCAAACTCATAGACTTTCTGTCGTTATCAAACGGAGTCCGATCACCCCGCAACCTAGCAAACAGGATTCGTGCCAATCGGCCAGCTCGTTTATATTGGCGGACATTATCCCGTATCACGCTGACACAACACACCATGGATGGCATTTTTGGCTGGCTGGGCGACCACGGCGCGCATCAGGACCTGATCCGGCATATGAGAGGAGCGGCCAACCCGGCACCGGAAGGGCTGCTGCACGAACACAGCAGTCAGATGCTGGGAGTGGCCGCGTCTTCGCGCTTCGGCAAGGCCGACATCCACGTCGAAAACGGTCTCGCCGCCACGCTGACGGGGCGTCCGGTCTTTCTCGACGAGGAACTGGCCTTCATCGCCCGCGACCGCAGTCCGGCCACCGCCGTGGCGCATGGCTGGATACGCCACGGCGAGACGCTGCCCACGCTGATGCACGGCAATTTCGCCTTTGCCGTGCTGGAGCCGCTCAAGAAAAAAGCCTGCCTGGTTCTCGATCGCGTGGGCGCAGAGCGCCTCTGTTATGCGTATCGGGGCGGCCACCTGGTGTTCGGCACCAGCGCACAGCACGCCACTGCCCACCCCGCGGTCGGGCGGGTCATCGACCCCCAGGCGATCTACGACTACCTGTATTTCCATACCATTCCGGCACCTCGCAGCCTCTATCAGGGCGTGCACAAACTGTTGCCGGGACAGATGGTCACCTTGAAAAACGGCCAGCTCAGCACCGCGTTTTACTGGCAGGCCGATTACACCCCGGTCGATGCCGGGTTCGACGTCCATCGCAGCGATTTTCGCACCGTACTGGATGAGGCCGTACGCGATGCCGACACCCCTTCCACGGCGGCGTTTCTATCCGGCGGCACCGACAGCTCGACAGTTGTCGGTGCGCTTACGGCCGTACGCGGCGCACCGGTCGACACCTTTTCCATCGGCTTCGATGCCGACGGGTTTGACGAAATGGAATACGCGCGTTGCGCTGTCGAGCGTTACGGCAGCCGCAGCCATGAGTATTACCTGAAGCCCGCCGATATCGTGACGGCGATCCCCATCATCGCGCGCGAATACGACGAACCATTCGGCAACGACTCGGCAGTACCGACCTATTTCTGTGCCCGGGCCGCGCGCGAGGCAGGGTTCGAACACATGCTGGCAGGCGACGGCGGCGACGAGATCTTCGGCGGCAATGCGCGCTATGCCAAGCAGAAGCTGTTCGAGAACTATTTTCGACTGCCTGCGGCGATCCGGCGCGGCGTGGTGGAGCCGATCGCGCACCTGCCCGGCTTGTCCGACCGTTTCCCCCTGGCCAAACTGAAAAGCTACGTGCGCCAGGCCAACATGGGCCTGCCGCTGCGCCTGGAGAGCTACAACTTCCTGCACCGTACCCCGCTCGACCAGATCCTCGCGCCGGATTTCATCCATGCCGTCGACCCTTCGACAGCGGACGCCGCACTCACCGAGGTCTACGAGCGTACCGCGTCCGATCATTACATCAACCGCATGATGCATCTGGATCTGAAATTCACTCTGGCCGACAACGACCTGCGCAAGGTGGGCACGATGACCGAAGCGGCCGGCATCGAAGTGCACTATCCGCTGCTCGACGACCGCATGGTCGCTTTCGCCAACCATCTGCCAGTCGACTACAAGGTGCGCGGCCAGATGCTGCGCTGGTTCTTCAAGGAGGCCCTGCGCGACCTGCTGCCCGAGAAGATCATCAACAAGAGCAAGCACGGCTTCGGCCTGCCGTTCGGCGTGTGGAGCACCCAATACGCCCCGCTCGGCGACCTCGTCGGCGACAGCCTCGCGGACTTCAAGCAGCGCGGCTGGATCCAGCCGGCCTATCTGGACCATATGCTGGCCATGCAGCGCGGACCGTACGCCAGCTACTATGGCGTGATGATCTGGGTAACCATGATGCTGGAACAATGGCTGCAGGCAAACGAACACTGAAGCGAACGCCGGCCAGCAGACTCAGAAGTCGAAGTAGATGAATTTCTGGCTGCTTCCGCCAAAGACAATGAGTGTCAGCGCCAGGCCTGCGTAGGCCGTGCCGCGCAGCGTAAAATGCAGTTGCCCCCAGCGCTGCAGGCCTTGCCTCAACAACCGTTCGATGGACGGTTCCAGCAAGGTCAGCAGCAGACTGCCCCATACCAGCAGCTGCACATAGCTGCGTACCGACGCGATCTCGGTTGCGTCCCCCAGCCCCAGCATCGCAGCCGTGATGATCCACGCATCGTGAAACGAGTGCGCCCGGAAGAACACCCAGCTGATCCACACCAGTGCAAGCGTCACCGGCCATCCCAGCCAGGACAGCAGCCGCGCGCTAAAGGAATTCGACAGCACGCCCAACCGCGAATAGAGGTCGAGCAGCAGGCGATGCAGCACCAGATAACTGCCATGCAGGAATCCCCAGAACACGAAGGTCCAGGCGGCGCCGTGCCAGAGCCCGCCCAGCAGCATCGTGATCATCAGATTGGCCAGGTTGCGGAACTTGCCGCGGCGGTTGCCGCCGAGCGAGAAGTACAGGTAATCGCGCAGCCAGCGCGACAGGGTGATGTGCCAGCGCTGCCAGAATTCGCGCACGCTGCGGCTGGTATAGGGGTGGAGGAAGTTGCGCGGCAGGGTCACGCCGAACATCAGCGCCAGGCCGATGGCCATTTCGCTGTAGCCGGAAAAGTCGAAATAGATTTGCAGCGCAAATGAAGTCGTGGCGAGCCAGGCCAGGTAGAAGTCCAGCATGTCGGGGCGGCTGAACAAGTCGTCGGTCAGGAGCGAGAGATTGTCGGCAAACAACACTTTCTTGACCAGGCCCACCATGAACACCAGTGCGCCCAGTTTGACGCACTCCGCCTTCAGCGGCTGCAGGGATTCCAGCTGTTCGACCAGTTCGGAGGCACGCAGGATGGGGCCCGCGATCATATGCGGGAAGAAGGTCACATACAGCCACCAGGCGCGAAAGGAAATGCGGTGCGTCCATTCGCCACGGTAGACGTCGATCATCACCGACAGCATATGGAAGGTATAGAAGCTGATGCCCAACGGCAGCGCCCAGTCCGCCCAGCCGGGCGGCGCGCCGCCCACAGGCAGGTCGAACCATGTACCCAGCGTCCACAGGCTTTCCAGGGCCATCCCGAGATATTTGACGACCCCCAGAAATCCCAGGTTCAATACCAGGCCCGTCACCAGCAGCCCCTTGCTGCGGGTGGCCGACAGACCCGAGTAGATCAGGTAATTGAGGCTGACCGACGCCGCCAGCAGGATGAGATAGACCGGTTTCCAGGACGCATAGAAAATCAGGCTGCCAACCAGGATGACGGCAGCACGTTCGCGATAATTGCGTGCGCCGGCATAGAACATCAGCAGCACGGCAAAGAACAGCAGGAAAGTCGGGGAGCTGAACAACATGCCTATCGATCCTTCCAGGCGGCCAGTTGGCGCCCCAGTTCGGCGCTGTAACGCTGCGCCCCGCGGTCGTTCAAATGGCCTGCGTTGACGAAATCGTCAGGGCCGAAACCGGTCGGCGTGGGCAACACGATCACGCCGCGTTGCTGCAGGCGCATCAATAATGTCCGATAGGGAGCGGCCTTGGGGCGAGGATCGACAAACGCAGAAGGCCGGTCGCGCAAGGGCGGCAGGGTGACGAACACCTGGACGCCGCGCGACTGCAGGAGATCGATCGCCTGCCATAGAAAGCGTTCGACGGCCGGTGCCGGAGGATGCAAGGCCGCACCTTCCTGCTGTGCCACCTGACCCGCATTCTGGGCCGCGCCGAAACCCGCCCGATAGCCCGAATAGGCTGCCGCCGCCCCCCCTACCGGATCGAGCGAGCGCACACTGGCCTCGACGAATCGCAGCGCCTTGTCCGGTTCGCGCAACTGGCGAAGATTACCGCTGTACGACCACAGCCGCAGATGGCTTCCCAGCCAGTCGCGATAGCGGCCCGCATCCCACAGGGCGCGCCGGTCAGCAAGAAAGCTGACGTAGCCGAGCGAATTGTCTTCCTGCAGGGCGCTTTCATCCAGCCCAAGCACCACGGTATGAATCGCCGCTTTTCCCAGCAGGCCGCGATCATCCAGGCGCCGGATTTCGCCGTGATAGACGATGGCATTGGCGCCCGGCAAGCCCAGGTTGAAGCCGCGCAGGACATGGCCCGGCCAGGCCCGCTCCACTGCACGCGGATCGATACCGTTGTCCGTCCGGCTGTTGCCGATGAAGAGAATCTGCGGCGGGTGGCGTTCGACCTCGAACAGCTTGTCGTATGCCCGCCCCTGGGCAAACACTGCGCGGTAGCGAAACATCACGGCTTCGCTGTGCAGGGCCAGTTCGACCAGACCTGTCAGCAGCAACGCCAGCCAGAAGGCCCAGCCCAGCCCGGGCGGCAGGCGCAAGCGAATCCCCGGCACGGTCAGCCTCTGGGCCCGGTACTTTCCGGGCTGAACTGGCTCGACGGATGGGACAGCTCACTGCCCCGGACGCGGCCCTCGACAGGTGCCACCTTTGCCAGTACACCGGAAAACTTGGCGGCCAGCACCAGGATGATCATCAAATGGTAAGGCAGGTCGAAATGGCTCATGCCCAGGAATGCGCCGGCCACCGCATAACCGATGAGGCTCACCTGGATCATGGCCGCCAGATCGGCGGCCCATTTCCGCTCGGGGTCATGCTTGCATCGCTTGATGATCTGCCGGGCACGGATCCAGGCCAGCATCCCCAGCAGCATGAACAGCGCGAATCCGATGAATCCCTGCTCCCCCATCATCTCGAAATAGATGCTGTGCACATCGTGGACATTCCAGGGGTCCGGGGCATATTGGCGGAATGTGGGCGGCCTGAACATATCGAACCCGCCGCCGGTGATGCGGTCCTTCGCCACGTTGAACGCAGTGTGCCAGGCATTGATCCGGCCCTGTGCCGACTGGTCCTGCTGATAGGACTTGATCGTGTTCATGCGGTCATACCAGGCCTGCGGCATGATCGAGGCCATGATGGCCACGGCGATCAGCATGTAAAAGCCGGTGACGATCTTGTTGCGGCTTTTCATCCACAGGAACAGCCCCATCGCCACCATCGCCAGCATGCCGCCGCGCGACTGGCTGCCGATGGCCGAGACGCCGGTCAGCACCATGGCGCTGGCCAGTCCGATCTTGACCCACTTGCGGGTTTCCTGCAGGTGAAGGTAGCGGATGAGCGGAATCGTCATCACCAGGGCGAGTGCCATTTCGTTGTTGCCGCCGATAAAGGTGCCGGTCGGCCCCTGCACGCGGTATACCCCGCCGTTGATGATGGTGAAGATCCCGCCCTTGACGCCGTAGAATCCGAACGACAATGCAATCACCCAGACCAGCCAGTGCAGTTTGTAGCGCTCGTTGATGATCAGCACCGTAAGCAGGACCATCAGCATGATCTTCCAGACCTTGTTCCACTGGAACCATGCCAGATCGGGATAGAACGCAAAGAAGGTGGTAAACAGCATCCAGCCGGTAAGGATCAGCAGGACGATGACTTCGCGCGTCCACAGCATTTCCTTCTTTTCCTTCGACGCCATGAAGGCGAGGATGGTGACCCCGCCGACGATCATCGAGAACGGCATGTTGTAGGCAAAGCCCCACGCCAGCCGGTGCGGGTTCATGTAGCCGAGCCACGACCACAGCAGGATGCCCAGCCAGGGACGTTTGAAGACGAAAGGCAGCAGGCCGAAAATCAGGCCGGTGATGAACAGGTCTCTCATGCGGGTTCGGCTTTCTGCGCGACGGGCGGAATGATGGCGCCTGACCGATCCGCCATCAAGTCATCTGGAAAATACTGCGTACTCGAGGTGTCGCGACAGAACGCGGCAGGGCCTGGCCAGGCTTGCGGTTTCATGGTCAGGGCACTCATCGGCCAGCCTGCGCCAGCGCGCCATGCACGGGAACGTGACTCACCACATAGCGGTGCTTGCCGGACGGTTCCGGCGCGATTGCGTCCAGCAAGCGGATATCGACGGCCAGCGCAGTCCCCAGACGCGCCCGCAACCCCCGGATCACGGCTGCGCGTGCATCGTCGTCCCAGCGCGTGTCCGGTACGACCTGCACCTCGAGCCGATCTATCGCATGCTGAATCAGCTTGAACTGTCCCACGCCCGGCACCGCGCGCAGCACATAGATCACCGCCAGGGCATGCATGATACGGCCGTCGGCGGCAACGATGAAATCGGTCTGCCGCCCCACCACGGTATCCAGCACCGTGAGGCCGCGCCCGCCCGGGTCGCGCCGGCCCGAATGGCGCACCACGTCGCCGGTACGGTAGCGGATGAATGGCTGGGCGGCCGATACCAGGCTGGTGATCACGGCTTCGCCTTCCTCTGCCGGATTGCCCGCAGCGTCGAGCACCTCGATCAGATGCGTCTCGCTCATCTGCAGCAACACCCCATCCGGCGACTGCAAGGCCATCAGGCCGGCATCGCGCGCACCGTATTCGACCGAGACCGGTACCCCGAACACCCGTTCGATCAGTTCGCGCTGGTGCGGAAACAAGGGCTCGCCCGTGGTGCTGACCACGCGCAGTGCGGGCAACCGGAGCCGCGTGCCGCGCGCCTCCGCATGCGCCGCGAGCAACGCCAGGCTGCTGGCATAGCCATAGACCGCTTTCGGGTTCCAGGCCTGCATAGCTTCCAGATAATCGCCCATGCACGCAGGCGACATATCGAACGCATTCAGCAGCAATTGGTTCACCAGCCGGTCGCGCAAGGTCTTGATGCGATCGGTCTTGCTCAATTCCACCGGCGCGCCCCACAGATAGACCTCGCGTTCGCCAGGTTGCACGCCCCACCAGCGCCGCGCGCGCAACCGTCCGGCCGCATCCGCGGCCTGGCGTGCGCGGCCGAAATGGAAAATCAGCGGTTCGCCGCTGGAACCGCCCGTCGTATAGGGAAACACGCCGCCCGGCACGTCACGCCACACCAGCTGTTCGACGTTCTCGCGCGCATCGCGCTTGTCCATCGTCGGCAGGCGCGACAAATCACTCGGCAACACCGCCCCCGCCCGAACGGTCTCGACCAGCCCGGCGGCATGCAGTCGGGCGGCATGCCAGGGGCTGTGTGCCAGCGCGGTTTGCAACAGCACATTGAGATGCCCGGTCTGGTAGTCCAGCATGTCGTCGCGCGACAGCCACTGGGTACGCTCGAGTTCCTCCAGCATGGGGAACGTGGGCCGATGCATCGCCGCTTCCTGCAGGCGAAACACGTTACGGGCGAACCAGGCCGGGACGCTCATGACCGGCTCCGCAAGGGCAGTGCCTTGAAGCGTGCCAGCAGTTCGTCGCACAAGGCCGTGACGGCCGGCGAAATGTCCGACGGACTGCGATGCCTGACCGAGCGCGCATGGATGCGCCCTGCGATGGCGGCGTTGAACCCGGGCAATTCGAGGAAGTCGTAGACCGCCGCGACCTCGCGCATCGGGTTCTGCACCAGCGCTTCGTAGAACACCACGCGCACACGGGGATCCGTCGCCAACTGATGCTCGAAGAACAGCGCATTGCGATAGAACCACATGATCGCGGCGCCTTCCGCCTCGCTGGCGTCGGGGTGATACAAGGCCATCAGCAACTCACGGGTTGCCGGCGACATGCCGCGTCCGCGCCAGTCGTTCGCATCGCCGTGCGCCAGCCGCTGCCACTGCGGCACGAAGTTTCCGAAGGAACGGATCGCCGAATTGACGCTGTCGCGCCAGTCGCGCACTACCCACAGGGTCTTGGCGGGACGGAACGTCGCCATCAAATGCGGAAGCTGATCGAGTTCGCACAGCGCCTTGATCACGAAAACCGGCGCCGGGCTCGCCAATGCCAGCTGTCGGATCACAGCCGGGTCGCGCATCTCGTAACGCTCGAACGCACGCGGATCGATCTCGTGAAACACCTGGGTGGCCGCGCTGGCATCCAGCACGTCCATCAGGAGATTGGTGCCGGAGCGCTGCATGCCCGCCACGAAGACATGCTGGGCCACCGGGCGCGGACGCAGACGCTGGCGCCATGCCTTGGCATGGCGCCACAGCGCATGCCGAATTCGCATCGATACGCTGCGGGCGTCATGGCCGGTCGCAGGCTTGGCGGCACTCATTGTCCGGCAACCGCCGACGCAGACCGGACGGAGGAAGAGGGCACCGCCAGCAGGGCATCGAACGCGCGCAACAGCTGTGCCACACGCTTGTCCCACTGGTTGGCCTGTGCGTAGTCGATGATCGCGGCACGATCCCAGTTCTTGTCGAGCGCGGCGTCCAATGCCTGCTGCAGCGCCGCGGCGTCACCGAACGGCACGATGCTGCCGAGCGCGTCGCGACAGACCACTTCTGCATTGCCGCCCACATCGGTAGTCACGACGGGCAGGCCACAGGCCATAGCCTCGAGAAACACGTTCGCCCAGCCCTCATTGCGGGTGGCCAGCACGAACACATCGGCAGCCGACAGCGGCCATTTGAGCGCGTCGGGCGGCAGCGTGCCGAGGAAATGCACGCGCCCGGCCAGACCCAGCCGGGCGACCTGCGCCTCGAGCTCGGTACGCAGGTCGCCTTCGCCACTGGCGCCGCCGACGATGAGGTAATGCAGATCCGGATGACGCATCATGAGCGCTGGCAGGCAGTCGATGACGCGATGCATGCCCTTGCGCTCGACCAGACCGCCGACCGAGATCAGCACCCGAGCCTGTTCCGGCAGCCCGTAGCGGGCACGCGCGGCGGCGCGATCGACGGGATGGAAAATGCCGGTGTCTACGCCGTTGCCGACAACTTCAGTTTTTTCCGCAGCCACGCCGAGTTCGAGTGCCAGCCGGCGCAGGGAATCGGAGACCGAGAACACCCGCGCCGCTGCCCCGAGCGCGCGCACCAGCGGGCGGCGCAAGGCCGGGTTGCGGCTGTGCGGCACTTCGGTGCCACGCAAGGTGAGGGTCACCGGCAAGTCGAGCCAGCCCCCCAAACGTGTCGCGGCATCGCCGTCGGGATAGCCGAAATGCGCATCGATGAGGCGCGCGCCTTCACGCCGCAGACGCCGCACCAGGAAAAAGCTGCACAGCGCCATCGACACGCCATCGAACCGGCGCAACAGGCCGGGCAGCGACAGGAAACGCGGGTGATAGACACGGATACCCTGCTGGATTTCCAGCGCCGGCGCCTGCGGGCGATAGCCAGGACGCAGCCGGCGGATCAGCGATTGTCCGGGAAACCACGCCTGCGGCGAGACGACGGCAAGCGGCCGCTGCTGCGCCACGCGAAACATGCGCTCGCGGATGAACAGCCCGGCAGCAGGGCGTACCGCGCTGGGGAACAGCGAACTGAACACGACCAGATCGAGGCGGCCCGATTCGGCAGTCCACCCGTCAGCCAAGCGCCGCCTCCATCCCCGGTTTGACGAGGCTGCCGTATACGCCGCGATAGCGCGCCACGCTGGCCGGCCAGTTACGCTCGGTTTCCACGAACTGGCGGCCGTTGCGCTTCATGCTGTCCCAGCCCTGTTCGTATTTCAGCAACGCCACCACCTTGCTGGCGAGATCCCCGGCATTGCCCGCACGGAACAGCACACCGGTCTTGCCGTCCCGGATCAGCTCCTTGTGGCCGCCGACGTCTGACGCCACCATCAGGCGACCCTGCGCCATCGCCTCCAGCGGCTTCAGCGGCGTGACCAGTTCGGTCAGCCGCATCGGGTGGCGCGCATACACCAGCACGTCGATCAGGTCGTAATAGCGGTTCACTTCGGCGTGCGGCACGCGCCCGGTGAAGACCACGCGGTCTTTCAGGTCGAGCGCCATCACCTGCTGCTTCAGCGCCGCGTCCTGCGGTCCGCCGCCGACCAGCAGCACTTTCACGTCAGGCATCTGCCTGAGGATCGTCGGCAAGGCGGCGATCAGCAGGTCCAGGCCTTCGTAAGCGTAGAACGAGCCGATGAAGCCGAGCACGCGGCTGGTACCGAGCCCCAGTTTCATTTTCAGTTCGGCATCCGGCTTGCTGCCGACGGCGAACTTGTCGATGTCGACCGCATTGGGAATGACCGTGATCTTGCCGGGCGGAATGCCGCGCGCGACAAGATCGCTGCGCAGGCCTTCGCAGATGACCGTCACCGCGTCTGCATGTTTGACGGCCCATGTTTCCAGCGCACGGGTGAGCCGGTAGCGCAGGCTGCCCTCTTTCGTACTGCCGTGATCGACCGCGGCATCTTCCCAGAAGGCACGAATTTCATAGACCACCGGAATACCCAGCTTGCGGCCGACGCGGATCGCCGGGACCGCATCCAGCACCGGCGAATGCGCGTGGATCACGTCGGGTTGTAACTCCTTTGCCAGCGCCAGCAGGTGTTTTTCGATGGCCCCCATCACGGCGAACGGGTCGCCCCCCGGCAGGTGCGCCAGCAGTCCCGTCGGCTTCGGCGTGCGATAGAAATGCAGGCCGTCGGCATCCTCTTCCCTCACCGTGCAATCGATCTGCTTGGGACCGGACAGGTGATAGGTCTCCCAGCCCATTTTTTGCTGGTTGCGCAGAATCGCCGCACTGCGGAAGGTATAGCCGGAATGCAGCGGCAGGGTATGGTCGAACACGTGGAGGATCTTCATGCCGCTTGCCGCTCGCCCTCGAATGCGCTCTGGCCGTCCATGCCCAGCACCTGCCCCAGGAAGGCATCGAACATCAGCACCGTCCACAGGATCACCGAATAGTCGCGCCGACCGGACTGGTGCGCCTCGACCACTTCACGCAGATAGTCCTGATTGAACAGGCCGGTGGACGCCAGCCGTTCGCCGAGCACCACGCTGCGGATGGTGGCGGCCAGCGGGCCGCGGAACCAGGCGGCCAGCGGCACCGAGAAGCCCATCTTCTTGCGGTACAGCACGTCGTGCGGCAGATAGGGCTCCATCGATTTCTTCAGCAGGTATTTGCCCTCGGTACCGCGCAATTTGAGATCGACCGGCAGGCCCGACACCCAGCCCATCAGTTCGTGGTCGAGCAGCGGCTCGCGCACTTCGAGCGCATGCGCCATGCTGGCGCGATCGACCTTGGTGAGGATGTCGCCGACCAGGTAGGTCTTCATGTCGAGATACTGCACCAGCGACAGCGGATCGTCGGTGGGCGCGACCGCGGCATGGCGGCGCAGCACGTCCACCGCCTGGTAGCCTTGCAGCTCGCGCTTGAAGGACGGCGAGAACAGCTGTTTTCGTTGCGCATCCGACAGTAGCGAGACACCGTGGAAATAGCCTTCGACGGTGTCGCGCGCCAGCGCCTCGAAGGTGGTCTTGGCACGGAAGACCTTGGGTGCCCAGTCGGCCTTCGGATACAGCTTGCCAAGCGCGCCGAACAGCGGACGGCGCAGCATCAGCGGCATCGCCGCGCGCATGCGTTCCTCGTAGCGGAACCAGCGATAGCGGCGGTAGCCCGCGAAGTGTTCGTCGCCGCCGTCGCCCGACAGGGCAACCTTCACGTGCTTGCGCGCGAGCTCGCAGACCCGGTAGGTCGGCAATGCGGACGAGTCGGCATACGGTTCGTCATATACCTGGGCAAGCTTGTCGACCAGGCTGAAATCGTTGGAGGCGACCGTTTCGACGTGGTGGTGCGTGTGGTAACGATCAGCCACCTGCTGGGCGAATTCGATTTCGTTGAACGCCGGATCGTCGAAGCCGATCGAGCAGGTGTTCACCGGCGTGGCGGACTGGGTCGCCATCATCGCCACCACCGCGCTGGAATCGACGCCGCCCGACAGGAAAGCGCCCAACGGCACATCGGCAATCATGCGCAGGCGGATCGATTCCTTCATGCGCGCCACCAGCTCGTCCATCGCGTCCGCTTCGTCCTTTACCGCCACCGGGGTGAAGGGCATATCCCAGTACTGCTTCGGCAACGCGCGCGACTGGCCGCGTTTGAGCGTGAGCGTGAAACCGGGCGGTAGTTTGTACGCCCGCTTGAAAATGGTGCGCGGCTCCGGCACGTAGCCGTAGGCGAAGTATTCCTCGACCGCCAGCGGATCGATGTCCCGCGCCAGGCTGGGATGCACCATCAGCGACTTCAATTCCGAGCCGAAAATGAATTCGCCGGTGTCCAGGAAGGCGTAATACAGCGGCTTGACGCCGAAGCGGTCGCGCACGACGAACAGTGTTTCCTGCTTGCGGTCCCACAGCGCAAACGCGAACATGCCGCGAAAGCGTGCGACGCAGGCTTCGCCCCAGGCTTCCCAGGCGTGGACGATGACTTCGGTGTCGGAATGGGTGCGGAAGGTGTGGCCGAGCGCCTCCAGTTCGGGCACCAGTTCCTGGAAGTTGTAGATTTCGCCGTTGAACACGACGACGACCGAGCCGTCCTCGTTGAACAGCGGCTGCTGGCCGGTGGACAGGTCGATGATGGACAGGCGCCGATGCCCCAGCCCCACGCCGGGCTCCAGGTGCAGGCCGCCTTCGTCGGGGCCGCGATGGAACTGGGTTTCGTTCATGCGATGCAGCAGTTCGCGTGAAATCTCGTTCACGCCGCTGGTATCGAAAATGCCGGTAATGCCGCACATGCTAGTTGTCTGTCCCTGTCGATTTATCGGGTGGTTCGACGGCCGCTCAGCGCCGGAGCCCCAGCGTCCGGTCGTATACCGCGGCATACGCCTCGGCCATCGCCGGAATGCTGTAGCGCTGCTCGGCCTGCCGCCGCGCGTTGCCGCCCTGCCGCGCGATGCGCGCCCGCGCTTCAGAATCGCCGAGATAACCCAGCAAGGCCTGTGCCATATTCTCCGCGTCGCCGGCCGGCACCAGCCGTCCGGTGACCCCGTCTTCCACCAGTTCGACGTTGCCGCCCACTGCGCTGGCGATCACCGGCAACCCGCTCGCCAGCGCTTCGAGTATGGTATTGGAGATGCCCTCGTTTTTCGACGGCAACACGAATACGTCGAATGCCTGCATCAGTTCCGCGATGTCATGGCGTTCGCCCGGCAGCCAGACCAGGTGCGCCATCCCTGCCCGCTCCAGCAGTTCCATGCAGGCCGCACGTGCAGGCCCGTCGCCGACGATGACCAGCCGCGCCTGCGCGGCCCGTTCGGGAGACTGCTGGAACGCCTGGATGAAGGCGCGCGCGAGCATGGGATAGTCCTTGACCTCGACCATCCGACCGACCGACCCGAAGACCGTGCTGTCGGCGTCGGCGAATCCGGGTGGCAGCACCGCCGGCCGCGCACCGGCGCGCGGATGGAATTTCACGCTGTCGACGCCATTGTAGATCTGGTGCAGCTTGCGCGGCGGCACCCTGACAGTCTGGCGTAACCAGTTTTCAAGGTCGCGGCTGACCGCAATGTAATTCGACACGAACGATCTGGCTGCGCGGCGCAGCAGATTGTATTTCCAGTTGCGGCCATGCAGGTCGAACACGTCGCGCCCATGTTCGCCATGGACGGTGGCATGCACGCCGGCTGCGGCTGCGACGAACTGCGCTTCCAGCGCAGCCAGATTGCGGGTATGCACCAGATCCGGCTTGAGCTGGCGCAGCAGGTGCCATAGCCGCACGGTCCAGCCGAGGCCATGTCCCGGCGCACGGTGCAGCGCATGGAATTCGACCGGCTGCGCCGTGATGCGTTGGCGAAAATCGCTGTAGTCGGTAAGCGCAACCACGGTATGCCTGTAGCGTTGCGGCGGCAGGGTATTGAACAGGTTGACCATGCCGTTCTCCATGCCGCCGGTATCGAAACGGTGGACGATATGCACGATGTGTGCGGTCACTGCCCGTCGACCTGGTCGAGGCCGCGGGCGATGGCAGGTTCCATGTCCGCCGCAAAGCGTGCCAGGGTGGCGGTCGCCGTCTTGAAATCGGCATTCTGATACGGCGTGGCGATCAGCACCGACAGGCCGTCGTCGCGTGCCAGCCTGACCCGGTCGAACGCAAGGATCAGCTTGGCGAGATAGTCGTTGACGACGGAATGCTGATCGATCAGGTTCCACTGCCACACCAGCAGGCGCTGGCCATTGCTTCCGCGCATCTTGGCCTGTCGCACCTGCCGCGCGACCCCGTCGATCTGTACGGTGACGATCGTCTCGCCGACATTCGACCAGGCCGGGTCCTTCTGCTTGATCATGTAATTCTGCGAGTTGATGAGCTCGGCGCCCTGCCGCTGGGTCACGTAGTAGTTCAGTTCCAGCATCACGTCATGTCCCGCCTGCGTATAAGACTGGCGCAGTTGGCGGTCGGCACCGATCCAGTGCGGCACCCAGGTCGTGAAGACCTCGCCGGGTTGCCAGCCGCCGACCGCCTCGACCTGCAATGCCGGCATGTCGGGCAGCGGACGCGATTCGAGCCAGTGCGCATACATCGGCCACAGGCCGGCCACGCCCAGCGCGAGGAGGGCTGCCGGCAGAATCGGCCGCGACGCGACGCCCGTTCCTGCCGAGCTCGCCGGCACGACAGGCAGCGACGAAACAGGCTCCGCCTGGTCGTCCTCGCGCCAGAAACCGCCGATCCAGAACAGCAGCATCATGACGATTCCGAAGAACACCCAACCGTAGATGTAGTGGTCGACGCCGAGCGCCAGCTTCATGTCGGACAGGTGGGCGATCATCACGATCATGAAGGCCCGCCCGCTGTTGGCGAAGACCGGAACGATCATTGCCGCGACGGAGAACAGCAGGCGACGCTTCCACGAGCGGTAGGTGAGGTAGGCGTACAGCACGCCGAGCGTCACCGAGGCGATCAGGTAACGCAGACCGGAGCAGCCTTCCACCACCGACCAGTCGCCGCTGGGGATGCTGAAGAACGTGCCCTCACGGTATACCGGGATGCCGGTGGCCTGCAGCATCGAGACGGTGAAATCGGCGGTCACGCCCATCAAGGGCTGGATCAGGAACTCGCCCATCGGAACTGCGAAAAACAGGAACATCAAGGGGAAAAACGCCGCCCGCACGAATGCCGCGCCGAGCAGGGTCCACACTGCGGCGATCAGCATGGCGATGAATGCGAGCTGGGCGACGACATTGACGCTGCCGGCATCGGCCAACAGCCAGCCGACGCCGGCAGCCGCCAGCAGATACAGGCCGCGCAGGTCGGCGCGCGGCCGGATTCGCACCAGTTCGTCGCGCTTGCGCCAGATGAGCCAGATACTGATGGGAACGATCAGGTAGCCGTGGGCAAAGGTTTCCGAGCGCGCCCACACTTCCTCCATCGAGAGGAAGGTCGGCCAGAAGATGGCGGTCAGCAGCAGCAGGACGCCGATCGTCACACTGGCGGACAGCCACCAGCCAGTTCGCGGCGTGGTCGCGGGAAGGATTTCGGGCAGGGCACTCATGCAGGACACGTCTCCAGGGCAGAGGATGCGACAGGCGCCGCATCGAACAAGGCATCGATCATCGACAGATTGCGAGCCCAGTCGTAATGGGCCAGGATGCAGGCGCGCGCCGGGGCGCGGGGGGTTCGCGCCTGCAATTGTGCAATGACGGCCCCCCCCAGGCCGGCTTCGTCCTGGGCCAGCAGGAAGTCGCGCCCGGCCTCGGCGCGGATGCCTTCTGCCGCTTGCGCGGTGACCACCACCGGACGTGCCATCGCCATCGCCTCCAGCACCTTGTTCTGGATACCGCGCGCGATCCGCAACGGGGCCACGGCACATGCTGCATGCGCCAGATAGGGCCGCACATCGGGTACGCTGCCGGTGACGACGACGCCGGGCTGGCGCGCCAGCGCCAGGACAGCTTCCGTCGGCCGGCTGCCGACGATGGTGAACTGAGCGGCCGGGACAGCCTCGCGGATGGCGGGAAACACCCGTTCGGCAAACCAGCTGACGGCGTCGACGTTCGGCCAGTAATCCATCGCACCGGTAAAGACCACGCCCAACACGTCGGACGGGTAGGGATTCGGATAGTCGCGCGCCGGCGAGAAGTAATCGGCATCGACACCGTTCTCGAACGCGCCGATCTTGTGGCGCGCTTGCGGAACCCGGCGCTGGAGCAGTGCCGCCTCGTCGCACGACACCAGCAGCGTGGCATCGAAATCCTGCGCCACCTGCGCCTCCCATGCCGCCAGCCTGCGGCCTTCGCGTGCATAGAGCCATGACATGGGCCAGCGCTGCGTCGGCGCGTACTGACTCCACTTGTCGGAGTCGACGTCAACCATGTCGAGCACGCGGCGGGACAGCTTCGCCGGCATAAACTGCGCCATCGCCGAGGAAAACGCCAGGCCACGCGTCACCTTTCCGGAGTCGGCCAGATCGGCTGCCCAGTGCCGGAGTTCGCGGCTGCGATAGTAAGGCAGCGTCAGCGCCTGGCCGGTAAACAGTCCGGCCAGGCTCGCCAACTTGGCGCGGCGTGGTTTCAGCGGCAACAGCTTGATCGAGGCACAATAGGGCTTCAATGCATCGGCATACTGCCAGTCGTCGGGATCGTCGACGAAGGCACCGAGGTGAACGGCATAACGCATGCTCAGATGCCGCAACAGATGGAACGAGCGGATCTTGTCGCCTTTGTTGGGCGGGAACGGGATGCGATGTGCAAGAAACAGCAGCCCCTCTTTCACGCTCACCCCAGATTCTTGACGATGTGCGGCCCGATGACATTGGCGAGCGCCAGCGGCATTTTCTTCCAGGCCTGGATGAAGAGGCGGTATTTGGGATTGAGCGGATTGATCTCGGGAACGTCGGCGTCGGTTACCAGGAAGTACTCGTAATACAGCGGCGTCGGCTCGAAGCCCCAGTTCTTCTTGAAGTCGAACGAACCGGTGCCGCGCTTGCTGCGGCCGAAGTCGAATACCTTGAGGCCGCGCTCGCAGGCTCGGCGCATCAATTCCCAGTACATGAAATCGTTGCCGGCCACTGCACGCGCGGCGTCCACGCCCCCGCCGTAATACGGCAGCACCTCGTCGCGGAAATAGAACGACATCACGCTGGCGATGACCTGCCCCTCCAGCGTAATGGTGAGCACCTCGCAATCGTCGCCGAACTCCTCCTTCAACAAGCGGAAAAACTTGCGCGAAAACACCGGCGTGCCCAGGCGGTGCACGCTCGCTGAATACGCCTGGAAGAATCGCGTGGTGTCGCTGTCGATTTCGCCCACCAGACCGGCCTTGATGCCTTTGCGCACCATCGCGCGCTGCTTGCGCGGGATGGCATTCATATTGGCCTCGACGTCGGGCTCGATGGCCTTCTTGAAGGTGACGTACAGATCCTTGGTCGGCCAATGGGCATGCTGGGCCACCTGGTTGCGGTATTCGAGCGCGCCGACCTTGAGGCGCATGGCCAGAGCCTGTGCCGCCTCGTCGAGCGCACGCCAGGCGGCGTCATGGTCGGCGAGGATACCGCCATAGGCGCAGAACGGCAGCGAGCCCAGGCCGTGCCCGAACAGGCGGCTGCGGATTTCGACCAGCGGCAGGGCGCCCACGATCTCGCCGCCGCGTTCGGCGAGCATAAAATGCGTGCGATGCCCGAAAACGGCTTCGATCACGCGCTTCCAGCCGGCGCGATGAAAGAACGTCGCATCCGGATGCGCATTCACGTAGGCATCCCACTGCGTGAGATCGCGCGCCTCCAGCGCGCGCACCGTGACATCGGTCGCCATCGTTTCAACCTGGAGGGGTTCGGATTGCATGTTCAATGTTCTGGCAGGAATACGCGGTCGACGCGGTCCCATTCGAAATCGGTGAGCAACTGGCGCAGTCTACCCGGCATGCGTTGCAGATTGACGTAATGGCGGAAGCGCGTCCTGGCCGACAGGCCGGACTGGCGCGGTTGTCCGGCGTCGAGCTCCCACGGATGGAAGTAGAACATGCAGGGCGCGCGATCCTCCGTGTTGACGCGATTCAGCATCCAGCGCGACATCGAATACGGCAACAGGCGGAACCAGCCGCCACCGGCTGCGGGCCAGTTGCGCCCCATCAGCGGCACCGTGGTGGGCGGCAGTTCGAGAATGCCGGCTTCACCATTGGGGCGATGCGGAAAACGCGGCGCGTCGGGCATGCCGTAATGGTCGTGGCGTACCGGATAGATGCTCGAACTGTATACGTATCCTGCGTTTTCGAGTTCCTCGACCGCCCACCAGTTCTTCCGGTTGATGGAGAAGCTCGGCGCGCGATAACCGCGGATGGCGACGCCACCGAGGTCTTCGAGAATATGCTTGGCCCGGGTGATGTCGTCGCGAAATTGCTCCGGCGTGAGGTCGCTCGCGCGCTGGTGGCCGTAGCCGTGGCTGGCGAGTTCGTGACCGTCGTCGACGATGCGGCGCACCACCTGCGGGTAGCGCTCGGCGATCCAGCCGAGCGTGAAGAAAGTCGCCTTGGCGTTCGCCTCGTCGAGCAGACCGAGGATCACGTCGACATTGCGCTCGACCCGACACGGCAGCGTGTCCCAGTCTTCGCGCCGGATATGCGGGGCGAATGCCGACACCTGGAAATAGTCCTCGACATCGATCGACATGGCATTCCTGATGCGTTCGGCCATTACACGATCCTCGTGCCCGACAGGGCATGAACCCCTTTCGGCATGGGTAGCCAGTCCTTCAGCTTGTACGCAATGCGCATCGCTGCACGGCCATCCCAGTATTCGGGAATGCGGCCAGCCTTGCCGCCGCCCGCCATCACCTCGGCGAACGCACGACGGATGGCCTCGGGATGAGGGCCGACCAGCGTGTTGGTCCCTTCGCCAATGGTGATCGGACGCTCGGTGTTCTCGCGCAGCGTGAGACACGGCACGCCCAGCGCAGTGGTTTCTTCCTGGATGCCACCGGAGTCGGTCAGCACCAGTTTGGCGTCGCGCATCAGGCCGAGCATTTCCAGGTAACCCACGGGCGGCAGGATGTGCAGGCCGTCGAGCTTGGCGGTGAAGCCGAATTTCTCGATGTTGCCACGCGTACGCGGATGCAGCGGCATCACCACCGGCAAAGTGCGATTGATTTCGCCGACCACATCCAGCAGCGCAGCAAGCGTCGGCGCATCGTCCACATTGGACGGCCGGTGCAGCGTCAGTACCGCATACTGCGGCAACGTGGCGCCCAGGGTCCGAACGCTCGGCACGGCCTGTTCGAGATTGCGATACAGGGTGTCGATCATCACGTTGCCGACGAACTCGACGCGAGCGGGATCGACCCCCTCGCGCTGCAGGTTGGCCAGTGCACTGCGCTCGGTGGTGAACAACAGATCGGAAATCTGGTCGGTCAATACGCGGTTGATTTCTTCCGGCATACTGCGGTCGTAGCTGCGCAGGCCGGCTTCGACATGGATCACGCGCACGCCGCGCTTGGCGGCCACCAGCGCACACGCGATGGTGGAATTGACGTCGCCCACCACCAGCACGGCCTGCGGCTGCACGCTTTCGAGCACGGGTTCGAAGCGTTTCATCACTTCAGCCGTTTGCACCGCATGGCTGCCCGACCCCACTTCGAGATGATGATCGGGCCGCGGGATGCCCAGGTCGGCGAAAAAACTGTCACTCATCGCCGCGTCATAATGCTGGCCGGTATGCAGCAATTGCGCGGCAATGCCGGTCTCGGCCAGAGCGGCCATCACCGGAGCGATCTTCATGAAATTGGGGCGTGCGCCTGCGACGCATAAAACCTGGGTCATGGCTGAGTCGTCAGTGCGAGGTATCGAGGTTGTCCGACGGCGCGTCTTCCTCTGCCGCCGCGTGGCGCTCGCTCACGGTGTAGAGAATTTTGCGCACGATGGGCAGAATGCGGTTGACCGAGCGTTCCAGCTGGTCGATGCGCTGCGTCAGCCGGGCACCATCTTCGCCATTCAGGCCGCCGCCACCCTGGACATGATTGTTGACACCGGTTGTCCCGTGGAAATCCTGGTGTGCGACCTCGTTCTTCAGATCGGCAATCACCTCGGCCACTTCGGCCTCGCCGAAATGATTTTTCTCTTCGAGAAAGCCGAACAGTAGCAAGCGGTCGCAGGTGGTGTTGAGGCGCCGCGGAATGCCGCCGGTAAACCGGTGCAATTCGGCGAAGGCCTCGTCATCGAATCCCGGCGTGCCATGCCAACCCACCGTACGCAAGCGGTGCTCGATGTAGCCGCGCGTCTCGTCGGCATCGAGCGGCCCCAGATGGTAGGAGGCCACCACGCGCTGGCGCAGTTGCTGCATGTCCGGGCTTTGCAGAATGCCGCGGAATTCAGGCTGCCCCAGCAGGAAGGTCTGAATCAGCGAACGTTCGCTGGTCTGGAAATTGGACAACATGCGCAGCTCTTCCACGGCGCGCGGCGTCAGGTTCTGCGCCTCGTCCACCACCAGCAGCGCGCGCTTGCCCTGGCGCGCGGCCGCGGCCAGAAAATCTTCCAGATTTTTCAGCAGCGATGATTTGGTCAGGCCTTCGTGCTCCAGGCCGAACGATGCGGCCACGCTGCGCAACGTATCCTCCGCATCCAACTGGGTCGACACCAGTTGCGCCGCCACCAGATTATGGGACTCGAGCTGACGGAACAGGTTACGTACCAGCGTGGTCTTGCCGGCACCGACCTCGCCAGTGATGACGATGAATCCCTCGCCCAGCGACAGGCCGTAATCCAGGTAGGCCATCGCCCGCTTGTGGCCCTTGGAGCCGAAGAAAAATCGCGGATCGGGATTGAGCTGGAACGGTTTGGCGCTAAAGCGGTAATAGTCTTCGTACATGGACAATCCGTTGTCTGAGTGGAGGCACGGCGCGCACTGGATAAAGCAACGGCTGTGCCATGCCGGCGGACCGGTCAGAAGCGCATGTTGACCGACGCCGTGAGGCTGTTTTCGTCGTAGTCGGCGTTCGCCACGTTCGAACTCCGTTGGGTGTGGCGGAAAGTCAACGCGCCGTTGAGTCTGTCAGTGAAACGGCGGTTAAGGCCGAGACTGAAATTAAGGAGATCATCCTGTCGCGCGACGCCGCTCGTTAACGAACTGTCCAGGCTGGTACGCGTAAGCGACAAAATGCTATTAGCCGTTACCGTCTCCGACAGGCGATAACTGACAGAACCTGTTACACCCTGAATATGATCCTGTGCATCGCCAAGTGCCTGATAGAGACGTTTGGTGTCCTGTGCCGAGAGCCCGAAACCCAGCTTACCAATATCCCATGACACACCTGCATTGAGGCCCTTAATTATATAAATGCCATTAGCTGTAGCAATATTCAGCAACCCCATGTCAACAATCTGTTGAAGCGTAAAGCCGAGTCGATAGGCTTCTGTTGCAAGCTCCCCCGCTGAATACGGACCTACGCAGATGGTTGGATCCGGGTTGTTAATGTCCGGGGTTTCCTGCGGAATGCCGCCGCAGTTCCAAAAAATACGGCCGCTTTCCTGCAGGAACTGCTGCGAAATGTCGCTGACATCCTCATAATAGCGCGCCCGCCATCGCGTGAGCCGTGTACGGTGGTTGGCGGCCAGGCTGAACGTGCGACCGAAATAGCGCTCGCCGGCCGAGGCTTCGACGCTCGTACGGCGCGTGGGCGACCAGCCGAAGCCAGCACTGTAGAAGGAACCGCTCGTTCCGCTAGTGCTCAGATAATCGTTCGAATCATGGCCGACCGTGCCAAACACCCGGAACTGGCGGGTCAATGCATAGCCGGCGGTTGCGCTGGCGCTTTCAAAGGTGGCGTCGGTATTGTTGGCGCTGTTGGCGGCATTGCTGTTTTGCAGCTTGCGCAGGGAGTAGTTAAGCCCCCAACTAAGATCGGTGAAGCGGGTGCCGCTTTTCAGGCTGGCCGCAAACGAATTCGAATTCGCATTGGGCGCAACGTTATTCTGGAAAATCGCCCCGCTGGCCGTGTAGCGTGCCTGCGCGAAGGCGAAGGTCCCCAGCCGCTGCTGGACGTAGGGGCTGATCGAGTAGGTGCCGACGGTGGTCCGGTTGCTGTTGTTGGTGGTGGCGTCGGCAGGCGACCCCAGCAGCGAAATCAGTTGCTGCGAGATGTGGGCGTTGCCGTCGATGAATAGGAAGTCCTGGACCAGTTCGGCTTTTCCGACCGCGTTGAGGTTGTGATAGAAGTTGTCGCTCTGGTCGCCGCCGAAACGCTTCACGCCCGTCAGGCCGTATTGCAGACTGGCCTGCACCCGGCGCGACCCTTCCGAGCGCAGCGTGAAACCGGGCGTCGCGGTGAGGATCAAGGCGTCCTGCGTATTGCTCGAGCTCTGCTTGACGTTGTCGGTGTAGGTGGACGACGCATTCACATACGGCTCGAAGCGCCAGTCGATGGCGTGGGCGGTCGGCGCGAAGGCCAGCGCCAGAACGGCGCACGCACCCGCATGGCGAATCGCCTTGTTGCGCGCTGCCCGAACGCCGGGGCGGCGCTTACTTGCCGTAACTGCCATAGTAGCCATAGTAGTAGTCTGCGCCCGGGGTCGGCGTGCTCTTGTTCAGCAGCATGCCGACGACCTCGCACGATTGGATATGGCTCAAGGCTTCGCGTACCGCCTCTTGCGAGGTTTTCTCGGCTTCCACCACCATGACGATCTGGCCCATGTGCGTGGCGAGTACGCTCGACTCGCTGGTCGCCAGCAGCGGCGGAGAATCGAACAGGATGATACGGTCGGGATAGCGGTTGCCGATGTCCTCGATGAGACGCGTCATGGCGGCACTCGCCAGCAGCTCGGTCGCGCGCTTGTAGGTACGGCCGGCCGGCAGCACGGTCAATTTGGCGATGTCGGTCTTGATCAGCACGTCGGACAATTTGAGGTCCTTGTCCTGCAGCACGTCGAGCAGACCCTTGTCTGCATGGATACCGAGGTATTCGGGTACGCGCGGCTTGGCGACGTCGGCATCGATCAGCAGTACGGTGCGATCCATCTCCATCGCCATTGAGATCGCCAGATTGATTGCGCAGAAACTCTTGCCCTCGCCCGGCAGCGAACTGGTGACCATGATGAGGTTGCCGTTCTTGACGCGCGCCGTACCCTGACCAAACGCGTTGGCGATGAGCGGCCGCTTGATGATACGAAACTCTTCGGCGATCTGGCTCTTTTCCGCATCCGGTGCGACCACGCCCATGCGATGCAGGCGCGCCAGGTTGATCGACTGCACCTGGCTTCCGCCTTCCATCGCGAGGGTATCCGGCGCATTGAATATCGGCTCGACCGGAGTGGCAACGAAGGGCGCCGCATGGCTGCTGCGTTGCTTGTTGAGCGCATTTTCGATCAGGCTGGCGTCGTGGCCGGGCTCGCTCTGGGGAGCGGGATGCGGCGCACCCGTGCCAATCTTGCCTGCTGCTTTTTCAATAATGCTCATGGTTTCTCCTAGCCGGCGCGCGACACGAGCAGTTGCAGGACCATCACTGCGCCATAAGCGGCAATCAGGCTGCCCAGTGCTGCCAGATACGTCAGCAGACCTTTGCGTTTGCGGCGACGGGTTTCATCGGTTTCCACCCTGGACACGGCACCCAGCAGTGGCAGGCCGGTCAACTCGCGCAGGACACGGCGATCGGTCACGGTACGGCGCAGCTGGCTCAACAGGAAGGCTACGGCAATGCCGGCACCGAGTCCGCCCAGGGTCACCAGCGAAAGCAGCAGCGGGCGGTTCGGCCACGCCGGCTGGCTCGGCACGAAGGGCGGGTCGATCACGCGGAAATCGACAGTGTCGGTCTTGCTCTCGACCTCGCCGGACATGGTGACCGATTCGCGGCGCTTGAGCAGGGCATCGTAGTTCTGCCGATACACGTCATAGTCGCGCATCAGCTGGGTATATTCCTGTTCCACCTGCGGGATCATGTTGGACGCATTGCGCAACTCGGCATAACGGCGCTGGTATTCCGACACGCGCGCGCGCAGGGAAGACACATTGGCATCCGCTTCGGCAATGGAAAGCGTGAGCTGCTGATAGACCGGATTCTGGATCTTGGAACCCGACGGATCGGCCTTGTGCTTTGCCAGATCGGCTTTTTTCTCCGCCTCCAGTTTTTCGATCAGGCGCTTGGTCGCCTGAACATCGGGGTGCAGGTCGGTGTATTGCAGACGCATTTGATCCATCTGCTTTTGGAGGGCCTGGATGCGGTCGTCGATCTCGCTGTTGGTCGCGCCCGCCGCTGCCGCTGCAGTCAGCTCAGGTTCTTCGTCCGACAGCTGGCGCTTCAGCTGGTCGCGGCGGTTGATCGCTTCCTGCTGGTCCAGCTGGGCCTGACGCAACTGGGTGCTCACCTCGGCCAGTTTCGCGTAATAGTCGCCCCCCTGCCCCGGCATCATCCCGATATGCTTCTGCTTGAACTCCTTGAGCGCGTTTTCGGCATCGGTCAGTTTCTGCTGATACTGCTGCAACTGCTCTTCGATGAAGCGCTGCGAACTGGAAATATCCTGGCGCGTCTTGCCAAGACTGGATTCCACGAAAATGGTCAGTAGCGACTGCACGACCTTCTTGGCCAGTTCGCCGTTGGCATCCTGATAGCTGATGGTGTAGAGATTCTCGCGTCCCGCATCGGCGATGGAAATCTTGCTCGCCAGGTCGTTCAACATCCGCTCGGTCTGTTCGGACGTCTTCGCCTTGACGTCCTGGTCGGTCATGCGCGCAACTTTTTCCAGCGTCGGCCGGCTCACCAGCTGACGCGTCATCAGCTTGATCTGCTGCTCGACGTTAGGCTCGGCCGCCAGCCCCGACAGCAGCGGCTTCAACAGGGTTTGCGTATCCACATAGACGCGCGCCGACGCCTGATAGCGGTCCGGGATCATCATCACCCAGGTCCAGCCGACGACGCATACCAGCCAGGCCGTCGCCACCCCCCACCAGCGACGGTGCCAGGCGGCTTTGGCATAGCCAAAAAGTTGCTGCAACAATTGATCCATGTGGGCGTTCCGCCATCAAGAAGCGCCGCCCAGCGGCGGCGCAGACACGTTTTAGAACAGGCTTTCCGGCACGACCAGCACGTCACCCGGCCGCATGTCGACGTTGGCCGACGTATCGCCGCCGCGCAGCAGGTCGTCGAGACGCACGCCCAGACGTTCCTGCTTGCCGTCGACAGTGCGCAGGATGTAGGCCTTGTTGCCCGCAGCGAAATCGGTCAGTCCGCCCACTGAGATCATCAGGTCGATCAGGCTCATGTGCTCGCGGTAGTTCAGCGCCTGAGGCTTGGCCGCTTCACCCACGACGCGGATCTGCTGATCGAACGGGCCGATGCCGCCCGAGACGATGACGGTAACGATGGGTTCCTGGATGTACTTGCCGAGCGCTTTCTCGATATCGCGCGCCAGCTGGGTGGGGGTCTTGCCGGATGCCTGGATATCCTCGACCAGATTCATGGTCATCTTGCCGTCCGGACGGACCGGGAAGGTTCCGGAGACCTCGGGATTGCGCCAGACGAAGACCTGGACCGAATCGCCCGGGCCGATCAGATAATTCCAGTTGTAACTTCCCGTCTGCGCAGGGGCGGGCGGATAGGTCGGCGTGCTGGAGCAGCCTGCCATGGCAGCGACGGCCAGCATGACGCCAGCACGTGCGAGATGCTTCTTGATCGTAAACATGTCCATCCTCCCTTATATGCCGTTAATCCGCAGGCATTATGCCAGAGCGGACTAGAAAACTGGTGTCAACGCAAAGACTGCTAGCAAGCCGCAGGCCAAACCGGAGTTTTCCTCTAAACCCCGGCCACGCCGCGGTTTACATGCCGCCAGCCATGGTCGGAGCGTCGGTTGCTCGACAACGATGTCGTAAGTCTGTCGCCTGCCGCGCTATCATGCCAACCATGAGCACGCATGAAATCGACAGCCTAGACACCCTGCGCCAGCATATTCGCGATTTCGCGCTGGCACGTGCATGGGAGCGTTACCATACTCCCAAGAATCTGGCCATGGCGCTTTCCGTGGAGGCAGCGGAACTGCTCGAGCCTTTCCAGTGGCTAACGGCAGAACAGAGCGGGCAGTTGAGCCCGGAACAACACGAAGCGGTACGCCAGGAAATCGCCGACGTACTGATCTACCTGACCCGGCTGGCCGACCTGCTGGACATCGACCTGCTCGACGCCGCCGCCGACAAGCTGGCGATCAACGCAGCCAAATACCCCATCGACAAGGCGCACGGCAACGCGCGCAAATATTCGGACTTCTCGAATGACTGACCTGTATTACAAGCACCACGTCTTTTTCTGCACCAACCAGCGCGACGACGGCGCCAAGTGCTGCGGTGCGTCCGGCGGGCAGCAGATGCGCGATTACCTGAAGAAAAAGGTCAAGCACGCCCACCTCAACGGCGAAGGCAAATGCCGCATCAACAGCGCGGGCTGTCTCGACCGTTGCGACGAGGGTCCGCTGCTGGTCGTGTACCCGGAAGGCGTCTGGTATACCTATGTGGACGAGGCCGATATCGACGAAATCTTCGAGGTCCACCTCAAGCAGGGGCGTATTGTCGAGCGCTTGCAATTGAAGTGATGCGGCCGGACGGAACGGCCAGATGAAGCGTTACAAGCTGCGTATCCCGGTGTCCGTAGGCAAGCTGGAAACCGTGATCGACGACCCCGAGACCGAACGTCGCGGCCTGCTGCTGGTCGCCCATCCGCACCCGCTGCACGGCGGCAGCCTCGACAACAAGGTGGTGACAACCCTGGCCAAGGCGGCCAACGAGGCCGGCTGGATCAGCGTGCGGCCGAATTTTCGCGGCGTCGGCATGAGCGATGGCGAATTCGACGCCGGTGTCGGCGAAACCGAAGACCTGCTCGCGGTCGCCCGCTTCGTCGAAGCCAGCTACCCCGGCCTGCCGTGGGCACTGGCCGGTTTCTCGTTCGGCGCCTTCGTGCAGCACCGGCTGCGCCAGGAACTCCATGCAAAACGCCTGATCCTGGTCGCCCCGGCAGTCACCATGTACGAATTCGATCCGGTTCCACCCGACACGATTGTGATCTTTGGCGATGCCGACGAACTCATTCCGCCCACCGCGATCCGGCTGTGGGCCGAGCAGCAGCAGCTTGAGGTGAAAGCCATTCCCGACGCCGGGCATTTCTTCCATGGCAAGCTGAAGGAACTGAAGCAGGCGTTTCTGGAGGCCTGTCCATGCTGAAGGTACGCGGTCTGACAAAGAAATACGGCGACACCGAAGTGGTGCGTGGCCTCGACCTGACTGTGCGCCGAGGCGAGTGTTTCGGCCTGCTAGGCCCCAACGGCGCCGGCAAGACCACCACGCTGCGCCTGCTGCTGGGCCTGGTCGAGCCGGATGGCGGCAGCATCGAACTCGCCGGCATCGCGGTCCCGCAACGTGCGCGCGAGGCCCGCATGAAAGTCGGCGTGGTGCCGCAGATGGACAATCTCGACCCGGATTTTTCGGTACGCGAGAACCTGCTCGCCTACGGCCGCTATTTCGGCATGAGCAAGGCGGCCGTCACGGCACGCGTGCCGGAACTGCTCGATTTCGCCGGTCTCGCCAGCAAGGCCGATGCGCAGATCGCCCAGTTGTCGGGTGGCATGAAGCGGCGCCTCACGCTCGCCCGCGCACTGGTGCACGACCCCGACATCCTGTTCCTCGACGAGCCCACCACCGGACTCGACCCGCAGGCACGTCACCTCATCTGGCAGGGCCTCAGGCGGCTGATCAACGCCGGCAAGACCATCGTGCTGACCACGCATTTCATGGACGAGGCCGAACGCCTCACCGACCGGCTCGCCATCCTCGACCACGGGCGCGTCGTCGTCGAAGGCGCGCCGCGCGCACTGATCGAAACGCATATCGAACCGGCAGTGGTCGAAGTGTTCGGCGAAGGCCTGACCGATTGGACCAGCCAGCACGCGGCCGATCTGTGCCAGCGCTTCGAGACCGTCGGCGAAACGCTGTTCTGTTACACCAGCACGCCCGACATCGTGATCGACGCGCTCAAGCACGCTCCGGCCTTGCGTTACCTGCACCGCCCGTCGAATCTGGAAGATGTGTTTCTCAAGCTCACCGGACGCGACTTGAGGGATTGAGCGCATGAATCCTTTATTTCGCCTTCCCCGTCTGTCGACACGCTTCATCCCGGTGTGGCAGCGCAACTATCTGGTGTGGAAGAAGCTCGCCATCCCGTCCATCCTCGGCAACCTGGCCGACCCGATGCTGTACATGCTCGGACTGGGTTACGGCCTCGGCAGCCTGCTGCCGGACGTGGGTGGCATGCCCTACCTGACTTTCCTCGCCGCCGGCACCGTGGCCTACAGCACGATGAACGCCGCCACCTTCGAAGTACTGTATTCAAGCTTCTCGCGCATGCACGTGCAGCGCACCTGGGACGCGATCCTCAACGCGCCGATGACGCTCGACGACGTGATGCTGGGCGAACTGACCTGGGCCGCGTCCAAAAGCCTGCTCTCCGGCGTAGCGATCCTGGCGGTAATCTGGGGATTGGGCCTGTACGGAAACTTCTGGATGACGCTGTGGATCATCCCGGTCGTCGCCCTGGTCGGCTTCTGCTTCGGCGGCATGGGGCTGGTGATGAACGCGGTGTCGCCCAGCTACGACTTCTTTCTGTATTACTTCACGCTGGTGATCACGCCCATGGTGCTCTTGTGCGGGGTGTTCTTCCCCGTGTCGCAGCTGCCTGCGGCCGTGCAAAGCGTGTCCGCCTGGCTGCCGCTCACCCACGCCATTGACCTCGCACGACCGCTGGTTGTCGGCAACATCCCAGACAACATCGCGCTGCACGTGATCGCGCTGCTGGTTTACGGCAGCCTCGGCTACATCGTCGCGCTGGCGCTCACTCGCAGACGGCTCCTGAAATAAGCGGGTGTCGAAGCGCCGACGATCGCGTCGGCCCATGGACGCAACAGGCAACTGGAAAGCGGCATACCGCCCGGCGCGACTCGGGTTACGGTCCATTTGACCGCTGGCACGGGAATTGCGAAGTCATTCGCATCCCTCCCCAGATCTTCGCCATGTCCCGCAAACCCTCAGCTTCGCGCGCCCGCACCCGTCGTATCGGTCTGCTTGGTCTGCTACTCGCCACGGCACTCACTCCGGCCGGCCTCCTGATAGGCACGGTCACCGCCGCCGCCCTGGTCGGGGGTCGGGCGCGCCATAAGGATAGCGCCCGAAACCCCCCCCCCGCGGGCGGCGCCCCACCCAATTTCGCAAAAAACCCCCCGCAGCCCCGCGCCCA
>JAIBEL010000027.1 GCA_019459285.1 Rhizobium sp. | reverse complement strand
GCTGTCACCAACTGCTCGCCACCCTGGCCGGTGCCGCACGCCTGCAGGTGTTCGTGCTCAACGCGCGCGACGTGCATTTCTACGCCAAAGCCCTGGGCGCCAGGGCCAAGACCGACCGGGTTGATGCCCACGTGATCGCCCGCTACCTGGCCGAGCAGCATGTCCGTCTTCGGCCCTGGCAGATGCCCCATGTCCTGCTGTCGCAGGTGCAGTGCCTGCTGGGCCAGCGCTGGACGGCTGTCACCAAACGCACGGCGCTGCGCCAGTCGCTGCAAGGCTGTGATGAGGCCATCGCTGACCAGGTCAGGGCTCTGGACAAAGCCTTCGCTGCTTTGCTCAAGGGCATTGATGTGCGTATCGTGCAGCTGTTCAACGAGGACGCGCAGTTGCGGGTGCAGCGCAAGCTGTTGCAGAGCATCGTGGGTGTGGGGCCACAGAGCAGTGCGTTGCTCGTCAGTGTGCTGGCGCAGGCCAGCTTTGTCAGCGCAGATGCATTGGTGGCTTACAGCGGGCTGGATCCGCGTGCCTGTGATTCGGGGCGCAGCCGGGGCCGACGAAGGCTCTCCAAGCGAGGGCAACCCGCGCTGCGGCGTCAGATGTACCTGGCCGCGATGTCGGCTTGCCACACGACGACGTTCGAGGGCACGTACCGGGCTTTGCGACAGCGGGGGCTGAAGACCGCCGAGGCTCTGGTGGTGCTGGCGCGCAAGCTGCTGCGCATTGCCTTTGCAGTTTGGCGCAGCGGCGAGCCGTTTGATCGGCAGCGATTCGTCTCTGCCTCTTGACAACGAACCATAGAACCTTTGCCGGGCCTCAGGGTGCGTCCCCCTCCCGCAGGAGAGGGGGAAGACGCGAAGCGGCGCAGGGGGTGCATCTCAATGCTTCCAGCTGAGCGTGAGCTGGTCGTCGTCTTCGTCGATGTGGCCCGAGAGCGTCACCAGGTTGATGTGGATCTGCTGCAGGTCGTAGGGCCGGCCGGTCTGTTCCTCGATGGTCGAGCGGCGGATC
>JAIBEL010000018.1 GCA_019459285.1 Rhizobium sp. | reverse complement strand
AACTGGATTACAGGTGTTTTACAGCGTCGAAACGGGATGTGAGAGGCAGTCGGAGGACGGTCGGTCGGTTCTAACCGTTAGAAAGCTGTCGGGAAATTCAGGATTGGGGACGGCCAGACCTGCATCGGTAGCGGTCGGCACACATACTCGACCCATCAATGGGGAATGGGGGTCGTCGAATCAATGATTTAGCGGAATCAGGGGCTTTTAACGGCTCGTCGTGACCTATGCGAGCTTTTTGGGAAGCTCAGGTAATGCCACTATACGACGCCCGCACGGTATCGGTACCCTTCAGGGTAGAATTCGGCATGATACTGAAACTTGCATGCCTCCGATAGAAGAAGCGATTTGTGATTGACCTGCTCATCAACGGCGAATCCCGCAGCTTTCCCGCCCCGCTTACCCTGAGCCAGCTGGTCGAGTCACTGGACCTGGTGGGAAAACGCATTGCCATCGAAAAAAACGGCGAGATCGTCCCGCGCAGCCAGCATGTCGATACCTGGCTCCTCAGCGGCGATCGCCTGGAAATCGTCGTCGCGGTCGGCGGCGGTTGAGCGCAGCCGGCACGGCACCACTCACCACTCACCACTCACCACTCACCCTCACCGCTTACCCACCATGGAACCTCTCGTCATTGCCGGACAATCCTATGCCTCCCGCCTGCTGGTCGGCACCGGAAAATACAAGGATTTCGAACAGACGCGTCTCGCGGTCGAGGCCTCGGGCGCGCAGATCGTCACCGTCGCGATCCGTCGCACCAACATCGGCCAGGATGCCAGCCAGCCCAGCCTGCTGGACGCACTGCCGCCGTCAAAATATACCTACCTGCCCAACACCGCCGGCTGCTACACGGCGGACGACGCGATCCGCACCTTGCGCCTGGCGCGCGAACTGCTGGACGGCCACAGCCTGGTCAAGCTCGAAGTGCTGGGTGATGCCGAATCGCTCTATCCCAACGTGGCTGAAACGATCAAGGCCGCCGAGGTGCTGGTGAAGGAGGGCTTCCAGGTGATGGTCTACACCTCGGACGACCCAATCGCCGCCAGGCAACTGGAGGACATCGGCTGCGTCGCGGTGATGCCGCTCGCCAGCCTGATCGGCTCGGGCATGGGGATTCTCAATCCGTGGAACCTGCAGATCATCATCGACCGCTTGTCGGTGCCGGTGATCGTCGACGCCGGCGTGGGCACAGCCAGCGATGCCACCCTCGCGATGGAGCTCGGCTGCGACGCCGTGCTGATGAACACCGCGATCGCCGGTGCGGGCAATCCGGTGCTGATGGCCTCGGCGATGAAGAAGGCCGTGGAATCCGGGCGCGAGGCTTTCCTGGCAGGTCGCATGCCGAAGAAAGTCTACCAGGCCACCCCGAGTTCCCCGACCAGCGGTCTCATTACCGGAAATAAAGGCGTGGGCAGCAAATAAGCATGACGGTCGATACCGGCGCGCATCCGCGCATCCGTTCCTATGTGCTGCGCGCCGGGCGCGTCGGCTCCGGCCAGGCGCGCGCATTGGCCGAGATCGGACCGCGGTTCATGCTGCCTTACCAGCCTGGTGTGCTCGATCTCGACGTCGTGTTCGGCAGGTCGGCTCCCCGCATTCTGGAAATCGGCTTCGGAATGGGTGAAGGTCTGGCTGAGATTGCCGCCGCCCATCCCGAAAATGACTATCTCGGCGTCGAAGTCCATACCCCCGGCGTCGGCGCACTGCTGAAACAAATGGGCGAGCGTGGCCTTGGCAATGTGCGCGTCATCCAGCACGATGCCGTCGAAGTGCTGAACAACATGCTGGCGCCGGCCAGCCTGACCGGTATCCACATTTTTTTTCCGGACCCATGGCATAAAAAACGCCACCACAAGCGCCGCCTGATCCAGCCACCACTGGTGCAATTGCTGGCGAGCCGTATCCAGCCCGGCGGGTATATCCATCTGGCCACCGACTGGCAGGATTACGCCGAGCAGATGCTTGCTGTGCTCAGAGCCGAGCCGCTGCTGCAAAATTCTGTTGCTGATTACGCCCCGCGCCCAGACACCCGACCGCTGACCAAATTCGAGCAACGCGGCATTCGTCTCGGACACGGGGTATGGGACCTGGTTTTTTGCCGCCCATAGAGGATTGCGGTGCCGTGCGGCTATGATGCCGGCCATGGACTTACTCGCACTCGTCAAGGCAGCGCTCGCGCTGTTTGCCATTGTCGACCCGGTCGGTGTCATCCCGATTTTCCTCATGGCGACCCATGGCTACACGCTTGCGCAGAGTCACGCTGCAGCCCGGATTGCCGCACTGACGGTCCTGGGGGTGCTGACCCTGTTCACCCTTGTGGGCGAGCCTTTGCTCATGTTTTTCGGCGTTCGCCTGGCGGCTTTCTCGGTGGCGGGCGGTTTGCTGCTGCTATTGCTGGCATTGTCGATGGTACAGGCGCGCGTCAGCCCGCAGCGGCAGACCCAGGACGAGGCGACAGAGGCGGAGGAGAAGGATGCCGTCGGCGTGGTGCCGCTCGGAATCCCGCTTTTGGCAGGCCCCGGGGCGATCACCCATGTGATCGTGGCGGCTTCTGCTGCCAAGGGCGAGATGCTGCACCAGGCTGCCCTGCTGATTCCGGTGGCGCTCGTCGCGTTGTCGGTATGGTTGGCGTTTCGTGCTGCGCCCGTGATTTCACGGCGGTTGGGAAAAACCGGAATTCACGTCGTGACGCGTTTGATGGGTCTGATCATCGCGGCGATCTCGGTCGAGATGATCGCGAGTGGTCTGGGTAAACTTTTTCCGGGTTTGCTGGCCTGATTGAGTGCATCGGGCACCGATAGAGGGCACGCCTTTGCAATTCTCCCGCCCGCTTCGCGTTCTATCATGAATTCACTGCTGGCATGATTGCTGCGCCATGCAGACATTTACCTTGAAGGAGTCAAGCATGGAATTTGGTATTGTCGGATTGGGGCGCATGGGCGGCAACATGGCGCGGCGGCTGGCGCGCCAGGGCACGCAGATTGCGCTTTTCAATCGTAGTTTCGATGTGACGAAAAGCCTGGCTGAAGAAACGGGTCATCACGCCTGTGATAGTTTGCAAGCGATGGTCGATGCGCTCGCCACGCCGCGCATCGTGTGGCTGATGCTGCCTGCCGGTGACGCAACGGAAGCGACGCTGCATGCCCTCGGGCCCATGCTGGCGCCGGGTGATCTGGTGGTGGACGGGGGTAACTCCTTCTACAAGGACGTGCAGCGTCGCACGGCCTGGCTGGCCGAACGCCAGATCGAGTTCTCCGATGTCGGGGTTTCGGGGGGCGTCTGGGGGCTGGAGAATGGCTACTGCCTGATGTTCGGCGCGAGCGAAGGGGCCGCGACCCGGCTCAAGCCGTACATGGAAAAACTCGCCCCCGCCCCGGACCGGGGCTGGCTGCATTGCGGAATGGTCGGCTCGGGGCATTTCGTCAAGATGGTTCATAACGGCATCGAGTACGGCATGATGCAGGCGCTGGCCGAAGGTTTTGCGCTGATGAAGAACAAGCCGGGATTTGATCTGAATCTCGGCGATATCGCCGAGTTGTGGCGCCACGGCAGCGTTGTGCAGTCGTGGCTGCTTGATCTGTCGGCGGATTTTCTGGCGCAGGATCAAACGCTGGAAAGCATTCTGCCTTATGTCGGCGACTCTGGAGAGGGCCGCTGGACTGCGCTTGAAGCGATCGAACTGGGCGTGCCCGCGCCAGTCATGTCGCTGTCTCTGATGATGCGCTTCGCGAGCCAGGGCAAGAGTGACTACGCCAGTAAAATGCTGGCGAAAATGCGCCAGGGCTTCGGCGGTCATGCAGTGAAGGAAGGCTGAGATGAACCTCGCCCATAACGCGAGTCTGGACAACCTGCCGTGTTCGTTCGTCATCTTCGGCGCGACCGGCAACCTCGCATCGAACAAGCTGCTGCCCGCGCTGTATCACCTCGAGGCAGCGGCGCGGCTGGCCGAGTCGCTCACCATCATCGCCTTTTCGCGGCGCGACTGGACGACGGAAAACTGGCGCGAATACATGCGTGAAGTCCTCAAGGACAAGATCAAGGGCTCGCTCGATACGCCGGTATTCGAGCGCTTTCTTGCGCGCTTCGCCTATCACAAGGGCGATCTCAACGATGTCGAGTCCTTCCGTGCGCTGGCGGATCGTTTGCCGCCGGAGTCGGCCTGTTCGAGTACGGTGTTCTATCTGGCGATCAAGCCCGCCGAGTTCGGTGCTGTGATCCAGAACCTCGAAGCCGTCGGGCTCAACAAGCCACGGGGGATGAACCGGGTGGTGATCGAGAAGCCCTTCGGCGAGGATCTCGAATCGGCACAGATGCTGAACCGCCTGCTGCACCAGCATTTCGACGAGGAACAGGTCTACCGCATCGATCATTTCCTCGGCAAGGAGACGGTGCAGAACCTGCTGGTCTTCCGCTTCGCCAATACGCTGATCGAGCCGCTGTGGAACCGCAATTTCATCGACCACGTGCAGATCACGGTGGCCGAGTCGATCGGCATCGAGCAACGCGCCGACTACTACGACCGTGCGGGGGCGCTGCGCGACATGCTGCAGAACCACCTGATGCAGCTGCTCACCGTCGTTGCGATGGAGCCGCCGCCCGCGCTCGAGGCCGATGCGTTGCGCGACGAGAAGGTCAAGGTGCTGCGTTCGATCCGGCCGATCGCCAAGCGCGCGGTCCATGCCCACGCGGTGCGGGCGCAATATGCGCGTGGCAACATCGACGGCCAGCCGGCCATGGGCTATCAGCAGGAAGCGGGTGTCGAGTCCAACTCGATTACCGAAACCTTTGTGGCCGCCAAGTTCTACATCGACAACTGGCGCTGGCGCGGCGTGCCCTTCTATCTGCGCACCGGAAAGCGGCTGGCGAAGCAGACTTCGATGATCGCGATCCGTTTCCGCCACCCGCCGCAACAATTGTTCCGCGAAACGCCCCTGGAATCGGTCGCGCCGAACTGGGTGCTGTTGTCGATCCAGCCCGAGGAGTCGATGCGCATGGAGATCCACGTCAAGCAGCCGGGCCTCGACATGGACACGCGCGTGATGCAGATGAACGCAAGTTTCCTCAAGACCGACGAACAGACACTCGATGCCTACGAGACCCTGCTGCTCGACGTCATCGAGGGCGACCGCTCGCTGTTCATTCGTTTCGACGAAGTCGAGTGGGCGTGGCGGGTGGTCGATCCCATCCTCCAGAACTGGACGGTGGAGCGCGAATTCATCCCGACCTATCCCGCCGGCTCCTGGGGGCCGGCCGAGGCGAACCGGCTGTTCGACAGCGATGACCAGACCTGGCGCAACGAGCTATGACGCTGCCTGAATGGCGGGTATTCGATGATGTCGACGGCCTGGTGGTCGCGCTGGCCGACGCGCTATGCGCCGAAGCCGAGGCGGCCATTGCCGCGCGCGGGGTCTTTCACCTGGTGCTGGCGGGCGGCAGCACGCCGCTTGCCCTGTATCGTGCGCTGGCGGATCGACACGTCGGCAATGCGCAATGGCAGGTGTGGTACGGCGACGAGCGCTGCCTGCCCCTGGATCATCCCGAGCGCAACAGCGTGATGGTTGAAACAGCCTGGCTTGCCGCGTCACGCATTCCACCGTCAAACCGCCGTCCGATCCCGGCCGAGCGCGGCGCTCCCGAGGCCGTTTCCCTCTATGCCGACTGGCTGAAGGGCGTGGGCGATTTCGATGTGGTGCTGCTCGGCATGGGAGAAGACGGCCACACTGCCAGCCTGTTTCCCGGCCATGACTGGGGAACCGCGTCAGAACGCGCCGATGTGCTGGCGGTGCATGATGCGCCGAAACCGCCGCCCGAGCGGGTGAGCCTCTCTGCCGCACGGTTGAATCGCAGTCGGCGCGTGTGGTTCGTGATTACAGGGTCAGGCAAGCGGCATGCACTGAGGCGGTGGGCGGCAGGCGAAGCGCTGCCGGTGGCCACCGTGCATGGCCGGCAGCAGACCGTTTGCTGGGTCGATGCACTGGCCTGGCCGGCAGACGATTGATTACGCAGCAGTATCGGGGGGGGAGTCCGCGACTTTCTGGCGTTTGGCCGCCGTCAGCATCGCCTGGCGTGACGCTGGCGTCTCCAGGCTGATGCGGCCAAGCGTGCCGCTGCGGTAGTCGGTCAGCAGGATCATCGCGGCCTTTTCCAGATCGAGTTCGCCGCTGCGCCCCTTCAGAAGGCAACCGCGTTTTTTCGCTACGGCCTCCAGCACCCCCGTCGCGTCGAGCCCCTCCATCGCGAAGCCGTAGCGCGCCTTCAGCAGGGCCGGATAGCGTTCGAGCAGAATCCCCGCCAGAAACACCGCCACTTCCTCGTCGATCACCGCATTGCGGCCGATGGCGTGGCTGGCCGCCAGCATGAAGCCGTCGGCATCGTGCTCGATCTTCGGCCAGGTCATCCCCGGCGTGTCGACCAGGATCAGGCGCGGCGAGAGGTTGATGCGCTGCTGTGACTTGGTCACCGCCGGCTCGTCGCCCACCGCGGCCACCTTGCGCTTGACCCAGGTGTTCATCAACGTGGATTTGCCAACGTTGGGGATGCCCATGATCATCAGCCGCAAAGGCTTGAAGGTGTCGTCGCGGTGCGGCGCCAGCTTCTGCGCCAGCCCGGCGAGCTTCGCGACATCGCTGGCTTTCTTGGCTGAGATCGCTGCCGCGAGCACGTTCGGCTGTCTGTTGAAATACTCCAGCCAGGCACGTGTCGCCTCCGGGTCGGCCAGATCGGCCTTGTTCAACAGCTTGAGGCAGGCCCGCTGGCGATGCGCACGCAACTCGTGAATCATCGGGTTGCTGCCGGCCTCCGGCAGGCGCGCGTCGAGCACCTCGACCACCACGTCGATCTGCGCCATCGTCTCCGCAGCCTTCTTGCGCGCGGTGGTCATGTGACCGGGGAACCACTGGATGGCCATGATGTGCAGGTGTCGACTAAAGGGCGTGATTATCGCATCAGTGCGGCATCAGCCGCCGCCACCGCCGCTGCCCACTCCGTGCGCCGCCTGCAGCACCAGTGCATCGAAGTCGGCGGCGTTCATCAGCCCGCGCTCGGCGACGATGTCGCGCACCGGTCTACCTGACTTCTCCGATTCCTTGGCGACTTCGGCAGCCCGGTTGTAGCCGATCTGCGTGTTGAGCAGGGTGGCGAGCGCGACGCTCTGGTGGATAAAGAAGGCGCAGCGTTCGCGGTTGACGATGATGCCCTTGAGATTTTTCTCGGTGGCGGCGTTCATCGCGTTGGTCAGCCAGTCCATGGCGTCGAACAGCGCGCTGCCCAAGGCCGGCATCATCACGTTGAGTTCCATCTGTCCGGCCTGCACCATGTAGGAGACGGCGGCGTCCTGCCCCAGCACCTGGAAGCACACCTGGTTCAGCATCTCGAACATCACCGGGTTGACCTTGCCCGGCATGATGCTGGAGCCCGGCTGCACCGGCGGCAACTGGATTTCGCCGAGGCCGGTGCGTGGACCGGAGGCGAGCAGGCGCAGGTCGTTGGAGATGCGGGTGAGTTCAAGCGCGAGGTTGCGGATCTCGCCCGACAGCCGCGCGAGGTCGTTCATCGACTGCATCTGCGCGACCAGCTGGCCGACGCGGATCGGCTCGCCGGTGTGTTTCGCCAGTTCGGCGGCGACGCGCGCCGGGTAATCGGGCGAAGTGTTGAGGCCGGTGCCGGCGGCGGAGCCGCCGCGACCGATCTCGCACAGTGCCGGGCGTATCGCGTCGAGAGCCGATGCGCAACGCGAGAGCGTCCATGCGTAGCCCGCGAATTCCAGGCCCAGTGTAGTCGGCACCGCGTCCTGCAGGTGGGTACGCCCCGACTTTACGGTGTCCTTCTCGCGTTCGGCCAGGCGGCTGAATTCCGCAACCATGGCGTGCACCGCCGCGGTCAGGCGCGGCAGCTTGGCCAGCACGGCCAGACGGATCGCGGTGGGGATGGTGTCGTTGGTCGACTGCCCCATATTGACGTCGTCGTTGGGGTTGACCGGCTTGTAGCTGCCTTTTTCGCCGCCCAGCGCGACGTTGGCGAGATTGGCGATGACCTCGTTGCTGTTCATGTTGTGGCTGGTGCCGGCGCCGGCCTGGAAGCGGTCGACCACGAACTGGTCGTCGAATTCGCCCGCGAGGATTTTCTCGCAGGCGGCGGCGATGGCGTCGCGCTTTTGCTCGGACAGCCAGCCCGGCTGGCAGTTGGCGTGGGCGGCGGCGAGCTTGATTCGCACATGGGCTAGTACGAAATCCTTATCCGGCCGGCGTCCGGAAATGGGAAAATTGGCGACGGCGCGCGCGGTTTGTGCGCCGTACCAGGCATCCACGGGAACCTGGACTTCGCCCAGCGAGTCTTTCTCAGTGCGAAATTTATTCGTGGCGAATTCATTCATGATGGTAAAACCAATGCAGACGTTACAAAGTGGTCGATTTTATCCGATATGGCTGGCCGGGCTGTTGCTGGCGCTGTTCGCCTCCTGGGCCCAGGCGGGCGGGTTCAAGCTGACCGATACCGACGGCAAGACCCATACGCTGGATGGCTACAAGGGCAAGTGGGTGCTGGTGAACTTCTGGGCAACCTGGTGTCCGCCCTGCCAGGAGGAAATTCCGGACCTGATCGCGCTGCACGGGGACAAGAAAAACAACCTCGTCGTCATCGGCATTGCCATGGATTATCGCAATGCCAAGCAGGTGACCGATTTCGCTGACGGACTGCTGGTCGATTACCCGATCGTGCTGGGCAATGCCCAGGTGGCCAGCCAGATCGGGCCGGTGCAGGGTTTACCGACTACCTATCTGTACAACCCTGACGGTAAAATGGTTGCCCAGCAAGTGGGCGCGATTACCCGTGAATCGGTGGAAAGCTTCATTGCCAAGAAAAGTGCACGCACCAAGAAATAAGCCACTGCATAACGAGGAGACACCATGCGTCAACTGTTCATCGCGTTCCTGATGGTATTTGCCGTCTCCGCACAGGCGGAGACGCGCGACCCCCTCAGCTATTTCTTCCAGCCCAAATTCGGCGATTTCCATGCCGAACTCCAGACCGCCCGTGAGCAGGGCAAGAAAGGCATATTCCTGTTCTTCGAGATGGACGACTGTCCGTTCTGCGCTCGCATGAAAAGCACCATCCTCAACCAGTCCGATGTCCAGGATGTCTATCGTGCGCAGTTTCTGCTGTATCCGATCGACGTCAACGGCGATACGCAGATGACCGACTTCCAGGGCAAGCAAACCACCGAAAAGGCCTTTGCGCTCGCCAACCGCGTGCGCGCCACGCCGACGATGCTGTTCTTCGACCTGGACGGCAAACTGGTGACACGCTATATCGGCCCCACCAAGGACAAGGCCGAGTTCCTGCTGCTCGGCAAATATGTGGCCGACGGCATTTACGCGAGCGAACCCTTCACCAAATACAAGCAAGGCAAATGAGGCGCGCGGCGTGGGTCGCGTTGCTGGCATGGTCGTTGTCCGCCACGGCGTCCGCAGAACAACTGACGCTGGATGAGGCGCTGGCGAGCGTGGCCGCGCCTCATCCCGATCGACGGGTCGCGGAAAGCGAACTGGCCTTGGCGCGCGCCAACCGTGAGGAAGCAGACAGCCGCCAGGATTTCAGCCTGTTCCTGGACGGCAGCCTGCGTACGGGACGGCGGCCAGATGGCGACTGGAAACCCGACAACATCGGCCGTATCGTCGCGCGCAAGCCACTGTTCGATTTCGGCCGCAGCAGCCAGGCGATCGCTGCAGCGGACCAGGAAGTCGCCGCCCGGCAGGAGGCGCTCTACAACGTCGAGAGCCTGCGTCGTATCGACATCATGGCGCGTTATTTCGACGTCCTCATGGCCGACAGGCAGTATGCCGCCGACAATGAATTCATGGCGGTCGCCTATGTGGCGTGGGACAACGCCAAGGACCGCTTCAAGGTGGGGCAGATCAGCCAGCCCGGCCTGTTGAAACTGGAAACCGAGTACCAGGATATCCGGGAGCGCCGCAACGCCAGCCAGCAGCGCATGCGCAGTGCGCGGCAGCGGCTGGCCCAAGCCATCTATCGCCCCGGCACACTGCCTGACGAACTGGTCGAGCCCGAACTCAAAGGTAATGCCCGATCCGTGCCGGAATACGAGACCCTGCTGCCCTGGGTCATGGCGAAAAACCCTCGCATCCTTGCCCTGCAGGCCCAATTGGCGGCGTCGGATGCGCGGCTGGCCGCGATACGTTCGGAGCGCAATCCGATGCTTGACGCCGAAGTCATCGGTGCCGGCTACAGCCGGGAGTCGGTCACGCGCGACGAGGCCAGCGCCGGCCTGGTGTTCACGATACCGCTATATCAGGGGGGACGGGTGGATGCCCGGATTGCGCGTGAACTGGCACAAAAGGAACGGACAGCCGCCGAACTGGAAAAACTCAAGTTCCATCTGTCCGACACCCTGCTCGCAACCTTGCAGGAAATCGAATGGCTGCGCGGCAGCAGTCGCGCCGCGGCCGACAAGCAGATCGAGTATCGCGACTGGGCGCTGGAACGTGCGCGCGCGGAATATGAACTGGAACTGAAAACCAATCTGGGCACCAGCATGGCGGAAACCCAGATGGCGCAGATACGCCGCAAGCAAGTGGAATATCGGCTGGCGCTGGCGCTGGCGCGATTACAGGCACTGTCCGGCGGCAATCTGCCGCCTGTTGAGGGAGCACGAAAATGAATCAGCGCATGGCGGCCATTGCATTGGCCGGATTGAGCCTGCTGGGTACCAACCCGCTATGGGCCGCGGACAAGGTTGACCTCACCACCCGCGTGTCCGGTGTGGTGGAATCGGTGCTGGTCAAGCCCGGTCAGCGCGTGAAGAAAGGCGTCGTCCTGCTGCGTCTGGACAGGACCATCCTGCAGGCGCGCCTTGAGGAAGCCACGGCGGACCATGCGCGCGCGCAGGCCGATGAGGCCGATGCCAAGCGCGAGCAGGGACGGGCGCAGGAACTGTACGACCGGACGGTGTCGTCAACCAGCGAACTGGAGGCCGCCGAATTGCGCTACGCGCGTGCCCAGGCCGCGCTGTCGGCTGCTCAGGCGCGCCGGGTGATCGCGCAGAAAAATCTGGCGGATGCCGAGCTGAAAGCGCCGTTCGATGGCGTGGTGAGCGCGATACCGGGCGGCTCCGGTACCGTCGTGGTCGCGGATTGTCAGCCGAAGCCGTTGATCGTCCTGTCGCGCTAAGCATCGAACCCAGCCGCCCCGGCTGGCCTGGCGCAACCGCGGCTGACCGACCGTGTCAGGTCATGCGCCGGGCGATTTCGGCTTCCATTTCAGCCGCCTGGTGCGGCGACGCCACCGCAGCGATCACCTTGTAGCACATCGGCAGGACGGCGTTGAAACCGGCCAGATCCTGTACTTCGCCCATTTTCCGATAGGCCGGGGACTTGGTTCCCACCAGGGCGGACAGGAATTCCAGCGCATAGGTGCGGGTGCTTTCCAGATGGGCTGCGGATTGCGCAGGGGCAGCCGCCGCAATGGCCGGGCTGCGGGAGGCGGCAGGCGCAGGCTGCGAAGGCGATGCCATGTTGCGCAAGGCCTGAATGAACCCGCTTTGCAGCAAATCGTTCACCATCGCTTCCAGCTCGGCGCAGTGGGGCATCTTCTTGCAGAGTTCGCCAAACGAAATGCCATTTCCCACACTGAACAGGATTTGTCGGTGTCGTGGCCGCAAGGTATGGCCGAGATTGAAAATTTCTTCCTGTCCCTTAACCGTACGGGACAATTGCATTGTCATGTCCATGGTCGCCTCCGTTGTTGTGATTGCAGGCATTTAGCCTGTGACGGACATCCTGCATGGCTTGTGCCAGGCGAAGAAAACCCCCCAGTGCCTTGTTTAACAAGGCATGCGGCGCAGGGGCTGGGGGAGGAGGCGGCTGAAATATGTCGATGGCGTGACGACCGGTTGAAATTTCGTCAGCGGACAGGACAGGCGGGGCAAGGCGTGCCTGAAACGGGTATTTCAGGCCAGGTGTTTTTGGCGTGCGGCATGCCCCAGCAAGGGGGCCGGGGCGTCAGCTGCGCGAGTCGGGATCGGCACGATTGTCGGCCGATTGGGTGCGAGGGGTGTAATCCCAGTTGTGTTTCCAGGCGTTGACGACAAGTGTCGGATACTCCGGCTGCCCCAGGCTGCCGTTGTAGCGGCCCAGCGCGCGGAACAGGTCGCCATGTTCGATGTCGATGTAGTAACGCAGGATCAGCGCGCCGTATCTCAAATTGGTGCGGAGCTGGAACAGGTTGTGGTTGGGGTTGCCGATGGTTTTGATCCAGAAGGGCATGACCTGCGTGTAGCCGCGCGCACCGACCGGCGACACGGCATATTTGCGGAAACCGCTTTCCACCTGGATCAGCCCCAGCATCAATTGCGGGTCGACGCCGGCCCGCGAAGCCTCCCAGTGCAGCGTGGTCAGGAATTCGAGCCGCTCGTCCTCGTCGGGCATGCGCTTGGCCAGCCGGCGCGACATTTCCTTCAGCCAGGCGGCACCGTCGGCCGGATTGCGGAATGCCGTGCGGGTGACCGGCGTGTCCGCCAGGGCGCGCTGCAGCGACGAGCGCACATTGGCCGACATCGCTTCTTCGAGCTGTCCTCCCGCATGCGCGGGCTGGGCAAGCAGCAAAGCGGCGATCAGCAGGCCGATGTGCGTCAGTTTGTTCATGTCAGCGTTCCAGCAATCCCGTCAAAAATTCCCTTGCATCGGCGAGCGCGATTTTTTGCGCTTCGCCACTCTGTCCCGGCGCGGCGCGACGCGCCTGGTATTCGATCACGCCATCCTTCAGTCCGCGTTCGCCCACCGTGATGCGGTGGGGGATGCCGATCAGTTCGGCGTCGGCAAACATCACCCCGGGGCGTTCGTCGCGGTCGTCCAGCAGCACGTCGAACCCGGCGGCGGTCAGATCAGCATACAACGTGTCGGCGGCGGTTTTAACCACCTCGCTCTTACCGTAGCCGATTGCTACGATCACCAGCAAGAACGGTGCCATCGCCTTCGGCCAGATGATGCCGCGGTCGTCGTGGTGCTGCTCGATGGCCGAGGCCACGATGCGCGACACACCGATGCCGTAGCAGCCCATTTCCATGACCTGTGCCTTGCCGGCTTCGTCGAGGTAGGTCGCGTTCATCGCCTGCGAATACTTGCTGCCGAGCTGGAACACATGGCCGACCTCGATGCCGCGGCATAGCGCGAGCGTGCCTTGGCCATCCGGGCTGGGGTCGCCGGAGACGACATTCCGTATATCGACCACAACATCCGGTTCCTGCAGGTCGCGGCCGAAATTGACCCCGGCGAGATGGAATTTGGGCTTGTTGGCGCCGCACACGAAATCGCTCATCGCGGCGACCGTGCGGTCCGCGATGACCCTGATCTTGGCGCGGTCGAGCCCGACCGGCCCGAGGAAGCCGGGCGGACAGTCGAAGGCGGCACGGATTTCGGCTTCGTTGGCCAGCCGGAAATCAGTCATGCCTTCCAGTTTGCCGAGCTTGACCTCGTTCAGCATGTGGTCGCCGCGCAGCAGCAGGACGACCATCTGCGCGCCGGTCATGACGGCGATGAGCTTCACCGTGCGCGCAAGCGGAATGTCGAGCAGCGCGGCGACGTCCTCGCAGGTGGTCTGCTTCGGCGTATCCACCTCGTGCAGCGTTTCCTGCGGTGCGGCCCGTGGCGTCGCGGGGGCGAGCGCCTCGGCCAGTTCGACGTTGGCCGCGTAGCCGGAGTCCGGGCAATAGGCGATCAGGTCTTCGCCGGAATCGGCCAGCACATGGAACTCGTGCGAGGCGGAGCCCCCGATGGCGCCGGTGTCGGCCGCCACAGGACGGAAAGTCAGTCCCAGCCGGCTGAAAATCCGTGTGTAGGCGTCGTACATCGTCTGGTAGGTGGCAGCCAGGCTGTCCTTGCTGGCGTGGAAGGAATAGGCGTCCTTCATCAGGAACTCGCGTGCGCGCATGACGCCGAAGCGCGGGCGGATCTCGTCGCGAAACTTCATCTGGATCTGGTAGAAGTTGACCGGTAATTGCCGGTAGCTCTTGATTTCGCGGCGCGCCACATCGGTGATGACTTCCTCGTGGGTGGGGCCGAAACAGAAATCGCGCTGGTGGCGGTCCTTGATCTTCAGCATCTGCGGGCCGAATACCGCCCAGCGCCCGGTTTCCTCCCACAGTTCGGCCGGCTGCACCGCTGGCATCAGCAGTTCGATCGCGCCGGCGCGGTTCATTTCCTCGCGCACCACGGCTTCGACCCGGCGCAGCACGCGCAGGCCCAGCGGCATCCAGGTGTAGAGCCCTGATCCCAGGCGCTTGATGAGGCCGGCGCGCAGCATCAGCTTGTGGCTGACGAGTTCGGCCTCGGACGGGGCTTCCTTGGTGGTGGAAATGAAGAACTGGGTGGCGCGCATGGTGGAATAATCGGGACGAAAACGCGCATTTTAGCGTGCAGACGGGTAATCTTTCGCGCTCGATTTTTGGATGGGATGGCCATGCGCTTGAAGTTTGGTAAACGCCGGGCAGGCGACGAGGGATTGGAAGTGACCGAGGAACGCGGCATGCGCGTGCTGCACCTGGGCAGTCGCGCCATCCAGAGCGCGATGCGGGTGAACCGGCCGTGGGACCTGGAACTGGCGTACACGCGTGCAATGATGGGGTTTCTGATGTTCAACCCGATGCCGCAGGACGTGCTGATGATCGGCCTGGGCGGCGGTTCGCTTGCCAAGTTCATCCGCAAGCAGCGGCCGCAGACACATGTCACCGCAGTGGAAGTCGATCCGCGGGTGGTCGCTGCCGCGCGTACGCACTTCGAATTGCCGCCTGACGATGCCACGCTCAGCGTGGTGGAAGCCGATGGTGCGGTGTATGTGCGCCAGCATCCCGGCAGCGCGGACGTCATCCTGCTCGACGGTTTCGATGCCGGCAATCAGGTCGAAGCGCTGGCGACACAGACATTTTATGCCGCCTGCCGCCGTGTGTTGAGGCCGGGCGGCATACTGGTGGTGAACCTGTGGGGGCGCGACAGCGAATTTGCCGAGTATTTTGCCCGGCTGACGCGGGCGTTCGACGGCGAGGTCGGCTGGATTTCGGTACAGAACAAGACCAATGTCATCGTGTTTGCCTTTGCCGAGACGGGCGCTGCGGCCCGGCTCGAAACGATGCGTCCGCAGCTGGCCGATCTGTCCAAACGCTACGGCCTCGATCTGCGCGGTTTTGCGCGTGATTTTCAGTGGGCCGAGGGGATTGCGCCGTTGCTTGAATAGGCGGGGCGAGTGAAGCGATACAGCCGGACGCTTTCGTCGTCCGAGCCGGAAGCCAGGGTCTGTCCGTCGGGGCTGAAGCGGATGACGGCGCCGCACAATTCATGGGCCTGGTAACGCTGCACGACCCTGAAATCCGTGGTGTCGACGATGCGAATGGCGGAGTCGGTATGGCGCCCCAGGGTGGCCAGATAGCGGCCATCGGGGCTGAAGGCGATCGAGGTCAGCAAACCGTTGTGCTCGGTCGGGATACTGTGCATTTCGCCGCTGGCGACGTCCCATTCGAGCAGACGGAACCAGGTGCCTGCCGCCAGGATGCGGCCATCCGGACTGAATTGCAGATCGTGCGGGGTATGCGGCGTGCGGATCGTCCGTCGTATTTTGTAATCCGCATCGAGGAGCAGGATGGCGTGATCGAGGCCGACGGCCAGCTGGGTTTCATGCGTCGTCAGCGCAACGACATCGTCGGATAACTGAATTTCCCGCACAGGCTGGAGCGTGTCCGCAGACCAGACACGCAAGTGGCCATCGCGCTGACCGCTCACCACCTGGCCTTGGAATAAGGCCAGCGCAATCACCTTCGCCCCCTGGACACGCCGCTTGATGTGTCTGTCATGCCACAAGATCAGGCGGCCATCGTCCCCCCCGCTGACAAAGTCGCCCGAGGCCATCGGCAGAATCGCACGCACCGCCCGCCGATGTCCGTGGTACTCGCCGAGCGGACGCAGGGTGGCCGCATCCCACACCCGCAACTCGCCACGGAAGCCACCACTGATGAATTGCCGGCCATCCGGTGTATAGGCGAGTGCCGTGGTGCCGAATTCATGGATTCCCGCCAACACCCGGTCGGGCGGGGCAGCTGACATCAAATTGGAACATCCGCTCAAAATTCCAATTAAAACAATGCTTAACAGCAGGCTTCGAATCATGGAAGGTTTGCAATTTTCGGCGGGTATGAAAGAATGCAGCTAATCGAACTTTATTGATGGTGGCGGCCATGATCGACCGAGAAGGGTACCGCCCGAACGTAGGCATTATATTGTGCAACGCGAGCAACCAGGTCTTCTGGGGCAAGCGCGTCAATCAGCACGCCTGGCAGTTTCCCCAGGGCGGCATCAACGCAGGGGAAACGCCGGAACAGGCCATGTTCCGGGAACTGGAAGAGGAAGTGGGTTTGCTGCCCGCGCATGTACGCATCCTGGGCCGCACGCGCGAATGGTTGCGCTACGACGTGCCCCCTCACTGGACGCGGCGCGACAGCCGTGGCCTGTATCGCGGACAGAAGCAGATATGGTTTTTGCTGCGATTGACCGGGCGCGACTGCGATGTCTCGTTGCGCGCCAGCAGCCATCCGGAATTCGACGCCTGGCGCTGGAACGAATACTGGGTGCCGATGGAAGCGGTGGTCGACTTCAAGCGCGAGGTCTACCGTCTGGCGCTCGAGGAACTCGAACGTTATCTGCACCGGGATGCGCGTCATGTGCGGCAACGTGCGCCCCGTCTGTGCAGTCGGCGGGACGCGGCAGCGGACTTCCTGCTGAAGCCCTGATCCGGAATGACGGAGGCGTGATGAAGATACGAATCCATGCTTCAACCACGCTGACGACATGTGCCGGACCCGGGCCAGGTCAGCCTTTGTGGCAGATCGCGCCCACGCGCGATCTTGCCGGCAAGCGACTGACCGATTTCATGATGCTGATTCCGCGTTTGCGCAGTCGCCCGCGCGTCGAGATCGAACGGGCGTCACGCGAAATTCAGGCGGTGCTGTCGCTGCATCAGGATGTGGTGTTCGCTGATCTCAACCTGAAACTCAACCTGCTGTGGGTCTCCTTGCGCCCGCGCCCGGGGGCGATCAGCGAGCTGGTCGCAGCGATTCGTCTGCGGGTGCCCGAAGCCGTGCTGGTGGCGCATTACGCCGAGCCTCGCTAGGCTGATTCCAAGGAACGGCTGGAGGTCGCGGACTGTAATGTCGCAAGGCCTCCTGAGGGCGTCGGATAACTGGCAATAGCCCTGCGAATGGCAGGGAATCCCGCGTCCTTTCTGCGTTTCCGTTCACCCAAAGCGGCAGAATTCGTTAAAATGAGCGATTGCTAATTTAACCTGCTGGAGCACACATGGCCGTTTCTGAACTTCAGGTGCAGACCGCTCTGAAAGAGTTGGTCGACCCCAATACCCACAAGGACTACGTCTCGACCAAATCCGCCCGCAACATCAAGATCGACGGGGGGACCGTGTCGGTCGACATCCTGCTGAGCTACCCGGCGCAGAGCCAGTTGCCGGTCATCAAGCAGCAGGTCGAAGACAAGCTTAAATCCATTGAGGGCGTCACCGCTGCCACCGCCAACGTCAGTTTCAAGATCGTGTCTCACAGCGTGCAGCGCGGCGTCAAACTGATTCCCAACGTCAAGAACATCATCGCCGTGGCTTCCGGCAAGGGCGGCGTCGGCAAATCCACCACCGCCGTCAACCTGGCGTTGGCGCTGTCGGCCGAAGGCGCGCGCGTCGGTATGCTGGACGCCGACATCTACGGCCCGTCTCAGCCAACCATGCTGGGCATCACCGACAAGCCTGAATCCACCGACGGCAAGAACCTCGAGCCGCTGATCGGCCACGGCATCCAGGCGATGTCGATCGGTTTCCTGATCGACGTCGAAACGCCCATGGTGTGGCGTGGTCCGATGGTGACGCAGGCGCTGGAACAGCTGCTCAACAACACCAACTGGAGTGAGCTCGACTACCTGGTGGTCGACCTGCCGCCGGGCACCGGCGACATCCAGTTGACGCTCGCGCAGCGTGTGCCGGTGACCGGCGCGGTGATCGTCACCACGCCGCAGGACATCGCGCTGATCGACGCGCGCAAGGGGCTGAAGATGTTCGAGAAGGTCGGTATCCCCATCATCGGCGTGGTCGAGAACATGAGCCTGCACATCTGCTCGAACTGCGGCCACGAAGAGCGCATCTTCGGCGAAGGCGGCGGCGAGCGCATGTGCAAGGACTACAGCGTGGAATTCCTCGGCGCGTTGCCGCTCGACGGCGCGATCCGTGCCGACACCGACTCCGGCAAGCCGTCGGTGGTGTCCGACCCGAACGGCCGCGTGACCGAGATCTACAAACAGATCGCGCGCCGCGTTGCTGTTAAGATTGGCGAAACCGCGGTGGATCATTCCGCCAAGTTCCCCAATATCGTCATTTCCAATACCTGATGAGCATCAAGTCCGACCGATGGATCCGCCGCATGGCGGCTGAGCATGGCATGATCGAACCGTTCGAGCCGGGACAGATCAAACAGGCCGGAGGCCGATCCATCGTGTCGTACGGCACGTCGAGTTATGGCTACGACGTGCGATGCGCCAGCGAATTCAAGCTGTTCACCGACATCAACACCACGATCGTCGACCCGAAGGCGTTCGACCCGAACTCGTTCGTCGAGGTCAAGGGCGATTCGTGCATCATCCCCCCGAACTCGTTCGCGCTGGCACGCACGGTGGAGTACTTCCGCATCCCGCGCAGCGTGCTGACGATCTGTTTGGGCAAAAGCACCTACGCGCGCTGCGGCATCATCGTCAACGTGACGCCGCTGGAACCCGAATGGGAAGGCCATGTGACGCTGGAGTTTTCCAATACCACGCCGCTGCCCGCGCGAATCTACGCCAACGAAGGCGTGGCCCAGATGCTGTTTCTCGAGTCCGACGAGGTGTGCGAAACCTCGTACAAGGACCGCGGCGGCAAATACCAGGGTCAGGTCGGGGTTACGCTCCCCAAGATCTGACCGGCGCCGCGATTCCAGCCCGCGCGTAAAAATTCATCCTGCGCCCGCGCACGCGACGTACAATCCGCGTTTTTCTCCCGCCCCTCCCTGAGGAGTCGCCATGCGTTTTCGCTTTCCCATTGTCATCATCGACGAAGATTTCCGTTCCGAGAACGCATCCGGGTTGGGGATACGCACCCTGGCCGAAGCGATCGAAAAAGAGGGCATGGAAGTACTCGGCGTCACCAACTATGGGGATCTGACATCATTTGCCCAGCAGCAGGCCCGCGCGTCGGCCTTTGTACTGTCGATCGATGACGAGGAACTTGCCGGTAGCGACGAGGATACGAGCAAGGCACTGCAAAAGCTCCGCGGATTCGTCGAGGAAGTGCGCTTCCGCAATGCCGAGATCCCGATTTTCCTGCACGGCGAAACCCGCACCGCGCGCCATATCCCGAACGACATCCTGCGCGAGCTGAACGGCTTCATCCACATGCTGGAAGACACGCCGGAATTTCTCGCCCGTTATATCGGGCGCGAAGCGCGCGCCTACCTTGATTCTCTGGTGCCGCCGTTCTTCCGCGCGCTGACCCATTACGCGGCGGATGGCTCGTATTCCTGGCACTGCCCGGGGCACTCGGGTGGCGTGGCTTTCCTGAAATCGCCGATCGGCCAGATGTTCCACCAGTTTTTCGGCGAGAACCTGCTGCGTGCCGACGTCTGCAACGCGGTCGACGAGCTTGGGCAATTGCTCGACCACACTGGCCCGGTAGGGGCGTCGGAGCGCAATGCGGCGCGTATTTTCAACTGCGACCACCTGTTCTTCGTTACCAACGGGACCTCGTCGTCCAACAAGATGGTGTGGCACGCCACGGTCGCACCGGGCGACATCGTCGTGGTCGACCGCAACTGCCACAAGTCCATCCTGCACGCGATCATGATGTGCGGCGCGATCCCGATCTTTCTGACGCCGACGCGCAACCACTACGGCATCATCGGACCGATCCCGCTGGACGAGTTTCGCCCGGAGAACATCGAGAAGAAGATCGCCGCGCATCCGTTCGCCAAGGACGTGAAGCGCAAGCCGCGCATCCTCACCATCACCCAGTCGACCTACGACGGCATCCTCTACAACGTCGACATGATCAAGGAACTGCTCGGCGACTATATCGACACCCTGCATTTCGATGAAGCCTGGCTGCCGCACGCGACCTTCCACGACTTTTATCGCGGCATGCACGCCATCGGCAAGAACCGGCCGCGGGCGAAGGATGCGCTGGTGTTCGCCACCCAGTCCACCCACAAGCTGCTGGCGGGCCTCTCCCAGGCTTCGCAGATCCTGGTGCAGGACTCGGAGACGCGCAAGCTCGACTTCCATCGTTTCAACGAGGCCTATCTGATGCACACCTCGACGTCGCCGCAGTACGCCATCATCGCCTCGTGCGATGTGGCGGCGGCGATGATGGAGCCGCCCGGCGGCCCGGCGCTGGTGGAGGAATCGATCCGCGAGGCACTGGATTTCCGCCGTGCCATGCGCAAGGTCGACGAGGAATTCGGCGACTCCTGGTGGTTCAAGGTCTGGGGACCGCAGAAGCTGGCCGAAGAGGACGTGGGCGATCGCGAAGACTGGATGCTCGAAACGGGCGCACGCTGGCACGAGTTCGGCAAGATCGCCCCCGGTTTCAACATGCTCGATCCGATCAAGGCCACCGTCATCACGCCCGGCCTGGATGTGGACGGCGCATTTGCCGACTGGGGCATCCCGGCGGCGATCGTCACCAAATACCTGGCTGAGCACGGCGTCATCGTGGAAAAGACCGGGCTGTATTCGTTCTTCATCATGTTCACCATCGGCATCACCAAGGGCAGGTGGAATACGCTGGTGACCGCGCTGCAGCAGTTCAAGGCCGACTACGACGAAAACCAGCCATTGTGGCGCGTGCTGCCGGAGTTCATCGAGAAGCACCCGCGTTACGAGAAAACCGGGCTCAAGGACTTGTGCGACCAGATCCATACCATCTACAAGGCCAAGGACGTGGCGCGCCTGACGACCGAGATGTATCTGTCCGAAATGGCGCCTGCGATGAAGCCGGCTGACGCATTCGCCAAGATGGCACACCGCGAGATCGAGCGGGTCGAGATCGACAAGCTCGAGGGCCGCATCACCGCCATGCTGGTGACGCCTTATCCGCCGGGCATTCCCTTGCTGATCCCGGGCGAGCGCTTCAATGCCACCATCGTGCGTTATCTGCAGTTCACCCGCGAATTCAATGACAAATTCCCCGGCTTCGAGACCGACGTGCACGGTCTGGTCGAAGATGTGGTTGATGGCAAGGCGCGCTATTACGTCGATTGCGTGATCTGACCCGGCCGCTGCGTGCGGCCGCGGCTTGATTTGCCAGGCAAAAAGCGTATGATTTGCAGTCCCCGGTTTGCCGGGGATTGTTTTTTGACTTTACCACCTTGCTCCACTGCACCGCAGCGGGGGGCTGAACCGAAAGGAAACTTGATGCGGCATTACGAAATCGTATTTATCGTCCATCCCGATCAGAGCGAGCAGGTGCCCGCCATGATCGAGCGCTACAAGAGCAACATCACCACGCGCGGCGGCAACGTCCATCGCCTGGAAGACTGGGGTCGGCGCCAGATGGCCTACCCGATCCAGAAAGTCCACAAGGCTCACTACGTGCTGATGAACATCGAGTGCGACCAGGAAACCCTGGAAGAACTCGAGCATGGCTTCAAGTTCAACGATGCCGTGCTGCGCCATCTGACCATCAAGCGTGACGATGCCGTGACCACGGCTTCGCCCATGATGAAGGAAGAAAAGTCGCGCGACATGCTGGACAGCGCCAAAGCTGAAGGCGCCAAGCCGGAAGCTGCAGCCGAGCAGCCCGCCGCAGCCTGACTGAGTGCCGGGTTGAATGAGTGAACAGGCTGCTCATCAACGGAGCCCTCATCCAGGTTGATCCTGTGCGTTACAGCCCGGCTGGCGTGCCCATTGCGGAAGCGGTGATTCTGCACCGCAGCAGTCAGATGGTCGCAGCCCAGGCCCGGCAGGTGGAATGCGAGTTGACAGTACAGGCGAGCGGGCCGCTCGCTGCGCAACTGGCACAACTGGCCAGCGGGACGCAGGTGAAACTGGAAGGCGCGTTGAACCGACGCAGCGTGAACAGCCGACAACTGATCTTGATATTGAATCGAATCGAAAAGGAATAAATCATGGCACGTCCCATGGGTGGAAAATCCGGCGGCAAGTTCGCCAACAAGCGCCGCGACAGCGGCAATCGCGGTCTCTTCAAGCGTCGCAAGTTCTGCCGCTTCACCGCTGAAAAAGTGGTCGAAGTCGATTACAAGGACATCGAAGTGCTGAAGGAATTCATCGCCGAGAACGGCCGTATCATCCCGGCCCGTATCACCGGTACCAAGGCGCACTACCAGCGCCAGCTGGGCACCGCGATCAAGCGCGCGCGTTTCCTGGCGCTCATGCCTTACACCGATCTGCATTGAGGAGACGACCATGCAAGTGATTCTGATGGACAAAGTCGTCAACCTGGGCAATCTGGGTGACGTGGTCAAGGTGAAAGACGGCTATGCCCGCAACTTTCTGATCCCCACCGGCCGTGCACGTCGTGCCACGCAGGCCAACATGGACGCATTTGCCGCCCAGAAGGCCGAGCTGGAACGCGTCGCTGCCGAGAAGCTGGCGGAAGCCCAGAGCCGCGCTGCGAAGCTGGAAGGTTTCAGCGTCACGGTCAGTCAGAAGGCCGGTGTCGATGGCCGCCTGTTCGGCTCCATTACCAATGCCGACATCGCTGATGCGCTGAAAGCGCAGGGCCACGACGTGGTCAAGGCGGAAATACGCCTGCCCGAAGGCCCGTTCAAGGCCATCGGCGAATACCCCGTGGTGCTGGGTTTGCACCATGACGTCACCGCCAACATCACGGTGGTGGTGGTCGGCGAGCAGTAATCCGCCGGCCTTGCCTGGAAAGGGAGCCATCGGCTCCCTTTTTTTATTTGACCTCAAGGCATACCCGGCTGTCCACGGCTTATCCACAGTTTTTCCCTTGGTGGGCCCGAGGCTGAAGACTAGAATCCTGCCATGGCCGCCATCCACTCCCTGACTGCAAATTCCGATCCCCAACTGGCGCAGATGCGCCTGCCGCCGCACTCACTCGAAGCCGAGCAGGCGGTGTTGGGCGGTCTGTTGCTCGACAACAGCGCATGGGACCGCATCGGGGACGTGGTATCGGAAAGCGATTTCTACCGCCAGGATCATCGCCAGATCCTGCGCGCGATCGTGCGGCAGATCGCCGAGAATCGGCCGGCCGATGCCGTGACGGTGTCCGAGGCGCTGCAGTCCATGGGGCAGCTCGAAAACGTCGGTGGACTCGCCTACATCGTTGCGCTGGCAAGCAACACGCCGTCGGCTGCCAACATCCGCCGCTATGCCGAAATCGTGCGCGAGCGTTCGGTGATGCGGCGGCTCGCCGAGGTGGCGACCGGAATCGCCGACACGGCCTATTCGCCCGCCGGGCGCAGCGCCTCGCAACTGCTCGACGAAGCCGAAGCCAAGGTGTTCGAGATCGCCGAGTCCGGCAGCCGCGGGCAGGCGGGATTCACTGAAATCAAACCCCTGTTGAAGGAAGTGGTCGAGCGTATCGACGAGCTCTATCACCGCGACAACGATTCCGGTGTCACGGGCGTGCCCACCGGTTTTCACGACCTCGACCAGAAGACCTCCGGCCTGCAGCCGGGCGACCTCGTCATCGTCGCTGGGCGCCCATCCATGGGCAAGACCGCCTTCTCGATCAACATCGCGGAGAACGTCGCGCTCGACACCGGCCTGCCGGTAGCGGTGTTCTCGATGGAAATGGGCGGCGCCCAGCTGGTGATGCGGATGATCGGTTCGGTCGGCAAGCTCGACCAGCACCGGCTGCGTACCGGCAAGCTGGGCGAGGACGACTGGCAGCGCCTCACCTACGCGCTCGGCAAGCTCAACGAGGCGCCGGTCTTCATCGACGAGTCGCCCGGACTCAACGTGCTGGAACTGCGCGCACGCGCACGCCGGCTGATGCGTCAGTGCGGCAAGCTCGGCCTGATCGTGATCGACTATTTGCAACTGATGGCGGGCAGCGGTACCGGCGAGAACCGTGCCACCGAAATATCCGAAATCTCGCGCGCGCTGAAGGGGCTGGCGAAGGAGTTGCATGTGCCGGTGATCGCGCTGTCGCAGTTGAACCGGAGCCTGGAGCAACGTCCCAACAAGCGCCCGGTGATGTCCGATCTGCGCGAATCGGGCGCCATCGAACAGGATGCCGACGTCATCCTGTTCATCTACCGCGACGAGGTCTACAACCCTGACACGCAGGACAAAGGCACGGCGGAAATCATCATCAGCAAGCAGCGTAATGGCCCCATCGGCACGGTGCGACTGGCCTTCCTCGGCGAATACACGCGCTTCGAAACGCTGGCGCAGCCGGGCTCTTACTGAACCGATGCGGCCCATCCAGGCGCGAATCTCCATCGGCGCGATGGCGCACAACCTGCGTGTGGCACGCAGTCACGCAGGTGCAGCGCGCGTGTTTGCCGTGGTCAAGGCCAATGCCTATGGTCACGGGCTGTCGCGTGCACGGCGTGCATTGGCGGCGGCCGACGGCTTTGCCGTGCTGACGCTGGAAGAGGCCGCCAACCTGAGATTGATGGGGGTCGACCAGCCCATCCTGCTGCTGGAAGGGTTCTTCGGGGCGGACGAAATCGCCACCTGCGCCGAACTGGACCTGTGGCCGGTGTTGCATCATCCCGCCCATCTCGACTGGCTGCAGCAGCAACCACCCGCGCGGCCCCTTCAGGTCTTCCTCAAATTCGACAGCGGCATGCACCGGTTGGGCTTTCCCCTGGCCGATCATGCCGCCATCGTCGCACGGACGAGAAGCCTGAGCGCGGTGGCCGGCATCACCCTGATGACGCACTTTGCCCAGGCGGATGAAACGGTCGGTGTGGACTGGCAGCTGCACCCTTTCCTGGGCGAGCTGTCGGCCTACGGCCTGCCGTGGAGCAGCGCCAATTCGGCTGCGCTGTTGCGTTATCCGCAGACCCTCGGCGCCTGGGCGCGCCCGGGACTGATGCTCTATGGTGCGTCGCCGTTTGCCGACGTGTCGGCCGAGCAATTGGGCTTGAGGCCGGCCATGACCCTGCAGTCGGAAATCATCAGCGTGCAGACCCTGCAAGCGGGCGAGGGCGTGGGATATGGGCAGTTGTTTCGTGCCGACCGCCCCATGCGGGTGGGCGTGGTCGCCTGTGGCTATGCGGATGGGTATCCGCGTCATGCACTGACCGGTACGCCGGCTCTTGTCGATGGACGCCTCAGCCGGACCCTGGGCCGGGTGTCGATGGACATGCTGTGCGTCGATCTGGGCGAATGCCCCGAAGCCGGCGTGGGGAGCCGGGTCGTGCTGTGGGGCGAAGGTTTGCCCGTGGATACGGTAGCCGCAGCCGCAGGCACCAGCAGTTATGAACTGCTGTGCGCGCTGGCTGCGCGGGTTCCCGTGGAAGAAACCGACTAGGGCTTAGTGCGTCGTGCCAAATGAGGGATCGCGGGTGCCAGGCGGCATCGGCAGGCCGGCATAGTGGCTGGCCTGGGCGATCGGCCCCAGCGGAAACAGGTTGTACAGGAACTTGTGTCCGCCCTGGCCTGCAAATTCCTCTTCCAGCGAATGCACCAGCATGCGCGCATTGACGGTGCCGCCATGATCGGCGTAACAGTCGCGCAGATAACGAATGATGGCCAAATGGTCGTCGGTCAACTCCAGCCCATCCCGGTGTGCCCGCTCGATCGCCTGTTCTTCCGTCCAGGGTTCCAGGTCGATGAGATGGCCGCGGACCGTCGGGCCCGAATGTTCCTGTTCCACCATTTTGTTGATGTCCAGCATGATGATCTCCTTGTGGCATGCGAGCCTTGTTTATAGAACGTGAACGGCGGAAACCAAGGCGTTATGTACGCGTCTGGATGACGCTTGAAATGGATATAATCGTTTTAAATCAATCAAGGGAGACAACAATGACAGCCATGGCACGCGCACTCGTTACCGGCTTGTTTCTGACGCAGGCGATCAATCCGGTCTATGCCGGTCTGTTCGACTTCAAACTGGGGAGCGGCGACAAGAAAGAGGCCGGTCAACCGTCCGGTTCTGCGGGGCCGGACGGGGCACAAGGGGAAGCCAAGGAACTTGAAAAATGCGACAAGCCCTACGGCACGCTGGCCGTGGTCGAGCCGCAGGATGCCGTGATTTCCCATCTGCTCCAATACGGCCTGCAATCGCCGACCGGCCTGATTCGCATGATGGTGCAGCAATCCAACTGCTTTGTTCTGGTGGAGCGCGGGCGCGCCATGCAGAACCTGATGCAGGAGCGTCAGCTGGCCGAGTCCGGCGAACTGCGCAAGGGCTCCAACATGGGCAAGGGCCAGATGGTCACGGCCGACTACGTGCTGACCCCTGACGCGGTATTCTCCAGCAAGGATTCGGGCGGCGTGGGTGGTGCACTGGGCGGCCTGGGCGTGTTTGGCGCCGTGGCGGGCCTGGTCGCGGCCGGCCTCAAGTTCAAGTCGGCGCAAACCACCATGATCCTCTCGGATTCGCGTACTTCGCTGCAGCTTGCTTCAGCTACCGGCAATGCCGAGAAAACGGACTGGAGCGTGGGCGGGCTGCTGGTCGGCGGCGGCGCGGCCGGCGGGCTCGGCGCCTACACCAATACGCCGGAAGGGAAGGTCATCGCGGCCAGCTACCTGGACAACTGGAACAACATCGTGCGCTCCGTCCGCAACAATCCGGAGATGGCCCGCCAGGAGATCAACCTCAAGGGCAAATCCGGCCAGCCGACCAAGGCTGGCATCGTGTTTGAGGAAGGCGACGCGGTGACAGGAAAGATCGCCGGGCTGAGGGTCTACGCCCAGCCCAAGAAAACCTCCAAAGTGGTCTCGACCCTCGCGCGTGGTGAGGAAGTCATTTATACCGGCCATGACCAGGGCGGATTTATTTCCGTCCAGGGCCAGGATGGCGAAGGCTGGGTGGAAAAGGTGATGGTGAAGAAGTAGGCGTTTGTTTCGTCTATTGTCAGAAAAGCCGGGCTTGCCTGGCTTTTCTATGAGGCGGGATCGGATGCCGAGAAGCATTCCAGGTGGCGTTCGCCTACTGTGTGTCCGGCACAGTCCAGGTCAAGCACGGCCCGGTCCAGCGCGGCGGAAAACGCCGAAAAATCCGCAATGCCTTCGTAGATCTCCATCCACGTCGACGGATCGTCGCAGCGTCTCAACCGACGTGGCGGCCGGCTGCAATACCGGGCCAGCGCGTCCAGCAGCGCATCGATCCGGCGCGCGGCCAAGCCGGCCTGGACAGGATCGATCCGGTAGTAGACATACGCGTGCTTCACCTATTCGGGTAGCGCGTAAGGCAAGGGTTTCAGCGTCAGGGCGGCGCCGTCGCCCGCTTTGAGGTGCAGGGTCTGCGTAGCTGCGCTTTCGACCTGGGCCACGGCCAGCACATCGAAGCCGCCAGCCGGTGCCGGTGCTGCATTGACCACCGTGCCGGTGGCCTGGCCCTCGATGTCGGCGCTGTACAGGTTGTCGCCGGGTGCGGCTTCGGCATCCACGTGTGCAAGGAACATGCGGCGCTTGAGTTTGCCCAGGTATTGGCTGCGGGCGACGATTTCCTGGCCGGGGTAGCAGCCTTTCTGGAAGCTGACGCCGCCGATGACCTCGAAATTGACCATTTGCGGGACGAACAGCTCCTGGGTGGCGGCAACGATCATCGGAATGCCGGCGTTGAGCCGCAACCAGTCCCATACCGGAGCGCCGACCGGGGTGGCCGCTTCGCGCAATCCCTGCCAGACCGTGGCGGCGCGTTCGGGGAGAATCGACAGGACGAATTTGTCGTCGCCGACGCGGATGACCTGGCCGGCTTCTCCGCTGACGGTATGCATGGTGGTATTCGGAAGGACGCCCATCGTGGCGCTCACCATGGCCGCCGCCTGCTTGCCGGCGACGACCAGCCGGACGTTTTCATCGCTGGCGTCACGCCCTTGCACCTTGGCGCGCATGATGAACATGGATAGCCGCTTCAATACGCTGGGCAGGATGTCGCCCGATAGTTGCAGGCAGTAATCCTCGCCCTGCCGCCATACCAGAAAATTTCCGAGCAGGCGTCCCTTGGGACTGCAATAGCCGTTCCACTGGGCGGCGTCGGCCTGCAGGCCGCGAACATCGTTGGTGAGTTGGCTTTGCAGGAAACTGGCGGCTTCGTCGCCGCGGAAAGCGATGACGCCGAGTTGCGACAAATCCGCGACAATGGTGCCGCCAGCGGCGGCGCGTTCGGCCGCCGGGTCCCCATAATGCAGGACTGTGCTGTCTTCGATTAGCGCGCCTTGGGATTGCAGAAGGTTTTTCCAGGAATCGATCACGATGCGTTCCAGTCAAAGAGGGATGTCATGAAGGCCAAAAGTGTACACGCTGATGCACGAGATTGAACTCAAACCCTCGCGCCGACTGGGGCTGTTGCTGCTGGGGATGGCCGCGCTGGCAGGGCTTGCCCTGCTTCTGACGGACGTCCCCGTAGGCGTTGCGTTTGCGCTGGGGAGCGCCGTGACTGGCCTGAGCGTATGGGGTTGGCGGCGAGCCTCGCCGATGACGAGTCTGCGTATTGCGGCAGACGGCCGTCTGCAATGCCTGGATGGTCGGGCCGAGTGGAGCGACGTCGAGGTGCTGGACGACAGTTTTGTCTCGAGCGGGTTGATCGTGTTGCGCTACCGTACCGCCGACCGTCGCGTGCATGCCTTGACGCTATTGTCCGACAGCGCGGACGCCGACAGCTTGCGCCGCCTCAGGATGTCGCTTCGCTGGGCACGCCGCACACGCTCGGGCACAGGGTTCCCGGACGCGGGTTGAGCACGGTATTGCCGGCGATCGGCAGGATTTCCGGATAGTCGCGGCTGAAATGCAGGCCGCGGCTTTCCTGCCGCAACTGGGCCGAACGGATGATGAGGTCGGCGCTTTGCACCAGATTACGCAGTTCGATCAGGTCGTTGGATACCCGGAAATTGCGGTAGAACTCGTCGATTTCGCCACGCAGCAGGCGGATCCGGTGCGACGCGCGCGCCAGCCGCTTGTTGGTGCGCACGATGCCGACGTAGTCCCACATGAAGCGCCGCAGTTCGTCCCAGTTGTGCGAGATCACGACCTCCTCGTCGGGGTCGGTGACGCGCGATGCGTCCCAGGGCGGCAGGCTGAGCGAAGGGGCGGACGGCGTGGCGAGGATGTCGGCGGCGGCGGCGTGGCCGAACACCAGGCACTCCAGCAGCGAGTTGGAGGCCAGCCGGTTGGCCCCGTGCAGCCCGGTGAAGGTGACTTCGCCGACGGCATGCAGGTTGCACAGGTCGGTGCGCGCATTCATGTCGGTGATGACGCCGCCGCAGGTGTAGTGCGCGGCCGGCACCACCGGGATCGGCTGGCGCGTGATGTCGATGCCGAGCTCGAGGCAGCGGCCATAAATCGTGGGGAAGTGCTCGCGCACGAAGTCGGCCGGCTTGTGGCTGATGTCGAGGTAAACGCAGTCGATACCGCGTTTTTTCATCTCGAAGTCGATCGCGCGGGCGACCACGTCACGCGGGGCGAGTTCGGCGCGCTCGTCGTGGAATTGCATGAAGCGGCTGCCGTCGGGCAGCAGCAGTCGGCCGCCTTCGCCGCGCACGGCCTCGGAAATGAGAAAGGACTTGGCGTGCGGGTGGTACAGGCAGGTCGGGTGGAACTGCACGAATTCGAGGTTGGCGACCCGGCAGCCGGCGCGCCACGCCATGGCGATGCCGTCACCGGTCGAGGTATCGGGGTTGGTGGTGTAGAGGTAGACCTTGCCGGCGCCACCGGTGGCCAGCACGGTATGGCCGGCGGCGAAGGTCTCGACCTCGCCGGTGCCCTTGTTCAGGGCATAGGCGCCGTGGATCTGCCGTTCCTGGCCGCCGGCGCGCTTGCCGGTGATGAGGTCGATGGCGACGTGCTGCTCGAAGGTCTCGATATTGGGGTGGGCACGCACCCGGTCGAGCAGGCTGGTCTGTACCGCATGCCCGGTGGCGTCCGCCGCGTGCACGACCCGGCGTTTGGAATGTCCGCCCTCGCGGGTGAGGTGCAGGCCGCCCGGCGCTTGCGGGTCGGGGGTGAAGGCGACACCGTTGGCGGTCAGCCAGGCGATCATCTCGCGCGCCTGGCTGGCAACCATTCGGGTGACCGCCTCGTCGCACAGGCCGGCCCCGGCGACCAGGGTGTCATGGACATGGGCTTCGACCGAATCGCCGCTGTCGACCGCCGCGGCAATGCCGCCCTGAGCCCAGTCGCTGGCCCCGTCGGTCATCTGGCGCTTGGTCACAATGGCGACGCGGCGCTGGTCGGCAAGCTTGAGCGCGGTGGTCAGCGCGGCGAGGCCGCTGCCGAGGATGAGAACGTCGTGTCTGTGCATGGTGGTCGGCGGATGATAGCAGGCTTGGCCCGTGTCCGAATAACCCTGTTTGGGGTGAACTTTTTTGCCCTGAACCGCTCACACGTTCCGGAAGGTGCGGTCACGTATACTTTCAACACTAACAAGAAGCAGCAGGGAGATATGTCGGACCGCGAATTGGATCAGGTGTTGGTCGAACGCGCCCAGCAGGGCGACAAGCACGCTTTCGAGTTGTTGGTGAGCAAGTATCACCGCAAGCTCGGGCGGCTGTTGTCGCGCATGGTGCGGGATGCGGCGGAGGTGGAAGATATTACGCAGGAAGCTTTTATCAAGGCCTATCGCGCGCTGCCGGGATTCCGTGGCGAGAGTGCCTTCTACACCTGGCTGTACCGCATTGCCGTGAATACCGCCAAGAATTACCTGGTCGCGCACAAGCGCATGCCGGTTTTGAGTGATGTGCAGGCGGATGATGCGGAAAATTACGAGGACGGCGATCTGTTGCGCGATATTGCGACGCCGGATGCGGAACTCCAGACCAAACAGATCGCCAAAGCGGTCAATGAGGCTGTCGATGCGCTGCCCGAGGAATTGAGGACAGCCATCACGCTACGCGAAATCGAAGGCATGAGCTACGAGGAAATCGCGCAGATGATGGATTGCCCGATCGGTACCGTTCGCTCGCGGATCTTCCGCGCGCGCGAGGCCATAGCCGAAAAGATACGCCCGATGCTGGGCACCAGTCAGGACAAGAGGTGGTAACCATGTCAGCACTACTTAAAACCCATGCCCATCCCCAGAGTGAATCGGCCGACGACGACTGGCGTCTGTTGCTTTCTGCCGCCCTTGATGGCGAGACGGAGCGTACCGAAACGGAAGCTTGCCTCACAGCCCTGAAACGCGACGGCGAGTTGCGGCAAAACTGGTCGGATTATCATCTGATCGGCGACCTGATGCGAGGCGAAGCCCCGGCGCAGGAGGGCTTCATGGCACGTTTCTCGGCGCAATTGTCCACCGAGCCGACCGTGCTTGCGCCGCGTCGAAGCGTGTGGCCGCAGCGTGTGGCCGTGGCCTCGTTTGCCTCGCTCGCGGTGTGGGGCGCGATTTCACTCACGCGGATGATGTCGGAAGAGCCGGCCACGCTACCCATGGCAACAGCCCCGGGATTTCAGCAAGCCTCGCTGTCGTCGGAGTCGTCAAGCGAAGACGCCCGGTTTGCGCCTTATCTGGTGGCGCATCAGGAATTCGCCCCGATGACGGTGGTTTCCCCTTACCAGCCGGCGGTGGCCGTAGCGGTGGAGCCGCGCTGATGCGGTCGCTGGCCGGATGGCGGCAGGGCTGGCTGGTTGCAGGATTCACAGGACTGGTTTTGCTGTCCGGCGGGGCGCGTGCCGATGCTGCGGCAGACTGGCTCAATCGGGCGGCCACAGCCGCCAAACAACAAAATTACAGCGGTATCTATGTCTATCACCACGGCGAGCACGTCGAGGTCTTGCGTGTACAGCACCGTGCCGATGCGAATGGCGAGCAGGAAAAAGTCGAAGTCATGGACGGCACCTCGCGCCAGTTCATGCGCATCAATAACGATGTGTACTGCCATTTGCCGGATGGCAAGCACGTTCGGCTGGAGCGCAATGCACTGCGCCGTTTCTTCCCGGCCTTGCTGCCTGCGCAGCCGGCCAGCCTGCTCGATTTCTACGAGGCGAAGCTGGGCGGGATCGAGCGCGTAGCCGGGCGCACCTGCCAGGTGGTGACGCTGGCGCCGCGCGACGGATACCGATATACCTACAACTTCTGGCTGGACACCCGGACAGGCTTGCCGCTCAAGGCGCGCATCGTCAACGATAGCGGCAACGTGATCTCGATCCTCGTGTTCTCGGAAATCCAGATTGGCAAGGCCCCGGACATCCGCAATGACATGGCAGGAAAGATCATCCAGAAAACACAGCCGGGCAAACCTGTCTTGAACGACTGGAACGTGACCCCGCCACCGGGATACGAACAGGTACAGGAAGCGGTACGTGTGCTGCCCGGCAAGCGGGCGCCGGTCACACATCTGGTTTTTTCGGACGGATTGAGCGTGTTGTCGATGTTTGTCGAGCCGGCGGATCCGCAGGTGCAAAGCCTGCATGGCCTGTCGGCTGAAGGCGCGATCGGCATCTATGCCCGCGAGGTGGATGGCTACATCGTGACGACGCTGGGTGAGGTGCCGAACATGGCACTCATCGAAACCGGCAATTCGGCAACCCGGAAGTAAGGTCGGTCATGCTGGAGCAAACAGCCGAAGTCATCCACACCGCATCCGACGGCGTCTGGGTGCAGGCCGTCGAGCCGTCGGGGTGCGGTACCTGCGGCGGACAGGGATGTTCGTCGCGCCGCATCGCCGAGTTGTTCCAACGCAAACCCCGGAATTTCCTGGTTGATTGCGATCTGGCCCTGGCACCCGGAGACCGCGTGGTGATCGGGATTGCCCATGGCAGCGTACTCAAGAGCGCAATGCGCGCCTATGGCCTGCCGTTGGGGCTGATGCTGGCGGGCGCGCTGCTGGCGCAGGCCATTCAGCCCGGGGACGGTGCGGCGTTTGCCGGCATGCTGATCGGCGGGGCGGTGGGCTGGCTACTGGCGCGTGGCGGCCGGGCGGCCCGTCCGGTGGTGCTCAGACGCGAAATCCGAATTCCGTTTCAAGTAATGAAAGGACAGTCATGATGAAAAATGCTTTGGCGGCAATCGCGCTGGTGTTTACCGTGTCGGTACCTGCATTGGCGAAGGACGTGATGGATGTGGCCGATCTGGTCGAGAAAGAGGGGCCGGCCGTGGTCAATATCAGCACCACCAAGATGGTGAAGCGTGGCCAGGAGTTTGACGACGAAGGCATGCAGGAATTCTTCCGCCGCTTCTTCCCGGGCATGCCGGGCATGCCCGGAGGGCAGGGAGGCGGACAAGGCCCCGGCCCCATGCAGGAAATTCCGGCGCGCGGCGAAGGCTCGGGTTTCATCGTCAGCAACGATGGCTACATCCTGACCAATGCGCATGTGGTCAAAGGCGCGGATGAAGTGGTAGTCAAGCTCATCGACAAACGAACTTTCACGGCCAAGGTGGTGGGGGCGGACGCGCGTACCGATGTGGCTGTCATCAAGATCACCGCCAACAATCTGCCGGTCGTCAAACTGGGCGATCCTACCAAACTGCGGGTGGGCGAGGCGGTCGCTGCCATCGGTTCGCCTTTCGGTTTCGAGAACTCGGTCACTGCGGGCATCGTTTCCGCCAAGGGACGCTCGCTGCCGTCTGAGACCTACGTCCCGTTCATCCAGACCGATGTACCAATCAATCCCGGTAATTCAGGCGGGCCCCTGTTCAATATGAAAGGGGAAGTGGTCGGCATCAATTCGCAGATTTACAGCCGCAGCGGCGGCTATCAGGGCGTATCGTTCGCGATCCCGATCGATGTGGCGATGGAGGCGGCGGCTCAGCTGAAAAGCGGCGGCAAGGTGTCGCGCGGCTGGCTGGGCGTGGTGATCCAGGAAGTGACCGCCGATCTGGCCGACTCCTTCGGCCTGGATCGTCCGCGCGGGGCGCTGGTGTCGCAGGTTCAGGCGGATAGCCCAGCGCAGAAAGCAGGACTCCAGGCGGCCGACGTCATCCTGGAGTTCAATGGCAAAACCGTGGAGAATTCCAGTGACCTGCCCCGCATCGTCGGCATGGCCAAGCCGGGCACCAAGATCCCGCTGCAAGTCTGGCGCAAGGGTAAAGTCCAGCAATTGAACGTGGTGCTGGGCGAATTGCCCACTGAAAGCCAGCAGGCCAGCAATGACGGCAAGGCTATTTTGCGCGGCGGGCTCGCCTTGACCGAACTGGGTGCGGATCAGCGGCGGGCGCTCGACCTCGACTATGGCGTGCTGGTTGCGGATGCAACGGGCGATGCGGCGCGCGCCGGCATTCGGACGGGCGACGTCATTCTGGCGGTCAACAACACCAAGATCACCAGCGTGGCGGTTTATCGCAAGGCCATTGCCACGATCCCAGCCGGCAAAAGCGCGGCGATCCTGGTGCGGCGCGGCGACGGTTCGCTCTACATCCCGTTGAAGATTTCGGGTGGGTAAAACGCTCACGCTCTATACGCGGAAAGGCTGCCCGCTCTGCGAGGAACTGGCGACCGAGGCCCGTGCCCTGCTCGCAGGGACGGGGCACGCCCTGGCCCCCGTGGATGTGGATGCCGATCCGGCATTCAAGGCGGAATACGGTTGGGAGGTTCCGCTGTTGTTTGACGGCGACACCGAGATTTGCCGCCATCAACTCAATCTGACCGCGTTTCAGGAATGGCTGCGCTTCAATCCTTGAAATCCGTTAAAATCCGGGCTCTTATCGAATCCCTGATCGGGCACGGAAGCGTGCCCGTTTTGTTGTGTCCCAGAACCTGATCCGCAATTTTTCCATCATCGCCCACATCGACCACGGCAAGTCCACGCTGGCCGACCGTCTGATCCAGTTTTGCGGCGGCCTGTCCGAGCGCGAGATGGAAGCGCAGGTGCTTGATTCCATGGATCTGGAGAAGGAACGCGGCATCACCATCAAGGCGCAGACCGCTGCACTGACCTACAAGGCGCAGGATGGTCAGGTCTACCGCCTGAACCTGATCGATACCCCGGGCCACGTCGATTTTTCCTACGAAGTCAGCCGCTCGCTGTCCGCCTGCGAAGGGGCGCTGCTGGTGGTCGACGCTTCGCAAGGTGTGGAAGCGCAGACGGTGGCCAACTGCTATACCGCGATCGATCTCGGCGTCGAGGTCATTCCGGTGCTGAACAAGATCGACCTGCCGGCGGCCGATCCCGACCGGGTGGCAGAAGAGATCGAGGATATCGTCGGCCTCGACGCCACCGACGCGGTGCGCGCCTCGGCCAAGACCGGCATCGGCATTCCCGAAATCCTCGAGGTGGTGGTGAAGCAGGTGCCGCCGCCGCGTGGTGACGAGTCCGCGCCGCTGAAGGCGCTGATCATCGATTCGTGGTTCGACAACTACGTCGGCGTAGTGATGCTGGTGCGCGTGGTCGACGGCGTGTTGAAACCCAAGGACAAGATCCGCTTCATGGCGAGCGGTGCGCAACATCTGACCGAGCACGTCGGCGTGTTCACGCCCAAGTCGGTCGACAAGCCCCAGCTTTCGGCGGGCGAAGTCGGTTTCGTGATCGCCGGCATCAAGGAACTCAAGTCCGCCCAGGTGGGCGACACCATCACCCTGCTCGAGCGGCCCGCCAGCGAGCCGCTGCCGGGCTTCAAGAAGGTGCAGTCGCAGGTGTTCGCCGGCCTGTATCCGGTCGAATCCCACGACTTCGAGGCGCTGCGCGATGCGCTGACCAAACTGCAGCTGAACGATGCCGCGCTGCAGTTCGAGCCCGAAGTCTCGCAGGCGCTGGGCTTCGGCTTCCGTTGCGGCTTCCTCGGCCTGCTGCACATGGATATCGTGCAGGAACGGCTGGAACGCGAGTACGACATGGATCTCATCACCACCGCGCCGACGGTGGTGTACGAAGTGCTGATGAAGGATGGCACCTTGATCAACGTCGAGAACCCGTTCAAGCTGCCTGAGCTGTCGAAGATCGAGGAGATCCGCGAGCCCATCATCACGGCGACGATTTTCGTGCCGGAAGAGTTCGTCGGCAATGTCATCACCCTGTGCAACCAGAAACGCGGCATGCAGATCGACATGCAGTACCACGGCAGGCAGGTGATGCTGCGCTACGACCTGCCGATGAACGAAGTGGTAATGGATTTCTTTGACAAACTCAAATCCACCAGCCGTGGCTATGCCTCGCTCGACTACGAATTCAAGGAATACCGTGCGGGCGACCTGGTGAAGCTCGACATCCTCGTCAACAACGAGAAGGTCGATGCGTTGTCCTTGATCGTGCACCGCGCCAGCAGCGTCTATCGCGGTCGCGAACTCGCTTCCAAGATGCGCGAACTGATCCCGCGCCAGATGTTCGACGTCGCGGTGCAGGCGGCGATCGGTGCCAACATCATCGCGCGCGAGAACGTCAAGGCACTGCGCAAGAACGTGCTCGCCAAGTGCTACGGAGGCGACATCACGCGCAAGAAGAAACTGCTGGAAAAACAGAAGGCCGGCAAACGCCGCATGAAACAGGTCGGCAACGTCGAAATCCCGCAGGAAGCCTTTCTTGCGATCCTCCAGGTCTCCGATAAATAAGCAGTGGACTCCTCAACATGAACTTTGCCCTCATTCTTTTCGTTGCGCTCGTCGCCACCGGCGGCATCTGGCTGCTCGACCTGCTGCTGCTCAAACGCGGCCGCGACCGAGACGCGAAGGAACCGCTGCTGGTGGAATACGCCAAGAGCTTCTTCCCGGTCATCCTTGTCGTGTTCGCGTTGCGCTCGTTTCTGGTCGAGCCGTTCAAGATTCCGTCCGGTTCGATGATGCCCACCCTGCTGGTCGGTGATTTCATCCTGGTCAACAAATTCACCTATGGCATCCGCCTGCCGGTCATCAATACGAAGGTGGTCGAGCTGAACAACCCAAAACGGGGCGACGTCATGGTGTTCCGCTATCCGGGCGACCCCAGTCTCGACTACATCAAACGCGTAATCGGCGTGCCGGGCGACGTGGTCGAATACCGCGACAAGAAGCTCACCATCAACGGCAAGCCTGTTCCCGCGACCAATACCGGCACCTACAACTATGTGGGCAATGGCCTGAATTACATTACCGCAATGGTGTACAAGGAGCGTCTCAATGGCGCCGACCACATCATGATGACGGAGCCGGACAAGCCCTCGGTCTATCCGACCCAGGTGGTGGACTTCCCTTACCGCGAGAACTGCTCCTACAATGCCGAGGGCGAAGGTTTTGTCTGCAAGGTGCCGCAGGGGCAGTACTTCATGATGGGCGACAACCGCGACGCCAGCAACGACAGCCGCTACTGGGGGTTCGTCCCGGACAGGAACATTGTCGGCAAGGCCTTCTTCATCTGGATGAATTTCGACGAATTCGGCCGCATCGGCACCACCATTCGATAAGGAGATAGCATGTATCGCACGCGCGCCATGAAATCCAAACAACGCGGACTGACCATGTTCGGCTTCCTGTTCGTCGCCATCGTGCTGGTCATGCTGGCCATGCTGGCGATGAAACTGGTACCGGCCTATATCGAGTATTTCTCGGTGAAGAAGATCCTCGCCACGATGGGGCAGGAATCCGACCTCAAATCCAAGAGCAATGCCGATATCCGCAATGATTTTGAGCAGCGTGCCAGCGTCGGTTATGTGACCGTGATCAAGCCCGAAGACATTGCCATCGATCGTCACGGAGCCGTTCCGGTCATTTCCACCGACTACACCTTCCGTACCAAGCTCGTCGGCAATGTCAGCCTGGTGGTCGATTTCAGTGCCAGTTCCGACCCCAACGCGGCCCCGGTCGAGGTTGAATAACGCCTTGCTGAACCAGCGTCTGCAACAGGCGCTGGGTTATACCTTTGCCCGCTCCGATCTTCTGACCCAGGCGCTGACGCACCGCAGCTACGGCGCGCTCAATAACGAACGGCTCGAATTCCTCGGCGACTCGGTATTGAACTGCACGGTCGCCCGGGCCTTGTACGATGCATTTCCCGAGTTGCCGGAAGGCAGCCTGTCGCGCCTGCGTGCCAACCTGGTGCGGCAGGAAACGCTGGCCGAGATTGCGGTCACCCTGAAACTGGGCGAAAGCCTGCGCCTGGGCGAAGGCGAACTCAAGAGCGGCGGCTTTCGCCGTCCCTCGATCCTGGCCGACGCGCTGGAATCGCTGTTCGGCGCTATTTTCCTCGATGCCGGATTCGAGGCCGCGCAACGCGTGGTGCGTGGATTGTTCGATCCGCTGGTGGCAAAAATCGATCCGCGGGCCTCGGGCAAGGATCCCAAGACCGAGCTGCAGGAAATACTTCAGTCACGACGGCTTCCGCTGCCGGATTACCGCCTGGTCGGTACCCAGGGCGAAGCGCATGACCAGAGTTTCATCGTCGAGTGCGTGCTGGCCAAGCCCGTGCTCAGCACACGCGGCATCGGCAAGAGCCGCCGCGCCGCCGAACAGGAAGCCGCCCGCCAGGCGTGCACCGCATTACAGAAATGAAAAGGCTGCAGACATGAGTGAATTCAAGTGCGGCCTCATCGCCATTGTCGGGCGTCCCAACGTCGGCAAATCGACGCTGCTCAACCGTATCGTCGGCCAGAAGATCAGCATTACCTCACGCAAGGCGCAAACCACCCGTCATCGCGTGATGGGCATCCACACTACCGATGAAGCGCAGTTCGTGTTCGTCGACACCCCGGGGTTCCAGACCCGCCACGCCAGCACCATGAATCGAGCGATGAACAAGCGGGTGCGCGAAACGCTGTCGGATACCGACGTGGTGATGATGCTGGTGGAAGCGGGACGGCTGAAAAAAGAGGATCGCCAGGTGATGGACCTGCTGCCCAAGGATCGCCCGCTGATCCTGGTGGTGAACAAGATCGATCACGTCAAGGACCGAGCCGAGCTGATGGCGTCTCTGCAGGAAGCGGCGGCCGCCCATGCGTTCACCGAGATCGTGCCGGTGTCGGCCAAACAGGGCAGCAACCTGGACGAACTCCTGAAGACCCTGCAAGCCCATCTGCCGAAGAATCCGCCGCTGTTCGACGAGGACGACGTCACCGACCAGACCGAACGCCAGCTGGCCGCCGAGCTCATCCGCGAGAAGGTATTCCGCCTGTGCGGCGAGGAAATCCCCTACGCGGTGGCGGTGACCATCGACAAGTTCGAGGAGGAAGGCAATCTGCGCCGTATCTTCGCCACCATCCTGGTCGACCGCGACAGCCACAAGCCCATCATCATCGGCAAGGGCGGCGAGAAGCTCAAGACCATCTCCACCCAGGCGCGCCTCGATATGGAGCGCGCGTTCGACAGCAAGGTCTATCTGGAGGTCTGGGTCAAGGTCAAGGGCGGCTGGGCCGACGATGTGCGGATGCTGAAATCGCTCGGACTGGATTGAGTGGGCGATGTCCGCAGACGCGCGCGTCAACAACGAACCCGGTTTCGTCCTCCACACGTATCCTTTCAAGGAAACCAGCGTAGTGGCGGAGGTGTTCACGCGCGACCACGGACGCGTGGCACTGATTGCGCGCGGCGCGCGGCGCCCGACTTCGACCCTGCGCGGGCTGATGCAGCCCTTCACCCCGCTGCTGTTGTCGTGGTTCGGCAAGTCCGAACTGAAAACCCTGCACGCCGCTGAATGGCAGGGCGGTTTGAAGGCCCCCGAGGGGCGGGCGCTGATGTGCGGGTTTTATCTCAATGAATTGCTGCTGCGTCTGCTGGCGCGCGGCGATGCGCACGAGACGCTGTATGACCGTTATCTCGCGACCCTCGAGCAGCTGGCTGGCGAGCATGACGGCTCCTCCCATTACGAACGTACCGTTTGCTTTGAGCGGATCCTGCGGCGCTTCGAGAAGAATCTGCTGGGTGAGATCGGCTATGGCGCCACCTTCGATGTCGAGGCGGACAGCGGCGCGACAATCCAGGCGCAGGCCCGTTATGTGTTCCAGCCAGAGCGCGGTGCACTGCGCACCCTGGATGGCCCGGAAGCAGGGCAACCGGGGTGTCCGGTGTCCGGCCAGACGCTGATCGACCTGGCCGGCGATCACTTCGAGCGGCCGACGACGCTGGTCGAAGCCAAGGCACTGATGCGTACCCTCATCAACCATACGCTGGGCGCTAAGCCGCTTTATACTCGCCAGCTGTTACGCGACCTCACCGAACTCACACAATGAGCATCTTCCTCGGCGTCAATATCGACCATATCGCCACCCTGCGCCAGGCGCGCAAGACCCGCTATCCCAGCCCGGTCGAGGCGGCACTCGCGGCAGAAACCGCCGGTGCCGATTCGATCACGCTGCACCTGCGCGAAGACCGCCGCCACATCCAGGATGCCGACGTGGCGATTCTGCGCCAGGTGCTGAAAACCAAGATGAATCTGGAGATGGCGGTGACCGGGGAGATGCTCGCGATCGCCGTCGCTACCCGGCCGCAGGACGTCTGCCTGGTGCCGGAAAAGCGCGAGGAACTCACGACCGAAGGCGGGCTCGACGTCAAGGGCCAGATGCAGAAAATGACCGCTGCCTGCAAACGGCTTGCCGATGCCGGCATCCGTGTCTCACTGTTCATCGATGCCGATTTCGCCCAGCTTGACGCGGCCCATGCGGCTGGCGCGCCGGTGGTCGAAATCCATACCGGGCATTATGCCGACGCGGAGACGGACGAAGCGCGCATCGCCGAATTCGAGCGCATTCGCATGGCCGTTGCCTATGGCCACAGCATCGGGCTGACGGTGAACGCCGGCCACGGTCTCACCTATCACAATGTCCAGCCTGTCGCCGCACTGCCCGGCATCCACGAACTCAACATCGGCCACGCGATCGTGGCGCAGGCGCTGTTCGTCGGCTGGAAGGAGGCGGTGGCCGAGATGAAGCGATTGATGGTGGAGGCCGCAGGCTGATGGCTTCGTCGACCCCGCATGCTCGTGGGCGCAGAGGGTGACAGGCGAACAGGCTACAGGATCGTTTGACCGATGAGCGAACTGGAACAACGCATAGGCATCGAACAGGTAAGAGTGGGGCTGTACATCCGGCTGGACTCCTGGACGGATCATCCTTTTCTGTTCAGCAGCTTCAAGATTCGCAGCGAAAAACAAGTGCAGCAGTTGCGTTCCCTCGGAATTTCGCATGTGTTCTACGACAGCAGCAAGAGTGATTCCGCCCCCTTGCCGCCGCCCAAAGCGAGCGCGTCTCCACCGCCACCATCGCCGCCTGATCCTGAAATGGAAGCGATGTGGGCAGAAAAAAGGAAACGGCGGGAACAGCTTTCGCGCCAACGCGAGGCACTGGGGCGCTGCGAACGACAGTTCGCTGCCGGAGCCTCAACCGTCAAGTCGTTGTTGCGCAACCTCTTTTCCCGTCCGGAGGAATCGGTCCAGCAAGCGCAGACACTGGTATCGGACATGGTGGACTCGATGCTGGCAGACAAGGACGTTGCGCTGCACCTCGTGAATACCAAGGCGGGGGACGAGAACGCGTACTACCATGCCCTCAATGTCACGATGCTGTCGCTGGTGCTGGCAAAGGAAGCACAACTGGGTGCCGGGGAAATGCGCGCGCTGGGACTCGGCACGCTGCTGCACGATATCGGCAGGGAAAAGATCCCCAGCCAGATTCTTCTGAATAAAGCTCCCTGGACGAAAGCCGAGCTCAGTTTCTACCAGCAGCACGTGGCGTATGGTGTCGACATGGCACAACGCCTGCCAGGCATGCCTGCCGCCGCGCTGGACGTCATTGCCATGCACCATGAACTGCTCGACGGCAGCGGCTATCCGGGCAGGCTCGCAGGCGAGCAGATCGGGCGGTTGGGCCGTATTGCCTGCATTGCCAATGCCTTCGACCACTACTGCAACCGCATCAACCCGGCGGAGTCCATGACGCCTGCCGAAGCCATTGCCTTCATGTTCAAGAAGGAACCGGGCAAATACGATCCGGTCTTGCTGCAGCTGTTCGTTCGCTGCATGGGGATCTATCCGCCCGGTAGCGTCGTGCAGTTGAACAATGGCCAGATCGGTCTGATCATGAGCGTCAACCCGGGCCGGCTCTTGCATCCTTCGTTATTGATCTACGATCCCGATGTACCCAAGGAAGAGGCTTTGTGGCTGGACATGCGCGAAGCGCCCGAACTCTCCGTGGTCAAAACCCTGCGGCCTGCGGAACTGGATGTGGTGGTGATCGCCTACCTCGACCCGCGCACCCGCATCAGCTATTTCACCGAAAACAGCCTGTCGAGCAATCGGCCGGCTTGAGGGGCCCTCTCTCGGGGCTACCGCATGCCGCGTCAACGGACTTTCCTTAGCGCAGCACCTTTTTCTTCAGCTTAAGGCGCATGTACAGCAGCACGATGACCGCGATGGCGTCCAGCAGGATGAGGGTGATGATATGCAGATTGCAGCGGATCGCCTGATCGTATACTCCAGCACGGCCGGGATGGTGACCCGGATTTCCACACCGGTCTGGTGTGGAAGCTGAACACGGCGAGATTCATGCGCGCCAGCCCCGCCGGCAGCGAGATGTACTGCGCACTGTCGGAATCGACTACCCGGTGAAGGTGGAGCCAAGGCTGGCCGACGCGGGTGGCGGCTGCTCAGAAATTTGAACAGCTATCCGTAGCGGTGTCGATCATATCTCAAGCTGGGCACCGAGTTCGACCACCCGGTTGGCGGGGATCTGGAAAAAGGTCATGGGGCTGGCGGCGTTGCGTGCCATGGTCGCGAAAAGATGTTCGCGCCAGAGCATCATGCCCTCGCCCCGTGTCGGGATCAGGTTCTCCCGGCTGAAGAAGAAAGTGGTATCCATCAGATCAAACTGCATGCCACAGGGACATTTCGACAAGGCCTTGGGAATGTCGATGTCATCCATGAACCCGTAGCGGATGACGACGTGGTAGAAGTCCTCGGCCAGTTGCGACATCTCCAGCCGTCTGTCGGCAGGGACATACGGCACTTCGGCATAGCGCACATTCAGGATCACCACACGTTCGTGCAGCACCTTGTTGTGCTTGAGGTTGTGCAGCAGGGCTGAGGGCGCCCCGTTCGCATCGGCGGTCATGAATACGGCGGTTCCCGGCACCCGAACCGGTGGATGCGCCAGAAGCATTTCCACGAAAGGGGCGAGTGGCTGCGCAGTTTCCCGCAAGCGCTCCAGCACAATCTCACGGCCGCTCTTCCAGGTCACCAGTAGGGTAAAAACCAGCAGGGCGGCTGCCAGAGGGAACCAGCCACCGTCCGGTATCTTGACTGCATTGGCGCCGAAAAAAGCGAGATCGATGGTGAGAAAGATGACCAGGCCGGCCAGGGTTACACCGAGACCGAGATCCCAGCGCACGCGCATGACCATGAACATCAGGATGGTGCTGATGGCGAAGGTGCCGGTGACGGCGATGCCGTAGGCGGCGGCCAGGTTGCTCGAACTCCGGAAGCCCAATACCAGCACGGCGATGCCGACCGCCAGGGCCCAGTTCACGAAGGGGATGTAGATCTGGCCCACTTCGGTCGCGGAAGTGTGGCGAATGATCAGGCGCGGCGCATAGCCCATCTGGATGACCTGACGGGTCACCGAGAATGCGCCCGAGATGACGGCCTGGGAGGCGATCACGGTCGCCGCGGTGGCCAAGCCGATCATGGGGTAGAGTGCCCATTCCGGCGCGAGCAGATAAAACGGGTTGCGCAGTGCCTCCGGGTTGGCGAGCAGCAGTGCGCCCTGGCCGAAGTAGTTGAGCACCAGCGCCGGCAGGACATAGGCGAACCAGACCAGCTGGATGGGGCGGCGGCCAAAATGCCCCATATCTGCATACAAGGCTTCCGCACCGGTAATCGCCAGGACGACCGCGCCAAGGATGAGGAAACTCGCCGTACCGTGTGCGGCGAAGAAATGCATGGCATGGATGGGCAGGAGAGCGGCGAGCACCTGGGGATGCTGAAGGATGCTGAGCGTTCCGAGCACGCCCAGTACCCCGAACCAGACCAGCATGACCGGGCCGAACAACTTGCCTATCGTGTTGGTTCCTTGACGCTGAATGACGAACAGCCCGATGAGGATGCCCAGCGCAAGCGGCACGATGAAGGGGTGCAACACGGGCGCCCCCATCTCCAGGCCCTCGATGGCGGAGAGCACGGAAATGGCCGGGGTGATCAGGCTGTCACCGAAGAAAAACGAGGCGCCCAGGAAGCCCAATGACATCAGGATCCAGCGGCTGCGCGATGCCAGCGGAGCTTGCCCCTGCACGAGGGCGAGCAAGGCCAGGATGCCACCCTCGCCCTTGTTGTCGGCCCGCATCATGAGGCCGACGTACTTCACGGAAACGACCAGGATCAGTTCCCAGAAGATCAGGGAGAGGATGCCCAGAACATTGTCCTGGCTAAGAGCCAGGTGATGTCCGCTGAAGACCTCCTTCATGGTGTAGAGGGGGCTGGTGCCGATGTCGCCGAAGACGACGCCGAGCGCACCGAGGGCGAGCGCGCGGGTCGTGCTGTTTGCCGGGTGAGGCTGATTCATTATTTTTTCTGGCCGCAACGCCTTATCCGAACTTGTAGAGGATGCCAAAACCGCCGCGGGGGTAATCCCAGTCGACATTGTGGAACTCGTCGCAGATGATACGGCAGGTACCACACTCTAGACAGCCGTCGGTGATCAGGCTGACGCGTCCCGACTCGCTGCTCCAGCAACCGGCCGGGCAGCAGACCACGCATTGCTGGGCCGTGCAGCGGGTCGCACAGACGTTGGCATCCTTGATCTTGATGTGCGGTCGGCCAGCATCGACCCGATAACGGTTGAGATAGAGCTTTTTCTCGACCTGCGCCTGGACATTGGACGGCATGTGATTCTCCTAGCGGGTAGCCCGCCACAGCTGGTAGGCATCGCCCAGCAAGCCCAGAAGCGAACGCCGTTCGCGGAAGGCGTTGAAAATTTCCTTCTCTTTGTGGCGCTTGTCCACGCCATCGACGCGGAGCATGGTGTGAGCGGCCTGGTTGAGCAGGGCGGGATAATCGTTGATGAACTGGCGCTGGCGGTCGAGCGTCTCCGGCAGGCGGCGGTATTTCTTCAGATCCTTCATGACAAAACTGGCGTCGAGCCGCGCGCGATAGCAGGCCAGGTTGGCCGCGGTCGCCGGTCGCTTTTCCCGTAACAGTTCGATCAGGGTCTCGGCCGCCATCTGGCCGCTGGTCATGGCGAGGTTCGAACCCTCGCGGTGCACGGCGTTGACGAAGCCGGCCGAGTCGCCGACCAGCATCCAGCCTTCGCCGTAGAGTTGCGGCAGCGCATCGTAGCCTCCCTCGGGAATGAGGTGGGCGGCATATTCGCGCGGCTCGCCGCCGGCGATGAGCGGCGCGATGGCGGGATGGGCTTTCATCCGTTCCAGCAGTTCCACCGGAGTGAGGTGTTGCCGCTTGAGATCGGAAAGCATGCAGCCAATGCCGATGGAGATCGAATCCTTGTTGGTGTAGAGGAAACCGGTGCCCACCATGCCCTGTGAAATGCTGCCCAGCATCTCGATCACCGCGCCTTCCTGGCCGCTCAGGTTGAAGCGCGCATCCACGGTTTCCTTGGGCAGGAAGATGACCTCCTTCACCGCCAGGGCGGCCGTCTCCGCGCGTATGTCCTGGCGCAGTCCGGCCCGGGTGGCGACCAGGGAATTCGCGCCATCGGCCAAGATGACGGCATCGGCGTAGATCCGGCCGTCCTCGCGATCCACCTCGACACCGATGACCTTGCCCTGCACGTCACGCAGCAGGGCTTTCACCGTGGTCTCGCATAGCAACAGGGCACCGGCTTTCTGCACCTGATCGGAGAACCACTTGTCGAAACGGGCGCGGATGATGGTGTAGCGGTTGTGCGGGGGCCGCGCGAACTCGGCCGAGCGGTAATGACCGCCGATGTAGGAATCCTCGGCGAGTACCCACATGCGCTGTTCGATGATGTGCCGTTCCAGGGGCGCGCTGTCGCGGAAATCGGGGATCAGCCGTTCCAGGGCATCGGCATACAGGATGGCGCCCTGGACATTTTTCGAGCCGGGGTATTCGCCGCGTTCGATCTGCAGGACATTGATCCCCGCCTTGGCGAGGGTGTAGGCCGCCGCGTTGCCGGCGGGACCAGCGCCCACCACGATGACGTCGAACTTTTCGCTCATGTGGCTTCCTTGAAGGGTTTGCCCAGGTAGCTGGCGAAGGCCTTGGTCAGGGCAGGCAGTACGCTCACGCAATCGCCGACCAGGGCATAGTGGGCGAAATCGAAAATGGGAGCATTGGCATCGCTGTTGATGGCGACGATGCAGTCCGAGGCTTCCATGCCGACGCGGTGCTGGATGGCACCCGAGATGCCCGCCGCAATATAGAGCGCGGGGCGCACCGTCTTGCCGGTCTGCCCTACCTGGCGGTCGGGCGTGATCCAGCCGGCGTGGATGGCGGCGCGGGTGGCCCCTACCTCGGCGCCCAGCACCCCGGCCAGATCCCATACCAGCCGGAAATTCTCCGCCTTGCCGAGGCCCTTGCCGCCCGCGACAACGATTTCGGCATAAGGCAAGTGCTGTCTGTCGTCGAGCGCGTCGGGCAGGAAATCGAGGAGTTTGGTGACGATGCTTTCCTCCACCAGGCCAGGCTCGAAATCGACGATCAGGCCGCGGCGCTCCGGTTGCGGTTCAGGCATCGGCATGACGCGATGGCGTATCGTCGCCATCTGAGGCCGATAGTTCAGCGTGGCGATGGTGCACAGCAGGCTGCCGCCGAAGGTGGGTCGCGTAGCCAGCAGGCAGCGGTCTTCCGGGTCGATCGCCAGTTCGGTGCAATCGGCGGTCAGGCCGGTCTTCAAGGTGGTGGCCACCGAGCCGGCCAGATCCCGGCCCAGCGTGGTCGCGCCCAGGAAGAGAATCTCCGGCTTGTGGGCGTTGACCAGTTGCGTCAGCGCCTGGGTATAGGGCTCATTACGGTAATCCCTCAGCACCGGGCTGGCGACCCGGTAGCAGCGGTCCGCACCATAGTGGAAAGACGCCTCGCAATGGGTGTCGAGTTCCGGTCCCGGTGCGCCCATGGCGACAGCGCAGAGTTCCACCTGCAACTGGTCGGCAAGTCGCCGCCCCTGTCCCATGAGTTCCCAGGATACGGGGTGAACGTGTCCGCGTTCGCTCTCGACGAAGACCCAGACGCCGCGATAGGCGAGCAGGTGTTCGTCGAGTTTGATCTTGCGTTTCTTGACGGGTTTCGTGGTTGGCGTGGCTGACATGGCGGAGAGTGTGGGTTATTGCGTGCCCGAACGGCGTTGTTCCAGTTCCTTGCGGACTTTCGGCATTTCGTTGAGGAGGTGCTCCAGCAGATTGGCGGCACTGCTGTCCGGATCGGATGGATCAAACGGAATTGACTTGGCCTTTTCGGCACGCGGCGTCGGCCCGAAGACGCGGCTGACGATGGTGGGGCTGCCTTTCAGCCCCACCAGCTTGATGTCCTCGATGCCGGCGGCATTGCGATCCCAGTGGCGGACGGTCGCCCGTGCCGCGCGGAACATGCCGGGCGTCGAGGCGAAGCGGATCTCGTTGCTGCCTTCCAGCATGGTGATCAGCGCCGGCATGGCCGTTTCCAGAATCTGCACACCGCCTTCGGCGCGGCGTTCCACGACGATGCGCCGCTGCGCCGGATCGACCTCGACGATGCGCGAGACATAGGTCAGCAGCTGCATGTCCAGCCGCTTGGCGATGCCCGGGCCGACCTGGGCGGTATCGCCGTCGATGGTCTGCTTGCCGGTGAACACCAGGCCGACCGGCAATTCCTTGTCCAGGGTGCGGATGGCTGAAGCGAGGACGTAGGACGTGGCCAAGGTGTCGGCGCCCGCGAAGATGCGATCGGTAACCAGGATAGCCTCGTCGCAGCCCAGGGAAATGGCCTTGCGCAGGGCCGGTTCGGCCTGGGTCGGCCCCATGCTCATCACCGTCACCCGGCCTCCCAGTTGATCCTTCAAGCGCAGGGCTGCCTCGATGGCAAACAGGTCGTAGGGGTTGACGATGGCGGGCACCCCCTGACGCATGATGGTGTTGGTGACCGGATGCACGCGGATATGAGCGCTGTCCGGAACCTGCTTGATGCAAACGACGATATGCATGGCGGATAAGCGAGATCAGGGTTGGAAGCGGTAGCCGACGCCGGTCTCGGTGAGAATGTGGCGCGGCTGGGTGGGGTCGGATTCGATCTTCTGGCGCAGATGGCCGACATAGACCCGGAGGTATTGATGGCTTTCCACCGCTTGGGCGCCCCAGACCTGGGCAAGCAGCTGGCGATGGGTCATCACCCGCCCGGGATGCGTGGCCAGGCAAAGTAACAGGCGGTATTCGATCTGGGTCAGATGGACAACCTCGCCCCCACGCCGCACCATGCGTCCGACGCAATCGATTTCAAAATCGCCGAAATGGATCAGCGGCTGATCCTGTTCGTTATCGGCGGTGCGGCGACGCATCAGGGCACGGACTCGCGCCAATAATTCCGATACGCCGAAGGGCTTGGTCAGATAGTCGTCGGCGCCGGCGTCGAGCGCCGCCACCTTCTCGGTCTCCAGCGAGCGCGCAGAGAGCACCAGGATAGGGACAGCGGACCACCCCCGATAATCCTGGATGAATTCAACTCCGTCCTGATCGGGCAGCCCGAGATCAAGCACGATCAGACTGGGTTGGCGCAGCCCCAGTTCAATGCCGGCCTGACGGGCGGAACCGGCCATCGCAACGCGGTAGCCTTCGCTCTCCAGGGCAGAGGCAACGAATTGCCGGATGTGCCGGTCGTCCTCGACTACCAGAATCCGCATGTCTTCGCTCATGCCTGGGCCTCCAGTTCGGCGACAAGGGGAGGCGTTTCCATCGGCAGACGAACCTTGAAGCAGGCGCCGCCGTCCCTACGGTTTTCCGCATCGACGCGCCCTCCATGCGCTTCAACGATCGTGCGAACAATGGCCAGGCCCAGCCCCACGCCGGGGATGTTCGATTCGCACTGGCCGCGGCGGAATAGGCCGAAGATTTCCGCTTCGCAGCCGTCCGGCAAACCTGGACCGCGATCGCAAATTTCGATTTCCAGGCAATTGTTCATCTGCCCTGCCGACAGATCGATCCCGGTTCCAGGCGGGCTGTACTTCGTGGCGTTCTCCAGCAAATTGCAAAGTGCACGTTCCATCAACACGGAGTCGATTTCGACCGGGGGAAGCGTCGACATGATCTCGACCTTGACGGGATGTCCATCGAGCTGCATCCGCATCTGCTGAAGGCTAGCGCCGATGACCTCTTCCACCGGCTGCCATGCCTTGTTGAGAGTGACCGCCCCGGACTGCAGGCGCGCCATTTCCAGGAGATTGCTGACCAACCGGTTGATGGTCAGGCCCTGGTCGCGAATGGCAACAATCATGGCCCGCTGCTTTTCCGGCTCGGTCGCCCGTCCCTCTGCCAACGTATCCGCCATTCCCACCAGGGCTGTAAGAGGGGTGCGCAAGTCGTGGGAAAGTGCGGAAAGAATGGTACTGCGCAGGGTTTCGGAGGCCATTTTCACCTCAGTCGTCTTGGCGAGTTCGGCGCAATGGATGCGCTCCAAGGCCACCGCGACCACCGATGCCATGATTTCCAGCAACTCCCGGACATACCCCGTCAGCGTGCCCGCGTCGTCCAGAACGAAACCAAGGACGCCTTGCAATCCTCTCGCCACTCGTAGAGGCACAACGGTCAGAACACGCGTGGTACCCGGAACAGGCACAGTGGCGAGATTCCGGCTGGCGATGATGTCAGCCAGGCTTGCTGGGCTTAATGGAGCCGGCAGATTGTCGAACGCGTCAGGTGTGAAGATTCTGACATCATCCACGCTGAACGATGTCGTCAGAAAATGACTACTGATCTTCAGCACGTCCCCCGGAGTCTGCGCGGCGGTGAGCTGGCTTGCCAGCACGTACAAGGCTCGCGAATGCTGCTCCCGCACTTTGGCGGCTTCGACGTGGTTTTTCAGCGTAGAGGTCAGATGCCCTACCAGCAAAGCCACTCCCAGCATGATGAGGGCTGTGATGAGGTGCTGAACTTCGGTAATGGCCAAGGAAAAGTAGGGTGGGACGAAGACATAGGCGAACGCCAGCGACCCCAGCAAGGCCGTCACGACAGCCGGGCCGCGCCCCGACCAGACGGCCGTTGCGACCACCAGGAGGACATAAAGCAAAGCAATGTTGGATAAATCGATGGCCGTCCGCAGAGGGGCGATCAGCAGGGTGAGTGCTATACAGCCAAAGATTCCAAGCCCATATGGCCTGATTCGCACGATAAAGGTACTTGAGAGTTGAGAGTCTTGAACCGGAGGCCATGGTACCCGGGGGGCAATAAAAAAATTATAAAAATAGCGGCAAGAGAATGTCGTCTTCATCAGAGTGGCGAAGGGCATACCGTATGCCGAAAATGAAGACTCCGAAAAAGCGGGCAACCATTCAAGGCCGATGGAGCCCTTTGCCTGGCCGAATCGGACGGAGATAGTGACGAAGCCTTGAGTGTCGTTTCGAGGACGTTGGCGCCAGCTCAAGAATCACGAAGCGAGACCCGCTCCCGCACGTGATGGGTGGCGGCACCCAACGCCGGTGGAATCGTCTTCTAGGCGTTCTTTAATGGAAGCGTCGACAACTGGACATTCTCGACTGTCTCTGGTCGCTTTTCAGCAGCGTTTCTGCCACCACACGTAGCCACCAATAATCAGCGCTACAAATGCGATGACGCCGGCAGTGATGAAGTGCTGATATTCCCTGATGAGGGCTTCGTTGCCGCCCAGAAAATAGCCGAACAGCGTGAGAGTCAGCGACCATAGTCCCGCGCCGAGGCTGGTGTAGAACGCAAATGCGCCGGCATTCATGCGGGAGAGCCCCGCAGGGATTGAAATCAGGTGGCGAATGCCGGGGATGAGGCGACCGGTAAAGGTGGACACCGCACCGTGCTTGACGAAAAACGCGTCAGTCTTGTGCAGCAGTTCGGGGCGCACGAAGAAGTAGCGGCCCCAGCGTTCGAGGAAAGGCCGCCCGACCCACATCGCTACCGCGTAATTGAATGACGCACCGACCAGACAGCCGACAGTGGAGGTGAGCAGAATCAGCCCGATATTCATTTGACCCTGGTGGGCGAGGTAGCCTGCTGGGATCAGGACCAGTTCGCTCGGCACCGGCAATACCGTGGATTCCAGTGCCATCAGGATAAAGATGCCGATATAGCCCCAGTCGTGGACGGTGGCGAGGATCCAGGCAATGAAGTCTTGGAGCATGGGGGTGAGTGGTGAGTAGTAAGCCGTGAGCCGTGAGCGGTGGCGGGGGTTAACCGCTCACCGCTTCCTGTTCACTGCTCACACCACGGCTTCTTCCTTTTTTTCCACCGGCTTGATGAAGTGCTCGCGCTTGACGCCGAACATCAACAGCAGCGGCGAGGCGACCAGCACCGACGAGTAGATGCCGAACATGATGCCGATGGTGAGCGCGAGCGCGAAGTTGTGCAGCGCTTCGCCGCCGAAGAACAGCATCGACAGCACCATGATCTGCGTCGAGCCGTGGGTGATGATGGTGCGGCTCATGGTGCGGGTGATGGCGTCGTCGATGATGTCCGGGATGGTCGCGCCGCGCATCTTGCGGATGTTCTCGCGGATCCGGTCGAACACCACCACCGATTCGTTGACCGAGTAACCGAGAATCGCCAGCACGCCGGCCAGCACGGTGAGGGTGAATTCCCACTGGAAGAAGGCGAATACGCCGAGGATGATGACGATGTCGTGCATGTTGGCGAGCATCCCTGCCAGAGCAAAGCGCCATTCGAAACGGACCGCCAGGTAGGCCATGATGCCGAAGGCGACCACCAGCAGCGCCAGCGCGCCGTTGTCGTAGAGTTCCTTGCCGACCTGCGGGCCAACGAAGTCGACGCGTTTCAATTCGAGCCCAGGGTTGGTGGCGGCCAGTGCGGTCATCACGCGGTTGCTGGTTTCCGCGGCGTTGCTTTCACCCTTGTTGGGCAGGCGGATCAATACGTCGCGGCTGGTGCCGAAGGTCTGCACCGACACTTCCGTCAGGCCGGCTTTTTCCAGCACTGTCCGGATGGCCGGCAAATCGGCGGGCTGGCTGGTGCGCACTTCCATGACGGTACCGCCCGTGAAGTCGACGCCCAGATTCAGGCCCTTGTCCCACAGCGCCCAGATCGCAAAGAGAAAGGTGAGCAGCGAAATCGCCGTCGTCACCTTCCCCCAGCTCATGAAGGGGATGTTCTTCTTGAATGGGAAAAATTCCAGCATGGCGTTGCCCTTAGATGGAGACTTTGGCCAGCCGCGCCTGGCGGCCATAGGTGAGATTGACCATGGCGCGCGACACGGTGACGGCGCTGAACATGGAGGTGAGGATGCCCAGACACAGGACGACCGCAAAGCCGCGCACCGGGCCGGAACCCAGCCAGAACAGGGCGACGCCGGCGATCAGCGTGGTGAGGTTGGAGTCGAGAATGGTGGCCCAGGCGCGTTCGTAGCCGGCGTGGATCGCCGCCTGCGGGGTGGCGCCATTGCGCAGTTCCTCGCGGATACGCTCGTTGATCAGTACGTTGGCGTCGATCGCCATACCGAGCGTAAGCGCGATCGCCGCCATGCCGGGCAGCGTCAGCGTGGCCTGCAGCATCGACAGTAGCGCGATCAGGAAGAAGCCGTTGATGGCGAGCGCAATCGAGGAAAACAGTCCGAAGATACGGTAGTAGATCACCATGAACAACGTGACGGCGAGGAAGCCCCACAGGTTGGAGTGGAAGCCTTTGCTGATGTTTTCCGCGCCCATGCTCGGGCCGACGGTGCGTTCCTCCACAATCTGCATCGGCGCGGCCAGCGCGCCGGCGCGCAGCAGCAGGGCGACGTCGGAGGCTTCCTGGGCGGATTCCATGCCAGTGATCTGCACCCGGCCACCGCCGATTTCCTCGCGGATGACCGGCGACGTGATGGCCTCGGCCACGCCTTTCTCGATCAGCAGGATGGCCATGCGCTTGCCGACGTTCTCGCGCGTCACATCCTTGAAGATGCGTGCGCCCTTGCTATCCAGGTTGATGTGGACGGCCGCCTGGCCGCTGGTGCTTTCAAAGCCGGGCGAAGCGTCGGTGATCGAGTCGCCGGTCAGCACCACGTCCTTCTTCACGGCGATTTTCCCGCCGTCGCGGCTGGATACGATGTCGTCGCCAAACGGGGCCTGTCCCTGCTGAATGGCGGTCGGGTCGGCCTGCTCGTCGACCATGCGGATTTCCAGCGTGGCCGTGCGACCCAGAATGTCTTTTGCCTTGGCGGTGTCCTGCACGCCAGGGAGCTGCACCACGACGCGGCTGGCGCCCTGCTGCTGGATGACGGGCTCGGCCACGCCAAGTTCGTTGACGCGGTTTCTGAGCGTGGTGATGTTCTGCTGCAGCGCAAATTCCTGCACCTGGGTTTCGGCCTGCGGTTTCAGGCGCGCGGTCAGCGTGAAGCCCTCGGCCTGGTCTTCTGTGGTGAAGGTGAGGTCGGTGAATGTGGTTCCCAGCTTGCTGAGGGCCGCGTCGCGCTGGTCGCGGGTGGCGAAATGTACGGTCACGGCGTTGCCTTCGCGGCTGATGCGACCGTAGCGGATCTTGTCGCCGCGCAGTTCGGTGCGGAAATCGTTCTGGTAACGGATGGCCGCTTTTTCCAGCGCGGCTTTCATGTCGACCTCGAGCAGGAAATGTACGCCGCCGCGCAAATCCAGACCCAGATACATCGGCAGCGCGTGTATCGACGACAGCCACGCAGGCGAGGCCGATACCAAGTTGAGCGCGACGGTATAGCGTTCCCCCAGACTGTTCTGCAGCACGTCCTTGGCCTTGATCTGCTGGTCGGTGCTGGCCAGACGGACCTTGATGCTATTTCCCGCCAGCTCCACCCCCTGATAGCCCAGATTGGCGGCTTTCAGCGAAGATTCCACCTGGCCCAGCAGTGCCGTGTCGACCTTTTCGGTCGTGCGGACGGGGGAAATCTGCACCGCAGGCACTTCGCCAAAGAAATTGGGCAGGGTGTAGAGGAAGGCGATCACCAGCGTGATGCCGATGAGTACATATTTCCAGAGCGGGAAGCGGTTCATGTTTTTAGGGGCTAGGAATTAGGGGCTAGGAAATAGGGTTGGGGTGAAACTGGGGCTAAGCGGCTGCGTGGTCATAGGCCACACATCCCCTAAATCCTATCCCCTAGCTCCTATCCCCTGTTTTTTACAGGCCTTTGATCGTGCCCTTGGGCAGCAGCGTCTGCACCGACTGCTTCTGTACGTGAGTGACGACACCGTCGGCGATTTCAAGGGACACATATTGATCGCCGAGTTTGACGATCTTGCCCACTTGGCCGCTGGCGGTGACGACTTCGTCGCCCTTGGCCAGTTCCGTCAGCATTTTCTTCTGCTCCTTGGCGCGCTTCATCTGCGGGCGGATCAGCATGAACCAGAACAAGATGAAGATGATGATGAGCGGGAGGAATTGCTCAAAACCCGGGTTGGCTGCAGCGGCGGCTTGTGCATGGGCAAGGGAAATCATGGATAAACGCTCCGAATCAAGGCAGTTCAGTTAAAACCACGGGATTCTACCACCCACGCGTTTGCATCTCATGAAACCGGGCCGTGAAGTCGGCAAAGCGATGCGCTTCGATCGCGGCGCGCATCCCGGCCATCAGCCGGTGGTAGTAGTGCAGGTTGTGGATCGTCGCCAGCCGCGCACCGAGGATTTCGCCGGCACGGATCAGATGGTGCACATAGGCGCGGCTGAAATGCGTGCAGGTATGGCAGTCGCATTCGTCGTCGATCGGCGCAGTGTCGGTCTTCCAGCGCGCGTTGCGGATGCGCATCTCGCCGCGCCGGGTGAACAGGATGCCGTGGCGCGCGTTGCGCGTCGGCAGCACGCAGTCGAACTGGTCGATGCCCTGGGCTACTGCCGCGACCAGGTCGGACGGCGTGCCGACGCCCATCAGGTAGCGCGGCTTGTGGGCCGGCAATTGCGGCGCGGTATGGGCGAGGATGCGTGTCATGTCGTCCATGGGCTCGCCCACCGAGAGACCGCCGATGGCGTACCCGTCGAAGTCCATGGCGATCAGCTCGCGCGCCGATTCGTCGCGCAGGCCTTCGTACATGCCGCCCTGGACAATTCCATACAGCGCATTGGGATTGCCGGCATGCGCCGCCTTCGAACGTGCCGCCCAGCGCAGCGAGAGCCGCATCGAGTCCGCCGCTTCGCGCTCGGTGGCAGGGTAGGGCGTGCACTCGTCGAAGATCATCACGATGTCGGAATTCAGCGTGCGCTGGATCTGCATCGAGATTTCCGGCGTCAGGAACAGCTTGTCGCCGTTGATCGGCGAGGCGAACTTCACGCCGTCCTCGGTGATCTTGCGCAGCTTGCCCAGGCTGAACACCTGGAAGCCGCCCGAGTCGGTGAGGATGGGCTTGTCCCAGCCCATGAAGCGGTGCAGCCCGTCAAACTTTTCGATCACCTCCAGCCCCGGCCGCAACCACAGGTGGAAGGTGTTGGACAACACCATCTCGAAGCCGATGTCGGTGAGTTCGGCCGGCGACATTGCCTTCACCGTGCCATAAGTGCCCACCGGCATGAACACGGGGGTCTGCACGGTGCCGTGCGCGAGGTGGAGCTGGCCGCGGCGCGCGCCGCCATCGGTGGTGAGGAGATCGAATTTCATTCGGGTGGGCGTTTCTCTAAAAACATCGCATCACCATAGCTGAAGAAGCGGTAGCGCTCTGCGATGGCGTGGGCATAGGCGGCGCGGATCGTGTCCATGCCGGCGAATGCGGAGACCAGCATCAGCAGCGTGGACTTGGGTAAATGGAAGTTGGTGATGAGCGCATCGACCATCTTGAAGCGATAGCCCGGGGTGATGAAGATGTCGGTCTCGCCAGAACCGGCGTGCAATTTCCCGGACTGCGCGGCGGCTTCGAGCGCGCGCAGGCTGGTGGTGCCCACCGCCACCACGCGGCCCCCGCGTGCGTGCGTCTCGCGGATTGCGTCGGCGGCCGGCTGCGGGATCGTGTAGCGCTCGCTGTGCATCCTGTGGTCGGCGACATCGTCCACCCGTACCGGCTGGAAGGTGCCGGCGCCCACGTGCAGGGTCACCCGCGCCGTGCGGATGCCTTGTTGCTTGAGCGTATCCAGCATCGCGTCGTCGAAATGCAGGCCGGCCGTCGGCGCCGCCACCGCGCCCGGTTCGTCGGCGTAGACGGTCTGATAGCGCGCCTCGTCGTCTGCCGTCGGCACGTGTTCGATGTAGGGCGGCAGCGGCAGTCGCCCGAACTGGTCCAGCACCGCCAGCACCGAGCGCGGAAAGCGCAGCTGCGTCAGGTCGTCCTGCCGCGCCAGCACCTCAAGGGTAGTGTCTTCGGAAAGATGAATGTGCGAACCCGGCTTCGGCGCGTGGCTGGCACGGAGGAAGGCCAGCGCCTCGAATTCGCCCGTGACCCGCTCCACCAGCAGTTCGACCTTGCCGCCAGAGTCCTTCTGGCCGAACAGCCGCGCCTTGATCACGCGCGTATCGTTCATCACCAGCAGATCGTCCGGCCGCAGCAACGTCGGCAGCTCGCTGAACCAGTGGTCATGCAGCACGCCGGATGCCTCGACGTGCAGCAGCCGGCTGCCGCCGCGTACTGCGGGCGGAAACTGCGCAATCAGGTCGGCAGGGAGATCGAAATCGAAATCGGCAACACGCATGGGGCGCGATTATAGCGGTCGTCTTGCGGCAGGCTGCCCGATTCGGCGATAATGCGCGGCTTCTGTCGCCGGGCGCGTTCGCGTCCGGTCCCTTTGCCCGGGTGGCGGAATCGGTAGACGCAGCGGATTCAAAATCCGCCGCCGCAAGGTGTGGGGGTTCGAGTCCCCCCCCGGGCACCAATCAAAACACGTGTTATGCGCCTGGCTCGGACCCAGGTGAAGTCTGCTCTCGGCCTTTTCGGCCGGTGGTGTCGCCTCATCTGAATGACCGGTGTCGCGGAGGTTGCTGACGTTTAGGAACTACACTGCCTGAATGGCCGCTTTCGTCAGCAGCGAAGGACGGCACCCGACCCGAAGCAGCTGGTCATGGCGTGCTCATCGGCCGTCCGTTGATGTAATAAAACCGGCCATCTGACAACCCCGCGCCACTTAACCCCACTTCTGGCGACTGCTAAAAATGGGGGATTACCGCGTGACCTACGGCATCTGGAAGAACTACATCGCCCCATGGGACCACAGACGTGCGTTCAGGCTGTCTTAAGTTTTGAAGTTCAGAGTACATGGACAGTCAGCGTTGACTGGAATCGATCGAAAGGAATAATCATGAAGCCAAGCATTATTCCCGTGGTGCTGAGCGTCGCAGCAACCATGATGAGCGTGCCTTCGCATGCAGACGATCCTCGCAAGGAGGCAGGAGACAGTCATCGGATCGACTCAGGCATGCAAGCCGTCTCCAATGACTCAACGATCGGGCAGCCAGGCTATGGCTGGCACTACTTTGTCGATGCACGCAAAGGCAGAGCAGTCGCGATCAGCCCTAGTGGAGACTATTTCTACAGTCACGGAAAGCTCCCACCCTAGTGTTCAAGGCCAACCGGCGCCGACTAACCTTCCATCGAGAGGACGTGCCCCCCCCAAACCGGGGACCCCCCCCCAGTGAAAACATTACCCCAAAAGGTGGTATGGGGGGCCGCCGAAAA
>JAIBEL010000004.1 GCA_019459285.1 Rhizobium sp. | reverse complement strand
GCGGAACGTCTAGTTTCACCATCACCGCGACGGATGACAATGGTGCCACCGGTTCGGCAACATACACGGTCACGATTACTGCACCTGCCACGACCTTTACATTCTCCCCCGCCGCCGGCGCCTTGGCCGATGCGATGGCCGGTGAAGATTATGGCCAGGTGATCTCCGCCACGGGCGGCACAGCGCCACTGTTCTACAGCTTGGTCTCAGGCATCGCACCGGATGGCTTGGCGCTCGACGCTGCGACGGGTGCATTGTCAGGTTCGGTCGATACGGATGCCGAAAGGAAGAATTACACCTTCACCGTTCAAGTTCGCGACGCCAATGGAGCAACGGGCACCGCAAGCTATTCAATCTTGGTCACAGAACGGGAAGTGACCGTTCCCAACAAGGAAGTCGTAGTGCCGCCTGGCACGTCTCCGAATAATGTAGATCTGACCAGGGGCGCGACCGGAGGTCCGTTCATTTCCGCAGGCATCGTGTCGGTACAGCCGGCCAACGCGGGAAAGGTCTCCATCGTCAATGGCGAGTTCGCCCAGGCGAGCGCCGCCGGTCCGCTTGGCTGGTATCTCAAATTCATCCCGAACCCTGCCTTCTCCGGTACGGTTCAGGTCGGTTTCCAGCTGACGAGCGCACTCGGGACCTCCAACACCGGCACCGTGACGTATAGGCTGGGGTACGACGCTGCCGAGGTCACCCAGCAGATTGATGGTCTTGTGCACGGCTTCGTGCGCACACGTCAGAACATGATCAGCTCGACGATCGAGATCCCCGGACTGCTGGAACGCCGGCAGATGCAGAATGCCGTCGATCCGGTTTCAGTCCGCATGACGCCGTCGCAAGAGGGCATGACGGTTGGCTTCTCGACGAGCCTTGCCCAGATGGAGTCAGCGCGCCAGAGCTCTGATGGGATCACCGGCGGTTACGCCTCGCCGTTCAACATTTGGCTCGATGGCACTTTGTTGGCACATAACCGCGAGGAGAATGACGGTCGGTGGGGTAGTTTTGCCATGATCAACCTGGGAGCCGACTACCTGCTTTCGGAGAAGGCGCTGGTCGGTATTTCTTTCCACTACGACCGCATGACCGATCCCACGGACCAGGACGCAGAACTGACCGGTAATGGATGGTTGGCAGGTCCCAATGTTTCGATTGAGATTGGCAAGGCGGTTTTTTGGGACACCAGCCTTCTTTACGGCGGTTCCGCCAATGACATAGATACCGCCTTCTGGGACGGTGGCTTCGACACGAAGCGCTGGATATTGGATACAGCGGTCAAGGGGGAATGGCAGCTCGATGAGGTAACTGTGCTTACGCCGAAGCTGAGAGCGGTCTACTTCAACGAGAAGGTCGAGGACTACAGCGTGCGAAACGACGCCGGTGACGAAATCAGTATTGATGGGTTTGATTCTGAACAGTTTCGCGTCAGTCTCGGAGCGGAGATCGCCCGATCCTTCGCGCTGGGGGATGGCGCGACGCTGACCCCGAAACTGGGCCTCACCGGCGGCTATGCCGGTCTAGACGGTTCGGGCGCCTTCGCATCATTGACCGCCGGCCTGACGGTCATGAGCGCGGATCAGTGGATGTTCGACGCAAGCTTATTGTTTAACCTTGAAGGCGAGGGAGAGAAGTCTGTCGGCGCAAGGGCGAGAGCCTCGAAACGTTTTTGAGCGCCGGTCGGCATAGTCGGAGCGGCCCCCACTCGGTCTGCTCGGCATCTAAGTCGAGAAGCCCGACGGGATCGCTCCCGCCCTGGATCGTGCCTTTGCCCATGACGGACCGTGGGTCGTCGAGGTCCGTATCGACAACCGCGCGACGCCGATCCATTCGTTCAAGCGCCGCTTGGTCCAGCCTTCTGCAGAAGGCTGCGCTCGAAATAAACGGAAACCGCACAGCAGTCAGGAGGCCGTGTTTAAATTTGGAAAGGGAGGTGGTACTTCCCGTCAAAGCGAGCGCGGCCTCATAGCACGGTCTCGGTTCAACTTTCTCCCATTTCGGACAGGACAGGATTGGTGCTCGGTCGGTATCGGCATGTCGATGCCGCTGGAGGTCGCCCCACTCCCTCCCGAACAGAGGCCAATGGTGATCCACAAGGGCGCTGGCCAAGCCAGCGCCCTTGTGGGCTTTACAACGGGTGATGTGACTTGGTCAGCCCGTAGATCGGCGTGTCGATGCCCACCTGGCGGGCTTTCAGCTGGAGCGACAGATATTGCGAATAGTGGCGCGACTGGTGCAGGTTGCCGCCGTGGAACCACAGCGCTTCCTGCTGCGTCGGTTTCCACATGTTGCGCTGTTCGCCCTCCCAGGGGCCTGGGTCCTTGGTGGTGTTGGAGCCGAGACCCCAGCATTTCCCGACCTTGTCGGCCACTTCGCGCGAGATGAGATCGGCGGCCCAGCCGTTCATCGAGCCGTAGCCGGTGGCGTAGACCACGAGGTCGGCGGGCAGTTCCGTGCCGTCCTTCAGCACCACGGCGTTTTCCGTCAGGTGGGACACGTCGACGCCGGACTTCAGCTTGATCGAGCCGTCGATCACCAGGTCGCAGGCCCCGACATCGATGTAGTAGCCCGATCCGCGGCGCAGATATTTCATGAAGAGACCGGAATCGTCGTCGCCGAAATCCAGCATGAAGCCAGCCTTTTCAAGCGCCTTGTAGAACTCGGCGTCCTGTTCGCGGATCTTGTCGTAAATCGGGATCTGGAATTGATGCATGATCCGGTAGGGCAGGGAGGCGAAGATGAGATCGGCCTTGCGCGTCGTCATGCGGCCCTGGACCGCCCGC
>JAIBEL010000003.1 GCA_019459285.1 Rhizobium sp. | reverse complement strand
CCCCCCCCCCCCCCCCCCCCCCCCCCCCCCCCCCCGGGACTGCCCCGGCTTCATCAAGCCGTCAAACCCCCTTGGTTTAATGCGGCTTCCAACGCCATCACACAACACGGGAGGCTGGCATGAACCCTGCTGAAGTCCTTGTACAGGAAAGACAAGGAGAGATAGAAATGATCGAACTGGAACCCGGCAACGCGCTGGACATCGCCCTGAAGGAAGATGCGCATGGCCGTGACCGTGTCGTCGTGACTCTGGAGGCGCACAGGTGCGAACTCAACCTCACCCCGCATCAAGCCCGGGTGCTGGCCACCGAACTGATCATGGCAGTGAACCGCGCGGAAGTGCGCGGCAATCTGAAGCATAGCCAGAACATGGTGCGGAGCTCGCAGCCCGCCGAGCATAAGCGCAGCCTGTTCAACCAGGCTTTTGCCAAATAGATTCAGGCCAGTCGGCTTCGACTGGACCGGGGCAGAGGGGTTGATCAGCCCGCCGCCCGATAAGCCGCCTCCGCATTGTCGGAGGTCCACCATCCGTGATAGGGTGGCACTAGGCGCGAAGGTTCGTCCTCGCGCCTTTTTATTTCCAGACCCCCTGCCGGGTGTCTTCAATTACAACATTGCGGGAATCAGCATGGCCGTCATCGAACTCACCAAGGACAACTTCGAATCCACCATCAACGGCAATGACGTCGTCGTCGTCGACTTCTGGGCCCCCTGGTGCGGCCCCTGCCGTGGATTTGCCCCGATTTTCGAAGCTGCGTCCGACAAGCACGCCAACATCGTGTTCGCCAAGGTCAATACCGAGGTCGAGCAGGAGCTGGCCGGTTACTTCCAGATCCGCTCCATCCCCACGCTGATGGTGTTTCGCGAGCAGGTCATTCTTTATTCCGAAGCCGGCTCGCTGCCCGCCAACGCGCTGGACTCGCTGATCGAACAGGTAATGGGACTGGACATGGCGCAGGTCCACAAGGACATCGCCGAGCAACAGGCGCAGAACCAGGGGCAGGCCTGATTGGCTGTTAACGCCAGTTTCACGCCCTTAGCAACTGCCGCAGCAACGGCAGCGTGATCGGGCGACGCGCCTCAAGGCTGAATCGATCGAGCGCCTCCAGCATCCGCAACAGACTTTGCATATCCCGAGCGGTGTGATTCAACAGATAGTCGGCCACTTGGGGGTCGAGCCGAAATCCCAGGGTTTCGGCATGCTGGCTCAAGGCGGCGCGCTTTTCGGCGTCGTCCAGGCCATGCAACTGGAATACCAGGCCCCAACCCAGACGAGTCTGCAATTCCGGCATCACCGGCAGTTCGGCCGGTGCCACATTCCCCGCCGCCAGCCATAGACCACCCGCTTCGCGAACGCGGTTGAACGCAGCGAATCCGGCATGCTGCTGCACATCGTTCCAGCTCTCCACCTGATCCGCGATCACGGCCTGCGCAGCCTGCTGCCCGCTGAACGCCACGGTCACCCCGCGTGCCCGGCAGGCATGGGCCCAGGCTGCCAGCAGATAGCTCTTGCCGCTACCCGGCGCGCCCCATATATAGACCATGCGTTCGGCCGCAGTCCCCTCCAGCATGGTCTGCAATTGCGCCATCAACTCGACGTTGCGCCCCACCACGAAACGGGCGAGTTCGGGTTGGGCGGGCGGCCGGATATCCAGGAGCAGTTGCTGCATGGGACGCAAGGATAAGGCATAAGCCCCGGCCTGCTCCAGAAAAACCCGGAGGCTGCCATGTGAAAACGCCGCACGCGCGCGGCTATACTTGACGCTTCCGCTCCCGATGTCCGAGTCGCCCCGATGAGTTCCGTTTTCCCCGTCCCGGTCAAACCCGTGATCCAGCCCCCGCCCATGGTGGAAGAAGTCCTTGGCGTCGATGAGCGCGCCGAGCTGAAGGCGCGCATCAAGACACTGATGAAGCAGCAGGATGCGGTGCTGGTCGCGCACTACTACACCTCGGCCGACCTGCAGGACCTGGCCGAGGAAACCGGCGGCTGCGTGTCCGACTCGCTGGAAATGGCGCGCTTCGGCCACGCCCATCCGGCAAAAACGCTGATCGTTGCCGGAGTCAAGTTCATGGGCGAAACCGCCAAGATCCTCAACCCGGAAAAGCGCGTCATCATGCCCGACCTGGGGGCCGACTGTTCGCTCGACCTCGCCTGCCCGGCAGACGAATTCGCCGCATTTTGCGACGCCCATCCCGACCGGATATCGGTCGTCTACGCCAACACCAGCGCAGCCGTGAAAGCACGCGCCGACTGGGTCGTCACCTCCGGCATCGCTGCCAAGATCGTCAAATACCTGCACCAGCAAGGCCACAAGCTGTTGTGGGCGCCGGATCGCCACCTGGGCGACTACGTGCGGCGCATCAGCGGCGCCGACATGCTGCTGTGGCAGGGCTCGTGCGTCGTACACGAGGCGTTCAAGGCCGAAGCGTTGAAGCAGTTGCGAGCGGCGCACCCCGAGGCCGCCGTGCTGGTGCACCCCGAGTCACCCGAATCCGTGATTGCGCTGGCCGACGTGGTCGGTTCGACCACTCAGCTGATCGAGGCGGTGCGCACCCTGCCCAACCCGGAATTCATCGTCGCCACCGACAACGGCATCTTCCACAAGATGCACGCCGCCGCCCCCGGCAAAGTCCTGCTGGAGGCGCCGACCGCCGGGGAAGGCGCGACCTGCACCTCGTGTGCGCACTGCCCCTGGATGGCGATGAACGGCCTGCGGAAACTCGCCGGCGTCCTGGAAACAGGCGGCAACGAAATCCATATCGAGGAATCCATCCGCGCCCGCGCCCGGCTGTCGATCCAGAAAATGCTGGATTTTGCCGCGGCCGAAAAGGCCGGAACCATCCAGTTGGGCGACTGAGGCGCCCCCATGGCCGGAACCAGCCTGCTTGCCCTCATCGACGACATCGCCACGCTTCTTGACGATGTGGCGCTGCTGACCAAGGTCGCCGCCAAGAAAACCACCGGCGTGCTCGGCGACGATCTGGCGCTGAATGCGGAGCAGGTATCCGGGGTGCGCGCCGAACGCGAGCTCCCGGTCGTGTGGGCCGTATTCAAGGGTTCGCTCAGAAACAAGCTCATCCTGGTGCCGGCGGCACTCGCCATCAGCGCCCTGGCGCCGTGGGCCATCACCCCGCTCCTGATGCTGGGCGGGGCCTTTCTATGCTACGAGGGCTTCGAGAAGCTGGCGCACAAGTTGCTGCACAGCCGCGACGAGGACGACACGCACAAAACCGAACTCGCACAGGCGCTGGCCAATCCGGCCGTCGACCTGGCCGAGTTCGAGCGCGACAAGATCAAAGGCGCCATCCGGACCGATTTCATCCTGTCTGCCGAAATCATCGTCATCACCCTGGGCACCGTGGCGGCGGCGGCGTTCGGCACCCAGGTTGCCGTGCTTGCCGGCATCGCCATCCTGATGACCATCGGGGTATACGGGTTGGTGGCCGGCATCGTCAAGCTCGACGATGCCGGGCTCTACCTCAGCCGACGAAACGGCAATGGCTTCGCCGGCATGCAGCGCAGCATCGGACGCGGCATTCTGCGCGTCGCACCTTATCTGATGAAAAGTCTTTCCGTGCTCGGTACGGCGGCGATGTTTCTCGTCGGCGGCGGCATCCTGATCCACGGCCTGCCGGGCACGCACGGCATCTTGCCCGCCCTCGCCCACGCTGCGCATGCCGTGCCGGCCATCGGAAGTGGACTGGCTGCAATTACGCCGCTACTGGTCAATGCGCTGGCCGGTATCGTGGCTGGAGGGATGGTCCTGGGTGGCTTGACGGTTGCTCGGCGCCTGATCCGATAACCCGCCCTGCCTATTTCTGATAGGGCTGGATCAGCTTGCGCACCGGATCGTAAGCCTGGTCGTCGACGACAGCGAAGCCATCGTAGGCACTATCGAATGCTTCCAGTGTGGCACTTCCTTCGGGGGTAGTTTTCTTCAGCGCCAGCAATGCATCGCGCAGCGTGTTGCGCACAGCCACAGGCATGCCCGGATGCACGGCAAAGATATAGGACGGCAAGGGGGGCGTGCTGCCGATGACGACGATGCCCTTGTTCTTGAAATCGTCGGCAACGGAGTCTTTCAGGATGCCGCCGTCGAAATCCCCCGCCAGCACGGCCTTGGCGATATTGTCGTAATGCCTGAGATAGGCGAAGTGCGAAAAATCCGTCAGTTTCACCGCCATCGACTCGACTGACGCCCTTTGCAGCAAGGCCTTTTCATCGCCGAAGGCAAAGCGCTTGCCCTTGAGGTCTGCCGGGGTGGCGATGCCGGAACCGGCCTTGACTCCAATCACCAGCGAAAAGGTCGGACGCCCCTGGATGGTCGGTGCAACCAGCGGGATCACTCCGTATTTCCTGCGCGCCTCGATGTAGGCCACCGGCGTGAGGTAGGCAATCTGGGTCTGGCCCGTGCCCAGCTCCTCCACGGCCGATCCCAGATTGGGCGACGGCCGGAAGCGGATATTGAGATCGGTGCTCAACGCGAGATAGTTCGTCAGCGCGCTCATGCGTTTGATCATTTCGACCGGAATGTCCATGGCCACCGAGCCCATGGTTACCTGGCCGGTTGGCGTATGCTGTTTCGGCGCAGCCCAGGCGAGCGAATGCGTCGCGCCCACAAGAAGCGCGACCAGTACGGCCTGCGCCATCCCCCATTTCGGTTTCATGCTGATTCTCTCCCGCGTAAAGGCGGTGCGTCGGCACCGTCGTACACGCTGTAGCAGTTCCGTCCGCTATGTTTCGCCTGGTAAAGAGCCTTGTCGGCCGCATAGTAGAGGGCCTGCGGCGTTTCCATGGAATCGTCGCACTGGGCAATCCCGACGCTCAGGCTGATGCTCAACCGCTTGTCCTCGTAATGAAAGCAGTGCCCACGGACGCCTTCCAGCAGAATCTCGACGAACATTCCAGCCTGCTCGGCGTTGGTGTGATACAAAACAATGCCGAACTCGTCTCCTCCGAGGCGCGCGGGCAGATCGGACTTGCGGACGTGCAGACGCATGAGGGTGCCGATTTCGCGGAGGATCTCGTCCCCGGCGCCGTGGCCATGGCTGTCGTTGATCAGCTTGAAATGATCGATGTCGAACAACACCAGGGTGATGTCTTCCGCATAACGTTCGGATTGATGGAACATCCGCGACAGGGTTTCGTCGAATTTGCGGCGATTCGGCAATTCGGTCAGCCAGTCGGTCGTGGCCATGGTGCTGAGCAAGTCGAGCGCATGCTCAAGCTCGCGGGTGCGCCCGCCCAACTGGATGTTCTTGTCCCGCAGTTCCTGGTTCGCAAAATCGATTTTGCTTTGCAACTTGTCGTGGTAACTGGCGAGAGACGTGTTCAAAGTATTGAACACCGACACCAGCCGGCCGATCTCGTCACCGCTTTTGACCTCCAGATAAGGGGCGACGTACGAATCGCCCTTTTCCGTCGCCTCCTCCATGGCCGTCGTCAGCTTGCGGATCGGCGAGACAATGCCGCGCGCGGTAAACAAATAGACGATCAGCCCGAGTATCGCGCCAAAAACGGCCTGTTCGACAAACACACGCCAATAGAGCGCAGTCAGCGCTCGTTCCAGTGCATCGGTCGAAACATCGACGGTCACGGCGCCAATGGTCTGACCGTTGAATACGACAGGGGCCTCGAAACGCTGGTGGGTCCGGGCATCGTCTACCTCGGACTGGGCCATGATGCGCCTATCCCGGTTGCGGATGGTGACGCGGATCACATTGATTTGCCGGGCAACGTTGGCGGCGAGCATTTCCAGATTGCCATAATCGTACCCGGCTATCAGGGAGGCTGCCCCGGAGGCAGTGGCATTGGCGACGCTTTGACCCGCCTTGCCGATCAGTTCGCTGAGCGAAGCGCGTTCGCTCTGAACGCGAATCACGCCGATGACGGCCGACGTGACCAGTACGCCAACCATGACATAGCCCATGAGCTTGATGCCCAAACCAAACCGCAAGTCAATCTCCTCTACGAGGCCAGGCGACCTAATCCTTTTTCCTTATTCGGTTATCGGCTTGTCCGACGAAAGCTGAAGCCCCCGACGCGGGTAAGGATGGCGCGGTCTGCCCGCCTCCGGTCTGCCCGAACCCATCCATATCCCGTAAAATACCGGCTTTGAAGCAGATCGATTCGGCTCCGCCCCGGCGATGCCCGAGTCCCATCCAGCATGACCGCACGCCTGCGCGAGATCCCCTACAACTACACTTCGTTTTCAGACCGCGAAATCGTCATCCGCCTGCTCGGTGCCGAGGCATGGAGCGTACTCAACACGCTGCGTGGCGAACGCAAGACAGGGCGTTCGGCCCGCATGTTGTTCGAGGTGCTGGGCGATATCTGGGTGGTTCGGCGCAATCCCTATCTGGAAGACGACCTGCTCGACAACCCCAAGCGGCGGCAGATGCTGATCGACGCATTGCGCCATCGCCTGCACGAAATCGAAGTGCGGCGTCAGGGCAACGAGCTGGTGGGACAGTTGCTGGCGGCGGCCGAGCGCGCAGTGCGCGAATTCGAGGCATGGTTCGCCGACACGGCCAGCCTGCGCGCGCGTATCCAGCGCCGCCTGGCCGGCGTGACCCGGCGCGACAACATCGCGTTCGACGGCCTGGCACGCGTCTCGCATGTCACCGACGCGACCGACTGGCGCGTGGAATATCCTTTTGTGGTGCTGACCCCGGATACCGAAGCCGAGATGGCCGGACTGGTGGCCGGGCTTATCGAACTGGGCTTGACCATCATTCCGCGCGGCGGCGGCACCGGCTATACCGGCGGCGCGGTGCCGCTCACCGAACACGCCGCCGTCGTCAACACCGAAAAGCTCGAAACGATGAGCGTGGTGGAACTGCAGCATCTGCCCGGCTGCGAATTCGAAGTGCCCACCATTCATTGCGGCGCCGGCGTCGTGACCAAGCGGGTGATGGAAGCGGCCGATGCCGCCGGCCTGGTGTTCGCGGTCGATCCGACCTCGGCCGATGCCTCGACCATCGGCGGCAACGTGTCGATGAACGCGGGCGGCAAGAAGGCCGTGCTGTGGGGGACCGCGCTGGATAATCTGGTGTCGTGGAAGATGGTCACGCCCGACGCCAGCTGGATCGAGGTGAGCCGGCTCAACCACAACCTCGGCAAGATCCACGACGCGCCCTCGGCAACCTTCGAGATCCGCCATTTCGCTGCCGACGGCAAGACGCCGAAAGGCTCGCCGGAGATCCTCACCATTCCCGGCAGCCGCTTCCGCAAGACCGGACTCGGCAAGGACGTCACCGACAAGTTCCTCGCCGGCCTGCCCGGCATCCAGAAGGAAGGCTGCGACGGCCTCATCACTTCGGCACGCTTCATCCTGCACCGGCTGCCCGCGCACACCCGAACCGTATGCCTGGAGTTCTTCGGCACGGCACGCGACGCCACGCCCGCCATCGTCGAGATCAAGGATTATTGCGACGCCCATCCGGGCATCCTGCTCGCCGGGTTGGAACACCTCGACGCACGCTATGTAAAGGCGGTCGGCTACGCCACTAAATCGCCGCGCGCTGCGCGTCCGAACATGGTGTTGCTGATCGACGTGGTGTCGGACGACGAAGTCGCGGTGGGCGAAGCCGCGTCAAAGATCGTCCAGCTTGCCAACGCGCGCAGCGGCGAGGGTTTCATCGCGGTGTCGGCGGAAACGCGCAAGAAATTCTGGCTCGACCGTGCCCGTACCGCGGCCATCGCGGCGCATACCAACGCGTTCAAGATCAACGAGGACGTGGTGATCCCACTCCCCCGTCTGGGCGACTACACCGACGGCATCGAACACATCAACATCGAGCTGTCGATCGCCAACAAACTGAAGCTGCTCGACGCCTTGGCCGAATTCTTCGCGGCGCCGCTGCCGCTGCTGGAGGACGACGATACCGTCGCCGATCCGGTGCAGGTGGAAGAAAAACAGGTCCAGGCACGCAATCTCATCGCTGCCGTACATGCCCGCTGGGCAGGTTATCTGGCCGATCTCAATGCGCCGCACGAGAGCGGCACCGTGTTCACAGCCCTGCGCGACAAGCATATTCGCGTGTCCTGGAAACGCGAGGTGAAGCGCGAACTGCACCAGCTGTTCATCGGCCGCGAATACACCAGGGTGCTCGAATCCTGCGACCGCATCCACAAGGCGGTATTGAAAAGCCGCGTGTTCGTGGCATTACACATGCACGCCGGCGACGGCAACGTGCACACCAACATCCCGGTCAACTCCGACGATTACGCCATGCTGCAGGCGGCCAACGCCGCGGTGGCACGCATCATGGCGCTGGCAACCGAACTCGGCGGGGTGATTTCGGGCGAGCACGGTATCGGGTTGACCAAGCTGGAGTTTCTCGACGCTGCGACTATCGCGACTTTTGCCGAATACAAGAAGAAAGTCGATCCCGAGCATCATTTCAATAAAGGCAAGCTGCTGCCCGGCGGGGATCTGCATAATGCCTACACGCCGTCATTCAGCCTGCTGGAGGCCGAATCGATCATTCTCGAAGCCTCCGAGACCGGGGCCATCGCCGACTCGATCAAGGATTGCCTGCGCTGCGGCAAGTGCAAGCCCGTGTGCAACACCCATATCCCGCGCGCCAATCTTCTGTACAGCCCGCGCAACAAGATCCTCGCCACCTCGCTGCTGATCGAGGCCTTCCTGTACGAGGAACAGACCCGGCGCGGCGTATCCCTGAAGCACTTCGACGAGTTTGGCGACGTCGCCGACCACTGCACCATCTGCCACAAGTGCAAGAATCCCTGCCCCGTCGACATCGATTTCGGCGACGTCTCCATCGCCATGCGCAACATGCTGCGCAAGCAGGGCAAGAAGAAATTCAACCCCGGCACCTGGGCGTCGATGGCTTTCCTCAACGCGACCGATCCCGCCACCATCAAGGCCCTGAGGAAGCCGCTGATCGAGTGGGGCTACGCCAGCCAGCGCCTCGGCAACCAGCTGTTCAAGCGCATGGGCCTGATCCAGGCGCAGACCCAACATCCGCCCGCCACGCTGGGCCGGCCGAAGCTCGTCGCGCAGGTGATCCATCTGGTCAACAAGCCGATGCCGGGCGGGCTGCCGAAGAAGACTTCGCGCGCACTGCTGGGCCTGGAAGACCCGTCTATCGTCCCCATTCTGCGCAATCCGGCCAAGCTGTCCGACGATTCCGACGCGGTGTTCTATTTTCCCGGCTGCGGTTCGGAGCGCCTGTTCTCGCAGGTGGGACTCGCCACCCAGGCCATGTTGTTCGAGCTCGGCGCCCAGACCGTGCTGCCGCCCGGCTACCTGTGCTGCGGCTATCCGCAGACCGCGGGCGGCCAGGCCGACAAGGGCGAAGCGATCACCGCGGCCAACCGCGTGCTGTTCCACCGCGTCGCCAACACGCTCAATTACCTCGACATCAAGACGGTGCTCGTGTCGTGCGGCACCTGCATGGACCAGCTCCTGAAATACGAATTCGAGAAGATCTTCCCCGGCTGCCGCCTGCTCGACATCCACGAATACCTGATGGAAAAAGGCGTCAAGCTCGACAACGTAAGCGGCGAGAAATACCTTTTCCACGACCCCTGCCACACGCCGATGAAAACCCACGCGCCGATGAAAGTCGCCAACACGCTACTGGGCGGCGGCGTGCACCTGTCCGACCGCTGCTGCGGCGAATCCGGCACGCTCGCCGTCAGCCGCCCGGACATCTCCACGCAGATCCGCTTCCGCAAGGAAGAGGAAATCCGCGCCGGGGTCGCCGCACTGGCCACCGGCAACCAGCCGGTCAAGCTCCTGACCAGCTGCCCGTCATGCCTGCAGGGACTGGCCCGCTACAGCGACGACACGAATACCGAGCCGGATTACATCGTGATCGAACTGGCGAAAAAACTGCTGGGCGAGAACTGGATGACGAACTACCTCGCACGGGTGGGCAATGGGGGGATCGAGCGCGTGCTGCTGTAAGCCTCCAGCCCAGCTGGAAAATCCGGGGAATCATTGCCTCGGGAAATTGACCATGATATCGTCCGGCCTGCGGAGACCAGATATAACAAGCAGTCGAATCAAATACTTGGTCTTAGGGGAGGAGAAATCATGCACGTCCGTCTGACGGCGCTTGCTGCCGCACTCATGGTCAGCGTCACACCTGCTTGGGCAACCGGTTTGCCCGCTTACGAAACCTATTCGGCCGCCGCGGATTTCGGCACGAATTTTTTCAGTAGCGATCCAACGTATACGCAGTTACTGGACACCACGACGACGCCAGGGACAACTGCGCAAATTAATGGCCCGGGGTATACGGCTTCGGCCAGCACGAACATGGGGAGCAACCACGCCTATGCGAGCGCTAGCACCATGCCCGCTAATGTGCTCGGCGCAGGGAGTTTCTCGGGCTGGTACGACCAGGTCACGATCACCGGCGGCAGCGGCACGGGCACTGCGAACTTCACGGTGCAATTGAGTGGTACGGCCGATGTCGGCGCCATGGCAGGCGGACTCAGCTACACTCTTGGCGCCAGCAGCGTGCATCCAAGCCTGCTCACCAGCAACACACTGACCTTCAATGCGATCAATACCACGCCTTGGGCACTGGATGCGGCCACGCCGATCGCCAGCTACCTGATCGGCGCATCGCCCTACAACGACACGTCGATTCTTTTCTCCAGCACGCCTTATCCCACTGATCCCACGAGTGGAGGGATCCCCGCCCTCGACCCGTCTCTTGGAGGTGGCACGGGCATGGGGTTCCCTGCCCCAGACCTTGTTCTTACTCCCGGTTCGGGACAAAGCGTCAACATCACCCTACATGGCACGCTCAACTTCACCTACGGTGAAGCGTTCTACCTGATTGGCGGCCTGGGAGCATCAGTGGTCGGCGATGGATTGCAGTCCTTTTGTTCCTTCCCTATTGGAGATACGTGCACACCGCCAGTCAAAGACGGGACCGGCGCCACCACCCTCGACTTCTCCAACAGCGCGAACCTCGTCAACATCGCGCTGCCCGAGGGCGCAACGGCCAGCTTTGCCTCCGGCAACGCCAACAACGTTACTACCGTGCCCGAGCCCAGCGCATGGCTCATGCTGCTGGCCGGTTTGGGGTTGGTGGGCTGGCGGGCACGCCGCCGTGCCTGAGCGGCTGCTTGCCAAGCCTGGTCCCGCCCCGCATGATGCGGGGCGTCTTGTTTCAAGGAAGCACGTATGTCTGATTGTCCCTTATGCGATGCGCCGGGCGGGCGGGTGTTGTGGCAGGATGAATTCTGCCGCGTGGTGCTGGCCGACGAACCGGATTACCCCGGTTTCCTGCGCGTGATCCTCAACCGCCACGTCAAGGAAATGACCGACTTGGTGCCTGAAGAGCGCTCGCGTTTGATGATGAGGGTATGCAAAACCGAGCAGGCCGCCCGCGACGTGATGCGGCCCGACAAGATCAATCTCGCCTCGCTCGGCAACGTGGTGCCGCATCTGCACTGGCACGTGATTCCGCGTTTTGCGGACGATCCGCATTTCCCGAATCCGGTATGGGGGGAGAAGCTGCGGGAAACGTCTCACGCGGTACCCGCCGAGCTGGAGGTGCAGCTTGCCGCGGCGCTCAACTCACTGGTGTAGGCCAGCGTTCCAAAGCCGCTGAAGGACTCCGATCCACTACGTGCTGAAGCACGTGTGGAGTCGTATGCGCCAAGAACCACGCTCCACCCGCGAGGGGCAGGCCGTGGTTCTAAAGGCGCTAAAGCCCTGAAGGACTCCGATCCGCTACGCGCTGAAGCACGTGCGGAATCGTATGCGCCAAGAACCACGCTCAGCCGACGGCTTGCCCGCGTTCGGGAAACGGAATGACCGTGCCGCTTTTCTCCGCGCCGGGCAGTTGAAGACGCTGAGCAGGGAAAACGGCAGAGAAGGTGCTGCCCTTGCCGGGCACGGACTGGATCTCCAGGCGCGCACCGTGGCGGGTCAGCACATGCTTGACGATGGCAAGCCCCAGTCCGGTGCCGCCGGTTTCGCGCGAACGGCTGCGGTCCACCCGATAGAAGCGTTCGGTCAGGCGTGGGATATGCTCGGCCGCGATGCCTTCGCCGGTATCGATGACGGAAAAAACACCCTCGCCGTTGCGCTCGCGCCAAGCCAGGGTGATTTCGCCGCCTTCGGGGGTGTAGCGCACGGCATTCGACACCAGGTTGCCCAGCGCACTGCGTATTTCCTGCAGGCTGCCTTTCAAGCAGGCCTCGCTCTGGCATTGCAGGCTGACCCGGTGCCGTCCGCGGCTTAGCGATTCCGCCTCGGCCTTCAAAGCCTGCGCCAGTTCGGGTACGTTGACGAGTTCGTCCTTGAGCGTGTGATCGGCGCTTTCCAGCCGCGACAGGGTGAGCAGGTCGTCCAGCAGGTGTTGCATGCGCCGGGTATGGTCCAGCATCAAGTCAAAATAATGGCGGCTCTCGGCGGCAGGCAGGTCGGGCGCATCGGCGAGGGTTTCGACAAAGCCACCGACCACGGTCAAAGGCGTGCGCAGTTCGTGCGAGACATTGGCGATGAAGTCGCGGCGCATCGCATCGACGCGCTCGAGATCGGTGATGTCGCGGGCAACCAGCAGTTTCTGCGATTCGCCAAACGGCACCAGTTGCAGGGACAGGATGAGTTCGCGATTCACCGGCGATTTGCACACCAGGCGCCGCGAATAATCGGCTGCGTCGAGAAAATCCAGGAACTGCGCCTGCCGCAGCAGGTAGCGGATGAACTGGCCACGGTCGCGCTCGCAGTCCAGGCCCATGTAGGTGCGGGAAGCGGGGTTGCACCATTCGATCTGTTCGCTGCGGTTGAGAATGACCATGCCGTCGGGCACGGCCATCGCGGCGTGTTCGAACTGTTCGAGCGCGGAGGTGAGCTGGCCGCGGCTGGCTTTCTGACGTTTCTGTAGTTTTTGAAGGCGATAGAAAATGTCGCCCCAGGTGCCGGTGGCGTCGGGCGGTTCCACTTCGTCCGGATTTTCCAGCCAGCGCGCCAGGCGGAATTCCTGCCACAAGCGGCGCAGCATCACGAAGGCCTGGACGCCAGCTAGGAACCCCAGCGCAGCCACCCATCCTGAGCCTGCCCACAAGATCAGCGCCACCAGCAATACGCCGGCAAGTACACTGAGTGGACGCCACCAGAAACCCATGTTCGCCTGCTTGAAAACTGCGGTGGGTGGATTATCCCACGTCGGCCGAAAAGCGGTAGCCCGAGCCGCGTACGGTCTGGATCAGTTCGGAATGGCCGGACGGCTCCAGCGCCAGGCGCAGGCGGCGGATGTGAACATCGACCGTGCGCTCTTCCACAAACACATCGTCGCCCCACACCTGATCGAGCAACTGGGTGCGCGAGTAGACGCGCTCGGGGTGCGTCATGAAGAAATGCAGCAGGCGGAACTCGGTCGGCCCCAGTTCCAGCGCCTGTCCCTTGCCCTGCACGCGGTGGCTGGTGGGATCGAGCTTCAGGCCGTTGATCTCCACCGGTTCGTCGGTCATCTGCGGTGCGCGGCGGCGCAGCACGGCCTTGATGCGCGACACCAGCTCGCGTGGCGAGAACGGCTTGGTGATGTAGTCGTCGGCGCCGGTGTCCAGCCCGAGCACCTTGTCGCGCTCTTCTCCGCGCGCAGTCAGCATGATGATGGGGATCGGCTGGTAGCGCTCGTCGCTGCGCAGGCGCTTGCACAGGTCGATGCCAGACATGCCGGGCAGCATCCAGTCGAGCAGGATGACGTCGGGCAAGGTGTTCTTGAGGAATTTCAGGGCATGCTCGGCATCGCCGGCGGCGGTGACCTGATGGCCGGCCTGCGCCAGGTTGAACTTCAGCAGTTCCTGGATTCCGGGTTCGTCTTCGACCAGCAAAATATTGGCAGCCATGTGATTCCAACCTTGTTTTGATGGTGGCCATACTATGACAGCAGTATGACTGATTTATGACACCGCCAGCCCCCTTCAAATCCGCGTCCGCCCGTGCGCTGGTAGAATCCCTGGCTGACTCCGCTCACCCCCTCTGCCATGGATAAAACCACCCATTTCGGCTACCAGCAGGTCGCCGAGTCCGAAAAAGCCGCCAAAGTGGCCGAGGTCTTCCATTCCGTCGCCGCCCAATACGACGTCATGAACGACCTCATGTCGGCTGGCCTGCACCGGCTGTGGAAGCGCTTTGCCGTGGCGCAGGCGGGTTTGCGGCCGGGCATGAAGGTGCTCGACGTCGCCGGCGGCACCGCCGACCTCACCCGGCTGTTCCTGAAGGAAGTCGGCGACACCGGCCAGGTGCTGCTCACCGACATCAACTTCTCGATGCTGCGCGAAGGCCGCGACCGCATGCTCAACGAGGGCAGGACGCCACCCGCCATCCAATGCGATGGCGAGCGGCTGCCATTCCCCGACGATTATTTCGACTGCGTATCGGTCGCCTTCGGCCTGCGGAACATGACGCACAAGGATCAGGCGCTGGCCGAGATGAACCGCGTACTGAAACCCGGCGGCCGCCTCCTGGTACTGGAATTTTCCAAGGTATGGAAGCCGCTGGAGTCCGCCTACGACCTGTATTCCTTCAAGCTGCTGCCACTGATGGGCAAGCTCGTCGCCAAGGACGCCGCCAGCTACCAGTACCTGGCCGAATCGATCCGCATGCACCCCGGCCAGGAAGAACTCAAGGCGATGATGGAGACCGCCGGCTTCGCCAAGGTCAGCTATCACAACCTCACAGCCGGTGTCGTCGCACTGCATAAAGGCTTCAAGGTTTGATCGCTGAAAGCCTTTTCGAACGCAGCCTCAACCATCTGTTGCGGCAGTCGCCCGGTACGGCCGAGGCGTTGGTCAGACACGCCGGTGCGAGCGTGCGCTTCGACCTGGCATTCAAGCAATTCGATTTCCGCATCGCCGACGACGGCTGCTTTTCCGAAGCGGTGGTCGATACCCCCGACGCCGTCATCCGTCCCACCCCCGCGCTCGTCGCCCGCCTGCCGTTTTTCGGCCGCGATGCGCTGCGCGACGCCGACTACACCGGCGACCCGGCCCTGCTCGCCACGCTCGACCGCGTCTTCAAGCACCTGGATTGGGATGTCGAGGCCGACCTGGCGCCGTTGGTTGGCGACATTGCCGCACACAGACTGAACACGATCGGCCGCGACGCCCTCGCCGGTATCGCCCATGCTTTCTCGGCACTGGGCCACAATGCGAGCGAATATCTGGTCGAGGAAGTCGAGCTGATGGCGCGCGGCGTCGACGTCGCGCGCTTCAACCAGGCAGTCGACGGGTTGGCCGACGACACGGCACGGCTGGATGCCCGGCTGCGGCGGCTGGAAACGCGCGACGCATGAAACTGGTGCGCCTCGCCCGCATTCTCAGCATCGGCCTGCGCTACGGGCTGGAAGAATTCTTTCTCGGCCATGAACGGGTGCGTCCGCTGCGCTGGCTGGTGCGCGTCACCCTGTTCTGGCGGCCGCTCAACGAACCGCGCGGCGTACGCCTGCGCCGTGCGCTGGAAGCGCTGGGGCCGATCTTCGTCAAATTCGGCCAGATGCTCTCCACCCGACGCGATCTGGTGCCGCTCGACATTGCCGACGAACTCGCCAAGTTACAGGATCGGGTGCCGCCTTTCCCTTCGGCCGAGGCCATTGCCACCCTGGAGGCGACCTATAAAAAACCGCTGGCCGACGTATTCGCCGAATTCGACGCCACGCCGGTCGCGTCCGCCTCGGTGGCGCAAGTGCATTTCGCCCGCCTGCACTCACCCCCTTCAGGGGGTGACGGTACCGCCGTCGCCGTGAAGGTACTCCGCCCCGGCATCGCGCCCGTGATCGCACACGACGTCTCGCTGCTCTATGCCGCCGCCGGCCTGGTGGAGAAACTGTTCGCCGACGGCAAGCGGCTGCGCCCGCGCGAAGTCGTCAGCGAATTCGAGAAACATCTTGGCGATGAGCTCGACCTGATGCGCGAAGCCGCCAACTGCTCGCAGCTGCGGCGCAATTTCAAGGATTCGCCGATGCTGAAGGTGCCCGAGGTGTACTGGGATTACTGCGGTCGCGACGTCATGGTGATGGACCGCATGGACGGCATCCCGGTGAGCCAGATCGAGCGCCTGCGCGAATCGGGCGTCAACATCCCCAAACTCGCCGCCACCGGCGTCGAAATCTTCTTCACCCAGGTGTTTCGTGACGGCTTCTTCCACGCCGACATGCACCCCGGCAATATTCTGGTGCGCCCGGGTTCCGAGCAATACATCGCGCTGGATTTCGGCATCATGGGCACGCTGACTGAGGTCGACAAGCAATACCTCGCGCGCAATTTTCTCGCCTTCTTCCGCCGTGATTACAAAGGCGTGGCGCTGGCGCACCTGGAGTCCGGCTGGGTGCCGCCCGACACCCGCATCGACGAACTCGAGGCCGCGGTACGCGCGGTGTGCGAGCCCGTGTTCGACCGCCCATTGAAAGACATTTCATTCGGCCGCGTGCTGCTGCAGCTGTTCCAGGCCTCGCGCCGCTTCAACGTGGAAATCCAGCCGCAGCTGGTATTGCTGCAGAAAACCCTGCTCAACATCGAGGGGCTCGGTCGACAGCTCGACCCTGAACTCGATCTGTGGAAAACCGCCAAGCCTTTTCTCGAACGCTGGATGAACGAGCAGATGGGCTGGCGTGCGCTGGTGAAGAACCTGCAAGCCGAGGCACCGAAGTGGGCGGTGCTGCTGCCGCAGCTGCCGCGGCTGGCCCATACCTACCTGTCGCGCAACGACGACTCGAATGCACTCGAAACCCGGCTCGAACGCATCGCCGTCCAGCAGGCGCGCAATACCTGGCTGCTGGCTGGCGCGATCGGTCTGGCGGTTCTGAGCCTGGCGCTTATCCTGCTGAAATAGTGCGTGTCCCTGACGTTCAGGGAATCACCTTGTCGATATTGAGCTGAATATCCTGCGTGCCCGGCTTGAGCGGGCCCACGCGGCCCTCGAGATCACCGCTTTGCACACTGGCGTTGCCGCTTTTTGAAATGCGTGCCACCACCATGACCGAAGGGAAAGCCGACAGCTTCATGCCCGGCGCCATGGAACTGGAGTCATCCAGACTGAAGCGGGCAGGCAGGTCGCCGGCCTTCAGGCTCAGGATGGCCAGCGGCATGCGCGGGCCGTTTTCTGCCCGGGCGAAGATGAACAGGGTGTCACCGGGCGACACTTTGGCCGCCAGCGCCGGTGTCAGTTTGACCTGCCCGCTGACCTGGCCTCCGTTGGCGGCAGCCGGCGCCGGCGCCTCGGCTGCATCCGAATTGATGCTGGGCAGCGCAGCGGGCGGCGTACGGCCTGCAGCCAGGGCACGTGCCTCGTCCAGGCTGGCTTGCAGCGACTGGGTGAATTCGGAGTCGGCGGGTGCCGTCCGCACCACTTTTTCCCAGTAACCGATCGCGCCCTTGTAATCCTTCCTGTCGAAAGCGGCGGTTCCCATTAGCGCCAGCGCCTTGAGGTTGGCCGGATCGATTTTCAGGGCACGCTGCAGCATCGCCAGCGGCTCGCCGTCGAGTTTCTGTCCCTGCGACATGGCGAGTGCATCGGCATGATCGGCCATCAGCTGGGCGTCGGGCGGCAGCAGTTTTTCCGCCTTCGAATAGGCATCGGAGGCTTCGGCAAAGCGCCCCAGCACATTGTAGGAACGCGCCAGCATGGCCCAGCCTGCGCCATCGTCCGGGTTGTCCTTGAGGCGGGCTGCGAGTTTATCGGCCATGGCCCGGATGGCGTCGAAGGACGTGCTGTGCGGACTGCCGCCCTGAGCCTGAGCGCTGGCCGGCGCAGCCGCCGCCTGCGGCGCCATGTCTGAAGGCGCGATGGCCTGGGGCGTACCCAGCTTGAGATACATCCCCACGGCGCCAGCGGGGATCAGCAGCGCCAGCGCGATCGGCGCCCAGGCGGCGCGCTGGGATTGTGGTGGTGTCGCTTCGCTGACGGCGGCCAAGGTATCTTCCAGCGCACGCTTCTCCAGTTCGCGCCGCCCCGCGGCATGCTGTTCCGCGCTGAGCGTGCCGTTTGCCAGGTCGGCATCCAGTTCCTTGAGCTGATCGCGGTAGATCAGCACATTGGCCTGCGCGCGCACATTCCGGTCGTCCTCGCCACGCTGTTTGACCAGCGCAGGCAGCACGAAGGCCAGTCCCAGTGCGATGAGGATGCCGATCACGATAAAAAAGCCGGTCATGTTGTTTCCTTGGTTTGGTCGGTTTGCAGCAGGGATTCAGCCAGCGCCTGTTCGTCGCGGCTCAATTCGGGTTCGGCAGCGCGCTGCCGGCGCTGTTTCAGGGTGAAATACAGAATGCCGCCGCCCACTGCCAGCAAAAGGAAGGGCCCGACCCAGAGAAACAGGGTGGTGTTCTTGAGCGGCGGGCGATACAGCACGAAGTCGCCATAGCGGGCAACCATGAAGTCCTTGATTTCGGCATCGCTCATGCCCGACTCGATCTTTTCGCGTATCTCGTTGCGCAGGTCGACGGCCAGATCGGCATTGGAATCGGCAATCGTCTGATTCTGGCACACCAGGCAGCGCAATTCGCTGGCGAGTGTCATCAGTCGCGCCTCGGCCACGGGATCGGTCGATGCAGGCGCGGCTTCCTTGGCGAATGCCGGGGAAAGCGTCGCAGCGAGCAAAAGCGGGATAAGGAATTTATGCAGCATTGAGTTTTTTCACCAGCGGAAGAATCGTGTCGCGCCACACATCGGGCGTAATGGGGCCGATCTGCTTGTAGCGGATGATGCCGGCCTTGTCGATGACAAAGGTCTCCGGCACGCCGTACACGCCGAACTCGATGCCGGTCCGCCCATCCAGATCGGATACGCTGGCGACATAGGGATTGCCGAAGCTGCTCAACAGGCGGCGGGCATCGTCCGGCTGATCCTTGTAGTCCAGCCCGTAGATCGGCACGGCACGGGTCTTGGAGAGCTCGACCAGAACCGGGTGCTCCTCGCGGCAGCCGCTGCACCACGATGCCCACACATTGAGCAGCCAGACCTGGCCGCGCATTTCTGCAGAAGACAGCGCGCGGGGCGGCGTATCGAGCGTCTGCAGGCGAAACGCAGGCGCAGGCTTGCCGATGAGCGGCGAAGGCACCTCGCGCGGATCAAGCTTGAGGCCCACGCCCAGGAACACCAGCATGGCAATGAAAATCGCCAGGGGAATCAGGTAGCGCGCCTTCATGCGGCCTCCGCCAGGCGGGCAGCCAGTGCAGCGTGTTCCCTGCGGCGCGCCATGCGGTAACGCCGATCGGATAGCGCCATTGCGCCCCCCAGTGCCATGACCAGGCAACCACCCCAGATCCAGTCGACGAAAGGCTTGTAATACACGCGCACCACCCAGGCGCCGTTCTCGACCGGTTCGCCCAGCGACACATACAGGTCACGAGTGAGGCCGGGATCAATGGCCGCCTCGGTCATGGGCATCTGCGTAGCGAAATACATGCGTTTTTCCGGCGTCAGGGTGCGCTCCGTCCGGCCGTTTTTCAGTACTTCGATGGCGCCCCGCGAGGCCATGTAGTTGGGGCCGGGCGTGTCGGTCACGCCCTTGAATACAAACTGGTAGCTGCCGATGGTGGCCGTGTCGCCAACCTCCATACGCACGTCCTTCTCGATCTGGTAGCCCTTGACCAGGGTCACACCCACGATGAACACGCCGACGCCGAGGTGCGCTAGCAGCATGCCGTAATAGCTTCTCGACTGGGTGCCCAGCCGCTGCAGCACCGAGGAGCCCAGGGTCGGTTTGACCCGGGTCCACAGGTTGAGTGCGGTGGTGGCGAACACCCACAGGGCAAGCAACAGGCCAAAGCTGATCATGGGGGACCAGCGTCCCAGTACGAAAGGCAGCAGCAAAGCGCTGACGAGACTGATCCCGAAGGCCCAGCGCAAACGCACGGCCAGTTCAGGCAGGCTGGCGGATTTCCAGCGGGCAAAGGGGCCCACCCCCATGAGGAAAATGGCGGGGGCCATGAGCGGGGCGAACACATTGTCGAAGTAAGGCGGGCCGACCGAGATCTTGCCCAGCCCCAGCGCGTCCAGCACCAGCGGGTAGAGCGTACCCAACAGCACCGAACCGGCCGCCGCAACCAGAATGACGTTGTTGGCGAGCAGCATGGATTCGCGCGACACCAGGTCGAAGCGCCCGCCCAGGCCAACCTTGGCCGCGCGCCAGGCGAACAGCAGGAGCGATCCCCCGGTCACGACGGCGAGGAAAATCAGGATGAAAATGCCACGCCTGGGGTCGGTGGCGAAGGCATGGACCGAGGTCAGCACCCCCGAGCGCACGAGGAAGGTGCCCAGCAACGACAGGGAAAAGGCAAAGATGGCGAGCAGCACGGTCCAGTTCTTGAAACTGCCGCGCTTTTCCGTCACGGCGAGCGAGTGGATCAGCGCGGTGCCGACCAGCCAGGGCATGAAGGAGGCGTTTTCGACCGGGTCCCAGAACCACCAGCCGCCCCAGCCGAGTTCGTAATAGGCCCAGGCGCTGCCGAGCGCGATACCCACTGTGAGAAACACCCAGGCCACCAGGGTCCACGGCCGCGACCAACGCGCCCAGGCCGCGTCCAGGTTGCCGCCCAGGAGCGCGGCAATGGCAAAGGCAAAGGCCACGGAGAACCCGACATAGCCCATGTAGAGCATAGGCGGATGGAAAATCATGCCGGGATCCTGCAGCAGCGGATTGAGGTCGCGGCCGTCCGGCGCGGCGGGCAGCAGGCGCTCGAAGGGATTGGACGTCAGCAGAATGAACAGCAGGAACCCGACACAGATGAAACCCATCACGCCCAGAATGCGCGCCACCATTTCGCGCGGCAGATGGCGACTGAACAGCGAAACCGCGACCATCCAGAAGGTCAGCATGAACACCCAGAGCAGAACGGATCCTTCATGGCCGCCCCACACCGCGGCCAGCCGGTAATGCAATGGCAGCATGGAGTTGGAGTTGCTGGCGACATACAACACGGAGAAGTCGTTGACCGCAAAGGAATACGCCAGGCAGGTCATGGCCAGGGTGATGAACACGAACAGCCCTTGCGCAGCGGGTCGTGCCATGGCCATCCAGGATGCGATGCCGCGCTGTGCGCCGACGATGGGGAACACCGTCAGCGCAAGGGCGATGAGGAAGGCGACGATGAGGGAAAAGTGACCGATTTCAGGAATCATTTGGCTTGGCTTTCCGTATCCATGACCAGCGCCTTGCCGGTGCTTTCGCCCGAAGCCTGGGCTCGCTTGAGGGCTTCGGCCGCCTCGGGGGGCATGTAGTTTTCGTCGTGTTTGGCCAGCACCTCGCTGGCCTGGAATACGCCATTGGCAGCCACTTCACCCTGGGCCACCACGCCTTTTCCTTCCTTGAACAGGTCGGGCAGGATGCCGGTATAGGTCACGGGGATCGAATGCGCGGTGTCGGTCACGATGAAGTGCACCGTCACGCCGTCCCGCTGGACGCTGCCGGTTTCCACCAATCCGCCAATGCGTAGGCTGCGACCGGTAGGCGCCTCGTGCGCGGCGATCTGGGTCGGCGTAAAGAAAAAAGCCATGTTGCTGCGCAAGGCATTCAGCACCAGGGTGGCCGCGATGCCTACGGCAGCCAGGCCGGCAGCAATCAGGGCCATACGTTTATGGCGTGGTTTCATGTTTCACCTGTTCGGATAGAAGCGCCTGCATTCGACGGGCCTTTTCGACGGCCCGCCGACGCAGGCGAAGCATAAGAATTTCGGCCGTGATGAGGGCGGCCGTAACGAGATACGCTCCCCAGACATAAAAGCCATAGCCCCCCATGGCGATGAAGTCGCCCAGACTTTTCCAGTTCATGCCGGCTCCTGGGTCAGTTTTGCGAGCCACTCGGCCTGCTGCTCGCGTTCGAGGATGATGCAGCGCACCCGCGCCAGCGCCGCGGCAATGCTGTACATCCAGCAGGCCAGCGCCATGATCAGCATGCCCAGCAGCATGGTGGCCGCCATCTTGGGTGCCATGGTCATGCTGACTGAAGCCCCCTGGTGCAGAGTGTTCCACCACTTGACCGAGAAATAGATGATGGGCACGTTGACCGCGCCGACCAGTGCCAGCAATGCACTGGCACGATCGGCACGGCGCGTGTCGTCGATCGCGGCATGCAAGGCCAGGAACCCCAGATACAGGAACAACAGGATCAGTTCGGACGTCAGCCGCGCATCCCACACCCACCAGGCTCCCCAGGTGGGCTTGCCCCAGAACGCACCGGTCCACAGGGCGATGAACGTGAACAGGGCGCCTGTGGGCGCCAGCGCATTCGCCATCATCGACGACAGGCGCGTATTGAAGATCAGCCCCGCTGCGGCCCACCCCGCCATCACGATGTAGATGAACATCGACATCCAGGCCGCGGGCACATGGATGAAAATGATGCGGTACGACTCGCCTTGCTGGAAGTCGGTGGGTGCCACAAAAAAGCTGAGATACAGGCCTGCGAGGGTGAGCCCGGCCGCGCTCAGCGCAAACCAGGGAATCAGCTTTCCTGCCAGCGGATAGAACGTGGCAGGCGAGGCGTATTTGAACCAGTTCAGTTTCATTCCAGAAATCGTTCCATGCAAGTCATAGGGAGACACACCTCGATCATTCCAGCGAGATTCGCAAAGCCGCCGCAGTAGCCCAGGGCGCCAGCACCATGCCCAGCAGCAGCAGTGCGCCGAGGATGGACAAGTGGCCACTGGCATCCATGCCGGTGGCACTGGCATCCACCGCCCCGGCACCAAAGATCAGCACCGGCACGTACAGAGGCAATACCAGCAGCGAAACCAGCACGCCGCCACCGCGCACACCCACCGTCAGGGCCGCGCCGATGGCGCCGATCAGGCTCAGCAGCGGCGTACCCAGCAGCAAGGCCAGCAGTAACGTACCGAGCGAACCGGCCGGCAGGTCGAATTGCAGCGCGATCACCGGCGCAATCAAGACCAGCGGCAAGCCCGAAATCAGCCAGTGCGCCATGACCTTGCCGATCACCACCAGGGCCAGCGGCTCGGGTACCAGCATCAGCTGTTCGAGGCAGCCATCCGCATAATCCGCGTCGAACAGCCGGCCCAGGGACAACATGGAGGCCAGCAAGGCCGCCACCCATAGAATGCCGGGCGCCATGGCGCGCAGCAGCTTGGGTTCCGGCCCCATACCGAGCGGGAACAGGCTGGCAACGATGACGAAGAAAAACAGCGTGGTCGCCACGTCGGCCCGCCGGCGTATGGCGAGCAATATGTCACGGGAGACGATATGGCCCAGGGTTCGCATCATGTCCGTGTACCCTCAGGCATTGAGCCGCAACACCTGGGTGTCGGCCGCCTGGACGCCGACGTCCTGATGCGACGTCAAGGCAATCATGCCGCCTCGGGTCAGGTGGTCCTCCATGATTTGCCGTACCCCCGCGACCGCATGGGTATCGAGTGCATTGAAGGGTTCGTCCAGCAGCCAGAGCGGGCGCGGCTGAGCGAGCTTCAAGCGGGCAAGGGCTGCACGGCGGCGCTGGCCCTGGGACAGGAACTTGACCGGCAGATGTTCGCGTCCTGCCAGTCCCATGTCTTGCAAAGCCCCATCAACCTCAACGCGACTGGCAGGCTGACGGGCAAGGCGCGCGGCGACAAGGAGGTTTTCCTGCGCGCTGAGTTCTTCCTTCAGGCCGTTGGCATGAGCGATGTAGGTCAGTTCCCGCCGGTAGTCCTCACCCCACGCCTGGATGGGTTCACCACGCCAGCGCACCTCGCCGGCCATGGCCTGGGTCAGGCCGCACAGGGTACGCAACAACGTGGTCTTGCCGCTGCCATTGCCGCCCTGGATCCAGACCAGTCCGCCCGGTTCCAGGGTGAACGACACATTGCCAAACAGACGACGTTCACCACGCACACAACCCAGTCCGATTATTTCCAACATAGATGGCCTTTGCTGCATCTACCGCTCAGATGTCCCAGCGGTAGCCTACATAGAAGAAATGCTGCTGGCTGACTTCATTGTTGCCAGGGCTGGTTGTCGTCGAATGCTCATAGATGTAATCCGCTTCCAGGGACAGGTTGCCCTTCCACAGATAGGTCAGATGAATCTCGGGCGTCCAGCGGGCCAGATTGGTATCGGGATCGCTTTTCTGTTGGTAATACTTCAACGAAGGCTCAAGCGTCCAGCGTTCCAGCCGAGTGACGTTGTTGTATGCCAGGAGTTGGCCGTTAAAGGTATTGCCTTTGTTCAGGGACAAGGTGAACACATTGACGTCGTTTGCCATCAAAAGCCCGGAGCCGATGGCCCGTAGGGAATAGGCATAAATGTTTCCGGTGGCCGGCGTCGGCGGCAGGACGGTTCCATCGCTCAAGGTCGACCCGGGCAAGGCGCCGGTATTGGTCAGATTGAAATCTCCTCCTGCCTGCCAGGTTTTATTCAGCGGCGTGATGTATCCCGCCTGGAACAGTTTGGAGACCGCACTACTGTTATCCGCCCAGGTACGAACCTGATCTTCCGTACTGGTCGCGAGCAATTGTTTGATGCTCGTTGGAATAGGCGACATAGACGTCACCGCAGCGTTGTATAGGGCAACCGACGTGGTAAGCAACGGCGAGCGGCGGTAATCCAGCAGGAAACTGAACATGCCCCCCTTCTCCGTCTGCCAGTTTCCCTGCAAGGTGCCGATGTTAAGCGCGCTGTAGCTCACGTCATAATCCACCAGGCTGCTGACGGAACCGCGCATGTCGTAAAACCCCAGTTCCAGGCCGACGGCGCGCCGATCCTGGATACCATCCGCCGACTGCTCGATATAGTAGGTCTTGCCGCGCAGGCGTTCGGTCAGTTCGTCGCCATCCAGGCTGACCCCCCAGAATTTTCGATCGGAACCGAGCGCGGGGAATTCGACCGGCACGCCGGCAACCACGTTGGCTCGCCATTTGGGCGCGAAATAGTAGCCAAGCTGCGCACCATCGAACCGGCCCAGCACACCCCCGGACGTTCCGATCTGGCGACCCAGTGTGGCATTGAATCCGTTCCCCAGGCCCTTGTAGCTATAGTAGGCCGACAGGACATGATTCAGGCTCGGGCGCGACTTGATGAAACTGACGATGTTGTCATCCCGGAAAACCAGTTTCTGATCCGCGTCGGAATTCCGGTAGCGGCCTTGCAAATCGAGATGGGTTCGTAGTGAAGACTGGTTTATGGCCGAAAGCGTCGAGGTCCCGGCTGTGGTAGGCGTGTTGAAAGCTGTCTGCGTCTGGGTGCTGCCGCCGAAATAGTATTGCGAAAGACTGCCGGACACGGTCTTGATGACAGGCTCATCGCGTCTTCTGGCTTTTGCCCGAATCGCCCCCGCAGACGTGTTCTCCGCCTTGAGTCCCGCCAAGTGCAGGCGCACGCGTTCGGCGCCCGCTCCCTCGGGGAACAGTTTCAGATACAGCGCGTACTCCGCTCTCGCCTTGGCCAACTCTCCGTTGCGCTCCCGGGCCACGCCAATCAATTCCTGCGCGTCCTGCGAATAGAGGTTGGGCGGTAACAGCAGAATCTGGTTAAAGAGATCGATGGCCAGCTCGTAATTCGCGGCATTCAAGGCTTCCTGCGCCTTCGGCATCAGCATGGCCGCCTGTTTTTCCACGTCAGGAAGCGCCACCGGGGCTTGTCCTGTTCCCAACGTCACCTCAGATTTCGCACTCGCAGAAGCAGCCTTGAGCATGGCTTTCCTGCGTTTGCGCAGATCGCTTATTTCGGCCTGCGGGAATTGGGACAGCAGGCCGGCACGGGCGTGTTCGGCCTGTTCGGAGGTGGCGAAATAGCCCAGGTTCAGTTCATAGAACGTCTGACCTTCACGCGTCTGCTGTGACGTGAAAACATCATAGTCCTGCAATTCGCGAGGGATGACTTTGCCATTCACCTCGTCCCTGGATGTCGAGCTTAGCAATGTCAGGGCGTAGCGCTTACCGTCCGGGACCAGTTGATACTGCTTCGCCGTGTCGCCAAAAATGATGTCCACACTGCGGCCATCCGTTCCGGCGAGCACCCGTCCATCTGCGACCTGCTTGTCTTTCCCGATCTGCAAGGTCAGCCTCTTGACCGAAGAAGCCTGAGGCGAGAGCGTCGCCGCCACTTCGGGAAGCCGATCAAATGATTTTGACTTGAGGGTCTCGACCGATTTGATTTCCGTCGATTCCTCGCCTTGAAGAATCCGGAAATACACCACGATGGTATTGGTCTTGCCAACTTTGACCGCCCGCAAAAACTGGATCCGGGCATTGAACTGCAACCGGATGACATTTTCGAAATTATCGGGTTGAACCTGGATTTCCTCCAGAATCTGTGCCGCCGCCATCTGCGGGCTGATCGCCAGAATGCTGCAACCGATCAACGCCGCAACCAGCTTTTTCCGAGTAGTTAAAAAAAACATTGCCTGTCCCGTCATGATTCCTGAAAGCGCCCCGGGTAAGCCGATCGGTGGCCCACCCAGGCAATTCGAACGAATAAGTGGCAAGTGGCTTAATCCCATTTGACGTAGGCCACGCCCTTGTTGCCCAAGGGTCGATGGCAGCCGGATTGGGAACAATCGGTGGCCGTTTTCGACTGATGGGTCACGCTCTTCTTCTCCATGCTGCCCAGGTAACTGGTGCCGCTCGCATGACAGGTCTTGCAACCGGTCAGAATGTTGTTGTGGTCCATCTTCATGGTCGACCAACTGGCAGTACTGGTATGACAGGCCTTGCAGTCCTTGCCGCCCACCAAGGCCGTCGGAATGTGATTGATCGGTTTGGCCTGCGCCCCGGAAGACGTGTACGCCCCGTTGTGGCACGACTCGCAGGTAGCGCTGATAACCGCACTGTGATTCATGGTCGCAGTGGTAAACGGGGCCGTCGTCCTGTGGCAGGTATCGCAGGATGCCGTAGTCGGTATGTGGGTCGTGGGTTTGCCCGTTGCAGTCGTGCCGTTGTGGCAAGTCGAGCACGTCCCGGGGGCAATGCCGGTGTGGCTGAAGGTAGCCGGGGTCCAGGCGCTGGTCTTGTGACAGGTGTCGCAGGACTGAGTCGTAGGAATATGCGTGGTCGGTTTGCCTGTCGCGGTCGTGCCGTTGTGGCAGGTCGAGCACGTGCCGGGGGCAATGCCCGTATGGCTGAAAGTCGCGGGCGTCCAGGCGCTGGTCCGATGGCAGGTGTCGCACGATTGAGTCGTAGGAATGTGCGTGGTCGGCTTGCCCGTCGCAGTGGTGCCGTTGTGGCAGGTCGAGCAGGTGCCCGGCGCAATGCCCGTGTGGCTGAAGGTGGCAGGCGTCCACGCGCTGGTCTTGTGACAAGTGTCACAGGACTGGGTCGTGGGGATGTGCGTGGTCGGCTTGCCGGTTGCAGTCGTGCCATTGTGACAAGTTGCGCACGTGCCAGGCGCGACGCCGGTGTGGCTGAAAGTCGCAGGTGTCCAGGCGCTGGTCTTGTGACAGGTGTCGCAGGACTGAGTCGTAGGAATATGCGTGGTCGGTTTGCCTGTC
>JAIBEL010000066.1 GCA_019459285.1 Rhizobium sp. | reverse complement strand
GATGGCGCTGGTTAAGGCCGGCCCCGCGATTGCCTGAGTCCGGCAATCGCGGGGCGACGAGGCTAGGCCAGCTTGGGCATGACGGTTTTTTCCAGCCGGGTGGCAAGCTGGGCGATGGCCTGTCCCGCCGGACATCCGGGGGCGTTTTGCATCAGCAGCTGGCGTCGCATTACGGCCTGGCGGACCTCGGGATCGATCGGGATGTCCCCCATGTGAATCAGGTGGATGGGATGACCGGTCACGGTCGTGACGAAACGGTCGAGGACATGCTGCAGCTGGTGAGTGATCGGCAGCCCCGCGCCTGGACGGGAGGCCTGGTTGACGACGATGCGCACGGTTTGTCGCTGCTGTTGCCCCACCAGCACCTTGATGGTGGCGTAGGCATCGGTGAGCGAGGTCGGTTCGGGGGTGGCGACCATCAGGACCTCGGAGGCCAGCGAGACGGCAAACAGCACGACATCTGAAATCCCGGCGCCGGTATCCAGCAATACGATGTCGTAATTCGGCACCAGGCTGCTCATGATGCGCAGGAACTCGTTGCGTACCTCGGGGGTGAGCCGTGAATATTCGACCAGGCCGGACCCCGCCAGCAGGACCGAAAACCCGCCCGGTGCCTGCAGGACGGCTTCTTCCAGCTTGGCCTTGCCGGTGAACACGTCATGCAGGGTGATCTTGGGATAGAGATTGAGCACCACGTCGAGGTTGGCGAGTCCGAGGTCGGCGTCGAGCACCAGGACCTTGTTCCCACGCTGGGCCAGGGCGGCAGCGAGATTGGCCGAGATGAAGGTCTTGCCGACGCCGCCTTTCCCGCTGGTGACGGCGATGACCTTGCCAAGCGGCTTGAGCGGGAGACGGCTTGTATCCGGCTTGTCGGAAAGGGGAGGGGTAAGCAGGTCGTTCATGCGTTGACTCGATGGGTGGAATGGCCCCCGTGACCTGCGCCGTCAGGTGCGCCGTCTGGCGTCGTCGCTGCCTGGTCCATGACGAAATGACCGAACAGCAAGCCTTTTTCCTCGGCGCTGACCGAAATTTCATGCGGCAAATCGAGAAACACCTGGTTGCGTCCGTCGGCCTTGGCGCGATAGAGCTGCTGGTCGGCGCGCTCGATCCATAAATCGGTGGTGGAGCGCACCCATTCCGGCGCATAGGCGCCGCCAATACTGATCGTGACATGCAGGTTGACCAGCGGTGTGGCCGGGATGGACAACGATTCGATCGTGCGGCGCACACGCTCGGCAACGGCGCGCCCGCAGTTGGGCCGGCAGTTGGGCAGGATCATGGCAAATTCCTCGCCGCCATAGCGCACGACCGTGTCCATCGGCCGCACACAGTGGCCCAGGCAGGCGGCGACGGCCTGCAATACCTGGTCGCCCGCCAGATGGCCATGGGTGTCGTTGATGTGCTTGAAGTGGTCGATGTCGAGCAGCAGCAGCAGGATGGATTCGCCGGAACGGGCCACCACCTCGATTGCGCGTTCGAGCGTCGCGATGAAGTGCCTTCGGTTGCCCAGGCCAGTCAGGGGATCCTTGAGCGAGAGTTCGCACAGTCCATTGATCACGCGCTGCAGATAGGCAAGCGGCGGTTCGTCGCTTGCCGGGCCGCTGTCTTGCCCCGCGTGTTCCAGCAACGCACGCGCGTCGTCCAGTTGCAAATCCTGCAGGTCGATCAGCGATGGATGGGATGTGGAAGCCACAGAGGGGGTTCTATGCCTGGCGTCAGAATCGTGCAAAGGATCAGAAAAGGAAACCCAGCTGTATGTGGCGCGAAGTATGTGTCTATTTGTGCGTTTGATCAAGCACTTGGGAAACGTCGCGAGCGAGGTGCCGGCCTCCTGGCGTAGGGGCATAGGGGCGTACCGGTCTGCATGGCGCCCGGTCTTCCACGGCATTCCTCGTGGATGTGGACAGAGGAGGCAGCAACCGGCCAGGCGGGTGTTGCGGATGATTTCCCGTCAGCGGCGAATGGAAGCGGTGTGCGGTGGATCGCGCCTCAGGCCACGCTGCCGAAGCTGGGGTCCGTGGCGATGTATGGCGCCTTGAGGCCGGCTATGCGGCAACTTTGCGCGATCGGTCCGCCGGGAAACAAGGTGTACAGGTATTTCACGCCACCTTGAGAGTGGAAGCGCTCGTCCAGGGCGTCGTGCAGATCGCGCAGATTGATGACGGTGTCGTCGGCGTGTTGCGCGTAATAGTGCTGGAGGGCGCGAATCACGTTCCAGTGGTCTTCGGTGAGTGCCAGACCTTCCTCGCGAGCGATGTGCGTTGCATCGTCCCGGGTCCATTCCATCGGGGCGTCGGGAAAGTCGGGATTGGGTTTGGTTTCCCGCATCAGATGATTGATGTCGGCGGATTCGTGCAGCATGGTCTTCTCCTTCGAAGGCTTGCAGGATGTCCTTTAAAACTAGGACAGGCCTCCTTGGGATACAAGGCGCGTTTCGGCCGGGTGGCTTCGCATGAGAATGCCTGGGGTAATCGGGATGGCACGCCCCCCAGACACCCATAAAAAAACCATGCCCTTTAGGGCATGGTCTCGTTGGCAGGCTGCAGTGATTCGCGCGCTGGTCCGGTCAGCGACGGCCGCCTCCGCTTGCGGTGGCGCTACTGCCCGTACCCGACTGCAGGGTAGATGTGTCCAGGTAGCGGTTCACCGTATCGGCGCCGGCGCCCTGGCGCACGAAGTCGCTGAACTCGGCGCCGCTGAGGTCGTCCTCGATCTGCGTGTTGTGGATGTCATTCGGCATGTTGGCCCAGCCTGCGCCCATGGGGCTGTTGTGGTCGGCCAGCGCCGAAACCGAGAACAGGGCGGCAAGGGAGCCGAAAACCAGGGCATGTGCGATGTGCTTCATGAGTCACTCCTATTGAGATTGAAATATCCGGATGCGGGTGAGTGCAAGCGGTATGTGCATGGTAGGGAGGCTATGTGGCCAGTCTGTGTCCAGGCCGTTCCAGAACGTGGCAATTTGTGACAGGCGGGCCGGACGGACTAAGCTGAAAAGATCCGGTTCCGGTGAGGCGTTCCATCATGTCAAAACGATCCTATCCGTTGTCCAAGGTCTACGGCCTACTGGAACCGGGGCCGGTGGTGCTGGTGACGACCCGCCGCAAAGGGAAGCCCAACATCATGACGATGTCGTGGCACACCATGATGGAATTCGAGCCGCCGTTGATCGGCTGCGTGATCAGCGGGCGTAATGCCTCTTTCGATGCGCTTCGGGCCACGAAGGAATGTGCGATCAACATTCCGACACAGGACATGGCGAAACAGGTGGTAGGCGTCGGCAACTGCTCCGGCGAGGTAGTCGACAAGTTCGCCCGATTCGGCCTGACTGCGGTCGAGGCTTCGGAGGTGAAGGCACCGCTGATCGCCGAATGCTATGCCAGCCTCGAATGCCGGGTGGCCGACACGCGGCTGGTGAATCGTTACAACTTCTTCGTTCTCGAAGTGGTGCGGGCCTGGGTCGATACCGCAGTCAAGAACCCGCAGACCTTGCACCATCGGGGCAATGGGGTGTTTGCGATAGCCGGCGAGACAATCAAGCTGCGTTCGGCGATGAAATAGGCCGATTTTGCAGTTGGAATCCTGCGGCAAGTTGATAGGCTGAAGTCACATTCAGCCTGTCGAAGCGGAAGGGGACGGTCATGAGCATTGCAAAAACCATCGAAATCTCGGCGAGTTCCGAGAAAGGGTTCGAAGACGCGATCAAGCAGGGGGTAGCCAAGGCGGCCGAATCGCTGGAAAACATCACTGGCGCCTGGATCATGGACCAAAGCGTGAAAGTGAAGAAAGGCAAGATCGTCGCTTACGGCGTCAGGATGAAGCTGACTTTCATCCTGAAATAAGTTTTCTGGCACGGGGCGAGTACCGGATCGTCGCACCGTGCCCGATCACGCTTTCAATACAGGGTATGTATTGAAAGCGTGTGCTTGAAGCTTTCGACCGCCTGGCCGTGGCCGCATAATGCGCGCTGCATTTTGGCCGCGTCCGCGGCAGTTAGAGTTCATGCCCAATCTCCCTTACTGGCGCCTGTCCGGTTTCTACTTCTTTTATTTCGCCTTCGTCGGCGCCATGTCGCCGTTCTGGGGGCTCTATCTGCGCTCGCTGGCGTTCAATGCCTTCGAGATCGGCGTGCTGATGTCGCTGCTGCAGGTGATGCGGATCTTTGCGCCCAACATCTGGGGGCATATCGCCGACCGTACCGGGCGCCGGACGACGATCGTGCAGATCGCGGCGCTCGGTAGCGTGCTGGTGTTCGGCGGCGTGTTTTTCGGCAGCAGTTTCTGGTGGATGTTCGCGGTGATGGCGGCGCTGAGCTTTTTCTGGAGCGCGTCGCTGCCGCTGGTCGAGGCGATGACCCTGTCGCATCTGGGCGAGCGCACCGACACCTACGGCCGCATCCGCCTGTGGGGGTCGGTCGGCTTCATCCTGATGGTGGTGGGGCTGGGCTACGCCTTCGATCATGTGGCGATCGGCTGGCTGCCGTGGGCGGTACTGGCGGTGATGCTGGGCATCCTGGCGTTTGCGCGGGTGATTCCCGAGGCCGATATCCTGCCGCACGCTACCGACCATCACTCGGTGTGGGATGTCGTCAAGCGTCCCGACGTGGCGTCGCTGCTGGCGGCCTGCATGCTGATGGCCGTGACGCACGGCCCTTACTACACCTTCTATTCGATCTATCTGGTCGATCACGGCTACGACAAGTCCACCGTGGGCTGGTTGTGGGCGCTGGGCGTGCTGTGCGAGATCGGCATCTTCCTGGCCATTCCGCACATTTTTGCGCGGGTGACGCCGCGTCGGCTGATCCTGGCGAGCTTCGCGCTGGCGGTGCTGCGCTTCCTGCTGATCGCTTGGGGCGTGGAATCGGCCTGGCTGGTGTGGGGTGCTCAGACGCTGCATGCCTTCACCTTCGGCACCTTTCATGCCTCGGCCGTGGCGCTCGTTCACCAGCATTTCCGCGGCCGTCACCAGGCGCGCGGGCAGGCGCTCTACACCAGCCTGTCCTACGGAATCGGCGGCACGATCGGCGGCCTGGCCAGCGGGGTGACCTGGGAATCGCTGGGGTCGGCCTGGACCTTTACGCTTGCCGCCGCGAGCGCGGCGCTGGCCTGGGTGGTCTACGCGGTCTGGGGCGAAACAAATCCCGTGCCAGCGGCCCCCAAGCTATGAAATAATCGACGTTTTACGCGTCGTATCGCCCCATTCCGCATGTCCGGTCAAACCTTATTCCAGAAACTGTGGTACGCCCATGTCGTCCACGTCGAAGCCGACGGCACCACGCTGCTCTACATCGATCGCCATCTGGTGCACGAAGTTACCAGCCCGCAGGCGTTCGAGGGGCTGAAGCTCGCCCACCGCACGCCTCGTCGCGCGGATGCGGCCATTGCCGTGCCCGACCACAACGTGCCGACGACCGACCGCAGCCAGGGTATCGCCGACCCGATCTCGCGCCTGCAGGTCGAAACGCTCGACGCCAACTGTGCCGAGTTCGGCATCACCGAATTCAGGATGGACGACATCCGCCAGGGCATCGTCCACGTCATCGGTCCCGAGGAAGGGCTGACCCTGCCCGGCATGACGGTCGTCTGCGGCGACTCGCACACCTCGACCCACGGCGCATTCGGCGCGCTGGCCTTCGGCATCGGCACCTCCGAGGTCGAGCACGTGCTGGCGACACAATGCCTGTGGCAGAAACCGTCGAAAACCATGCTAGTGAAAGTCGAGGGTGCGCTGGGCAAGGGCGTCACCGCCAAGGACATCGCGCTCGCGATCATCGGCGAGATCGGCACCGCCGGCGGCACCGGCTACGCGCTTGAATTCGGCGGCTCGGCCATTCGTGCGCTGTCGATGGAAGGCCGCATGACCCTGTGCAACATGGCGATCGAGGCCGGCGCGCGCGCCGGCATGGTGGCGGTCGACCAGACCACGATCGATTACGTCAAGGGCCGTCCTTATGCACCCAAGGGCGCCGCATGGGACAAGGCGGTGGCGTGGTGGAACACGCTGCATTCGGATATCGACGCCACCTTCGACCGCGTAGTCGAGCTCGATGCCGCGCAGATCGAGCCGCAGGTCACCTGGGGCACCTCGCCCGAGATGGTGACGACCATCAACGACCGCGTACCCGATCCGGCCGACGCGCCGAGCGAGGTCAAGCGCCATGACTGGACGCGCGCCCTAGAATACATGGGCCTGCAGGCCGGCACGCCGATCGCCGAGATCCCGGTCGACAAGGTCTTCATCGGATCGTGCACCAATTCCCGCATCGAGGACCTGCGCGAGGCCGCCAGCGTGGCGAAGGGTCGCAAGGTCGCGCCCAACGTCAAGCTGGCGATGGTGGTGCCGGGGTCCGGTCTGGTCAAACAGCAGGCTGAGGCCGAAGGCCTCGACAGGATTTTTATCGAGGCCGGCTTCGAATGGCGCGAACCCGGCTGCTCGATGTGCCTGGCGATGAACGCGGATCGCCTGGAGCCGGGTGAGCGTTGCGCCTCGACCTCGAACCGCAATTTTGAGGGGCGGCAGGGGCAGGGCGGCCGGACGCATCTGGTCAGTCCGGCGATGGCAGCCGCCGCTGCGTGTGCCGGACATTTCGTCGATGTCCGCCAGGAGTGAATGATGAAGAAAATATTGGGGTTATTGGTGTTGCTGGCGATGGCGCAAGGCGCATGGGCTGAAGAAAAAAGCGTTGTCCAGAAGACGGGCGACGCCGTGAAGAAGGGTGCGGAGGCGACGGAGCGCGGCATCAAGAAAGGTGCGGAAGCAACGGAACGTGGCATCCAGAAAGGCGCTGAAGCGACAGAGCGCGGCGTCAAGAAGGCGGGCCAGTGGGTCGGCGAGAAGATGCAAAAAGGTGGCGAGAAACTGGAGAAGGCGAGCGAGTGATGCGTAAATTTACTGTGCTGGATGGATTGGTCGTGCCCCTGGATCGTGCCAACGTCGACACGGATGCGATCATCCCCAAGCAGTTCCTGAAGTCGATCAAGCGCGCCGGCTTCGGTCCGAACCTGTTCGACGAATGGCGCTATCTCGATCACGGCGAGCCGGGCAAGTCGAATCACGACCGTCCGCTAAATCCGGATTTTGTGCTGAATCAACCGCGCTATCAGGGCGCATCGGTGCTGCTGGCACGCGACAATTTCGGCTGCGGTTCGAGCCGGGAGCACGCGCCATGGGCGCTGGAGGACTACGGCGTCCACGCCATCATCGCGCCGAGCTTCGCCGACATCTTCTACAACAACTGCTTCAAGAACGGCATCTTGCCGATTGTGCTTGACGCTGCGGTGGTAGACCGCCTGTTCCGCGAATGCGAAGCGAATGAGGGCTACGCCCTGACAGTGGATCTGGACAAGCAGACGGTGACCACGCCAACGGGTGACAGCATCCGGTTCGACGTGGATGCGGGGCGTAAGCACCGTCTGTTGAACGGGCTTGACGACATCGGCCTCACCCTGTTGCAGGCAGACAAGATCAAGGCATACGAAGAACGGCGCAAGCAGGAAGCCCCCTGGTTATTTAGTGGATCACAACAATGAAGATTGCAGTCTTGCCGGGTGACGGCATCGGCCCGGAAATCGTCGCGCAGGCGGTGAAGGTGCTGGAAGTCCTGCGTGCCGATGGCGCGAAAATCGAAATGGAGACCGCGCCCATCGGCGGTGCGGGCTATGACGCGGCGGGCGATCCGCTGCCGGAAGCCACGCTGAAACTCGCGCGCGCGGCCGACGCGGTGCTGCTCGGCGCGGTCGGCGGCCCACAGTACGACACGCTCGACCGCCCGCTGCGCCCCGAGCGCGGCCTCCTGCGCATCCGCAAGGAACTCAACCTGTTCGCCAACCTGCGGCCGGCGCTGCTGTATCCCGAACTGGCGGGTGCGTCCTCGCTGAAGCCTGAAGTGGTGTCCGGACTCGACATCATGATCGTGCGCGAGTTGACCGGCGACGTGTACTTCGGCCAGCCGCGCGGTATCGAGGTGCGGCCGAGCCCAACCGGGGGGAGCGAGCGCGTCGGCTTCAACACCATGCTGTATTCGGAATCCGAAGTGCGCCGCGTTGCGCATGTGGCATTTGGCATCGCGATGAAACGCGGCAGGAAGCTGTGTTCGGTGGAAAAGGCCAACGTGCTGGAATGCTCCGAGTTGTGGAAGGAAGTGATGATCGAGGTGTCTAAGGACTACCCCGAGGTCGCGCTGTCCCACATGTACGTCGACAACGCGGCGATGCAGCTGATCCGCGCGCCCAAACAATTCGACACCATCGTCACCGGCAACATCTTCGGCGACATCCTGTCCGACGCGGCGTCGATGCTGTCGGGCTCGATCGGCATGCTGCCGTCGGCCTCGCTCGACGAGCACAACAAGGGCATGTACGAGCCGATCCACGGTTCCGCGCCCGACATCGCCGGCAAGAACCTGGCGAACCCGCTGGCGACCATTCTTTCCGTGGCGATGATGTATCGCTATACCTTCGCCGACCTGCCGACCGCCGATCGCATCGAGAATGCAGTGAAGAAGGTGATCGCGCAAGGTCTGCGCACCGGCGACATCTGGACCGAGGGGTCGCAGAAGGTGTCGTGCACCGAGATGGGCGACGCGGTGGTCAAGAATCTGTGAGGCGATAGAGGTGAGGCGTGAGGGGTGAACCGCCTCTCGCCGAACGCCTCACGCCTCACTTTGAAACTGGAGATGAACATGATGAAAGTAGGACTGGTCGGCTGGCGCGGCATGGTGGGTTCCGTGCTGATGGGGCGTATGCGCGAAGAGCGCGACTTCGATCACATCGAGCCGGTGTTCTTCACCACCTCGAACGTCGGCGGCAAAGGACCCGACATCGGCCGTGACGTGCCGCCGCTGAAGGATGCCGGCAGCATCGACGAACTGAAGGCCTGCGGCACCATCATCACCTGCCAGGGCGGCGACTACACCAAGGAAGTCTATCCGCAGCTGCGTGCGGCGGGCTGGAACGGTTACTGGATCGACGCCGCCTCGACGCTCAGGATGAAGGACGAAGCCATCATCATCCTCGATCCGGTCAACAAGAATGTCATCCAGGACGGCATCGCCAACGGCGTCAAGACCTATGTCGGCGGTAATTGCACGGTGTCGCTGATGCTGATGGCAATGGGCGGGCTGTTTGATGCCGGCTTGGTCGAATGGGTGTCGCCGATGACCTATCAGGCCGCCTCCGGCGCCGGTGCGCGCAACATGCGCGAACTGATCGCTCAGATGGGCGCAGTACATGCCGAGGTGAAGGACCTGATCGGCGACCCGGCTTCCGCCATCCTCGAAATCGACCGCAAGGTGGCGGATTTCATCCGTTCCGACCGCTACCCGGTCGATGCCTGGCCGGTGCCGCTGGCCGGCAACCTGATCCCGTGGATCGACGTCGCGCTCGAGTCCGGCCAGTCCAAGGAAGAATGGAAGGCGCAGGTCGAGGCCAACAAGATCATGCGCCGCAGCGACAAGCCGATCCCGATCGACGGCCTGTGTGTGCGCGTCGGCGCGATGCGCTGCCACTCGCAGGCGCTCACCATCAAGATGACGAAGGATGTCCCGCTGGCCGACATCCACGGCCTGATCGCTGCCCACAACCAGTGGGTGAAGGTGGTACCGAACGACCGTGAACTCAGCATGCGCGAACTGACTCCGGCCGCAGTGACCGGTACGCTGACCGTGCCGATCGGCCGCATGCGCAAGCTCAACATGGGGCCGGAATACCTGACCGCGTTTACCGTTGGCGACCAACTGCTCTGGGGGGCAGCCGAACCGCTGCGCCGCATGCTGCGCATCCTGCTGGAAGCCTGACCGAACGGGGTTGAGGGCGGCCGGTTCAGGGCTGGTGCGATTGTTGCACTAAAGATTGCGCCTGACGAGCCGTCAATAGTGGCGTCAAGGATTCAACAGCCCCGCCAGCGGGGCGAAAGGGAGAGACGGGATGAAATTGAAGCGCTTCACCACCCAACTGGTGGCTGCCGGCCTGATTGCCGTGCCGCTGATGGCGGATGCAGCCGGGTTGGGCAAGCTGTCGGTCACCTCGGCGCTCGGCCAGCCCCTTGCGGCCGAAATCGAGCTGTTCGCGGCAGACAAGGCCGAACTCGACAGCCTGTCGGCCAGCCTGGCTTCCGATCAGGCGTTTCGCGATGCGCGCGTCGAATTTGCCCCGGTGTTGTCGTCCCTGCGCTTCACGGTCGAGAAAAAGCCGAACGGCAAGGCCGTCCTGAAAGTCAGTTCCAGCCGCCCGGTGAACGATCCCTTCATCGATATGCTGGTCGAACTGAATTGGGGCTCGGGACGACTGGTGCGTGAATACACCATGCTGCTTGATCCTCCGGGTCTCGCGGCAAAACAGACGGTGGCACCCGTGACGGCCGTGGCGCCGTCGAACGGCTCCGCAGCCAAACCCGCCCCAGTTCCAGCCCCGACCGTAGCACCCCCGAAAGCGACGACTCCCGTTGCGGGCAAGGCCGCGCCCAAGGCCACGGCGGCAGACCATGTCAAAGTCAAACGGGGCGACACCCTCATCGGCATTGCCAGCCGCGTGCGCCCCGAAGGCGTGAGCCTGGAGCAGACCCTGGTTGGCCTCTATCGGGAGAATACCCAGGCTTTCGACGGCAACATGAACCGTTTGCGGGCAGGCAAGACGCTCGACGTTCCGTCCACCGACAAAGTGGCTGCCATTCCGCAACAGGATGCCGTGCGCGAACTCAGGCTGCAGGCGGATGACTGGCGTGCCTATCGGCAGAAACTGGCCGGGACCGTGAGCGCAGCCCCCGCGGCCAAAGCTGCACAAGGCCAGGCCAGTAGCGGCAAGGTCACGCCCAAGGTGGAAGATCACGCCAAGCCGGCAGCCGAAGCGCCGAAGGACGTCCTGAAGCTGTCCAAGGCCGCGCCGCCTGCCACGACCGCGGGCAAGGCCGATGAAACCCGGGCGCTGCAGGAAAAACTGCGCGCTCAGGAAGAGGATGCGACCGCACGCGAAAAAGCGCTGCAGGAGTCGGGGCAGCGCGTGGCTACGCTGGAAAAACAGATCCAGGATATGCAGAAGCTGGTCGAGATGAAGGAGAAGGCGCAAAAAGAAGCCGCAGCCTCTGCTCCGGCCCCGGCCGCTCCGCAGGCGGCCAAACCCGCGCCCGCCCCTGCGCCGGTTGCGCCTGTCGTTAAGGCGCCGCCGGCCAGTCCCGAACCGGCTCAGAACTGGTACGACCCCCTGCTCGCCGACCCGTTGTATTGGGGCGGCGGCGTAGCGGCCCTGGGCTTGGGTGGCATCCTGTGGTGGATGATGGCGGGTGGCGGGCGCCGCCGCAAAGCCGGCAGCGCCGCCCTTGAAGACAGCATCATGAGCGGCGGCGACGTGCGCCCGAACACGGTCATCGGTGCTGCATCCGGCGGCAGCGTCAATACCGGCGACACTTCTTTCCTGACCGATTTCAGCCAGGCGGGTCTGGGCACCATCGATACCCACGATGTGGATCCCATCGCCGAAGCCGAGGTATACATGGCGTACGGCCGTGATGCTCAGGCTGAAGAGATCCTCAAGGAAGCCATCAGCAAAAATCCGGACCGTCACGAAATCCGCGTCAAACTGCTGGAAATCTACGCGGCGCGCCGCAATACCTCGGCATTCGAATCGGTTGCCGGCGAGCTCTATGCTGCGCTTGGCAGCAAGTCGAGCCCCTTGTGGGACAAAGCCTGTGAAATGGGCCGCAGCATCGATCCGACCAACCCGCTGTATGGTGGCGTGCAGTCGAGTGCACCCTCCGTCGCGGCGGAAACGGTGGCGGCGACAGCAGCGATCGCCGGTGGGGCCGTGGCCTTCGTAGGCGAGCCGGCGGCCGAGTCCGTCATCGAACCGGCTCCCGCTGTCGAACCTGAAATCGAGCCAGAGCCGGTAGCCGACAACGCGCCGCTGGAATTCGAATCCGCGGGGCATGTCCTCAATTTCGACATGCCGTCCGAGCCGGCGGCTGAATCCCCTGCAGCCGGCTACGTCGAGGCGGATACCCAGAGCCTGAACTTCGACCTGCCGGATATCGATCTGCCTGCGGAGGAGGACGACTCGTTGAAGCTGGATCTCGGCCTGGAAGACGATAATGGCCCGGACAGCAAGTTCGATTTCAGCGGCCTCGATCTCGACCTGGGCGAGTCGGGCGACAACGAACTCGAACTCGACGAAGTCGGCACCAAGCTCGATCTTGCCCGTGCCTATGTGGAAATGGGCGACAAGGAAGGCGCACGCGAGATCCTCAACGAAGTGCTGGCCGAAGGCAGCGAAAGACAGAAATCTGATGCGCAAGGCATGTTGAGTTCGCTTGGTTAGGGCGTGTTAACACGGATTTCGGGCCCGCGTTGCTGCGAGAAAGCGATGGATGCAAGGCGCGGCGCGCAGGCAAGGGCCATCCC
>JAIBEL010000040.1 GCA_019459285.1 Rhizobium sp. | reverse complement strand
CGTTCCTTCTTTTGCTCTGGGGCCCCTCACCCCAATATGCCCCGGGGGGTCGGCCGCCCATCACTTTCCTGCAATCAGCGAACGAGGATCTGCTCGCCGTGGCCCATCTTGGGATCGGCATCATTGCTGAACATGATCACTGCGATGGCCCCCGTGAGGGCGGCCTTCAGCGAGTGGGTCACAATCGCATTGGCGCCTTCCTTGGGCGAGATCAGGTCGAATGTCGCTGCGTCGCCCGGTCCCACGACAAAGCTTTGCAGGCCATGCTCCACGTTCTTCGGGTTGCCGCTGGGGTAAACGGCATCCCAGATGCCCGCGATCGGATGGAAGGATGAAAACTCGTTGGGACCCGCGTTGACGAAGTAGACGCGCACACGCTCGCCCGGCTTGGCCTGCAACCAACGGGTCGCTGCCGGATCGTGCACCGGGTCATACTTGAAGATGCCACCATTGAACATGACGTTGCTCCACTTGTTCTGCATCATGTCTTCCTTGGCGTCCGGATTCGGATAGAGCTCGGACTGGATCAGTACGTATTCGCGATCGGCTTTCGGCATGGCATGGGTATCTTTCGGGTCGACGATGATGGTCCCGAACATGCCGCGGGCGATGTGCTGGATCATCGGATCGGCGCCGCAGTGATAGAAAAACACGCCCGGATAATCAGCGGTGAAGGTGTAGTGCTTCTCCTCGCCCGGCTTGATGGGCCCGAAGTCCTTCACCACGTCCAGTCGTGCCGCATGGAAGTCCATGGAATGCGAGTTCTTGTTGGTCTTGTCGTTGATCAGCGTGAACTCGACGGTGTCGCCTTCGGTGACCCGCACCACCGGGCCCGGCACCTTGCCGTCAAAGGTCCAGGTGCGGTACATAGTGCCCTTGTTATCGATCGGCAGATCCACTTCCGTTGCGTGCAGCGTGACTTGCACCGTTTTTGCCTCGGCCTGGAATGACAGCATCGACAATGCCGCCACGCCAGCCAGTGCCATCCCTAGCATCTTGTTTTGTTTCATTTTGAAGCTCCTTGTTATTTACCTGAACCACAGTTGCAGACAAAGCGTAGATACGCCACCAACTCCTTGATTTCCTCGTCATTCATGACGTTGCCCCAGGCCGGCATGAGTACCGACTTGTTCACCGCCAACCCACCGTCCTTGATGACGTGAAATATTTCCTCGTTGGGAATGTCGCCCATCCCTTTCGCGTCGCTGTGGTCCCGTGGCTGGACGGACATATCGCGACTGTTGATCCCTCTGCCGTTGCGATTGACGCCATGGCACTGAACGCAGTAGGTGTTGTAGTTGCGAAGCGCACCCTGCGTGTACGGTTCATCTGCCGAGGCAGGGCCGCTGAACACGAAGCTGGAGGCCACGAGCAGTCCGGCCTGCAGGAATGCGGGCACGCGTTGACCGAAATTCATTTTCATTTCCCCTCCGATGCACTGAGTTGCAGGATGTAGCCCGTCAACCGCTGCAGATCCGGTTCGGCCAGATTGAGCGTGGGCATCCAGATGTGCGGATCGATCGCCTGCGGGTTCTTGATGTAGCTGTAGATGTAATCGGGCTGCAGGCGCTCGCCTGCGGTGTAGAGCTCAGGCCCCGAGGAACCGCCAGTGCCGGGCTTGGCTTGATGGCAGGCGGCGCAGCCGCGGAGCTTGTTGAAGAACATCGCGCCCATGGACATGCTCACCTTCTCGCCCTTGAACGCGCCCTTGCTCAGCAGATCTGCCGGGCCCGTCAGCGCCATGAGCGCCTCGGCAGCCGCTTCGGCATCGGCTTTCGACAGCTTCATATGAGACGCCATGGTCGACTCGTCCACGACATCCTCTTTGTCGCCGCCTTTTATATGCTTGGTATACAACTCGCCGGCCGGCCGGATGCGTACCGGGTTCTGCAGCCATTTTTCCAGCCATGGCCGGTTGAACTTGCTGCCTGCGTAGTACAGGTCCGGTCCCTTCCGCTCCCACAGGCGGTCGAGGCTTGTGTTGTCCGGTTTTACGATGGCATGACAGCTGATGCATTGCGATTTCAGGATGCCGGCCCCGACACTGTCTGCCGCGATTGCCGGGGCTGCGACCAGCCCCATGGCCAATGCGGCCAGAAGAGATAACTTCATCATCGATCCTTTCGCTTATTGAATGGCCTGGCCCTTGAAGGCAGGCGCGTCATACATGCCGTAGGGCTTTTTCAGGGACTCTTCGTAATAGAAATCGGGCACGAACGCCTTGTCTTTCCAGGCGTAGAACGGGTCGTTGCGGTTGATTTCGTTGTATTCGATGACCGTCATCAGGCCGCCCATCGGCTTGTCGCCGTTCATCGTGTGGGAATCGACGTGGTCATGCACCATCCAGCGGCCGGGATTGTCCGCGGTCAGGATGAGGTCGTAGCGTTCGCCCGGGCCGACCATGATGGTGTCCGCCTCGTAGGGCATGGGCAATGGACGGCCATCCTTGAAGGCCACCTGAAAGACGTGGCCGTGGATATGGATGGAATGGGTCAGTTCGCCCGCGCCGATCAGGCGGATCCGTACCACGTCGCCCTTGTTCACCCGAAGCGGCTGCGAATCGGGAAACGCCTTGCCGTTGAGCGTGAAGTAATCCCACACATCCCCCGGGACGCCGCCGTAGCCTGGCTTGAAAGCCCATTTCGACGCCCAGTCGGACAACATCAGGATGTAGTCCTTCGTCACCTTCTTCTCGATCGGCCTCGGCGTTTTCGGATCGACGATGAAGGGCCCCCACATGCCGCGCATCGCCACGTGCTCGTTGACGTTGACGTGGCAGTGATACCACATGGTCCCGGATGGCTCGGCGACGAACTTGTAGGTAAAGGTATCGCCAGGCTTGATCGCAGCCTGCGTGGTGTCCGGCACGCCATCCATGCGCCAGGTCCCCTTTTGCAGCATGCCGTGCCAGTGGATCGTGTGCGGCAGCGTGGTCAGGTTGTTGACGTTGACGGTGAGCTCATCGCCTTCCTTGACGTGGATCAGGGGTCCCGGTACCTGGCCGTTGAAAGCGAAGGTATGGAATTGCTGTTTGTCGACCAGCGTGATCTTGGTGTCCTCGATCGTCATCTCGAACGTGCGCTTGTCGGCATACCCTGGCATGGGATGACCCAAAGCCACCCCCAGACACAACAGGGCCGCGCCGCGGGTAATGCTGATTCGACGGTGAAATCCTTTGTTCATATGGCCTCCCCTAAAAGATATATGTGAAATATATCTTAATGAATGTCATATGACAAGGACCCGGCCTTCGATTTTCTAATGGTTATAAAGTGCCAATCCGGGGCCGGACACGGGGCCAGACGCGGCCAGATATAATGACAAGCCACTCGGAACAACCCGCACAACGCCACATGGCATAACGCAGACCGAAGGAGATGCCATGCGGCTGACCAAATTCACGGATTTTTCCCTGCGCGTGATGATTTATCTGGCGCGCCACCCGGACGGCCTGGCGACCATTGCCGACATTGCGCATGAGTACGACATCCCGTCCACCCATCTGATGAAGGTGGTACATCGCCTGGCGCAATGCGGCTATATCGTGACGGTGCGCGGGAAGGGCGGTGGCATGCGGCTCGCCAGACCGCCGGACATGATCAACGTGGGCGATCTGGTACGGGACACCGAAGACAACATGGATATCGCGGAATGCTTCAGCGCCGAACACCAGAATTGTCCGATGCTGCCGGCATGCGCCCTGAAATCCATCCTGATCGAGGCACGCAAAAGTTTCCTGGCCACGCTGGATTTTTATCGTCTGTCGGACATCACGGGCGGCTCCAAGCCGCCGCTCGTGGCCCCCTTGCATATGGCACACGACATTCCATCTCTGGCGACGGCCCGCAAGAAGAAGCGAAGTGCCTGAGCAGATCGGGCCGTATCCTCTGCAGCGAGACGGGCTAAGCTTATATTTCCTTCCGCCCCCACCACGGGAACGCAGAGAAGAAACACGCCACAACGCCAAACACAAGTTATTGAATTAAATAATATATTAGATTATACTAATGTTTGATTTTCCTGGAGATGCGTCAGTGTCTAAGCTCGCCTGCCTACTGGCCTGTACCGTGCTCATTGCGCAACCCGTCTGGGCTGCGCTGCCGTTCACCACCGCCACTGTGAATTATCAAATGACGGATACGGGCTACAGTACCGAAGCCACCGTCGAGGCCGTCAAGCAGTCCACCGTCGCGGCCCAGGTATCGGGCCGCGTGGCTGCGGTCAATTTCGATGCAGGGGATTACGTCAAGGCAGGATCGGTGATCGTGCGGCTCTCTGCGCAGGAGTTGTCCTCGGCCGCGACAGGCAGCCAGGCGCAAGTGGCCCAGGCTACCGCCACGCTGGAGAATGCACGCGCCAATTACGAACGCCAGCAGCAACTGTTCCAGCAGAAATTCATCAGCCAGGCCGCACTCGACCGTGCCACGGCCGAGTACCGCTCAGCCGAGGCTGCCGCCCGCGCTGCCCGCGCCGGCGCGGGACAAACCGCGGCGGTTAGCGGCTACACCGTCATCACCGCGCCATTTTCCGGAATCGTCGCCGCCCGCCATGTCGAAGTCGGCGAAACCGTTACGCCGGGCAAACCGCTGATGACCGGCTTCGACCCCAAGGACATGCGGGTCCTCGCCAACATCCCGCAATACAAGCTCGCCGAGATCAAGGCTGCGCCGCGCGTCGCAGTCGAGATTCCGTCGCTCAACAAGTGGATTGCCGCCACCGGGATTACCGTGCTGCCGTCCGCCGATGTCGCCACCCACACCGTCAAGGTGCGCATCGAACTGCCTGGGGACGTGGAAGGTGTCATTCCCGGAATGTTCGCGCGTGCGCATTTCTCCATGGCCAGCGCGCGCAAGCTCACCATCCCGCTCAGCGCCGTCGTCCGGCGCTCTGAAATCACCGCGGTCTATGTCGTCAACAAGGGCAGGGTGAGCCTGCGGCAGGTCCGACTGGGCACGCCGAACGCACGCGGGCAGGTGGAAGTCCTGGCGGGGTTGAACCCGGGCGACGTCATTGCGCTCGAGCCGGTCAAGGCGGGCATCTACGCCAAAAGCGCCGCCAACCAGCCAGCCAAGTAAACGGACAGACGCATGGGACTCTCCGGACGCATCGCCCGTTTCTTCCTCACGTCCCAGCTCACGCCGCTGATCGCATTGATCGCGGCCCTGTTGGGCCTGATTGCCATTCTGGTCACGCCGCGCGAGGAAGAGCCGCAGATCAACGTGACCATGGCCAACGTGTTCATCCCCTTTCCCGGCGCGTCGGCCAAGGACGTCGAAGCCCTGGTGGCAACGCCCGCCGAACAGGTGCTGTCGCAGATCGCCGGCATCGAGCATATTTATTCGGTTTCCAAGCCCGGCATGGCGATTTTGACCGTGCAATACCTGGTCGGCCAGGACCGCACCCAGGCATTGGTCCGGTTGTACGACACCATCCAGGCCAACCGTGACTGGGTCTCGCCCGAGCTTGGCGTCGGCGAGCCCATCATCAAACCGCTCGGCATCGACGACGTGCCGATCGTCACCGTCACCCTGTGGACGCGCGACCCGACGCGCGGCGCCTACGAACTGGAACAGGCGGCACACGCGGCCGAAATCGAGCTCAAGCGTATTCCCGGCACCCGCGAAGTCACGACCATCGGCGGCCCCGGCCGCGCCGTGCGGGTGATGATGGATCCCGATCGCATGGCCGCATTCGGCATTACGCCCAAAGACATCCGCGACGCGCTGCAGGTCTCCAACGCCGCCCAGCCCTCCGGCACGCTGGTCTCGAACAATCAGGAGATTCTCGTCCAGACCGGGACCTTCCTCACGGGTGCCGACGACGTCCGTCAACTCGTCGTCGGCGTCGCCCAGGGCCGCCCGGTCTACATCAGCGATGTGGCCAGTGTGACGGCCGGTCCCGACCAACCCACTCGCTACGTCTGGCACGGTCCCGGCGCCGGCGGAAAAAACAAGGCCGACAACGGCCAGACCTATCCGGCGGTCACGCTGGCGATTTCCAAGAAACCCGGCGAGAACGCGGTCGACGTGGCCAGAAAGGTCATCGCGCGCGTCAACAGCCTGCAAAACAGCGTCTTGCCCGAAGGTGTCGAGGTCAGCGTCACCCGCAACTACGGTGCCACCGCCGATGACAAGGCCAAGAAGCTGATCCAGAAACTGATTTTCGCGACGGCCTCGGTGGTCCTGCTGGTGTTGTTCGCCATCGGAAAACGCGAAGCATTGATCGTCGGTGCCGCGGTGCTGTTGACGCTCGCAGCCACGCTGTTCGCCTCGTGGGCCTGGGGATTCACGCTCAACCGGGTGTCGCTGTTCGCACTCATATTCTCGATCGGCATCCTGGTCGATGACGCCATCGTGGTGGTGGAAAACATCCACCGTCGCATGAACCTGGACCACGACGGCCTCGAAGCGATCATCCCGCGTGCGGTCGACGAAGTGGGCGGCCCCACCATCCTCGCCACCCTCACCGTGATCGCAGCCCTGCTGCCGATGGCTTTCGTCAGCGGCCTGATGGGGCCCTACATGAGCCCGATCCCGATCAACGCCTCGATCGGCATGGTGATCTCGCTTGCCATCGCCTTCATCGTCACGCCCTGGCTGGCGCTGAAACTGATCAAGCAGGAAGCACACGGCGCACATGCGGCAAGCGACAACAAGTTGCTCGCCCTGTTCCGTGCTCGTCTGACGCCCTTCCTGCGCGGCAGCGAAGGCAAGGGCGCACGACGCAAGCTGTGGCTGGGGATCGGTATCGCCATCCTGCTGTCGATCGCCTTGCCGATGATCAAACTCGTCATCCTGAAAATGCTGCCGTTCGACAACAAGTCCGAATTCCAGATCATCGTCGACATGCCGGTTGGCACGCCACTGGAAAAAACCGCCCAGGTCCTGAGCGAAATGGGCACGGCAGTTGCCCAGGTCCCGGAGGTCGCCGACTATCAGGCCTATGCCGGCACCGCCGCACCGATCAACTTCAATGGCCTGGTGCGGCAGTATTACCTGCGTTCCGGTTCCGAGGTCGGCGATTTGCAGGTCAACCTGCTCGACAAGCACGACCGCGACCGCAAGAGCCACGAAATTGCACAGGCGATCCGCCCCGCGGTCGAAGCCATCGCCAAGAAGCACGGCGCCGACGTCAAGGTGGTCGAGGTGCCGCCCGGACCGCCGGTAATGTCGCCGATCGTGGCCGAGATCTACGGTCCCGATTACGACGCGCAGATCCAGGTGGCCAAGCAGGTGCGCAGCGTCTTCGAGAAAACCAAAGGCATCGTCGCCATCGACGACACGGTCGAGGATGACGCCCAGCGCTTCGTGCTGCGCGTGTTGCAGAACAAGGCCGCGGTCGCCGGGGTGGCGCAGAAGGACATCGTCGCGGCGATGAAGATGGGGCTGTCGGGCGAGAATGTCACGCCCATCCACGGCAGCGGCGCCAAGTACGAAATCCCTGTACGCATCACCCTGCCGCCGGAACGCCAGAGCGGGCTCGACGATTTGCTGAAACTGACGGTGCGCGGCAACAACGGCAACCTGGTGCCCTTGTCGGAGCTGATCGAAGTGATGCCGAGCTCACGCGAGAAGACCATCTACCACAAGGACCTGCTGCCCGTGGTATTCGTGGTCGGCGACACCGGCGGCAAGCTGGATTCGCCGCTGTACGGCCTGTTCGAAATGCGCGGCGCACTGAAGGACAAACCGCTGGCGCAGGGCGGCACGCTGTCGGAGTATTTCATCCACCAGCCCGCCGACCCCTATACCGGATTCAGCCTGAAATGGGACGGCGAGTGGCAGGTCACCTATGAGACCTTCCGCGACATGGGGCTCGCCTATGCGGTCGGGCTGATGCTGATCTATATCCTGGTCGTCGCGCAGTTCAAGAGCTATCTGACTCCGCTCGTCATCATGGCGCCGATCCCGCTCACCATCATCGGTGTCATGCCGGGCCACGCCCTGCTCGGCGCGCAGTTCACCGCCACCTCGATGATCGGCATGATCGCGCTGTCCGGCATCATCGTGCGCAATTCGATCCTGCTGGTCGACTTCATCAACGAGCAGGCGGCGGCCGGCATGGATTTCCAGGAAGCGGTGATCCAGGCCGGCGCCACCCGGGCCAAGCCCATCGTGCTGACTGGTCTGGCCGCCATGCTGGGCGCGTTCTTCATCCTCGACGACCCGATTTTCTCCGGACTGGCTGTATCCTTGATTTTCGGCATCTTCGTCTCCACCTTGCTGACGCTGGTGGTGATTCCCGTGCTGTATTACGCTGCCAACTACCGCAAACATTCTTTACCGAAAGCAGGAGTTTCATCATGACCGTTGAACGCATGGTCCGTATCATCGCCGGATTTTTCATCATGCTGTCGCTGGCACTAGCCCACTTTTCCGGCAGCGTCGACATGACCCGCCTGTCGTGGCTGTGGTTTACCGCCTTCGTCGGCTTCAACCTGTTCCAGTCCGGCATCACCCGTTTCTGTCCGATGGACATCATGCTGAAGAAGGCCGGTGTCAAACCGGGCTGCGGGCTGTAAGGGGGAGGCATGGACATTCAATTCCTGCAGCAGAACTGGATGCTGGTGGCCGTGGCCGGAGTATCCGGCGTCATGCTGGTGTGGTCCTTCATCGGCGGCAAGCTCTCGGGCATCGAGGAAGCCGACACGCTGAAAGCCACCCGTCTTTTCAACGACGACGCGCTGATCCTCGACGTGCGCGAGGACAAGGAATTTGCCACCGGCCACATTCCCAGGGCCAAGCACATTCCCCTCGGCCAGCTGTCCGGCCGTCTCCAGGAACTCGAGAAATTCAAGGCCAAACCCATCCTCGTCACCTGCCGCAGCGGTCAGCGCTCGGCGCGCGCCTGCAACCTGCTGAAAAAGGCCGGTTTCGAGACCGTGTACAACCAGGCGGGCGGCATCCTGGCGTGGGAACGCGCCAATCTGCCTGTCGCCAAGTAATCCCTCAACAAGGAGGCCCCATGGCCAAAGTCGTCATGTATTGCACCGCCGTCTGCCCTTACTGCGTCGCTGCAGAGCGGCTGCTGAAGAGCCGCGGCGTCACCGAAATCGAAAAGATCCGCATCGATCTCGATCCGACCAGGCAGGAGGAAATGATGACACGCACCGGCGGCCGTCGCACCGTCCCGCAGGTATTCATCGGCGACACCCACGTCGGCGGCTTCGATGACACGTCCGCACTTGACGCCGCGGGCGAACTGGTGCCCCTGCTGAACCGCGCCTGATTGTTCCGTCCTGCCGGAACATGCTTGAATTTCCGGCGGCGCCCCCCACCTTGAAGCGACGATCATTCGCTTCAAGGAATCCCGATGGAACTCGCCTGCCCCCACTGCCTTGCCATCAACCGCGTGCCGGATGACCGGCTGTCCAACGGGCCCAAATGCGGCCAATGCGGCACGCCCTTGCTGCCGGGCAAACCGGTGGACCTCACCGCCGACACGTTCGACCGCTTCATCGCCAAGGCCGGCCTGCCGGTACTGGTCGATTTCTGGGCCGGCTGGTGCGGCCCCTGCAAGATGATGGCGCCGGTGTTCCAGCAGGTGGCCGCCGAGATGGGCACGCGCGTGCGCTTTGCCAAGGTCGATACCGAAGCCCATCCCCAGGTATCGATGCGCCACCACATCAAGGGCATCCCCAGCCTCATCCTGTTCCGGAATGGCGCCGAGGTCGCCCGCACCTCGGGTGCGATGGAAGCCCATGCGCTGAAACGCTGGCTGGCGTCGCAAGGCATCCAATAAGGCCGCGAAGCAGGTTCCGCCATTGCGCGGCAGATTCATGGAGGCGACTTAAAGCCCGTGTAAAATAGGCCCATCCCCGGAGCGCAGGCTCCGGTTTTCTTATTCAGGGAGACATCATGGCCGACGCGCAACAACCTGTATTCAACATCGAAAAACTCTACGTCAAGGATCTGTCGGTGGAAGTGCCCAACGCACCCGCCATCTATCTGGAGCGCGAAGCTCCGCAGATCGACGTCAACATGTCGACCGAAAGCCGCGCGCTCGGCGAGGACCTGTATCACGCCAGCATCACCGTCACCGTCACCGCAAAGACCGGCGACAAGACGATGTTCCTGGTCGAGTGCACCCAGGCCGGCATCTTCCGCATCGAACACGTGCCGCAGGACCAGCTGCCCATGGTGCTGGGCATCGGCTGCCCCAACATCGTCTTCCCGTATCTGCGCGAGACCGTGTCCGACGTGGTGATCCGCGCCGGCTTCCCGCCGCTGCTGCTGAATCCGGTCAACTTCGAAGCCCTGTTCCTGCAGCAACAGCAGGCACAGCAGCAGCAGGCCGCCCCGGCGCAAACCCATTGAAGCGGACGTGCTGACCGTGCGACGGTTTCGCGCCGGCCTGTTCCTCGCAGGCAGCCTGCTGTTTGCACTGGCGAACCCGGCCAGCGCACTGGAATACCGCAGCACCGGGCATGCCGCCGTACTGTATGACGCCCCCTCGACTGCAGCCGGCAAGCTGACGGTTGCGGGGAGCGGCCTGCCTTTCGAAGTCGTCGTCGACACCGAGGCCTGGGTCAAGGTACGCGACTACACCGGCCGTCTGGCATGGATCGAGAAATTGGCCCTCGACGGCCCCCGGAGCGTGATGATCAAGGCTGAAACCGGCACCGTCCGGCAACAGCCGCGAGCCGACGCCCCCCTCGTGTTCCGTGCCGCACGCGGCGTCCTGCTCAACGTCACCGGCAAGCCCGACGCCACCGGCTGGTTGCCAGTCAAACATGCCAACGGACTGACCGGCTGGATATTGGTGCAAGAGGTCTGGGGGCAATGAAGCTGTCGGTACTTGGTGCCGGCGCATGGGGCACCGCACTGGCAGCCAGCTGGGCTCCCCACCATACCGTCACCCTGTGGGGGCGCAATGCAGCCGAACTCGACGCCATGCGTACGACCCGCGTCAACGCACGCTACCTAGCTGACTGCAGATTACCGGACGCGCTGCACTTCAACCCCGATCTTGGCTCTGCCGTCGAGGCAGCCGACCTCATCGTCCTCGCCGTCCCCAGCGGGGGCCTGCGTCCGACGCTGGCCGCCCTGGCCACCCATGCCAACCTGCCGCCGCTGATCTGGGTCAGCAAAGGCTTCGAACCCGGCAGCCGGAAATTGCCCCATCAGCTCGTCGCAGAGCTGCTCCCCACGCACACACAGACCGGTGTGCTGTCTGGCCCCAGCTTTGCCCAGGAGGTCGCACAAGGCTATCCCACCGCACTTACGCTGGCCTGTCACGACACCGCCCTGGCGCAGCATCTGGCTGAGAGTCTGTCGGGCCAACGCCTGCGCATTTATGCGCATGACGACGTCATCGGCGTCGAACTCGGCGGCGCGCTGAAAAATGTCATGGCGATTGCCGCCGGCATCTGCGACGGCCTCCAGCTCGGCCACAATGCCCGCGCCGCACTGATCACCCGCGGTCTCGCCGAAATGACCCGCCTCGGCGTCAAGCTTGGCGGCCACTTCGAGACCTTCATGGGATTGTCGGGTCTCGGCGACCTCATCCTCACCACCACCGGCGATCTGTCGCGCAACCGCCAGGTCGGCCTGCGGCTTGCCCGCGGCCTGCCGCTCGATGCCATCCTAAACGAACTCGGCCACGTGGCCGAAGGCGTCACCACTGCACGCGAAGTCGCCGCGCTGGCCGACGAACTCGGTGTGGAGATGCCGGTCGCCCACACTGTCTACCAGGTATTGTTCGATGGTATGCCCGCCGACCGTGCGGTCGACACCTTGCTGAACCGGGAAATCAAGGCCGAGTTTTAAAGCTCCCGCTTCACGCCTTTCGAAAATCACCTTGCCTGCATCGCAGGCAGAATCGGCCCGACGCCCACCTTGAAAATCGACACTTGTCGTAGCACAGGCGCCCGGCTACAGTCCATTTAACAATGTCCGTTACACACTGGACAGGCTGCCCTCAACAACACAACGAACAAAGGATCCGCCACCGCCTAGGCCTTCCCTCAGCATGAGCAGCTCCGTCAATCCGCCATCCCAAAACGATCCCAGGCCTCTGCGCGGCCTGTTCTATGCCTTGATCGGGTTTTTCGTGCTGGCTTATTTCATCGCCATTGCCCGGCACTGGCTCGACGCGAAACGGGATGTCGAGGGGCAATTGCGTTATTTCAACAGCATCCTGGTGCAGAACACGCGCACCACGTTGAAAAACTATGAACTGGTCCTGCGCGGCCTGGGCAGCGAACTCATCGCCCAGGGCGCCTTGCAGTCGCCCTCCCGCGGGCGCGAACTCATCGAACGCATGAAATCGATCGACCCCGGCATGGCCGGGTTGGGGCTGGCCAGGCCCGATGGACAACTCGTCCTGGTCAGCGGCGTCCCGGATGGCAAGCCCTTGCCCAACCTGCTGAGCCAGCCCGAAACCCGCGACAGTTTCCTTGCCTGTATCCGTTCCGGGCATATCCAGCTCGGCAGGCCGTACTACATGAAGGCGCTGAAGCTCTGGGTGAATCCGGTGCGGGTGCCCATTCTTGATTCGCAAGGCCGGCTGGTGGCGGTCATGACAGCAGGGTATTCGATCGAGGGCGGCACCACCTTGTGGGCGCACACGACCCTGCCGCCGGAAATCCAGATGGGGCTGCTGCGCGACGACCATTACCTGCAATATTTCTATCCGCTGCCCGCAGGCGAAACACGGGCCACGGTCCAACGCACGTATGGCCAGCCGGTCTCGCCGGAAACCCTTCGGCAGCTTGCCGCAGCCAGGCCCGGACGAGGCTCGATGTCCATCGACCTGCCGCGTAACCAGGGCCTCCATTATCTCGTCTACGAACGCATAGACGAGTACGGCCTGCTGGCTGGCTCGCTGATCCCCTGGCATGCCATCGTATACAACTGGCTGCAGCGGCTGCTGTTGGCCAGCCTGCTGCTCTGCGTCTTTCTGCTGGGCGGCACGTGGATCTATCGGCGCTCGCTGGCGCGCCAGATCGAATCCGACGCAGCCGTCGCGCATCTTTCGGCCTGGCGACAGGCCGTCCTGGACAGTGCCGACTACAGCATCATCTCCACCGATACCGCCGGCCTCATCGTCAGTTTCAACGCGGCAGCCCAGCGCATGCTGGGATATGCCGCGGACGAGGTGATCGGCAAGCAAACGCCGGCCCTCTTCCACGACACGGACGAAATACGTCAGCACGCGGCCGCGCTCACCCAGGAACTGGGCGAACCGATCCAGCCCGGGTTTGACGCCTTTGTCGCCAAGGCCAGGCGCGGCCAATCCGAGGAGCGCGAGTGGACCTACCTGCGCAAGGATGGAAGCCGTATTCCGGTGCGGCTGTCGGTCACGCCCTTGCATGGCCCGGATGGAAAAATCGAAGGTTTCCTGGGAATCGCGGCCGATCTGTCCGCGCAAAAGCAGGCCCAGGCCAGTCTGCGCGACAGCCAGGCGCGCTATCGCACCCTGTTCGAACGTGCGGGCGACAGCATCTTCCTGATGAAGGGGGAGTACTTCGTGGATTGCAATCCGGCCACGCTGGAGATGTTCGGCTGCACGCGCGATCAGATCGTCGGCACCACGCCTTATCGGTATTCCCCCGAGTTCCAGCCGGACGGCCGCCTGTCCAAGACCCAGGCGCAGGAGAAAATCACGGCGGCCTTCGACGGCGAAACCCAGTTCTTCGAGTGGCGCCACCAGCGTTACGATGGCACGCCCTTCGACGCGGAAGTGACTCTGAACATCGTCATGATCGGGAACGAACCGCACATCCTGGCGACCGTGCGCGACATCAGCGAACGCAAGAAAGCCGAAACCGAATTGATGTTGTCGCGCCAGGCACTGATCGAACGCAACGAACACCTGCGTCTCATCAACCAGTTGTCCAATCGCCTGCACGCCTCCCTGAAACTGGACGCGATCCTCCAGGAAACCATGGAGGCCCTGCTCGGCCTGAGCCATGCGCCCAGTATCGCGATCTATCTGCTGTCTGCGGATGCCGCCCGGTTGGACCTGGTGGCCCATCGCGGTTTTGAGGAACGGATATTGCGGCTAATCGTCAATCTGCCCGTGGCTGGGAGCCACAGCGGCCAGGCGGTGACTCAAAAGCGCCTGCTGGCCAGCAACGATCTTTCCCGCGACGACCGCATTCCGACTGATCTGAAGAATGTCCTGACAGCAGCGAATCTGAACTCGGCGCTCATCATTCCCATGATTTATCACGAGCAGGCACTGGGCTGCATCAACCTGGCATACCGTGAGCAGCGGACATTCAGCGATGTGGAACTGGAGACCCTGAATGCCTTCAGCAATACCGTCGCCCTGGCCATCGCCAATTCGCGCCATGTCGTCAGCCTGGGCTTCCAGGCCAAACACGACAGCCTCACTGCTTTGCCCAACCGCTCCGTCCTGCATGAAGAATTTGCAACCCGGATCGAACAGGCCCCGGGCGGACTGACCGCACTCATGCTGCTGGATCTGGACCACTTCAAGGAAATCAATGACACCCTGGGCCACCACGTTGGCGATCACCTGCTGACGCATATCGGCCCGCGACTGCAAGACGCCCTGTCTGGCACGCGTGCCCTGGTCTGCCGCCTGGGCGGAGACGAGTTCGCCGTATTGCTCACGGGTCTGCACGATAGAACCGATGCCGTCACACTGGCCAAACACGTGACGACAGCACTGCGCCGGCCTTTTATGGTGGATGGCATGGCCTTGCAGGTGGGCGTCAGCGTGGGCGTGGCGTACTACCCGGAACACGGCGAGAGCAGCCATGCGCTGTTGCGAGCGGCGGACGTGGCCATGTATCAGGCGAAGACGCTGACGGCCGGTGTCGTGGTCTACGACCGCAGTTTCGACAATTACAGCCCGGATCGCCTCGCGCTCGCCAGCGAACTGGTGCAGGCGGTCCAAGGCGGGGAATTGGTTCTTCACTACCAGCCCAAGCTGGACATTGCGAGCGGGCAGGTCACCGGTTTCGAAGCGCTGGTACGCTGGCAGAATCCCCGTCGCGGTCTGCTGTATCCCGGCGCCTTCATCCATCTGGTGGAAATGAACGACGTCATCCACCCCTTTACGACCGCCATCATGGACCTGGCGCTTGCAGACAAGCGGCGCTTGCACGACTTGGGATATACGCAACCCGTGGCCATCAATCTCTCCGTGCGCAACCTGATGGACGCCCACTACGTGACCCGGCTGGCGGAAGCCATCACCCGGCACGGCATTCCCGAACGGGAGGTCGAACTGGAACTGACCGAGACCGCCCTGATGCACGATCCGGACAGCTCGGTCGCATTGCTGCAGGAAATCGCGGCCATGGGCGTGAACATTGCGGTCGACGATTTCGGGACAGGCTATTCCTCCCTGGCCTATTTGCGGCGTCTCCCGCTCAGCGCCCTGAAGATCGACCGCTCATTCGTCATGGGCATGAACAGCAACACCCAGGACGCAATCATCGTGCGATCCACCGTCGCCCTGGCCCACAGTCTCGGACTGCGCGTCATCGCGGAAGGCGTGGAGAACGCGGAAGCCCTCGCCCTGCTGGCCGGCATGGGATGCGAGCAGGCCCAGGGCTATCATCTGAGCCAGCCTCTTCCGTTGAACGAACTGATCGCCTGGCTGCAGGCCCTCTGCGAGCAGGGTGCCACGCTTATCGACTAGGCATCCGTCCGACAGCGGCAGGTGGCCATGGCTAGCGCGCGACCGCCCGCTTTTTCGGTAGGGCTACGGACGCGGCCGGCGCCCTCGGAGGCATATGCAAAACCGGTCGCGTAGCGCGCTCGGGGCGGACTGACGCTCCGTCACCTTGCAGGCGGAACATGCTCACAGCCTGGGCGAGTTTGTCCGCGCGCTCATGCAGGCTCTCTGCCGCAGCTGCGGCCTGCTCCACCAACGCAGCATTCTGTTGGGTCATTTCGTCCATCTGCCCGACAGCCTGATTGACCTGTTCGATGCCGGCGCTCTGCTGCTGGCTTGCCGTGGCAATCCCGCTCATGAGTTCGGCCACCAACTCCACGGAGGTGACGATATCTTCCATGGCCACGCCCGCTTCGCCCACCAGTTTGCTTCCTAGATCGACTTTTTCCACCGAATCACCGATGAGCGACTTGATCTCCCGGGCGGCCCCGGCGGAACGCTGCGCCAGGTTCCTGACTTCGCCCGCGACCACGGCGAAACCGCGCCCCTGCTCCCCCGCGCGCGCGGCCTCCACTGCGGCGTTCAGCGCCAGGATATTGGTCTGGAAGGCGATCCCGTCGATCACGCCGATGATGTCGGCAATTTTCTTCGAACTGGCGCTGATCGAGGCCATGGTGTCGACCACCTGTCCGACCACCGCCCCCCCTCTGGCAGCGATCTCGGCAGTCGAGCCAACCAGCTGGTTGGCATGGCGCGCATGCTCGGCATTCTGTTTCACCGTACTGGTGAGCTCTTCCATGGAACTGGCGGTTTCCTCAAGGCTCGAAGCCTGCGATTCGGTACGTCCCGACAGATCCGCGTTGCCGGAAGCGATCTCGCTGGCCGCAATCCGGATGCTCTCGACATTCAGGCCGATGTCGGACACCGCACCGACCATGTTGGCCTTCATCTGGGTCAGCGCACGCATCAGCTGGCCGGTCTCGTCCCAAGTGGACACCTCGAACTGAAGCGACAGGTCGCCACCCGCGATCGCGTGTGCGACGCCCAATGCGCGGTCCAGCGGGCGCAGGATCGTGCGCGAGATGAAATAACCGAACAACAGGGTCAGGAGCGCACCGATTCCACCCGCCGTCCCCATCAATGCAGGAAGCGCACTCTGCACGCCGGCCGCCTTGGCGAGGGCGCTGGTTTCCCACCCGCCGTACAGGCCGACCCCCAGCATCAAGGCCGCGCCGATTCCGGTGCTCAACGCAATGCGCAGATTGACGGGGATACGCCTGAAAGACATCAGCCGGCCAACCAGTCCAGTACGAACGACCATGCCATGCCGGATCGCCATATGGTCCGCCCGGCCCTCCTTGAACTGGCGATAAAGGTGCTCGGCCTCAGCTATCTGTGCCCGCGACAGCTTGGTCCGCACCGACAGATAGCCGTTCGTCACGCCGTTTTCATGCACCGGCGTCACGTTGGCGAACACCCAGTAGAAATCACCATTCTTGCGGCGGTTCTTCACCACGCCGCTCCAGGGCAAGCCGGTTTTCACGGTGGCCCAGAGATCCGAAAACGCTTCTTCCGGCATGTCCGGGTGGCGGACAAGATTATGGGGTTTCCCGAGCAGTTCTGCTTCGCTAAAACCGCTTGCCTCGATGAAGGCGAGGTTTGCGTAGATGATTCGCCCCTTCAGATCGGTCCTGGAGACCAGCGACACGCTGTCGCTCAATTCATATTCACTATTCGTAATGGGCAAATTGACGCGCATACCTTCCTCAACTATCCGTTATTTCTCGATACGTTATCCGGCGACCATTCAAGAGAAATGACATAATATACAGATAACGTTATCCTTAATATCGTCTTTCCTGGCTTAAACTTTAGCGCCGCGACCCATCTGGATTACACGCGCAGGCAGACAAGACCCGAACCATGCGACGTCTGGCAGGTCAATCGAGGCAGGCGATGTTCAAGGTGTGCAAGTTGGTGCAGCGCTTACACGCTGCGGATTTACGTGCCGCCCGTGAAACCGTTTTGCCGCCAGGCTTCGAACACGACCACGCTGACTGCATTGGACAGGTTCATGCTGCGCGAGCCGGGCAGCATCGGCAGGCGCAGACGATGGCCCGCGTCGAACTGCCCCAGGATCTCCGGAGACAGGCCGCGCGACTCCGGGCCGAACAGCAGCACGTCGTCCGGTCGGAAAGCGATATCGGCATAGCGTGCGCTGCCCTTGGTGGTGAGCGCAAACCAGCGCCTGCCGGGCAAGGCCGCTTGCACTGCGTCCCAGCCGGCATGCACCGTGACGCAGGCCATGTCGTGGTAATCCAGCCCGGCGCGCGCCACCTGCTTGTCCGACAGGTCGAAGCCCAGTGGCTCGACCAGATGCAGACGACAGCCTGTGTTGGCCGCGAGGCGGATGAGGTTGCCGGTGTTGGGCGGAATCTCGGGTTGAAACAAAACGATGTCAAACATCTGGCTTGGCCTAAAATAAAACCTTCTTCGAAAGCCCTATTCTATGGTTCCTTACCTCACCACTGCACTCACCGGCCCGCTGCTGGAACTGGAAAAACGCCTGCTCGATGCCCAGCCGACCATCGAACACTGGTTTCGCCAGCAATGGAAGGAACAGTCGGCGCCGTTCTACACCTCGGTCGATATCCGCAACGCGGGCTTCAAGCTGGCGCCGGTCGACACCAATTTGTTTCCGGGCGGCTTCAACAACCTCAACCCGTCGTTCATGTCGCTGTCGATCCACGCAGCGATGGGCGCGGTGGAAAAGATCTGCCCCGACGCCCAGCGCCTGCTGCTGATCCCCGAGAATCACACGCGCAACACCTTCTACCTGCAGAACGTCGCGGTGCTCGCGCACATCCTGCGCCAGACCGGTCTCATCGTGCGCATCGGCACCCTGATTCCCGAGATCACCCAGCCGACCACGCTGGAACTGCCTGCCGGCGGGCGTCTCACGCTGGAACCGCTGGTACGCAAGGGCGATCGCGTCGGCCTGGAAGGCTTCGACCCCTGCGCGGTGCTGCTCAACAACGATCTCTCGGCGGGTGTGCCCGATATCCTCAAGGGTATCGAGCAGACCATCATGCCGCCGCTGCACGCCGGCTGGGCAACCCGCCGCAAGTCGAGCCACTTCGCCGCCTACCAGCACGTCGCCAGCGAATTCTCCCGGCTGATTGGCATCGACCCATGGCTGATCGACCCCTATTTCAACCATTGCGGCAAGATCGATTTCCAGGTGCGCCAGGGTGAAGAATGTCTGGCCGAGAAAGTGGGCGAGATGCTGGACAAGATCCAGCTCAAGTACGACGAGTACCGCATCGACCAACCGCCCTTCGTCATCGTCAAAGCCGACGCCGGCACCTATGGCATGGGGATCATGACGGTGAAATCGCCGGACGACGTGCGCGAACTCAACCGCAAGCAGCGCAACAAGATGGCGGTCGGCAAGGAAGGCCTTGCCTTCAGCGAGGTGCTGATCCAGGAAGGGGTCTATACCTTCGAGAGCATCAACGGGGCGGTTGCCGAACCGGTGGTCTACATGCTCGACCATTTCGTCGTCGGCGGCTTCTACCGCGTACACACCGGGCGCGGGTCGGACGAAAACCTCAACAGTCCCGGTATGCATTTCGTACCCCTGGCGTTCGACGACACCTGCCTGACGCCCGACCGCAGCGCCAACCCCGACGCCGCGCCCAACCGCTTCTATGCCTACGGAGTGATTGCACGGCTGGCGATGCTGGCGGCCAGCATCGAACTCGACGAGGCGCTCAACGAGGCCGAGAACACCGAAAACGCGGTTGCCGCTGCATGAAACTGCTGTTCATCGTCGATCCCCTGGCGGGTCTCAAGCCCTACAAGGACAGCTCGGTGGCCATGATGCGTGCAGCCGTGGCGCGCGGTCATGCCGTGTTTGCTGCCGAGGCCAGCCAGTTGCACATCGCAAGCGGTATCGCCCGCACGGCCTGCGTCGCGCTTGAAGTACGCACCGACGACGACTGGTACCGCGCCACGCAAACCGATGTTTCCGCATTGAAGGATTTCGACGCCGTGGTGATGCGCACCGACCCGCCGGTGGACACCGATTATCTGTTGGCCACCCATCTGCTGGGCATTGCCGAATCCAATGGCGCACGCGTATTGAACCGGCCGGCCGCCCTGCGCGATTTCAACGAGAAACTGGCGATCCTCAATTTTCCGCAATTCGTCGCTCCCACCCTGGTTTCCGCCGATGCCGCAAATATCGGGCGTTTCCTCGCCGAGCACCAGGACATCATCGTCAAGCCCCTCACCGAAATGGGCGGCAGCGGCATCTTCCGCCTTACGCAATCCGACCTCAATCGCAACGCCATTCTCGAAACGCTGACGCAGCGCGGCCGCCGCGCCATCATGGCGCAGCGCTACCTGCCGGAAATCAAGGACGGCGACAAACGCATCCTCCTGATCGACGGCAAGGTGGTGCCGTGGGCGCTGGCGCGCATTCCCCTGGCGGGCGAAACGCGCGGCAACCTTGCCGCAGGCGGCACGGCGCGCGCGCAACCCCTGTCCGCGCGCGACCGCGAGATCGCCGAAACCATAGCGCCGTGGGCGAGGGCGCACGGCATCTTCCTCGCCGGACTCGACGTGATCGGCGACTGCCTCACCGAAATCAACGTCACCAGCCCAACCGGTTTCCAGGAGATTGCCGCGCAGACCGGGCACGACGTTGCCGCACACTTCATTGCTGCGGTCGAGCACGCCCGACTCGCCGAACATTCGCCGGGATGACTGCCGACATCCTGATCCAGCCGGCCCAAGCAAAGGACGCCCCCGCGATTGCCATCCTGGTCGGCGAATTGCTCGCGGAAATCATGCACGCAATCGACGTTCAGGCCTTCAATTTCAATCTCCAGGAGACCGCCGCCAGACTGGAGACCTATCTGGCCAACGGGACCTATGTCGTCTTTGTGGCCCGGCCTGCCAGCGGCGACCCGGTCGGCTTCGTGGCGCTCTGCGAATGCCACGCGCTGTATGCCGAAGGCGCTTTCGGCACGATCCCGGAACTGTACGTTCGCCCTGCGTACCGCACCCGCAAGCTGGGAATGCGGCTGGTCTCTGAAGCCAGGGCATACGGCACGGCGCGAGGATGGAAACGGCTGGAAGTCACCACCCCGCCGCTTCCGCAATTCGACAGGACCCTGGCGTTTTATGAGCGCGAAGGGTTTTCCGTCGCCGGTGGCCGCAAGTTGAGAACGCTGTTGTGAACCGCGTCAGGTCGAAAGCCAGCACCCTGAATGGACGCATCGTACGGCTCGTTCTGTGGCTTGCATTCCTTCCCCTCGCACTGGCTGCCTGCAGTTCGCCGCCGCTGGTTCAGCAGCAATCCTACGTTTTCGGCACCCTGGTCGAAGTCAGCGTCTACGATGCGCCGGAAGCACAGGCCCGCCAGGCGATCGCCGCCGTACTGGCGCGTTTCGACGCGTTGCACCACCAATTGCATGCCTGGCAGCCAAGCGAACTGTCGCGGCTCAACGCCGGACTGGCCAAAGGGGAGCACATCCCCGTCTCCCCCGAGCTCGCCGCCATGCTGCGCGATGCCCAAACGGTTTCGGCCCGGTCGAACGATCTGTTCAACCCGGCCATCGGCAACCTGATTGCGCTGTGGGGATTCCATGCCGACACGCCACAAGGGAAGGTGCCGGATGCCGCCGCCATTGCACGCTGGGTGAAGGCGGCGCCGCGCATGGAAGACCTGCATATCGAAAACAATCAGGCCTGGAGCGACAATCCGGCCGTCCAGCTGGATCTCGGTGGTTACGCCAAAGGCTACGCACTGGATGAGGCCGTTCGCATCCTGACCTCCCACGGCATCAAAAACGGGCTGGTGAACATCGGCGGCAATGTCATCGCGCTGGGGCAGCATGGCGACCGTCCATGGCGCGTCGGCATCCAGCACCCGCGCAAGCCCGGCACGCTGGCCACGCTGGATCTGCACGACGGCGATGCAATCGGTACCTCGGGCGATTACCAGCGCTATTTCGAGGCCGGGGGGCGTCGCTACTGCCACCTGATCGATCCGCGCACCGGCTGGCCGGCGTCCGGCATGCAATCGGTCACGATCCTGGTGTCGGGCGATCGAGCCGGAACACGCTCGGATGCGCTGTCCAAACCGCTCTTCATCGACGGCGCCGCCCGGCTGGCCGGTCATGCATCCCGTCTGGGTATCGCCGACTATCTGGCGGTGGACGCCGCCGGGCAAATCCATGTCTCCCCAGCAATGAAGGCCCGGCTTCGCTAGAATGCTGGTTTTGGCCTGACATCCACCCCATGATAGGCATTCTCATCGTCGCTCACGGCTCGCTTGCCGACAGCCTGGTCGAGTGCGCCACCCACGTGCTGGGGCAGCGCCCGCGCGGCCTCGCCACGATTGATTTCATCGGCCATGCCGACCCCGACGAGCGGCAGAAAGCATTGCAGTCCCGCCTGGCCGAACTGGATGAAGGCGACGGCATCCTGGTGCTGACTGACGTGTACGGCGCCACGCCCAGCAACACGCTGTGCCGCCTGCTCGAACCCGCCCATATCGAAGGCGTTTCCGGCGTCAACCTGCCGATGCTGCTGAAAGCGCTGAACTACCGCGATACCCTGGCATTGCCGCAGCTCATCGAGCGCATCGTCGAAGGCGGTCGCAACAGCATCAACCATATTTCCGAGACCATGTGCCATGCAGCAACGGGACGTTGAAATCGTCAACAAACTGGGCCTGCATGCGCGCCCGTCGGCCCGGCTGACCCAGCTGGCGTCGAGCTTCAAGAGCAATGTGTTCATGTCGCGCAACGGTCGCCGCGTCAATGCCAAGAGCATCATGGGCGTGATGATGCTGGCCGCGGCCAAGGGGACGACCGTGTCCCTGGAGACCGACGGCGACGATGAGGTGGAAGCCATCGACGCCCTGGCCGGTCTGATTTCCAGCGGTTTCGGGGAGGAACTGTGAGCTTCTCGCTGCACGGCATCGGCGTCTCGGGCGGCATCGCCATCGGCTATGCGCACCTCACCTCCAACGCGCGCGTCGAAGTGCCGCAATACATGCTCGACCGCAAGTACATCAAGGACGAGCTGGCGCGCTTCGACGAGGCCATCTTCGCCACCCGCGCCGAACTCGAAGTGCTGCGCAGCCACATTCCGCCCAACGCACCGGCCGAACTGTCGGCATTTCTCGACATGCACCTGATGTTCCTCGGCGATTCGATGATCGCCGAGGCGCCCAAGCGCCTGATCCGCGAAACCCAGTGCAACGCCGAATGGGCACTGGCGCAGCAGATGGAAGCGCTAGTGGCACGCTTCGAGGAAATCGACGACGCCTATCTGCGCAGCCGCCAGGAAGACGTGGTGCAGGTGGTGCAGCGCGTGCTGAAGGCATTGATGGGCCACCCCAGCCACCTGCCGCTGGACGTCGATTTCGACAGCGAACGCATCCTGGTCGCGCACGAGCTGTCGCCGGCCGACATGGTCATCTTCAAGAACGTGCATTTCGCCGCCTTCATCACCGATCTCGGCGGCACCACTTCGCATACGGCTATCCTCGCGCGCAGCATGGGCATGCCGTCAGTGATGGCGCTGCACAACGGGCGCGGCCTGATCCGCGACCACGACCTGCTGATCGTCGACGGCCGCGACGGTGTGGTGATCGTCAACCCGGACGAATCCGTGCTGGCCGAATACCGGCTGCGGCAGAACCAGTGGCGCATCGACACCGACAAGCTCAAGCGGCTCAAAACCAGCAAATCGGCCACCCTCGACGGCACGCCGGTCGAGTTGATGGCGAACATCGAGTTGCTCTCCGACATCGATGCGGTGAAGGCTGCGGGCGCGCACGGCATCGGCCTGTTCCGCAGCGAGTTCCTCTTCCTCAACCGCAGCGACCTGCCGAGTGAAGAGGAGCAATACCTATCCTACAAGGCGGTGGCCGAGGCGCTGGACGGCAAGCCGGTCACCATTCGCACGCTCGACCTGGGCGCCGACAAGCAGGCGCCGTGGGGCCACACCGTGGCAGACAATCCGGCGCTGGGGCTGCGCGCGATCCGCCTGTGTCTGGCCGAGCCGGGCCTGTTCCATGCCCAGTTGCGCGCGATCTTGCGGGCATCGGTTCATGGCCAGGTGCGCATCCTCATCCCCATGCTGGCGAGTTTCATGGAACTGCGCCAGACCCTGCAGCGGATCGACGAAGCCAAGGCTTCGCTGCGCAAGGACGGGCTGAAATTCGACGAAGGCATCCCGCTCGGCGGCATGATCGAAGTGCCCGCCGCCGCGCTTTCGGCCGCGTTCTTTGCCGAACAGCTGGACTTTCTGTCGATCGGCACCAACGACCTGATCCAGTACACGCTGGCGATCGATCGCGCCGACGACAGCGTGGCGCATCTGTACGATCCGCTGCATCCCGCGGTGCTCAACCTTATCCAGCTGACCATCCGGGCCGGCGACAAGGCCGGCAAGCCGGTTTCGGTATGCGGGGAAATGGCGGGCGATCCCCTGCTGACTCGCCTGCTGCTGGGACTGGGGCTGCGGACGTTTTCGATGCAGCCTGCCAGTCTGCTGCAGGTCAAGCAGCAGGTGCTGAAATCCCACCTGGACGAATTGACCTCCGTCACGCAGAAGCTGCTGAAGAACACCGACCCGGACAAGACCTCGGTACTGTTGAACCGCCTGAACGGCTAACCGAGTCCGGTGGAACCCTAAGCCGTGAGCTGCTCGGCCATGCGGACAAGCTCGAGCTTGTCGTGGCGCAACGTGCTGATCTCCTGCTTGATCTGCGCCATGCGGCTGTGCAGCGTGCCCATGTTTTCCAGGATGCGCTGCAGGCTGGCCAGCCGCGTGTCGAGATACTGCTTGTGCTCGCGGATGCGCGTCATGATGGGATCGAGCGCGATACGCAGCCAGCGCTCCGCCTCCAGCCGCGCGAGCTTGAATGCCTTGCGCGCCTCCTCGGCCAGGCCCGCATAAAAGCGCCGGATCATGAAACGCTTTTCCAGCATCAGGTTGGCGGGATCCTTGCAGAAGGCCTCCGTCTCCCGCGTCAGCGCGTCGAGCCGGTTGCGGTAGGCCCCCAGGTCGAGCCGCGGCACCTGCATCTTCGGCAGATTGTGCAGGCGGTGAAACCGCATATAGGCCTGGTCGAGCGCATCCAGCATGTTGTCCGCCAGGCGGGTCGCCTGCTGGAAACGGTTGCCCATCTCTTCGCTCAGGTGGCGGATGCCGCCGGTCAGCCCGCGCGTGGTCCAGCTGTTTTCCATCGCCTCGCGACCCGCCTTGAGGATTGCGTCGAGCGTATCTTCAGACAGGTGCGACAGCAGATGCTCGCCCTGACCCTGCACCATTTTCCGGGTCGAGCGGAACTGGTCGGCAGTGGCGTCGTAACTGTCCTTTTCCTTCTGCAGGCTGGCGCGCGTCTGCTCGATCAGCTCGCGGTTCTTGCCCGACAGCTGGGTCAGCTGGATCAGTTCGTCGCTGGAGCGCTTGAGCCGCGCGGCCAGATCGGCCCGGCTCTCGTCGAGCAGCGCCGCCACTTCGCGGCTGACTGCATGGTAGAACATGTCGCGTCGCGCCGGGATCACCTGATGCGCCAGCAGGTATTCCAGCGATTCGATACCGGAACGTACGCGCAGGGCGGCATCGCCGCGGATGGTGGCCGCCAGCGCTTTCTGCGCCGACACGGTGAACACGCGGCTGCGCGGCAGCTTCAGTACGCGCGCGGTTTCCTCGGCCTGGCGTTCGATGGTCGCCTGCACTTCGGCATCGCTCTTGAGTTCGTCCCACAGCATGTCGATCTTGTTGAGAACCGCCACGTGGTAGTTGGAATGGCGGTGGACATGTTTCTGCCAGATTTCGAGATCCGAGCGCGTCACCCCGGTATCGGTGGCCAGCAGGTACATCACTGCATGCGCATTCGGAATCACCGACAGGGTGAGCTCGGGTTCGGCCCCCAGCGCGTTGAGTCCCGGGGTGTCGAGTATCGTCAGTCCGGCCTGCAACAGCGGATGGGGATAATTGACCATGGCATAGCGCCAGGCCGGCACCTCCACGGTACCGTCGGCGCGCAGCAGGTGGCGCTCGCTGGCGTCCTCGCCGTTCCATAGGCCCATTTCGATGGCATCCACAGCCGGCATCGATTTGGTCTCGGTCAGTTTTTTCAGGCTTTCCTGCAACTGGCGCGGATCGGCGGGATCGAGCAAGACCCGGCACCACTCGATCGGCATGTGCTTGAGCCGCGCCAGCGAGTCGCTACGACGGCGCGTTTCGATCGGCAGCAGGCTCAGGCTGGGGAGCTCGTCCGCATTGGCGAACAGTTCGGTCGGGCACATGGTGGTGCGCCCGGCGTCGGACGGCAACAGACGCTGACCATGGTCGGCGAAGAACAGGGCGTTGATGAGTTCGGTCTTGCCGCGTGAAAACTCCGCCACGAACGCCACCACCAGCTTGTCCTGGCGCAGGCCCGCTGCGGTATCGGCCAGACGCAGGGTGCGTTCGGCATCGATACCGTGCTGGCGGTCGAGCCAGTCGGCATAGTCGGTAATCGCAGTCGCCAGCCGCAATCGCCGCTCGCTGTACTCGGCGACTTCCTGTTCCAGGTGGATGCTCATGTTTGACTGCTTGTCTCGATATCACGCCAGGGTGCGTCGGCGCCACACACCACTACGGTCTTCTGCCGCGAAGTTTCGCCCCGCACCAGGCGCACCGCGGATTTCGGCAGCCCCAGTTGCGCGGCCAGCCAGGCCAGCAGATGCGCATTCGCTTTATTATCGACTGGCGGCGCGGCAATCTTTAGTTTCAGGCGGCCGCCATGCTCGCCAACGGCGGCGGTCACCTTCGCGCCGGGCTGCACGTGCAACTCCAGCAGCCAGTCCGCACCATTGCGGTGCGCCCAGACCGGGGGCCGTTCCTGCTCAGAGTGCGCCAAGCAAGGCCCGTTCGATCGCCAGTACCGGCACCATCAGGACCAGTTGGCACAGGATGAACAGCACCAGCGGCGTCAGGTCGACCTGGCCGATCATCGGAACGATGCGGCGCAGGGGGCGCAGGAAAGGTTCGGTCAACTCATAGACCACCGGCATCAGCGGGGTATTCGCATTCACCCAGGACAACACCGCGCGCACCAGGGTCAGGCCGATGATCATGTACACCGTCAGGCTGACCAGCCGTACCGCGGCCAGGCCGAGCATGACCGGCCACACCTTGCCGCCGGCCAGCGCGAACGGAAAGCCATCCAGCCAGTAACTCGCCATCACCACCGCCAGTTCGACCAGCCAGGCAAGCAGCAGGCACGCCCAGTCCAGGCCGAACAGGCCCGGCACCACCCGGCGCAGGGGCTTGACCGCAAAGTCGGTGACGGCAACGATGAATTGCGAGAAGGGATTGCGAAACGGCACCCGGTACAACTGCATCATGAAGCGTAGCAATACGGCAATCACGAACAGGTTGCCCAGCGTCTGGATCAGGAAGGTCAGCGCGCCTGCGATCATGCGAGTCGCCCCAGTTCATCGCCCAGTTCAGCGCTGCGCAGGCTGGCCGCCTCCACCGCCTGGGCGATGCCGCGTTTGACCGCCGCCGCGTCCAACGCCGCGAGGCCGCGTTCCGTGGTACCGCCCTTGGAGGTGACGCGCTGGCGCAGGACGGCCGGTTCCTCGCTCGACTCGAGCGCCAGCTTGGCCGCGCCAAAAAAAGTCTGCAGGGCCAGCTGGCGCGCCGGGGCGGCCGGCAGGCCCGGCGCCACGGCGGCGGCCTCCAGCGACTCGATGAAATAGAACACATAGGCGGGACCACTGCCCGACACGGCGGTCACGGCATCCAGCCAGGATTCGTCCTCGACCCACACCACGCCGCCCACGGCCCGCAAGACCGCTTCGGCCTGCGAGCGCGCGTCCTGGTCGACGTCCGGCGGCGCATACAGGCCGGTCACTCCCGCCTGGACCAGTGCCGGCGTATTGGGCATGGTGCGGACGATGCGGCGGTGCCCGCCCAGCCAACGCGCAAGATCGGCCACCCGAATCCCGGCGACGATCGAGATCACCAGATGGCCCGCGAGCCGTGACGCCAGGGCGGCCGCCACCTCCGGCAGGCTCTGCGGCTTGACCGCCAGCACGATCAGGGGATGCAGCCGCGCCTGCGACAGGTCCGTATGGGTCACGACGCCGAAACGCGCGGACAGCTGTGCCCGTGCGTCGGCATTGATCTCCACCACTTCGATGTCGGTGGGCGAGGTGCCGCTGGCGATCAAACCGCCGATGATGGCGGCCGCCATGTTGCCGCCGCCGATGAAGCTCACTTTATGCATACCTAGTCCTTTCACCAAAGAGAGCGGTTCCGACCCGAACGATGGTCGCGCCCTCCAGAATCGCTGCTTCCAGATCGCCCGACATGCCCATCGACAGGGTATCGAGCGCATGGCCGCGCGTTTTCAGATCGTCAAACAGTTCACGCACCTGCCGGAATGCGGCACGCTGCGCCGCCGCGTCAGCGGTCGGCGCGGGAATCGCCATGAGGCCGCGCAGGCGCAGGCCCGGGAGCACCGCCACCGCCGCCGCCAGCGCGGGCAACTCGGCCGGCGCCACGCCGCCCTTGCTCGCTTCGCCACTGACATTCACCTCGATGCATATCTGTAGAGGAGGCATACCAGCAGGGCGCTGGGCGGACAGGCGTTCGGCAATCTTCAGCCGGTCGACGCTGTGCACCCAGCTGAAATTTTCGGCGATCGCCCGGGTCTTGTTGCTCTGGATCGGTCCGATGAAATGCCACACCAGCGGCAGATCGCGCAGCACCGCCTGTTTTTCCAGCGCCTCCTGCACATAATTCTCGCCGAATTCGCGCTGGCCACAGGCAGCCAGATCGCGCACGGCCGCCGCATCGAAGGTCTTGCTGACCGCCAACAGGCAGACCACCGCCGGGTCGCGCCCAGCTTCGGATGCCGCACCCGCGATCCGCGCCTGCACGGCCTGCAAACGGACACCTGCCGTGCTGCCGCAGGGTGGCAAGACAGGCTCAAGTTTTCGTGTTTCCGGGCCGTTATCCATAGGGCTTATTATCTGACAAAACCCCACCCAACACTGAACGAGGCACGCGTGGATATTTCCGAACTGCTGGCTTTTGCCGTCAAGAACAAGGCGTCCGACTTACACCTCTCTGCAAGCCTGCCGCCGATGATTCGCGTCAACGGCGACATCCGCCGCATCAACTTGCCGCCGATGGACCACAAGGACGTGCACCGCATGGTGTACGACATCATGAACGACAGCCAGCGCAAGGTGTACGAGGAAACGCTGGAAATCGACTTCTCGTTCGAGATCCCCTCGCTGGCGCGCTTTCGCGTCAACGCTTTCAACCAGCAGTACGGCGCCGGCGCGGTGTTCCGGACGATTCCGTCCAAGGTGCTGACGCTGGAAGAGCTCAACGCGCCGCCCATCTTCAAGGAAATCTCCGACCAGCCGCGCGGCATCGTGCTGGTCACCGGCCCGACCGGCTCGGGCAAGTCGACCACGCTGGCGGCGATGATGGACTACGTCAACGAAAACCAGTACGCGCACATCCTTACCGTCGAGGACCCGATCGAATTCGTGCACCAGAGCAAGAAATGCCTGATCAACCAGCGCGAGGTCGGCCCGCATACGCTATCGTTCAGCAACGCCCTGCGCAGCGCCCTGCGCGAAGACCCGGACGTCATCCTGGTGGGCGAATTGCGTGACCTGGAAACCATCCGCCTCGCGCTCACCGCTGCCGAAACCGGCCACCTGGTGTTCGGCACGCTGCATACGTCGTCTGCAGCGAAAACAATCGACCGTATCGTCGACGTGTTCCCTGCGGCAGAGAAGGAAATGGTGCGTTCGATGCTGTCCGAATCGCTGCGTGCCGTGATCTCGCAAACGCTCCTGAAGACCAAGGACGGCAACGGCCGTGTGGCGGCCCACGAGATCATGATCGGCACCCCGGCTATCCGCAACCTGATCCGCGAGAACAAGGTGGCGCAGATGTATTCGTCGATCCAGACCGGCGGCAACCTCGGCATGCAGACGCTCGACCAGTGCCTGCAGGACCTGGTCCGGCGTAACGTGATCGCCCCGGGCGTGGCGCGTGCCGCCGCGCAGAACAAAGACGCCTTCATGGGCTGAGGACTGAACGATGAATGCCGAGAAAACCATCCATGACCTGCTGCGCCTGATGCTGGCGAAGAATGCCTCCGACTTGTTCATCACCGCCGGTTTCCCGCCTGCCATCAAGGTCGACGGCAAGATCACCCCAGTGTCGAACCAGAGCCTGACGCCCGCGCACACCAGCGAGCTGGCGCGCTCGATCATGAACGAGCGGCAATGGAAGGATTTCGAGGCGACCAACGAATCCAACTTCGCGATCAGCCCGCCCGAGATCGGCCGCTTCCGCGTCAACGTCTTCGTGCAGCAGGGCCGCGTCGGCGTGGTCATGCGGACCATCAACACCAAGATCCCGAAGATGGAAGAGCTGAACCTTCCGCCCATCCTGCGCGACGTCGCGATGATCAAGCGCGGCCTGGTCATCTTCGTCGGCGGTACCGGCACCGGTAAATCGACCTCGCTGGCGGCGATGGTGGGCTACCGCAACGAAAACGCCGCCGACCACATCATCACGGTCGAGGACCCGATCGAATACGTGCACGAGCACAAGAAATCCATCATCACCCAGCGCGAAATCGGCATCGACACCGACAACTGGTTCTCCGCGCTGAAGAACACCCTGCGGCAGGCGCCCGACGTCATCCTGATCGGCGAGATCCGCGACCGCGACACCATGGAATACGCCATCGCCTTCGCCGAAACCGGCCACCTGTGCCTGTCTACGCTGCACGCCAACAGCGCCAACCAGGCGCTCGACCGCATCATCAACTTCTTCCCCGAGGAAAAACGCGACCAGCTGCTGATGGACCTGTCGCTCAACCTCAAGTCCTTCATCTCGCAGCGCCTGATCCCGCGCAAGGGCAGCACCGGCCGCGTCGCCGCGGTCGAGATCCTGCTCAATTCGCCACTGATCGCCGACCTGATCTTCAAGGGGCATGTGCACGAGATCAAGGAAATCATGGCGAAATCCCGAGAACTCGGCATGCAGACCTTCGACCAGGCGCTGTTCGACCTCTACGAGGCGGGGATGATTTCCTACGAGGACGCACTGCGGAACGCCGACAGCCTCAACGACCTGCGCCTGCAGATCAAGCTACACGGCCAGGAGGCCAAAGGGCGCGACATGATGGCGGGACTGGACCATCTGGACATCGTCTGATCCCGTTCAGCCCACTCAAAAACAGGGTGCCAGGCGCCCCATTTTTTATTCGGGCTGCGGCGAACCCCTCATTCGGGGTTGATCACCACCCGTACCTCCAGCCCCTGATTGCCCGGCAACGCCTTGATCGCTTCGGCCGCGGCTTTCAGAGCGGCTTCCTCGCCACCGTATTTCACTACCAGATGATCGTCATCCGGCATCGGTGCGCCAAGCGAGAGCGGGATGATCGACGACTTGCCGCCGCCGTGCTGTCCAAAATCAGCCACCAGATAGTAGCTGCGGTAGACCTCGGCGCCGTCATTGAGAGTGCCCATCAGGCGCAGCGATGCGGTCAGCATAAGTTTCTCAGGATGAACTTGCAGAAGGCTTGTTCGGCCGCATGGCGCCCGCGACGACCTTGTATTGCAGGAAACGTGTCTCGATCGGGCCGTTGAAGAGTGGAATACGGCGGCTGGCCTTGAGGCCGAGCAGTTTCGGCAGCAGCGGATCGCCCGAAATGATCCACGCCTCCCAACCGGCGAAGTTCTGCTTCAGCCAGTCGCCCAGCAGCGGATACCACGCGGCCAGATCCTCGGCCTCGCCCAGGCGCTCGCCGTAGGGGGGGTTGGTGACGATGGTACCGACGGGCGCCGGTGCCTTCAGGTCGAGCACATCGGACACTTTCAGCTCGATCGCATCCGCATAACCCGCGGCCTCCAGATTGTTACGGGCCTTGTCGAGCACCCAGCGGTCCTGGTCGGCGCCGAAAATGGGCAGATGCGTGAGCGGCTTTTCCTGCGCGCGCGCCTCGTCCTTGATGCGTTTCCACAGCGCCGCATCGAAGTCGCGGTAGTGCTCGAAAGCGAAATGCCGGCTGCGCCCCGGCGCGCGGTTGAGCGCCATGTCGGCCGCCTCCAGCAGGATGGTGCCGGCGCCGCACATCGGATCCAGCAGCGGCGTACCGGGTTGCCAGCCGGACAGCATGAGGAGGCCGGCGGCGAGGTTTTCCTTGATCGACGCCGCGCTCGCCTCGCGCTTGAAGCCGCGCTTGAACAGCGGCTCGCCGCTGGTGTCGAGGTAGAAGGTCACGGCATCCGGGGTGAAGAAGGCGTACACCGGCACGTCAGGCGCGTCGGTGTCGACGCTCGGACGTTCGCGCGTTTCCTCGCGGAAGCGGTCGCAGATCGCGTCCTTGATCTTCAGCGTGATGAAGTTGAGGCTTTTCAGCGGCGCATTCTGCGCGCCGACCTTCACCGCGATGGTCTTGCTGACGTCGAACCACTCCGGCCACGGCAGGTCGAGCGCGGCGCGGTAGATGTGCTCTTCCTTGCGGTAGCGGGTGTAGCCGACCTTGCGCAGGATGCGGGTGGCGATGCGCGAGGTGAGGTTAGCGCGCATTTCGGCGGCGGCATCGGCCATGAACAGCACGCCGGCGGGCACTTGGCGCACCACCTGCGCACCGGCCACGGCGAGTTCGGTTTCCAGTAGCGCTTCCAGCCCGCGTGGGCAGGTGGCGAAGTGGCTGGCAGGGGGAAGCGCCTCGCGCTCGGGGCGGGCGGGATGCGGCGTTTTGTTACGACGGGATTCGGGCTTCAAAAAATACTTTCAAGGATGCTTAAAACGGTTTCAGCACCACCAGCAATACCACGACCAGCAGTACGATCACCGGGATTTCGTTGAACCAGCGGAACCATAGGTGCGACTTGATGTTCTGTCTGGCTTCGAATGCGCGCAGCAGACCTTTGCAGACATGGTGATAACCGATCAAACCGGCGACCAGCGTAAGCTTGGCCCACATCCAGTTCATGCTGAACGGGAAATACGCCAGCCACAGCCAGATGCCGGTGGCGAGGGTCAGCCACATGATAGGCGTGACAAACCGATACAATTTGCGCGCCATCAGCAACAGACGGTCGTAGGCGGCTTCGTGGGTTTCCATCGCGAGGTTGACGAAGATGCGCGGCAGGTAGAACAGTCCGGCGAACCAGCTGACCACCATCACGATATGAAACGATTTCAGCCACAACATGGATAGACGCGCCTTCGTAAAAAAATGGACTCCGAGTCCGCTGACCCTGATTTTACTGGGTTTGGTCGCCTGGCTGTGGTTTCGCCCGCCGGCCGAGGTCAGCGATGAAAATCATGCCGTCCCGCCCTGGCAGGTCACCTTGCCCGATGGCAGCGCGCTGACCAGCGACGCGCTCAAGGGAAAGGTCGTGCTGGTGAACTTCTGGGCGACATGGTGTCCCTACTGCCGCAAGGAAAAGCCGGTGATCGACGCCTTCTGGCAGGATTACCGCAGCCGGGGATTCGACGTCGTTTCAATCAGCGTCGACGATCCGCCGGAGAAAATCGACGCCTGGATGAAGGACAAGGGCTATACGTTCCGGGCAGCGCCGACCAATGCCTCAGTGATCGCGGCGTTTGGCAACGTCTCGACCGTGCCGACCTCGTTCATCCTCGATGCCGACGGCCACATCCGCCACAAGGTCGCCGGGCAGTTGCATTACCCCCGGCTGGAAAACCTGGTCACGCCGCTGCTGGGTGCCGCCGCACAAGCAGGACACCCATGATGGAAGTACCCGACAATCCTACGACTTGGGCACAAGCACCCGACAGCCTTACGGCTTGGGCACAAGCCCGTCTGACCGAAATCGAAACCAAACTCGCCTTTGCCGAAGACCTGCTCGACACGCTCAACCAGACCGTGGTCCGGCAACAGGATCAGATCGATTCCTTGCAGCAGCAGCTGCGCCTGCTGAACGACAGACTGAAGGATGCACGGCCCGACGAGTCTCGCACGCTGCGCGACGACATCCCGCCGCACTACTGAGACATCCTAATCTGGCTGCACGGCGATCTTCACCACCACCTTGCGGATCATGCCCGTGCCCACCAGCGGCGCATGCGCGTCCTCGGGAAAAAACAGGCAGAACGCCCCCGGCGGGGTGGCGATCCAGTTGGATGGCGTGTCGTTGAAGAACCGGATGTCTCGCGCTGCATCGTAATCCGTCGCAGGATCCACGCATGCCGCGACCGGCTTCCATCCCATCTCGTCGATGCCTTCCAGCACCAGCTGGATGTCGATGTAACGCCGGTGGCATTCCAGCTTCGCCTCCGCCCGTGTACGGCTATCGCACGCCTCGACGATGGCGAATAGCTGTTCGCCTCGCACGTCGTGTCTGCCGGGCGCGAGCGTCTTCAGATCGGTATTGCGCAGAAAGTCGAAGGCGCGCGGAAACAGCGGATGCAACGCGGCGTAGCGGTCGGCCTCTGCGAGTGTAGCGAGGATCATCGCGCGTTCACCGGCTGATCGGCTTGTAGCGGATGCGCTTGGGCTTCGCCCCTTCCTCGCCTAGGCGCTTCTTCTTGTCGGCTTCGTATTCCTGGTAGTTGCCGGGGAAGAAGGTCACCTGCGAATCGCCTTCGAAGGCGAGGATGTGGGTGGCGATACGGTCGAGGAACCAGCGGTCGTGCGAGATCACCAGCACGCAGCCGGCGAATTCCAGCAGCGCGTCTTCCAGCGCGCGCAGGGTTTCCACGTCGAGGTCGTTCGACGGTTCGTCCAGCAGCAGCACGTTGCCGCCGGCGATCAGCGTCTTCGCCAGGTGCAGGCGGCCGCGCTCGCCACCGGAGAGATTGCCAACCAGCTTCTGCTGATCGCCGCCCTTGAAGTTGAAGCGGCCGAGGTAGGCGCGCGACGGCGTTTCATAGCGGCCGACTGTGAGGATGTCGCGGCCTTCGGCGACCTCGTCGAACACGGTCTTGTCAGCACTCAAGGCATCGCGGCTCTGGTCGACGTAGGCGAGCTTCACGGTCTGGCCAATCTCGACCTCGCCGCTGTCGGGCTTCTCCTGCCCGGTGATCATCTTGAAGAACGTCGACTTGCCGGCGCCGTTGGGGCCGATGATGCCGACGATGGCGCCGGGTGGGATCGAAAAACTGAGATTGTCGATCAACAGGCGGTCGCCGAACGACTTGGTCACGTTGTGAAAATCGATCACCTTGTCACCCAGGCGTTCGCCGACCGGGATGAAGATTTCCTGCGTTTCGTTGCGCTTCTGGTATTCGACCGAATTGAGTTCCTCGAAGCGTGCCAGACGCGCCTTCGACTTGGCCTGGCGCGCCTTGGGATTCTGCCGCACCCATTCGAGCTCCTGCTTCATCGTCTTGATGCGGCCGAGTTCCTGCTTGGACTCGGTCTCCAGACGCGCCTCCTTCTGCTCCAGCCAGCTGGTGTAGTTGCCTTTCCACGGAATGCCGTGGCCGCGGTCGAGTTCTAGGATCCACTCGGCGGCATTGTCGAGAAAGTAGCGGTCGTGCGTCACCGCCACCACGGTGCCAGGGTAGCGCACCAGGAACTGCTCCAGCCAGTCGACCGACTCGGCGTCGAGGTGGTTGGTCGGCTCGTCGAGCAGCAGCATGTCGGGGTTGGAGAGCAAGAGCTGGCACAGCGCGACGCGGCGCTTCTCGCCACCGGACAGATTGCCGATCACCGCGTCCCACGGCGGCAGGCGCAACGCATCGGCGGCGATTTCCATCTGCGTGTCGAGGTCGGCGCCGGCCGTGGCGAGGATTGCCTCGCACTTCGCCTGTTCCTCGGCGAGCTTGTCGAAATCGGCATCGGGCTCGGCGTAAGCGGCATAGATTTCGTCCAGCCGCGTCTTCGCCGCAACGATCTCGCCCAATCCCGCCTCCACTGCCTGCCGTACCGTATGCGACGGATCGAGCTGCGGTTCCTGCGGCAGATAGCCGATGCGGATACCCGGCATCGGGATGGCTTCGCCCTCGATGTCCTTGTCCACACCCGCCATGATCCTGATCAGCGAAGACTTGCCCGAGCCGTTCAGGCCCAGCAGGCCGATCTTGGCGCCGGGAAAGAAGCTGAGGGAAATGTCCTTGAGGATCTGTCGCTTGGGCGGAACGATCTTGCCAACGCGGTTGAGGGAATAAACATATTGCGCCATGAAATAAACAATCCAGAAAGCTTAGTGGGAAGGGTCGCCGGAGCAGGCGTCGAACTCGCATTCCTTGTCCGGGCTGCGGTTGACGTAGCGCCCGTCCGGACAAAGCTTGACGTCGGTCGGGCAGACGAGGGGGCCGTCGGGCATCGGAGGAGGGGGCGGCCCGGCCGGCGCCGGTTTCCTGCTCCCTTGGGCGTGGGGCTGGGCGGGAAGCGTGTCGCACGCGGTCAGCATCAGCAGCAAGCCGCCTGCAGCAAGCGCCCGGATCACGTCAGTTCCTTGTCGAGCAGGGCTTTCAGCTTGGCGAAGTCGAGATCGCCCAGTTTCTGTTCCAGGATGTGGCCGTCCTTGCCGATGATGAAGCTGGTGGGCGTGAGCTGCACGTTGCCGAATGCGCGGGCATGCTCGCCGTTGACGTCGAGTGCCACCGGAAACGGCAGCTGGCGCGTCTTCGCGAAATTGGCGACGTAGTTCGGCGGATCGTAGCTCATCGCCACCGCGACGACTTCGAAGCCGCGCCCCTTGTATTGGTTGTAGGTTTCGATCAGGTCGGGCATTTCCTTGACGCAGCCTGGGCAGGATGTCGCCCAGAAGTTGACCAGTACGATCTTGCCGCGCAGGTCGTTGAGCGTAATGGGCTTGCCTTCCAGCGTGGTGAAAGTGGATGCAGGCGCCGTGGGCTTATCGATCAGGGCATAAGCCAGCGCGCCCGCAATGGCGAGCACAGCCACGACGATGAGGAGGGGTTTGGCGAGTTTCATACGGATTCCCGGGAATTAAACGTCTTGATACGACCGCGCCAGCGCCACATAGTGCTGCGCGGAATAACTGAAATAGGCAATTTCTTCATCGGTGAGCCGGCGCACCAGCTTGGCGGGGCGGCCGAGATAGAGATGGCCGGATTCGAGCACCTTGCCTTCCGGCACCAGCGAACCGGCGCCCAGCAGCACGTGTTTCTGGACCACCGCACGGTCCAGGATGATCGACCCCATGCCGATCAGGCATTCGTCCTCGATGGTACAGGCATGCAGGATCACCGTGTGACCCACCGTCACGCGTGCGCCGACGACCAGGGGCCCGCCCGCCGGATTGGCGGGCGTCTTGTGCGACACGTGCAGCACGCTGCCGTCCTGGATGTTGCTCGCCTCGCCGATGGCGATCGAATTGACGTCGCCGCGGATCACCGCACCCGGCCACACCGAGGCATCCTGGCCCAGGCTGACCTCGCCGATGACCGTGGCGCGCGGGTGCACCCAGGCGCCGGCGGCAAGCACCGGGGCGACGCCGTGATGCGGGGCCAGTCTGTCAGCGTAAACCTTGTCTGTCATAGGGTTGAAAATCCGGGCTTGAAAATTATGCATCCAGCCCGAAAGTATAATTCCCTTCCCCCTCCTTGTTGGTTGTCGCCATGAATACCCTAATGGGCACAAATCCCCTGCTCGATTTTTCCGGTCTGCCCCGTTTCGCTGAGTTCAAGCCCGAATTCGTCACCCCCGCCATCGACCAGTTGCTGGCCGACGCCCGCGCGGCCGTGGCGCGCGCGGAAGCCGCCGATACCCCGGCCGAGTGGGACGCCTTCGTCGCCCCGCTCGACGACGCCAACGAGAAACTGGGCCGCGCCTGGGGCCAGGTATCGCACCTGCATTCGGTGATGGATTCGCCCGAACTGCGCGAGGTCTACAACGCCAACCTGCAGAAGATCACCGTCTACTATGCCGAGCTGGGGCAGAACGAGGCGCTGTTCGCCAAATTCAAAGCGCTCAAGGCCAGCCCCGGCTACGCCGCATTGTCGGCGCCGCGCAAGAAGATCGTGGAAAACGAGTTGCGCGATTTCCGTCTCGGTGGCGCCGAACTGCCGGCCGACAAGAAGGCGCGCTTCATGCAGGTGCAGGAGGAGCTGGCGCAGCTCTCCGCCAAGTTCGAGGAGAACCTCCTCGACGCCACCAACGATTTCGCGCTGTATGTCGACGATGCCGCCCGGCTCGCCGGTGTGCCTGGCGACGTTCTGGCCATGATGAAGGCGGCGGCCGAGGCCGACGACAAGGCCGGCTTCAAACTCACCCTGCACATGCCGTCCTACCTGCCGGTGATGCAGTACGCCGACAACCGTGACCTGCGTGAGCAGGTGTACCGCGCCTACGTCACCCGTGCCTCCGAATTCGGCAAGCCCGAGCTCGACAACACCCCGCTGATCGGCGGCATCCTCCGGTTGCGTCGCGAGGCTGCCCAGCTGCTGGGATTCCGGAGTTATGCCGAGGTATCGCTGGCAGCCAAGATGGCCGACACTCCGGCCGAGGTGCTGAAATTCCTTGAGGAACTCGGCGTCCGTGCCCGCCCTTACGCCGAAAAGGATTACGCCGAACTCAAGGCCTTCGCCCGCGACGAACTAGGCCTCGCAGATGTGCAGGCCTGGGACACCACCTACGTGTCGGAAAAGCTGAGCGTCGCGCGCTACAGTTTTTCCGACCAGGAAGTAAAGCAATACTTCCCCGAGCCACGCGTGCTGGCCGGCCTGTTCAAGCTGATCGAGACGCTGTACGGCCTGCACGTGCGCGAGGACAGCGCGCCGGTATGGCACCCTGACGTGAAGTTCTACACGCTCACCGACCACGGCGGCCAGCGTGTCGGTCAGTTCTACCTCGACCTCTACGCCCGTGCCTCCAAGCGCGGCGGCGCCTGGATGGACGACGTCATCACCCGCCGCAAGACGGCGGACGGCATCCAGACGCCGGTGGCCTACCTCAACTGCAATTTCTCCGGGCCGGTGGGCAACAAACCCGCCCTCTTCACCCACGACGAAGTCATCACGCTGTTCCACGAGACCGGCCACGGCCTGCACCACCTGCTGACGCAGATCGAGGAGCTCGGCGTCTCCGGCATCAACGGTGTCGAGTGGGACGCGGTCGAACTGCCGAGCCAGTTCATGGAAAACTTCTGCTGGGAATGGGACGTACTGAAGCACATGACCGCGCACGTCGACACGGGCGAACCGTTGCCTCGCGCGCTGTTCGACAAGATGCTGGCGGCAAAGAATTTCCAGTCCGGCCTGCAGACGCTGCGCCAGATCGAGTTCGCCAGCTTCGACATGCACCTGCACGACGACTTCGACCCCAACGGCAACCGCACCGCGCAGGACCTGATCGACGACATCCGTCGCCAGGTCGCGGTCATTGTCCCGCCGGCCTACAACCGTTTCCCCAACAACTTCTCGCACATTTTCGCCGGCGGCTATGCGGCCGGCTATTACAGCTACAAGTGGGCGGAGGTGCTGTCGGCCGACGCCTATGCGCTGTTCGAGGACGAGGCCGAGGGCTACGGCGGCGTGCTCAACCCGGAGGTTGGCCATCGTTTCTGGAGCGAGATTCTCGCCCAGGGCGGTGCGCGCCCGGCGCTCGAGTCGTTCAAGGCCTTCCGCGGCCGCGAACCGACCATCGACGCCCTGCTGCGGCACAACGGCATGGCGTGAGCACGGGGCGAAAGCCGCACAAGCGGCCTTCGTTTTCCCGGGCTATTCTTGGATTCCCTTCTGCAGGTGCGGGTAAAGCTCGGCGCCCTTATGTCCGTTAAGTCGGTTGATTACGTCTTAAGGGAGCACGGCATGAAAGCAGGATCCATCTTGATGGCGATTTGGCTGGCGGCGGCAAGCTTGTCGGCGGGCGCCGCCCAGCTGTATCAATGGAAGGACGCGCAGGGCCGCACGGTGTATAGCGACCAGCCGCCCCCGCCCAGCATCAAGAATGCCCAGCAAAAGGCCTTCAAGGGCAACGTCATCGAGATCGGCGAATCCTACGACGCCAAGACTGCACGCGAAAAATACCCCGTCACGCTGTATGCCAGCGCCTGCGGCATTCCCTGTGACCAGGCACGCCAACTGCTCACCCAGCGCGGGGTTCCGTTCAGCGGCAAGGATCCCCAAGCCAGCCCCGAAGCCCAGGCCGAACTGAAAAAGCTCACCGGCCGCCTGAGCGTGCCGGTCCTCGTCGTCGGCAGCGAACGGATCGACGGTTTCGAAGCTGGGCAGTGGCAGGCCGCGCTCGATCGTGCGGGCTATCCCAAAGCGCCCGCGGGCAGCAAGCCGGAGACCGCCGCTGCACCGGCACCCGCACCGACGTCACAGCCTGCACCCGCCGCGCCACATCCCTGAACCCGCTTGCATCCAGGGCGCCACCGCCCTGGCGCGGCCGCCCGGCAGGACGCCGATCCACTATGAGCTAAGGCCCATGTGGAATCGTATGCGCTACACTCGGCGACATGAAAATTGCCGCCTGGAACGTCAACTCCCTCAAGGTCCGCCTGCCCCAGTTGCTGGACTTTCTCGCCACCCGTCAGCCCGACGCGGTGTGCCTGCAGGAAACCAAGCTCACCGATGACAACTTCCCGGTCACCGAACTCGAAGCGGCCGGCTATCGCGTCGTGTTTTACGGACAAAAGACCTACAACCGCGTCGCCAACCTCAGTCGCGCCGAGCCGGTCGACGTGCAGGCCGGCATCCCCGGGCTCGACGACGAACAGAAGCGCGTGATCGCCGCCACGGTCGACGGCGTGCGGCTGGTGTGCGTGTACTGCCCCAACGGCCAAAGCCTCGATTCCGACAAATACCCTTACAAGCTCGCCTGGTTCGACGCGCTGACCGCGTGGCTGAAAGACGAACTGACGCGCCACCCCAGGCTCGCCGTGCTTGGCGACTACAACATCGCGCCGGAAGATCGCGACGTGCACGATCCCGAAGTCTGGAAAGACTGCGTGCTGGTATCGGAACCCGAACGCGCACGCTTCCGCGCCCTTCTGGAACTGGGTCTCAAGGACAGTTACCGCCTGTTCGAGCAGCCCGAAAAAAGTTTTTCCTGGTGGGACTACCGCATGATGGCCTTCCGCCGCAACCACGGCCTGCGCATCGATCACATCCTGCTGTCTGCACAGATGGCGGCCACCTGCACTTCAAGCACGATCGATCGCGACATGCGCAAGCTGGAACGGCCCTCCGACCATGCGCCGGTGGTCGCAGAGATTGGCGTGAACGGGTAACGCGCATGCGTCAGGCCTGCCAATATCCGCCGGAATGCCACTGGAGCGCACGACACAGGCGCTTGCACAGGATTCCACCCCCGTTTTCCTTCGAGGTTCGACCTATAATCCTTTCAACCCCGGCACAAGTCGGGGACTGGGTCGGTGTTTAACTTTAGGACGGAGATTGAGATCATGAAAAAAACGATATTGGCCGCTCTCACGATGGGGTTGTTCACATTCCAGGCGTACGCCGCGGATACGGTCAAGATTGCCCTGACCGGCCCCTTCACCGGCGGCTCGGCGCCGATGGGCGTTTCCATGCGGGATGGCGCCAAACTGGCGATCGATGAAATCAACCGCGCTGGCGGCATTCAGGTGGGCGCCAACAAGATGAAAATCGAAGTGGTCGAACGGGACGACGAAGGCAAGAACGAGCGTGGCGCCCTGGTCGCCCAGGAACTCTCATCCATGGGCGACCTGTCGGGCGTCATCGGAACGGTGAATACCGGGGTCGTTCTGGCGGGGGACAAGTATTTCCAGGAAAAAGGCATCACCAAGATCATCACGCCCGCTGCCGGTTCCGCCTCCATGACCCAGTGGAGCAAGGCCGGCGTGAAGGACCTGTCCATCTTCCGCTTCTCCGCCGATGACGGCATCCAGAGCGCCATGGTGGTGGAAGACGCGATCAACCGCAAGCTCACCAAGGTGGCGATCCTGCATGACTCGACCAACTATGGCGTATCCGGGCGCGACGACCTGCTGGACCAGATCAAGAAGCAGGGCAACAAGCTGCAGGTGGTGGCCACGGAGAAATTCAACATCGGCGACAAGGATATGACCGCCCAGTTGCTGAAGGCCAAGTTCGGCGGCGCCCAGGCAATCCTGATCTGGGGCATCGGACCTGAAATGGCCGCCGTTTCCAACGGCATGGCGAAGTTGCGGATGAAGCAGCCCCTGATCGGGGGCTGGACCCTGTCGATGTCCAACTACATCGACAACGCGGGCAAGAACGGCAACGGCACCCTGATGCCGCAGACCTTCATCGAGGACCCGATCACACCCAAGGTCAAGAGCTTCATCGACAGCTACCACAAGACCTACGGCGTATCCCGCATTCCTTCGCCGATGTCTGCCGCCCAGGGCTATGACGCCGTCTACGTCTTCGCTGCCGCCGTCAAGCAGGCACAAAGCACCGATACCCACAAGATCAAGGATGCCCTGGAGGACCTTCGCGATCCGGTCAAAGGCGTGATCGCCACCTGGAAGCAGCCTTACGGCAAATGGGATCCGGCCAACGAGCAAACCCACGAGGCATTTCGTCGCGCTCAGGTGGTGATGGGAATGGTCCAGGATGGCCGGGTGGTGTTCGCCAACAAGGCCGATCGCCAGCGCCTGATCAAGGAAGCGGGCAAATAAGATAAACAAGGAGGGGAGGGGCATTCCCTCCCCTGTGCCGTCAGCCAATACGACACACGCTATGTATACCCTTTTGATCGTCCAACTGGCCGTGAGTGGTGCGCTGATGGGCATGGTCTATGCGCTGATCGCCTACGGCTTCCAGCTGACTTTCGCCACCAGCAAAAGCATCAACTTCGGCCAGGGCGAACTGGTCATGCTGTCCGCCTTCTTCAGCCTGACCCTCATCGACAGAGGCCTGCCCTACTGGCTGGTGGTCCCGGGAGGCATGCTGTTCGGGGCGGTGCTGGGCCTGTTCGTCGAGCGGGCGGCGGTACGCCTGTCGCTGGAGCAGAAGGGCGAGGGCTGGATCCTGCTCACCATCATCCTGGGTCTGCTGGGTTTCTCGGCGGCCGAAAACATCTGGGGCCGGGACGACCGCCCCTTCCCCACCCCGATCTCTTCCGATCCCCTGCATTTCTTCGGCATCGACGTCACCCCGCTGGAACTGTCGGTGGCCATCGGCGTGCTGGCGGTCATGGGACTGGTAGAGTTGTTCAAGCGCAAGACCTTGCTGGGCAAGGCGTTCGAAGCGGTGTCGGCGGATCGCGACGCCGCCCAGTTGATGGGAATCTCCGCCACCCGCACGATCCAGCTCTCCTACGGCCTGTCCGGCCTGGTCGCGGCGCTGGCGGGCATCCTGGTGGCGCCGATCACCACGGTGGGGCCGACCATGGCCTCGGTGCTGATCCTCAAGGCCTTCTCGGTGGCCGTGGTGGCGGGGCTCGATTCGGGGTTCGGGATCGTACTGGTCGGCCTTTTCCTCGGCGCCCTGGAAAGCCTGACCAGCTTCTATCTCGGCAGCGGCTGGCGTGAAGCGCCCGGGCTGATCCTGCTCATTCTTGCGCTGGCCGTGCGCCCCAACGGGGTGTTCGGCAAGGCCAGCATCCGGAAGGTATAGCGGACATGTGGAAACGCCTGCTTCTGATCCGTGGCGCCGAACTGGCCGCCCTGGCGCTGCTTGCTGCGATCCCCCTGATGGTGGACAACAGCTATGTCCTGGGCTTGCTGACGCTGCTCGCCATCTACGGCATCCTGTTGATCGGCCTCGACGTCACGGTGGGCTACCTCGGTCAAGTGAACCTCGCCCAGGCCGCCTTTCTCGGCCTGGGCGCGTATGCGGCCGGGCTCTGCGTGGCCAACTTCGACTTGGGCATGCTGGCGGCGCTGGCGGCAGCGCTCGTCGTGGGACTCATCTTCGGTACCTTGCTGGCCTTCCCCGCGCTGCGTCTGGAAGGCCCGCAGTTCGCCCTGGCGACCCTGAGCTTCTCGGCGCTTAGCGCGACCGTCTTGAACGAGTGGGAAGGCCTGACGTTGGGTGCCCAGGGCCTGCAGGTCAGCCGGCCGCCCTTCCTGGGGATGACCCTGGATGCGCCGGAATTTTTCTGGCTGTGCCTGTTGCTGCTCGCCCTGGTCTGGATCGCCATGCGCAATCTGCTGTCGTCGCAGTGGGGACGGGCCTTCGAGGCCCTGCGCGACAGTCCCATCGCCACCGATGCCATGGGCGTGGGAACCTACCGCCACAAGGTGGCCGGCTTTGCCCTCGCTTCCGGGCTGGGCGGCCTGGCAGGCGGACTGTATGCCTTCAATTTCCAATACCTCCAGCCCCAGAGTTTCGGCTGGGATCTGATGGTGATCCTGCTCCTGGGCGTGGTGCTCGGCGGACGCAAGAGCCTGTGGGGCGCGCTGGTAGGCGCTTCCCTGATCGCCCTGCTGCCCAACCTGCTGTCCAACCGGGGGCTGTTCCAGATCTTTTCCGCGATCGGCTTGCTGATCGCCCTGGCGGCAGGCGGACAAGGCTTACTGAAAAAGACCACCCGTCCGTTCCAGGCCCTCGCACCCGTCGTGGCCATGGGCGTCCTGATGGTGGGCAGCCTGATCGTGGAAAACACCGAGGACTGGCGCAAGGCGATTTTCGCCCTGATGCTGTTTTCCGTGGTGGTGGGGTTGCCGGAAGGCCTGATGGGCTTCGCCGCCCGTTTCCTGACCAAGCTGTTTCACATCGAGCCGCCTCGCCTGCCGACGCCGGCCTCGCTGGATACCGTCCTGCCCAAACGGACCGCGAACGGCGGCGCGCTTCTGGAATTGCGCGGCCTGGAACGGTATTTCGGCGGCGTCAAGGCCGTGGACGGGGTGTCCATGACCGTGCGGGCCGGCGAAATCCACGGCCTGATCGGCCCCAACGGTTCCGGCAAGAGCACTGCGGTGAACGTCATTTCCGGTCTCTACGTCCCGACCGGCGGCGACATGCTGCTGCGAGGCAAGCCCCTGCCCGTCGGCAGCCTGTTCAAGGTGGCGCGCACAGGCGTGGCGCGGACCTTCCAGAACCTTCAGTTGTTCGGTGAACTGAGCGCCCTGGACAACGTCATGGTCGCGCTCAAGGACGTTTACCGCAGTCCGCTGCCGCTTGTCCTGCTGGGGCTGGCCCGGGGCGAGGAAAAACGCGCCCGTGCCGCTGCCCTCGCCTTGCTGGAGCTGGTGGGGCTCGGAGGCCAGGCCCGCAGCCTGGCCAAGGACCTGACCTACGGTGACCAGCGCTTCCTGGAAATCGCCCGCGCACTGGCGCGCAAACCCGAACTGCTGATCCTGGACGAGCCGGCGGCAGGGCTCGCCCACCCCGATGTGAACAAGCTGATGGAGATCATCAAGCGTATTCATGAACGCGGCATCAGCATCATCCTGATCGAGCATCACATGGACGTGATCAGCGAATTGTGCGGGATCGTGACGGTACTCGATGGCGGCAAGATCATCGCCGCCGGGACGGCGGAGCAGGTCAAACGCGATCCCAAAGTGATCGAGGCCTATCTGGGTGTAGTGGACGATCCGGCAGGCGCCGCCGCGCCCGCGCAGGCTGGATGAAGGGAAGGACGGAGCTGTGCTGACGGTCGAGAATCTGCATGCGGGATACGGGACGAGCGAGGTGCTCGTCGGCGTGTCGCTTGAAGTGAAGGCGGGCACGGTGGTGGCCCTGATCGGGGCGAACGGCGCGGGCAAGACCACCACCATGCGGGCGATATCCGGGATGATCCGGCCGAACCGCGGACGCGTGCTGCTGGACGGCCGGCCGGTCCAGGATCAGGATGCCGCCCATATCGCCCGCCTCGGGCTGGCGCATTCGCCGGAAGGACGGAAGGTGTTCGGCCCCCTGACGGTGGAGGACAACCTGCTGCTCGGTGCCTATGGCCGCCTGCCCCGGTTCTTCGGCTTCCGCGCCCAAGCCGCCGCCGACCTGAAAAACATCTACGCGCTGTTTCCCCGCCTCGAGGAGCGGCGCCAGCAGACGGCCGGCACCTTGTCGGGCGGAGAACAGCAGATGCTCGCGATCGGCCGCGCCCTGATGTCCAAGCCCAAGGTCATGCTGCTGGACGAACCCTCCATGGGCCTCGCTCCCATCATCGTACAGGAGGTGTTCCATACCATCCGCCGCCTCAAGGAAACCGGCATCACCCTGTTGCTGGTGGAACAGTTCGCCAAGAGCGCCCTCGAAGTGGCGGACTACGCCTACGTGATGGACCGCGGCCGCATCGCCATCGAAGGAACGCCCGCCCACCTGCGCGAGGACGAGCGCGTGCTCGCCGCCTACCTGGGCTGATCGCCTGGACACCGCGCCCGATTCCCTGCGCGCGCCGGCCTGATGGATATCTGGCAGGGGCTTCTGCTGATCGGGGCGGGCGCGCTCGGCGGCGCAGCAAATGCCATTGCAGGGGGCGGAACCTTCTTCACCTTCCCGGCCTTGCTGGCGGTGGGCGTTCCCCCCGTAGCGGCCAATGCGTCCAACTCCTTCGCTATCTGGCCGGGCCATGCCCTGGCCTTGCTGAGCTATGGCGAGGAACTCGGACAGCGGCGCAAGGAATTGCCTCGTCTGATGGCTGCGGCCGTGTGTGGCGGCGCGCTCGGCGGCTGGTTGATGGTGCACAGCACAGACCGCTATTTCATGCAGGCCGTCCCCTGGCTCCTCTTGTCTGCCACCCTCGCTTTCGCCTTCAAAGGACACATGCTGTCCTTCAGCCATCAGCTTTTTTCCGCACACCCTGGAGGAAAGGGCGCACTCGCCGCGTTTCTCACTTTCGCACTCGGCATCTATGGGGGCTATTTCAATGCCGGGCTCGGCATCATGCTGCTTGCCACCCTTACCCTGTCCGGCATTGAAGATACGCACGAGCTGAACGGCGTGAAGAATCTGCTGGCCACGGGCATCACCACAGTATCCCTGGTCCTGCTGGTAGCCAGTAGCGTGATCGTCTGGATTCCCGCTTTGGTGACCCTGGTGGGTGCGATAGTCGGGGGCATGTTGGGAGGACGCCTGGCACGCCGCATTCCCCGGAGGTGGCTGGAGGGCACCGTGATCGGGCTGGGTAGCCTGCTCACCGTGGTCTATGGCTTCAAGGTTTACGCCTGAGTCCGACATGGCCGGAACGAAGGTTATCAATACTGCACCACCGCCGGATCGAGACTGCGCCACAGATACCAGGTGGCAACGGTACGCCAGGGCGCGAAGCGCACGCCGTGGTCACGCAATGCCTGCGGCGTGGGACGCGCATCATGCAGGTAATGCCGCGCGACAGCTTTCTGCAGGCCGATGTCGTCGACCGGCCACACGTCGGGGCGGAGCAGGCTGAAGATCAGGAACATTTCCGCCGTCCAGCGGCCGATGCCGCGCACGTCGACGAGCTCGGCGATCACCGCTTCGTCGTCCATCTTCTTCCAGCGTGCCGGCTCGACGCGGCCATCGACGAAGTGCCCGGCGAGGTCGCGCAGGTACTCGGCCTTGCGACGCGACAGCCCGCACGCGGCGAGTGCCTCCAACTCCAGCGTGGCGACATGATCAGGGGTGATGTGCCGGGCGAATCCGGCAAAACGCGCCCATACGCTGTCGGCAGCCTTGACCGAAATCTGCTGGCCGACGATGGCGCGCGCGAGCGTCTGGAAAGGGTCGCCGCGATCGGCGAGCACGGCGTCGGGATAGCGCGCGATGAGCGCAGCCATCACCGGGTCGGCTGCGGCGAGTTCGGTGCAGGCGGTGTGCCAGTAGGCGGGAGGGCGAGTTTTCATCGTCGTGCGTTGGACGGGGTGAGCGGTGAGCGGTGAGCAGGGAGCGGAGGCCCCCCTTACTACTTACCGCTCACGGCTTCCCGCTCACAACAAAATGATGTCGTACTGCTCCTGCGGGTAGGTCGTCTCGACCTGCAGCGACACCGGCTTGCCGATGAAGTCGATGAGCTGGGCGAGGCTGCCGGATTCCTCGTCGAGAAACAGGTCGATCACGCTTTGCGCGGCGACGATGCGGTATTCGCGTGCGCCGAACTGGCGCGCCTCGCGCAGGATTTCACGCAGCACGTCGTAGCACACGGTCTGCGCGGTCTTGATTTCGCCACGTCCGGCACAGGTGGGGCAGGGTTCGCACAGCACATGCGCCAGCGACTCCCGCGTCCGTTTGCGGGTCATCTCGACCAGACCCAGCGTGGAGAATCCGCTGACGGTCGTCCGGGTGGGATCGCGCGCCAGGGTTTTCTTCAGCTCGGTCAGCACCGCGTCCTGATGCTCGGCGTTGTCCATGTCGATGAAGTCGATGATGATGATGCCGCCAAGATTCCTCAAACGCAGCTGGCGTGCGATGGCCTGCGCGGCCTCGAGGTTGGTCTTGAAGATGGTGTCGTCGAAATTGCGCGCGCCGACGAAGCCGCCGGTGTTGACGTCGACCGTGGTCAGCGCCTCGGTCTGATCGATGATGAGATAGCCGCCCGATTTCAGGTCGACGCGCCGCCCCAGCGCCTTGGCGATCTCGTCCTCGATGGCATACAGGTCGAACAGCGGCCGGTCGGCGCCATAGTGCTGCAGCTTGTCGTGCACCGCATGCGTATAGTTCTTCGCGAACTCCGCCATGCGCTGATAGGTCTCGCGCGAATCGATCAGGATGCGGGACGTGTCACGGTTGACGAAGTCGCGCAGCACGCGCAGTGACAGGTCGAGGTCCTGGTACAGCAGGCAGGGCACTGCGCAGTTGCCGCGCGACTGGATGCTGCTCCACAGCCGCCGCAGATAGTCGATGTCCGCCTGCATCTCGATGTCTTGCGCGGTTTCGGCCATGGTGCGCACGATGAAGCCGCCCGTGGCGTCTTCCGGCATCAATTGATGCAGTTTCTGGCGCAGGTGCTCGCGCTCTTCCTCGCCTTCGATCTTCTGCGAGATGCCGATGTGGGTTTCCTGCGGCAGGTAGACCAGGTAACGGCCAGCGAAGCTGATCTGGGTGGACAGGCGCGCGCCCTTGGTGCCGATCGGGTCCTTGATCACCTGCACCATCAGGCTCTGCCCTTCATGCAGGATCTGTTCGATCGGGCGTTCCGCTTCGCCGTTGTGACGTTCTTCCCAGATATCGGCCACATGAAGGAAGGCGGCGCGTTCCAGGCCGATGTCGATGAAGGCCGACTGCATGCCCGGCAGCACGCGCACGACGCGTCCCATGTAGATGTTGCTCACCAGGCCGCGACACTGGGCGCGTTCGATGTGCAGTTCCTGTACCGCGCCCAGGTGCAGCACGGCAACACGGATTTCCTGCGGCGTGACGTTGACGAGGATTTCTTCGCTCATGGCAAATACTGGATCCATTTCTAAATCGAAACCGACGCGAACGTCCATGACAGCCCGGTGCTCGCCCGGGAAAACAGCCTCAGTTTTGATTTAGGAAAGAAGTCAGCTAAACATCCTCAGACGACGAGGCCGAAGGCCCTCAATAAAATAGCTGTGTCATATAACGGCAGACCCATGATGCCGCTGTAGCTGCCGTCGATATGCTCGACGAACGCACCGGCGCGACCCTGGATGCCGTACGCGCCCGCCTTGCCGAGGTATTCGCCGGTTTCCAGGTAGCGGCCGATGGCCGCCGCGTCGAGTTCGGCCAATCTGACCTGGCTGGAAGACAGGCGCCTTTCCATCCGGTCTTCGTGCTGTACCGCCACGGCGGTATGTACGTGATGCGTACGCCCGGACAAGCGCATCAGCATGGCTTCGGCTCCAGCCCGATCGGCCGGCTTGCCTAGAATGGCGCCGTCGAGCTCGACCACCGTGTCCGCACCCAGCACTGGAAAACGCAACAGACGGCGCGCATCCACCGCGCGCCAGCCGCAGGCGGCCTTTTCGACTGCCATGCGCTGTGCGAAATCGGATGCCGCCTCGTCTGCGCGCGGAACCTCGACGACGTCCATGCGGCCCGCCACTGCGCGCAACGCCAGCACGTCGAAGGCCACACCGATCTGTTTCAGAAGCTCGCGCCGCCGTGGCGACTGGGACGCCAGATAGATTCGTTTGTCGACCAGCATGATTCTCGTTATTCCCCCTAATCCCGATGGTAGGGATGGCCCTTGATGATGCATACGGCACGATACAACTGCTCGGCCAGCAGCACCCGCGCCAGTGCATGCGGCAAGGTCAGTTTCGACAGGCCCAGCAGCTTGCCGGCGCGCGTCTTCACGCTGGCGTCAAGACCATCCGCCCCGCCGATGACAAATGCCGGCGACACTCCTTCCGCCATCCAGCCTTGCAGCCACGCCGCAAGTTCGCGCGTGGTCGCCTGCGTGCCGCGCTCGTCGAGCACCACCGGCAGGCAGCCCGCAGGCAGCGCGGCCAGGATGCGCTCGGCCTCCAGTTGGCGCGCACGGGTGCCATCCTCTCCTGCCACCCGATGCCCGGGCTTGATCGCATTCAGGAGCAGCGGCACGTCCGGCGGCATGCGCCGCGCGTAATCATCGTAGCCCGCATCGATCCAGCCAGGCATCTTGTGGCCGACGGCGATCACATGGAGTTTCATCGGGCCACGCCGGTCCTAGTGGTCGGCTTGTATGTGCCGCGCGCGCGCTGCCTCGCCCGCGCCCCACAGTTCTTCCAGATTGTAATGGGCACGTGCGGCGGGCTGCATGACATGGACGATCACTTCGCCCAGGTCCAGCAGCACCCAGTCGCCCGTGTCCTCGCCTTCCGTGTTGCCCACGTATTCGCCCGCCTCTTTCATCTTGACGCGCACATTGTCGGCAAGCGCGCGCGTTTGACGGTTGGAGGTGCCGCTGGCAATCACCATGCGTTCGAACAGCGAGGTGAGCTTGCTGGTATCGAGCACGGCGATGTCCTGGCCCTTGATGTCTTCAAGGGCGGCGACGATCAGTTTAACTTTGTCTTCAATATTCATGTGCATGCGTAAAGTTGGTATTCGTGAATGTAATCCAGCACGGCGTCGGGTAGCAGGTAACGCGCACTGTCGTGTCGGGCAAGCATGCCGCGGATCGCGGTGGCCGAAATGTCCAGCAGCGGGGTTGTGCGCAGCAGGATCGCACCGGCTGGCTGGCCGGGCGGATTACAGCTGGCGGCCTGACGTTGCGTCACTTCGCTTTTCAAGGGCTCTATTATGGCGCCCGGCTGCAGCAACTGCGCACCGGGCCGGGTCGCTACGGCAATATTCGCCAGTTCGAACAGCCGCCGCCAGTCATGCCAGCCCGCCAGGCCGAGAAACGCATCCGCCCCCAGCAGCAGCCAGAGCGGCTGCGTCTGGCCCAGTTCGGCACGCAAGGCCGTGAGTGTATCGACCGTGTAGCTTGGCTGTGGGCGCTGCACCTCGCGTGCATCCGCCACAAAGCGTGGATTGCCGCCGACCGCGCGGCGCACCATTTCCAGCCGATGGCCGGCCGCCGTGCGCGGCGCATTGCGGTGCGGCGGCTGCCCGGCGGGGATGAACAGGACGCGCTCAAGGCCCAGGGCATCTGCCATGTCCTCCGCCAGACGCAGGTGGCCGAAGTGGATGGGGTCGAAGGTGCCGCCGAAGATGCCGATGGGGGCGTGAGCGGCAAGGGGGGAGCGGGAAGCGGGAAGCGGCTCAGCGAAAGTTTTTCCGCTCACCGCTCACCGCTCCCCGCTCACCCATTTAACTGCGCACATGCCCGTCACCCAGCACCACCCACTTCTGGCTGGTCAGGCCTTCCAGCCCGACCGGGCCACGTGCGTGGATTTTGTCGGTGGAAATGCCGATCTCCGCGCCAAGGCCATATTCGAAGCCGTCGGCAAAACGGGTGGAGGCGTTGACCACCACGCTGGCCGAATCGACCTCGCGCAGGAAACGCCGCGCCCGGCCGTAGTCCTCGGTGACGATGGCGTCGGTGTGCTGCGAGCCGTGGGCGTTGATGTGGGTCATCGCAGCGTCGATATCGTCGACCACTTTCACCGCGAGGATGGGGCCGAGATATTCCTCGTCCCAGTCGGTGTCCACCGCAGCCCTCAGCTTGTCCGCCGCCACGCCAGCCCCCATCAGGATCCCCAGCGCTTCGGGGCAGCAGCGCATTTCCACGCCCTTGTCGGCCAGCATTTTCCCGATCTCGGGCAACACGGTCGCGGCAACGCCGCGCGCCACCAGCAACGATTCCGCGGTGTTGCAGGTGCCGTAGCGCTGGGTCTTGGCGTTCTCGACGATCTTCACGGCTTTCGCCAGGTCGGCACGGTCGTCGACGTACACATGGCAGTTACCGTGCAGGTGCTTGATCACCGGCACCCGCGCTTCGCCGGTGATGCGCTCGATCAATCCCTTGCCGCCGCGCGGCACGATGACGTCGACGTAATCCTTCATGGTAATCAGCTCGCCCACCGCTGCGCGGTCGGTGGTCGCTATCACCTGCACCACGGTCGCGGGCAAACCGGCGGCTTCCAGCCCTTCGCGCACGCAGGCGGCGACCGCCTGGTTGGAGTGCAGCGCCTCGGAACCGCCGCGCAGGATCGCCGCATTGCCGGATTTGAGACACAGCCCGGCTGCATCCGCAGTCACATTGGGACGCGCCTCGTAGATGATGCCGATGACGCCGAGCGGCACCCGCATCTTGCCGACCTGGATGCCGGAAGGACGGTACTTGAGGCCGTCGATCTCGCCGACCGGATCGGGCAGCGCGGCGATCTGCTCCAGGCCATCGGCCATGCCTGCTATGGTCCTGTCAGTCAGCTGCAGACGGTCGAGCAGCGCCGTATCGTAGCCCGAGCTGCGCGCATGCTCCATGTCGCGCATATTCGCCTCGAGCAATTTTGCGGCGTCGCGCCGGATTGCCGTCGCCATGGCCTGCAGGGCACGATTCTTCTGGTTGGTGTCGGCGCGGGCAATCATGCGCGAAGCTTCGCGCGCCTGTTTGCCCACCGTCTGCATATAGCTTTTCACGTCCATCATCTTGTCCTGTTGCCCGGCCGCCCGGAATCGGGTGCGGCCAGTGTCATGCCCACGCGCAGCAGCGTATCCCAGGGGTCGCCCACGCGTTCCAGCCCCTTGGCCTGGCGGTCGATCAGCGCCAGATCGGCCAGTGCGGTTTCGACCTGCGCCAGGCCCAGGCGTTTCAACGCCCGCTCGATCTGCGGCGCACGCTGCTTGTCGCGTCCCCAGAGCGTACGCATCAAACCGGACAGACTGTCGCCCTGTGCCAGCGCCAATTTTAGCCTGAGGAGCAACTGCACTGCCGACGACACCTGCCACAGGATGGCCGGAATGGCTTCGCCCGCATCCCGGAGATCGACGACCACCTGCGCAAATCGTGCGCCGTCACCCGCATACAGCGCATCCTGCAGCGCGTCGGCTTCGAGCCGGCTGACATCGACCACCGCATGTTCGACATCGGCCAGCGTCACCGTTCCTAGCGGCAGCAGCAGCGCGAGTTTGTCGATTTCCTGCTGGGCGGCCAACAGGTTACCCTCGACCTGGTCGGCGAGGAAATCCAGCGCGGCGCGTTCGGCACGCAGGCCCTGCCGGACCAGGCGCCTGTCGATCCAGCCCGGCAAGGCGGCGCGATCGACCGGCCGCGCCTCGACGATCACGCCACTTTTGGCGAGCGCGGCGAACCAGCGGCTCTGCATGGTCTTCCAGTCCAGCCCCGGCAGGCTGACGAGCGTAAGCGTATCGGCCGGCAGGCGGCCGGCATAGGTCTCCAATGCCTTGGCGCCGTCGACGCCGGGCTTGCCGGACGGAATGCGGATCTCGGTCAGGCGGCGTTCGCCGAACAGCGAAAAGTTATCGCCGCTGGCAAAAATACCCTGCCAGTTGGTGCGCCCCTGCGCCGTAAACACGCTGCGTTCGCTGTGCCCCGCTGCGCGTGCCGCCGCACGAATGGCGTCGCCCGCCTCCTGCGCTGCCAGCGGCTCGTCGCCCACCACCACGTAAAGCGCGGCCAGGCCGCGTGCAAGCTGCTCGGGCAGGCGCTCAGCCGGGATGTTCATCGGCTGCGGGACCGGGCTTGATCGCCTGCAGACGGCGTACGATCCGCTGGGCGGCGTTGTCATCCATATCGCGATACAGCAGTTGCTCTTCGGCGCCCTTGGCCAGCACTTTCGTGTCGTCGTAGGTGATATCGCGCGTAAGCTCAAGGACCTCGGGCGCCGCCAGACGTTTCCCCGCCTTGTCGTCCACCGTATACGTCAGCCGCAGGCCCAGGCGGTATTCGGTGACGCGTCCCGCGCCGGACAGCGAGAGAATGATCTTGGTGCGCTCTTCCTGGCTGATCTTGAGCACCGCCTCGGCTTCGCCCGCATTCGCCGCCAGCCGGGTTTTCTTGTTCGAGGTCAGGCTGTTCCGGATGCGCTGCGCGACCAGGCTGCCGGGCGGCGCATCGACATACAGGGTGGCAAACGGGATGCCGTCAGAGCGGCGCAGCTGGAAACCGCACCCGGACGCGAGGAGTGCCGGCACGGCCGCAAGGAAAAGTCGTCGGTTCATAGCACGATATTAACCAAACGCCCGGGCACCACCACCACTTTTTTCGGCGGCTGGCCTTCCAGGTATTTCTGCGCCGCGTCGCTCGCCAGCGCGGCCGCCTCGATCATCGCCTTGTCGGCCGTCGCCGCCACGCGGATCTGCCCACGCAGCTTGCCATTGACCTGCAGCATCAGCTCGATCTCGTCCTGCACCAGCGCGGATTCGTCGACCGCCGGCCACGCCAGCGCGACGCCCGGCTTGAGCTCGGCGTAGAGCGCCTCGCTGATGTGCGGCACGATGGGCGCGAGCAGCGCGACCGCGGCTTCGAGCACTTCCTGGCGCACGCTGCGGGTCGTGGCATCGTCACCATCCAGCTTCGCCAGCGCGTTCATCAGTTCCATCACCGCGGCGATCGCGGTGTTGAACTGCTTGCGCCGTTCGATATCGTCGCCGACCTTCTGGATGGTCTGGTGCAGCTGGCGGCGCAGGGCCTTGGCCGCATCCGGCAGTTCGCCGCCGGCAAACGCCGCGACCGCGCCCCCCTGCACGTGCTCGTAGGCCAGTTTCCACAGCCGCTTCAGAAAGCGATGCGCGCCCTCGACGCCGGCGTCCGACCATTCCAGGCTCTGCTCCGGCGGCGCTGCGAACATGGTGAACAGGCGCGCGGTGTCGGCGCCGTACTGGTCGATCAGCGCCTGTGGGTCGACACCGTTGTTCTTCGACTTCGACATTTTCTCGGTGCCGCCGACGATCACCGGCTGGCCGTCGAATTTGAGAATGGCGGCGCCGTCGCGCATTTCGACGTCGGCCGGGTTGAACCAGGCCTTCTTGCCGTCGGGCGTTTCGCGGTAGTAGGTGTCGGCGATCACCATCCCTTGCGTCAGCAGGTTGGCGAACGGTTCGTCGCTCGACACCAGGCCCTCGTCGCGCATTAGCTTGTGGAAGAAGCGCGCGTACAGCAGGTGCAGGATGGCATGCTCGATGCCGCCGATGTATTGGTCGACCGGCAGCCACTGGTTGGCGCGCGCATCGAGCATACCGCCGTCGAAGTCGGGGCAGGCGTAGCGCGCGTAGTACCACGACGACTCGACGAAGGTGTCCATGGTGTCGGTCTCGCGCCGAGCCGCACCACCGCATTTGGGGCAGCTGCAGTTGACGAAGTCGGCGCGCTTGTTGAGCGGGTTGCCGGAACCATCCGGCACCACGTCCTCCGGCAGCACGACAGGCAATTGATCAGCCGGCACCGGAACGTCGCCACAGGAATCACAATGGATGATCGGGATCGGGCAGCCCCAGTAGCGCTGGCGCGAAATGCCCCAGTCGCGCAGGCGGAACTGGGTCTTCTTCTCGCCCAAACCCAGCGCGGCGAGATCGGCGGCGATGGCGTCAACGGCCGCTTCGTAGCCGAGGCCATCATATTTGCCAGAGTGTACGCAGAAGCCTTTCTTGGTTTCATACCAAGATTTCCACTCATTAGCATCGAATTCCAGCGCTGATAATTCTGCTTCTAGGTTGGCTATTGAGTTGCCATGCTCTGTACGGCCTTGAGCAAGCGCTTGTTTAACGGCGCTAAGTTCCTCTCCTTCAATCACCTGCTTGATCGGCAGCCCGTATTTCTGCGCAAAGCCGAAATCGCGTTCGTCGTGCGCCGGCACCGCCATCACCGCGCCTTCGCCGTAGCTCATCAGCACGTAGTTTCCGACCCACACCGGGATGGATTCACCGGTGAGCGGATGGGTGACGGTAAAGCCGGTGTCCATGCCCTTCTTTTCCATCGTCGCCATGTCGGCTTCGGCGACGCTGCCCTGCTTGCACTCGGCGATGAAGGCGGTGAGTTCGGGATTGTCCTGCGCGGCACGGGTGGCGAGCGGATGCTCGGCGGCCACCGCACAGAAGGTCACACCCATGACGGTGTCGGCACGGGTGGTGAACACCCACAGCTGCTCGTCCTTGCCGTCCAGCCGGTACGGGAAGGCGAAGCGCACGCCGACGCTTTTGCCGATCCAGTTGGCCTGCATGGTCTTCACCCGCTCCGGCCAGCCCGGCAGCGTGTCAAGGCCGGTCAGCAGCTCGTCGGCGTACTGGGTGATGCGAAAGAAGTACATCGGGATGTCGCGCTTTTCGACCAGCGCGCCGGAGCGCCAGCCGCGGCCGTCGATCACCTGCTCGTTGGCGAGCACGGTCGCATCGACCGGGTCCCAGTTCACCATCGCCATCTTCTTGTAGATCACGCCCTTCTCGAACAGGCGGGTGAACAGCCACTGCTCCCAGCGGTAGTAATCCGGCTTGCAGGTGGCGAGTTCGCGCGACCAGTCGATGGCGAAGCCGAGCGCCTGCAGCTGCGTGCGCATGTGGTCGATGTTGGCGTAGGTCCAGGCGGCGGGCGGCACGTTGTTGGCGATGGCGGCGTTTTCCGCCGGCAGGCCGAAGGCGTCCCAGCCCATCGGCTGCATCACGTTGTAGCCGCGCATGGCGTGGTAGCGCGCCAGCACGTCGCCGATGGTGTAGTTGCGCACGTGACCCATATGCAGCTTGCCCGACGGGTAGGGGAACATCGACAGGCAATAGTATTTGGGGCGGTCGGATGCGTCGCTGGCGCGGTAGACCTGGCGGGTCGCCCATTGCGCCTGCGCGGCGCGCTCGATTTCCGAGGGAAGGTATTTTTCTTGCATCAAAACCGCTCAAAATAGTGAAAATGCTGGTGAGCGATTATACCTATCGCCTTCATGCGGCCGCCGCATGGCAGGATGACTCTATTTTCGATGCACCCGGGAGAAACCGCATGCCCTGTCGAACTTTTCGCCTGATTCTGCTGTGGCTGCTGGCCGGGTGGCAATTCGCCTGGGCGGATCCGCCGCCGGCAGAGGCCCCGGCCGCTCCAACCGATGTCCTGCAGCAGCTCAAGTCTGCCCCCAGCCGGGGGCTGCTTTACGAAGTCAGCCGAGACGGGAAGATCGCCTATCTTTTCGGCACGATACACGTCGGCAGGCCGGATTTCTTTCCGCTCGACCTCGTCGTCACTCAGGCCCTGGCACACTCCAGCGAACTGGTGGTCGAACTCGACGCCACCCAGGGCGACAAGATGCAGGCCGCCATGCAGCGTCATGCCGTATTGCCCGATTCCCAACGTCTCGATTCCCTGCTGTCTCCCACCCTACGAAAACGGCTGCAAACCCAGCTCGACGCCTTGGGGATCCCACGCGACGCGCTTCAGGCATACAAACCCTGGATGGTCTCGTTATCGCTCATGATGGGCGCCATGCAGGCATCGGGTTTCGAGCCTGCCTATGCCACCGATCTGTACCTGATCGCGCTGGCGAGAGGACTCGACAAGCCGATCGATGAACTGGAAAGCATCGACTATCAGCTCGAGCTTTTCGACAGCACCACGCGCCAGGAGCAACTCGCCTTTCTCGATGAAACGCTCCAGATGCTGGAACAAGGGCGGCTACGCGGCGACACCCAGGCACTCGTCGATGCCTGGCTCGATAGCGATGCGCAGGCCCTGCAGCAGCAATCGCTGGCATCAATGCGCGAAAGCCCCCGCTCGGCACGCTGGATGCAGCAAAAACTGTTTACCGAACGCAACCTTCACATGGCCGCCAGTATCGACCGCATGCTCGCCGCAGGCCGCCAGCCATTTGTCGCCATCGGCGCCCTGCACCTGACCGGCGCGGACGGGGTGCCTGCGTTGCTGGCAATGCGCGGTTATCGCATCAAGAACCTTTACCCCTGAGGAGGCCCCATGAAAAACCTGCTTTTGCCCACATTGATCGCTCTCTCCTTCCCGGCTGCCGCCGCCCAACCCGACGTCCTGCCGGTCAAGCAGATCAGTCTCGAACTCGCGCGCGACATCGCCATGGGCGCAGTCGAAGCCTGCCGTGGGCAGGGATATAACGTATCCGCGGTCGTGCTCGACCGTGCCGGCAACGTTCAGGCCGCGCTGCGCGACACGCTTGCGGCGCGCCACACCCTCGAAATCGCCGAACGCAAGGCCGGCATGAGCATCATGTCCGGCATTGACTCCGGCGAATTCCGCGCCGCTCGCGGCGACATCCGCCCCGAACTCAACCATATCGACGGCCTCGTCGTGATGGAAGGCGGCTTGCCGATCCGGGCGGCCGGCCGCCTGATCGGCGCGGTCGGGGGTTGGGGG
>JAIBEL010000057.1 GCA_019459285.1 Rhizobium sp. | reverse complement strand
AGTGAGCGGTGAACGGAATTCCCGCTTACCGCTCACTGCTCACTGCTCACCCCTTATAATCGCCCCTCATGCAAATCCCTTTCCACACTGTCGGCCTGGTCGGCAAATACGACAACCAGGGCATGGAAGCCTCGGTTCGGGCGCTGGCGGAATTCCTTCACGCGCGTGGGCACGAGGCCCTGCTGGCCTGCCAGACGGCAGAGCATTTCGGGATCACGGACTTCCCCACGCGCAATCTGCACGACCTGGCGACCGAAAGCGATGTCGTGGTGGTGCTGGGCGGCGACGGCACCATGTTGTCGATCGCGCGCGAACTGGCGCCGAACGGCGCGCCGCTGATCGGCATCAACCAGGGGCGGCTGGGTTTTCTCACCGATATCACGGTCGACGACATGTTCGATGCCGTTGCCGAGATTCTCAGCGGCCAGTACGTGGCGGAGGAGCGCATCCTGCTGAACGGGCAGGTTCGCCGGGGGGGCGACCTTGTGTTCGAATCCACCGCGTTCAACGACGTGGTGGTGGGCAAGGGCGGCTCGGGCCGCCTGATCGACCTGGAAATCGCCATCAACAGCGAGTTCGTCTACAGCCAGCGCGCCGACGGCCTGGTGGTCACCAGCCCGACCGGTACCACCGCCTACGCGCTGTCGGCGGGCGGCCCCATCGTGCATCCGACGCTCGAAGCCGTCGCGCTGGTGCCGATCTGCCCGCACACGCTGTCGGCGCGACCGATCGTGGTCAGCAGCCATTCGCGCATCGAACTGACGCTGACCTATGCCGACGACGCGCGCGTCCACTTCGACGGCCAGCATCATTTCGACCTCAGGAGCGGCGACCACGTGTGGATCACTCGTGCCAGCCGCCCGGTCACGCTGCTGCACCCGCATTCCTACAGCTACTACGATACCCTGCGGCAAAAGCTGCACTGGGGCAAGAAACTTTAATCGCTTGTGCTGTCCCATCTATCCATCCGAAATTACCTGCTGGTCGAATCGGTCGATCTCGACTTCGCGCCGGGACTGACCGTGCTCACCGGCGAGACCGGTGCCGGCAAATCCATCCTGGTCGATGCGCTGGCGCTGGCGCTGGGCGACCGCGCCGAAGGTGGCGTGGTGCGCAGCGGGACGCCGCGCGCCGAAATTGCTGTTGAATTCGCGATCGAGGGGCTGCCGGCTTTGGCTGCCTGGCTCGACGAAGCCGGCTTCGCGTCGGATGACGGCACGCTGATCCTGCGCCGCGTCATCGAGGCCGGCGGCCGTTCGCGCGCGTTCATCAACGGCAGCGCGGCGCCGCTGGCCCAATTGAAGGACGCGGCCGACTTCCTGCTCGACATCCACGGCCAGCATGCGCACCACGCCCTGCTGCGTCCGCAGGCCCAGCGCGAGGTGCTCGACACCTATGCCGCTGCGCAGGCGCTGTCCGCCACCGTGAGTGCGGCCTGGCATGCCTGGCAGGCCGCGCGGCAACGTCGCCAGGATGCCGAAACCCACAGCCAGGCGCGGCAGATCGAGCGCGAAGGTTTGCACCTTGCGGTGGAGGAACTGCGCGCGCTGGGTGACGACTTGGCGCGCTGGGACGAGATTCAGGCCGAGCATGCGCGGCTTGCCCACATCACCACGCTGATCGAGGGCGGGCACGTGCTGATCCATGGCCTGGACGAAGGCGAGGCGGCGCTGTCGGGCCGGCTCGGTGAAATGTGCGCGCAGATCGATGCGATGCAGGCGGTGGACGGCAGCCTGGGCGAGGTCGCCACGCTGCTGAATTCGGCCAGCGCCAACCTGGCCGAGGCCGTGCATGCACTGCGCCGCTATGCCGACCACCTGAATCTCGATCCCGAACGGCTCGCTGACCTCGATCGCGTGCTCGGCGACATGCACCGGCTGGCGCGCAAGCATCGCGTGCAGCCGGACGCACTGGCCGGTCTGCTCGATCGGTTTCAGGCACGGCTGGACGAGCTGGCCGCCAGCGACGACCTCGACGCGTTGCAGGCCGCCGAGGATACCGCCTGGACGCATTACGAAAGCGAAGCGAAACGCCTCGGCGCACAGCGTCGCAAGGCGGCCACTGCATTGTCCAAGCAGGTGACGGCGGCGATGCACGAACTCGCGCTTGCCGGCGGGCATCTCGACATCGTGCTGCAACCTGCCGGCGAGCCGCGGGCGCACGGACTGGAAGACGTGAGCTTTCTCGCCGCCAGCCATCCCGGCCTGCCGCCGGGGCCGCTCGGCAAGGTGGCCTCGGGCGGCGAATTGTCGCGCATCAGCCTGGCGATCCAGACGGCGCTGTCAGGCGTGGCCGGGGTGCCGACGCTGATCTTCGACGAGGTCGACGTCGGCATCGGCGGCAGCGTGGCCGAGGCGGTGGGCCGCCGGCTGGCCAAACTGGGCGAGACCCGCCAGGTGCTGGTCATCACCCACTTGCCGCAGGTGGCGGCGCGCGGTACGCAGCATCTGCGGGTGGCCAAGCAGGCGAACGGTCGTTTCGTCTCGTCCAATATCGCCGCCCTCGATGCGGACGCACGGGTGGAAGAGATCGCACGCATGCTGGGCGGGCTCAAGATCACCGCCACCACCCGGCAGCATGCCGCGGAGATGCTCGCCGGGTGAGACGCGGGTTGGTGCTGTCCCTGCTGTGTCTGGCCTGGGCGGCCGCCCCGCCTACGCAAGCCGAGACGATGCACGGCACCGTCATCGTGGTCATCGACGGCGATACCGTCCTGTTCAAACCCGATCATGCCCATACGTCCGGGCGCGCCTTCCTGAAAGTCCGTCTCGCCGGCATCGATGCGCCGGAAACGGATCAGCCCTACGGGGACGCGGCCACGCGCGAGCTGGCGGCGCGCGTGCTGAATCGGCGGGTGGCGGTGACCTCGGTTGCGACCGACATCTATGGCCGCACGATCGCACACATTCACGTGGCGGGACATGAGGTCGGAACGGAACTGGTGCAATCCGGTTTCGCCTGGGCCGCCACGCGTTCCCGGCGCGCTGCTGAACTGACGAAGGCGCAGCGTCAGGCGCGCCTGGACCAGCGCGGACTCTGGCAAGGCGCAGCGCCGGTGCCGCCGTGGGAGTGGCGGCGAACGCATCCCAAAGGAGAACACAACCGCTTCTAGACGTGGTGCGCCATGCCGGCTGCCGCGGAGGCAGTCGGCGAATTTCCACGTGAATTGCGCTCGGTGTCGACCATACGGTTTAGAAGCATATTAGCGAATAACGTTATAACTACCTGTCATAAAAGGATTTTTTAGGACCTGAACCGTCATCAGGCCACCTGTCCGGTTTTATAATCGGGCGCAGCCCTGCGTCAGACGGGGACCACAACGACAACTCAACCAGAGAGAGCGAGGAAGATGAAACTCATCACGAAGACGCTGTTCGCGTCCGTGCTGCTGGTGTTGGCCGTGCCGGTTCAGGCAGCGGGCGACCCCAAGGCCGGGCAACTCAAGACCTCAATGTGTGCCGGTTGTCATGGCATTCCCGGCTGGCGTACCGCCTATCCCTATGTGTACAGCGTCCCCATGCTCGGCGGGCAGCACGCGGAGTACATCGTGGCGGCGCTCAAGGCCTACAAGGATGGCGAACGCAACCATCCTGGCATGAAGAGCATCGCCAGCAGCCTGTCCGAACAGGACATGGAAGATCTCGCGGCCTATTACGAGTCGTCGTACACCGGCCCGGCCAACTGAGGAGAGACACATGAAAACAACGCTGCTCATCCTCGCGACCGCTGCACTGGCTGCCTCGCTCCCCGCGCACGCCGCCGGCGACTACGAAGCCGGCAAGGCCAAATCCACCACCTGCGCTGCCTGCCATGGCCCGGACGGCAACAGCACCGTGACGAGCTTCCCCAGGCTGGCCGGCCAGCACCGCGATTATCTCCTCCAGGCCCTGCACGAATACAAGATCGGCGTGCGCAAGAACCCCATCATGGGCGGCCAGGTGCAAGCCTTGTCCGACACCGATATGCAGGATCTCGCCACGTACTTTTCCGAACAGAAGGGGCTGACCCTGAAATATTGATTCGGCGGTACGGACAGGAAAAGGGGGGGGGCAAAAAAATCAGCGGCCGATTTTTTTTTT
>JAIBEL010000052.1 GCA_019459285.1 Rhizobium sp. | reverse complement strand
TTGCGACCGCTGTATGTTGTTGTTTTCACTAAGGTCGGCCGCCCCCTTGCCAAATCAAAACCCAACACTCGCGGGGGGCTGTTTGTGGTTTATCGATCCGGTGTTCTCCCGGGGGGGGGGCGTCGCCGCCGCCGTCTCCGGCTACATGGGCGGCCACATCGAGAATCCCACCTACAAGGACATCTGCAACGGCGACACCGGCCACGCCGAAGTCGTGCAGGTCACCTTCGACCCGGAGGTGATTTCGTTCCGCGAACTGCTCAATGTCTTCTTCACTCTCCACGATCCCACCCAGCGCAACCGCCAGGGCAACGACGTCGGCACGCAATACCGCTCGGCCATCTTCTGGCACACGCCCGAGCAGAAGGCCGAGGCAGAAGCCACAATCGCCGAGCTGACGGCATCAAGGCACTTCGGGGCCCCGATCGTCACGGAAATCACCGAGGCGACGACCTTCTACCCCGCAGAGGATTACCACCAGCGCTACTTCGAGCAGAACCCGCATCAGCCGTATTGCCAGTTCGTGGTGGCGCCGAAGGTGGCGAAGGTGGAGGGGAAGTTCGGGGGGCGGCTGAAATAACCGATTGGTTTGCCGTTCGTCCTGGGCTTTGTCGAAGGACGCATTCGGTTTAACGTGAAAGCAAAAACAGCCCTAGGTGACATCCCTTTGCAGGATGATCAAGGAATTCCAGAGCGAATTTTCGGTTCCATGGCTTGCACTGATGATGGCCTGACCTGCAAATTCATCATGAGATCGGGAGGATTGGATGAACGAAGTCACCCTGAACGGCAGCTGCCTGTGCGGCGCCGTTCGCTATGAAGTGGTTGGCGATCTTCAGCGCTTCTACCATTGCCACTGCTCGCGCTGCCGGAAGTCTTCTGGAACCGGGCATGCGACGAACCTCATGCTGGCGAATGCAAGAATCCTCTTCTCGCACGGCGAGGCGCTGCTGAAGCGCTACAAGGTTCCGGACGCCGAGCGATTCACGCGGCAATTCTGCAGCGAATGCGGCAGCTCCGTCGCCCGCTTTGTGCCTGAAATCAACGCCGTCGTCGTGCCAGCCGGCTCGCTCGACTGCCCGGTGCCCATCCAGCCGCAGGCACGCGTCTTCTGGGATTCGCGCGCGGAGTGGTCATGCGACGATCAGGAACTGCCACGGTTTACGGAATATCCACCGGCGTAGGAATGGTGTCTGACCCTATTTGTTTCAAGTGAAAGGCTCCCGACGGCTTGAATTGCCTCGCTTGAGCTGGTCTGATAGTCCGCTGATCGGCCAAACCGGCCAGTGACAGTCACCAGATTGCGGCCATTCGTCAATGACTGCTTACTTGATCGTCGGCTGGCACTTGACGACCCGTAACGGTCATTCAGGCTGCCCTAATCAAGGCCCGCTTGCCGCCTTATAGCAGTCTTCCGTACTCCACAAAACTGTCCGTTAAGCCGCTGAAAGAAAGAACTCAAAAAGCCCCATAACCAGCTTTGCCCAAGCTGGCTATGGTAGCGTTCGCACCAGCGCGGATTAGCAAGCTGGCGTTAATAAAAATCCAACAACGCCTGACTTTAGGGGGGAGTAACGATGGTAGTTGAGATAAAAAATTCGGTAGTGGTTTTTATTGGCCTTGTGCTTGCCATAACTCTTGCGCTATTGCCTGGGGCTTATATTCTTTGGGCCGTAATTGCTATTCCAGTTGTAGGCGCTCTGGGTTTGCTTATCTTTCTTGGGGTCCGGGCAACAAAGAATAAAGCCAACGTAATAACGGCTGTAGTGCTACTCCTTGTTCTAGCTGCCATGGGGCCAGGTGTATTGCTGATAGGTGGCCTTCTTTACTTACTTGTGGCATCGATTGCCATGTTTTTATTCCCTACAGTTCTTAACTTGGGCCTCAGCTATTTAGCGGTTCAGGTGTTACCAGACCGTCGCATCTTAATTATTCCAGTTTTCTTGATCGTCTCACTTGCGCTTGCTTTCAATGTGCGGATCCCAGGAATGTTGGATGACTGGTTTGACACAAACCAAGTTCAACAGGATTCGGTGACGAGGATCATTCAATTAACTCAGAATGAGCCGCTACTCTTAGTCTCAAACGTCGAGAAAATTTCCTTCAGAGATTCCCCCCATGAGCCAATTGGACTCGGCGGAAACGAAGGTTGCATGTGCTTTTATTGGACCTATCCAAGAACGATTACAGAAGACGTAGAGGATGCCTTGCAGCGTAGCGGAATACGGTACACAAAGAGTGGCAATTCTCGTTACAAACTCATGATCGATTCGCATGAAAGAGATGGCATCACATTTTTGGAAATAAATTTATGGGACGGCCCGCAAAAAACAGCAAGTTATACAACACGGCTGCGTTCTTACTATCCATACGAAGAAGGCTTCCGAACGGGACACGCAAAGGACGTGGACTATATGCCACACCGGTTGTTATTTCTAGCTCAGAACAGTCTTTGGAATCACGCCCTGTCCTTTGCTACTCTCGTAAAGACTAAGCACCCGATTAGGCGCTTTCTAGAAAAATCCATCCGTGTAACACCCCTACCAGGCAAGATGCCGGTTGGTGTTCATCCGACTAAAGTTATGGGTGAAATTGAACCTCTTACTACATATCAGCCATATATTGGAAAACAGGATTACGAGGCAACAATTGGCCCTGTAGAAGTTGGATGCGAAAACAGGATTACGACCGGCCTCCGATACGATACCGGATCATATGGAAGCTTTTCGCTTACAGGAAACACAGTAACGTTTAGAGAAGGCGCGGAAAGCTTTACTGTATTGGTAATGAGAGACCTTGAAAGAGTGAAATGCGCCAATAACGCAGTCTATGTTATCGGTGCCCTAACGAACCAAGAAGTGCGAATACAGAAATTTTCCCGGCGGGGAGACTTACTGGCTGATCACGTTATTACACTACCCAAAACGACTTTTGTTGGGTTTCCTCGAAAACGCATTATTGAGTTCTCAGAACTGGGGGGGCGCTATGAATTCACGCTCCTCGATATTGCTGAGGAAAATTATTATTATGCTGTCAAAGGTGCGTACCGCATTCGCGCGCAGCTCACCAATCAAGCAATAAAGCCGGGGATGGTTTCATGACTTCGCGACATACAACGGCTACTTTACACAGTCGCCCAGTCTGGCGCTGCCAGGTTAATGGCTGCTTAGGGCGAGAAAGAGACGCTTATGCCGTTCGGCTTGAACTTCCGCTTCTGGCCGACAACATTCATTGCCGACGCTTCCACAAAGGTGACGTTCAGCATGAATTGAGCGGCGAATCTGGATGTCGGCTCAGGCCGAGAAGCCGCCCATACAGCGCAGGCGGTTGGGCCACTTTAGGCTGGCTAATTGCCAGCCTTCACCCACGAATCCTTCAAGGTCACGGTCCGGTTGAACACCGGCGCGCCTGGCTTCGTATCGACGCGGTCGGTGACGAAGTAGCCGTGCCGCTCGAACTGGAAGGACTGCTCGGGCGCGGCGTCCTTGAGCGCGGGTTCGAGTTGCGCGCGGATCACCTTCACCGAATCGGCGTTGAGGTCGTCGAGGAAGTTGCCGGTTTCGGCGCCGGGCTGCGCGGTTTTGAACAGGCGGTCGTAGAGCCGTACCTCGGCTTCGTAGGCGTGCGCGGCCGAAACCCAGTGGATGTTGCCCTTGACCTTGACCGAGTCGGCGCCGGGGGTGCCGGACTTGGTGTCGGGCAGGTACTCGCAGTGCACGGCGGTGATGGTGCCGTCAGCATCCTTGTCGCAGCCGGTGCACTTCACGACGTAGCCGTAGCGCAGGCGCACCGAGTTGCCGGGGAAGAGTCTGAAATAGCCCTTGGGCGGGGTTTCCTCGAAGTCCTCGCGCTCGATCCACAGTTCCTTGGAGAACGGCACCGCGCGTTTGCCGAGCTCGGGCTGCTGCGGATGGTTGGGGGCGAAGCACTCCTCTGACTGACCTTCGGGGTAGTTGTCGATGATCAATTTCACCGGGTCGAGCACGGCGATGCGGCGCAGCGCGCTGTCATTCAAGACATCGCGCTGGCAGGCTTCGAACACGCTGTAGTCGATCCAGCCGTCGGATTTCGACACGCCGATCTGGTCGGTGAAGCGGCGGAAGCCTTCGGCGGTGTAGCCGCGACGGCGCGCGCCGACCAGCGTGGGCATGCGTGGGTCGTCCCAGCCGGAGACGTGCTTTTCGTCGACGAGCTGGATCAGCTTGCGCTTGGAGAGCACGACATAGGTCAGATTCAGGCGCGCGAACTCGATCTGTTGCGGCAGCGGGCGGGTGAAGAAGCCGCCGTCGGCGAGCTTGTCCAGTAGCCAGTCGTAGAAGGGGCGCTGGTCCTCGAATTCCAGCGTGCAGATCGAATGCGTGATGTGTTCGATCGCGTCCTCGATCGGGTGGGCGTAGGTGTACATCGGATAGATGCACCAGGTGTCACCGGTGTTGTGGTGATGCGCGCGTTTAATCCGATAGATCGCCGGGTCGCGCAGGTTGATGTTGGGCGAGGCCATGTCGATCTTGGCCCTGAGAACATGCGCGCCGTCGGGGAATTCGCCGGCCTTCATGCGGCGGAACAGGTCGAGGTTCTCTTCCGCGCTGCGGCTGCGGTAGGGGCTGTCCTTGCCCGGTTCGGTAAGCGTGCCGCGGTAGGCGCGCATGTCGTCGGCGGACAGCGAATCGACATAGGCGTGGCCGGACTGGATCAGGGTTTCGGCGCAGGCGTACATGGTGTCGAAGTAGTTCGACGCGAAGTAGAGGTGGCTACCCCAGTCGAAGCCCAGCCACTTCACTGACTCGACGATGGAATCGACGTATTCCTGGCTTTCCTTTTCCGGGTTGGTGTCGTCGAAACGCAGATGGCAGACGCCGCCGTAGTCGCGCGCCAGGCCGAAGTTCAGACAGATCGATTTGGCGTGACCAAGGTGCAAATAGCCGTTCGGCTCGGGCGGGAAGCGCGTCTCGACGCGGCCGCCCCATTTTCCGGCGGCATTCTGCTCGTCGATGATGTTGCGGATAAAGTTGGCGGCGGGTGCGGGGGCTTCGTGCGACATGATGTGATGGGAATCTGGAATGCGTGGATTGTAGCGGTTTCGGGGCGCCTCTATGAATCGTAGCGAGTGGGCCCTTCGACAGGCTCAGGGCGAACGGGCCAAGGAACAGGAATCACGCTTGGCAACGTTCATGCTGAGTCCGTCGAAGCCTGTCAGCGAAGTTGAAGGACTCAGGGCGAACGGCACATTGTTAACTCCGTTCGTGGTGAGCTTGTCGAACCACAAAAAGAAGGCTCGAAACGGTGGCCTTCAGATGATGATGCCGCCGCCCAGGCACACGTTGCCGTCATACAGAACGACGGACTGTCCCGGCGTAACCGCCCATTGCGGACTGTCGAACGCGAGTTCGAGCGTGTCGTCGTCGAGCCGGGTGATGCGGCAGGGCGAGTCGGTCTGGCGATAGCGGGTCTTGGCGGTGTAGGGCTTGGCCGGATCGGGTGTGACGCCGCTGATCCAGTTGAGCTGGCCGGCGGCGAGCGTCGAGCGCTTGAGCAACGGATGCTCGTGGCCTTGCACCACGATCAGCGTGTTGCTCGCCATGTCCTTGGCGGCGACGAACCACGGCTCGGTGCTGCCGTCCTTCTGCCCGCCGATGCCGAGGCCCTGGCGCTGGCCGAGGGTGTAGTACGTCAGGCCCTGATGACGGCCGACGACGTGGCCTTCGGGTGTGGTCATGTCGCCGGGGTCGCGCGGCAGGTAGCGCTCGAGGAATTCGCGGAAGTTGCGCTCGCCGATAAAACAAATTCCCGTGCTGTCCTTCTTGGCGGCGTTGGGCAGGCCGATCTGTGTGGCGATCCTGCGTACCTCGGGCTTGGGCAGGTGCGCCAGCGGAAACAGGGAAGGGGCGAGCTGCGTCTGGTTCAGGCGATAGAGGAAGTAGCTCTGGTCCTTGTTGGCGTCAGCTGCCCGCAAGAGCGTGGCGCGGCCGGCCGCATCCTGTCCCTTGCCGACGTAGTGGCCGGTGGCGATGAACTCGGCGCCGCGCGCGATGGCGTCGTCGAGGAAGGCCTTGAACTTGATCTCGGCATTGCACAGCACGTCGGGGTTGGGGGTGCGGCCGGCCTGGTATTCGGCGAGGAAGTAGCTGAACACGCGTTCCTTGTATTCGGCGGCGAAGTTGACCGCCTCGACCTCGATGCCGAGTACGTCGGCCACCGCCAGCACGTCGAGAAAGTCCTGCGTCGCGGTGCACTGCTCGGTGTTGTCGTCGTCGTTCCAGTTTTTCATGAAGACGCCGAGCACGTCGTAGCCCTGCTGCTTCAGCAGATGGGCCGCGATGGAGGAATCGACTCCGCCCGACATGCCGACGACGACGCGCGTGCTCATGCGTGGCTCACGAAGTCGAGCGGAAAGCGCCGCCCGGCCAGATAATCCCGCACGCAGCGCATGACCAGCGGGCTGCGGTGCGGCGTGGGATGGGCGGCGAGTTCGTCCGGCGTCAGCCAGAGGGCGCGCACGATGCCGTGGTCCAGCGGGCGTTCGGCGTCGAAGCCGGTGACGCCGCAGACATAGGCAAAGCGCAGGTAGGTGATGTCGCGCAGTGGATAGTGCGTGGTGTAGCAGCCGAGCAGAGCGGTCGGCTCGACGTGGTGCGCGGTTTCCTCCAGCGCTTCGCGGCGTACGGCGTCGATCAGCGTTTCGCCGCGTTCCCAGTGGCCGGCCGGCTGGTTGAGACGCAGGCCTTCGGCCGTGTGCTCCTCGACCAGCAGGAATGTGCCGTCGCGTTCAACGATGGCGGCGGCGACCACGTGCGGCATCCACTGCGTTGTATCCAGGCTTGGCTCAGACATGGCTCTCTTTCCATTCTCCGGGTTGCAGTGTGTCCAGGCGCCATTCGCCGACAGCGGCGCGGATTAGCCGCAGCGTCGGGAAGCCGATCTTCGCCGTCATCCGCCGCACCTGGCGGTTCTTGCCTTCGCTGATCGTGAGTTCGATCCAGTTTGTGGGGATGGCCTGGCGGAAGCGGATCGGCGGGTTGCGCAGCCACAGGCCGGCGGGTTCGTCGATGAGGCGCGCCCGGGCCGGGCGGGTGACGAAGTCGCCGAGATCGACGCCGCGGCGCAAGGGGTCGAGGTCGGCATCCGTCGGCGCGCCCTCGATCTGCACCCAGTAGGTTTTGGGCAGCTTGTGCCGGGGATCGGCAATGCGGCTCTGGAGCGCGCCATCATCGGTTAAAATCAGCAGGCCCTCGCTGTCGGCGTCCAGTCGTCCGGCCGCGTAGACGCCCGGCAGCGCGAGGTAATCCCGCAAGCCCTGCCAGCGACCTTCCGGGGTGAACTGGCTGAGCACGCCATAGGGCTTGTTGAACAAAATAAGACGCGACACTTCGGGTGGGGACAAAGTCCCATTTTATCGTTTCGAGACATTATGAGCACACATATCCAGATTCCCGCCGCAGGCAAGAAAATTACCGTCAACGCCGACAACAGCTTGAATGTGCCGGACACGCCCATCATTCCCTTCATCGAGGGCGACGGCACCGGTGTCGACATCACCCCGGCGATGCGCCGCGTGGTCGATGCGGCGGTGGCCAAGGCCTACGGCGGCAAGAAGCAGATCGCCTGGATGGAAGTGTTTGCCGGCGAGAAGGCGGTCAAGGTCTACGGCGGCGACCAGTGGCTGCCGGACGAGACCGTGCAGGCGGTGAAGGACTATGTGATCTCGATCAAGGGCCCGCTCACCACGCCGACCTCGGGCGGCATCCGCTCGCTCAACGTCGCGCTGCGCCAGATACTCGACCTCTATGTGTGCCTGCGCCCGGTGCGCTACTTCACCGGCGTGCCCAGCCCGGTGAAGGCGCCGGAGAAGGTCGACATGGTGATCTTCCGCGAGAACACCGAGGACATCTATGCCGGCGTCGAATGGGAAGCCAATTCGCCTGAAGTGAAGAAGGTGATCGAATTCCTGCAGAAGGAAATGGGCGTCAAGAAGATCCGCTTCCCTGAATCCTCGGCCATCGGCATCAAGCCGGTGTCGGTCGAAGGTTCCGAACGCCTGATCCGCAAGGCGATCCAGTACGCGATCGACAATGGCCGCAAATCGGTGACCCTGGTGCACAAGGGCAACATCATGAAGTTCACCGAAGGCGGCTTCAAGAAATGGGGCTACGAGCTCGCCGCACGCGAATTCGGCGCCAGACTGATCGGCGACGGCCCGTGGATGGAATTGCCGAACGGCATCATCATCAAGGACGTGATCGCCGACGCCTTCCTGCAGCAGATCCTGTTGCGCCCCGACGAATACGACGTGATCGCCACGCTCAACCTCAACGGCGACTACATTTCCGACGCGCTGGCGGCGGAAGTCGGCGGTATCGGCATCGCGCCGGGCGCCAACCTGTCCGATACGGTGGCGATGTTCGAGGCCACCCACGGTACCGCGCCCAAGTATGCCGGCAAGGACTACGTCAACCCGGGCTCGCTGATCCTGTCGGCCGAGATGATGCTGCGCCACCTGGGCTGGACCGAGGCGGCCGACCTGATCGTGGCCAGCATGGAAAAGGCCATCGCGGCGAAGACCGTGACCTACGACTTCGCACGCCTGATGGACGGCGCGACCGAGGTGAAGTGCTCGGCGTTCGCCGAGGCGATGGTCGGGAAGATGTGAGGTTTGAACAGGCAACGCCATGTGTTGCCTGTTCGCTGTCCACCTATTTCAGCGGCAGATAGACATCCGTGACCAGTTCGTGTTCCGGCGTTTCCGGCAGCAGATTCAGGTAATGAAAATACAGCGGGAAGTCGCGCAGTTCCTCGCCGCTTGCCGGTAGCCAGTCGCGGTACAGGGGGTAGATGGCGGACTCGCCGAGCCGGGTGTGGGTGCCCCGATGGCGAACGCGCGCGCAGCGGCCGCCGGGGATGATCTTGGCGACTACGCCCTGCGGGTTGGCCGGGACCTCGCCGGTCACCTCGCCGCAGATGTCGAAGCGGAATTTTTCCGGCTCGGTGGTATCAGGGTTGTCGTAGGCGATGCCAAAGGTCCGGCTGGTCTTGACGGGCGACAGGCCGTTCGCCTTGCGCCAGATGATAAATTGCCCAACCGTATCGTTGAGCAGCTCGATCGGGCCGCGATGTTCCTGCACGGCGATTCGGGTCGTTTCGAAATCGACGATCTCTACTTCCATGGTTTGTTTCCTTTCCGGGGTGCGGAACCGGTAACGCGCGTGCCAGGTTTCCCATTTCGGATGCCGCCTGAATTCCGAGGGCGACTGTTCGAAGGTATTCCTGAACGCGCGCGAAAACGACTCCGGATTTTCGAAGCCGGCTTCCAGCGCGATGTCGATGATCCGGGCGCCGTGGTCGAAGGCAAGGCGGTAGGTGGCCTGTCGCAACCGCAGCAATTGGATATATCTGAAGACGCTGACGCCTGTATGTTCGGCAAACTGCCGGTGGAAGTGATACTTCGAGAAATTCGCGATCCGGCTCAGTTGTTCCACGGATAGCACTTCGTCGAGGTGGGTCTCGATGTAATCGAGCACCTTGCCGAATCGCGCCGCGTACGCCTTTGCCTTCGTGTCATTCATCGCCGTTCCCTATCCACAGGGCGAACTATGCCAAGGGCATCGTCCCGAGTCCTGACCACAATTGCTTTATTGAACGGGCCGAACGACCGTCCCCCTGGTGATTTCACCGATGTCCTCCGGGCGAAGGAATACTCGGAGCTATTCCCGGGTTTCCCTTGTCGTACGTATAGGCGGTAGCCAAAGGGGTTACTACGCAGGCGACTAATTTTCTAACGTTTCAAGGAGTTGCGTGACGTTAGTGGTGAGAATCTGCGATATATTTTTCCGCTGTGCAGCTTCATGTGCTTACGGCTCGCCTCAGACAAACCCCCATGGTTATCGCAATAGCAAATAATTCTAGAATATTCGTTTTTCGAATATTTGACATTTATTCGCAATGCGAGTAAGTTTAAATTGTTCGGATAACGGATGATTGCGATCATGGCCAAACGTCCCCTGGTGCTCCTGACCGCCCCGCAGCTGGGGCAGACGCTGTTGTCCGCACGCAAAGCCCGCGGCATGTCGCAGGCGGCGCTCGCCAGCCGCCTGGGCTTGAGCCAGCCCCGGGTATCCTTCTTGGAGCAGAACGCCGGTAACTTGAGCCTTGGACAGCTACTGGCGTGGTGCGCTGTGCTGGGCCTCGAGCTTAGTGTCGGGTCGAGGATCGACGAATCCGCGCAGCGCACGTCGGCGGGGTGGTGACCGTGGGCCGCAAATCGCACAGCCGAAGCCTATCCATCTGGGCAAACGGCATTCGCGTGGGCACATGGACTATCCCGGCGCGCGGCGAGACACAGCTCCAGTACGATCCAAACTGGGTTCGGTCCGACGTGGGGCGGCCATTATCGCTCTCGTTACCTTTCAGCCTCGATAACGGTCCGCTGAGAGGCCCGGCCGTTTCGAACTACTTCGACAACCTGCTTCCGGACAGCGAGCCGATTCGCAAGCGGGTGGCCGCTCGGTTCAAGACGGGGTCCACGGACTCATTCGACCTTCTGAAAGCCATTGGGCGAGACTGCGTTGGCGCGGTACAGCTCCTCGGCGAGGATGAAATACCAGGGAACTTCTATCAGGTCGAAGGGAAACCGCTGGCTGAGGACGACATCGAGCGGCACCTGGTCGATGTCGTCGCACCCGGCCGGTTTGGAGCGGCCCAGAATCCGGACGACGACTTCCGTATTTCGCTGGCAGGCGCCCAGGAGAAGACCGCGCTGCTGTGGTGGGACGCCAAGTGGCAGATGCCGCAGGGCGCTACGCCGACCACCCACATCTTCAAGCTCCCCCTCGGACTCATGGGCGGGCGGAAGGCGGACTTCACCACCTCTGTCGACAACGAGTGGTTGTGCCTGCGAATCCTGAAAGCATACGGGCTTGACGTGGCCGACGCCACCATCGCGTCCTTCGGGGAACAGCGCGTGCTTATCGTCGAACGCTTCGATCGCCAGATTTCGGCGGATGGCCGCTGGTTGATGCGCCTGCCTCAAGAGGATTTCTGCCAGGTCGCGGGCGTGTCGCCGCACCTCAAGTATGAAAGCGACGGAGGGCCCGGGCTGAGGGCGCTGTTCACCACGCTCAGGCAGTCGGTGAACGCCGAGCAGGACATGCGCACGTTGCTTGCCACGCAGATCCTGTTCTGGCTCTTGCGGGCGCCGGATGGGCACGCCAAGAACTTCAGCCTGCATATCCTCCTGGGTGGGCGCTTCAGGCTCACCCGGCTGTACGACGTCATGTCCGCATATCCCGTGCTCGGCGACGGCCCCAACCAGTGGTCGCTTCATGAACTCAAGCTCGCCATGGCGCTGCTAGGCAAGAACAGGCATTGCTCGATGTCCCATATCCATCGTAGGCACTTCAACACCACGGCGAGGAGAGTGGGCTACGGCGACAGCGCGGAGCTCCTCATCCTGGACATTCTGGCGCGCACGCCGGCGGCCGTTGCCGAGGTCAGTGCGAGTCTCCCCGCGGGTTTCTCGCAGCGTGTCGCTGACAGCGTTCTCGGTGGACTCGAGGAGGCGGCCCGGAAGCTTCAAGCGATGCCGTCTGCTTAGCCCGGCTACTACAAAGGCTTCCCAAACCTGCAAGTACCAATCTGAATTTTTATCGCATCGTTTTTTTCCTGATCTGATTCGTCGCCCACTGTGGCGGTCGTGCGAGAAGGTGAAGGACTGCGGTACTACACCCGGTCATGCTGGGTTCCGGTTCGTCGTGGGAATACGCGGCCCGTGAGCGTGATGCTGAGGCGTTGACTTTGCTCATCGCAGAGGCTGAAAGGACAAGGTACTGGGGGACTCCTGTCCGTGGCCGTAAGGGAGCGTGACGGCGAACTTCTCGAAAGACTGCTAGCTGCAGACGCAGACCCTTGAGGTAGGAGTGGGTTTTTGCGCATGTCAGTGGCCATCCGGGGATGGGTAAGTCCGGTAAAGCCACCGCGGAACCCCGATAACGGAGCGGATTCGAGGTTTTCAGAAGCTTTGGGTCATCTGCGTAGTAACACCCGCAGCCAACAAAAAACCCCGCCGAAGCGGGGTTTTTTGTTTCAGCGCAACAATTCAACCTTGCGGCTGGATGTTGGAAGCCTGCTTGCCTTTGGGACCTTGGCTGACTTCGAAGCTGACTTTCTGGCCTTCCTTCAGGGTCTTGAAACCGCTGGACTGGATGGCGGAGAAATGTGCGAACACATCTTCGCCGCCGTCATCTGGCGTGATGAATCCGAAACCCTTGGCGTCGCTGAACCACTTGACAGTACCTGTTGCCATTACAACTCCCTCCTTGGCGGAACATAAACACAACCACAAACATAACCGCGATAAGCATGACTCCACCCCGTGGGGCGTAAACTCTGGCGGATGACAGGACGGCGAGATTGTTTTAGCCGTCGGTCTGAATTCAAGCGCGCTACCCGGTAATGCCCTGTGGTAATGCCAAACCTGTACGGTTCTTGAAACCAAACTTTTGGCTTTTTACTACCGCGCATGAGTTTTTACAAGTGGAAAGCGAGAAAAAACAAGGGGCTGGGCTAGACTGTGGTTTCCATTCAACCAAGGAAAGGGTCGCGATGAAGAGGATGCTGCTGATCGGATTGGTGGCGGGCGCACTGCTGGCCACGGGTGCATGGGCTGAAACCGCCCAGCAGGAGCGGATGAAATCCTGTAACGCCGATGCGGGCAAGCAGCAGCTTTCCGGCGATGCGCGCAAGGCGTTCATGAAATCCTGCCTGTCAGGTGGCGCAACGCCGGGAAGCAAGGCTACGGCCCAGCAGCAGCGCATGAAGGACTGCAATGCCGAAGCCTCCGGCAAGCAGATGAAGGGCGATGCGCGCAAGGCGTTCATGAAAACCTGTCTTTCCGGCAAGTCGAACTGAACCGGTCCGGGAACACACGAAGAAGGCTCCGCGCGGAGCCTTCTTCGTTTGATGGGATGCGGTAGCATGCGCGCCATGCGCACCTGGGACATCTTCTGCAACGTCGTCGACAACTATGGCGACATCGGCATCGCCTGGCGCCTGGCGCGCGGGCTGGCCGGCGAGCACGGCCTGGACGTGCGCTTGTGGGTGGATGATCTGCGCGCGTTCCGGCATATCTGGCCGGCCATCGTCGTGGATGCGGATCGGCAGGTCTGCGAGGGTGTGACGGTTTGCGCGTGGCGGTCGCCATTTGCGGCGACCCGGCCGGCCGAGGTGGTGGTCGAGGCATTCGGCTGTGCGCTGCCGGAAGCCTACCTGGCTGCCATGAGCGAGCAGTCGCCGTCGCCGGTCTGGATCAATCTCGAATACCTGAGCGCCGAGCCCTGGGTGGCCGCCCACCATGGCCTGCCTTCGCCGCACCCGCGCTTGCCGTTGACCAAGTATTTCTTCTTTCCGGGTTACACGCCGGACACCGGCGGCCTGCTGGTCGAGGCGGATCTGGCCGAACGGCGCGCCGCTTTCGTGCAGGATGGCATGCCGGCGTTCTGGCGCGAACTGGGACTGGCTGCGCCGCGGGCGGATGAATTGCGGGTGTCGCTGTTCGCCTATGAGAATCCGGCATTGCCCGATCTGCTCGATGCCTGGGCGGCCGACTGGCATCCGGTCACCTGCCTCGTCCCCGAAGGCCGGGTGATGCCTCAGCTGGCCGCCTGGCTGGCGGTTCCCGGCTTGCGGGCGGGCGATACCGGCAGTCGCGGCGCCTTGCAGGTGCACGTTCTGCCGTTCATGAACCAGGATCGGTATGACCGCCTGCTGTGGGCCTGCGGCCTCAATTTCGTACGCGGCGAGGATTCCTGCGTGCGTGCGCAGTGGGCGGCCCGCCCGTTGGTGTGGCAAGCCTATCCGCAGGCCGAGGGGGCGCATTGGGACAAGCTGGGCGCGCTTCTGGCACACTACACGGGGGGCCTGGACGGCGCGACGGCGGACGCGGTGAGCGGGATCTGGCGGAACTGGAATGCCACGCCGGGCGCGCCCGGCATGGCAGCCTGCTGGGCCGCCTGGCGTGAGCGCCAGGCGGCGATCGAACGGCATGCACAGGCCTGGTGCGGCCGCCTCGGCCTGGCCGGGTCGCTCGCCGGCAAGCTGGTGGAATTCGCGGAAAACAAGTTAAAATGGCGAGTTTTCTCAAACTCTTAGCGCTCTCGCAGCAGGACACACCCATGAAAATCGCACAGGAACTCCGCGCCGGCAACGTCGTGATGATAGGCAAAGACCCGATGGTGGTGCAAAAGGCCGAATTCTCGAAATCGGGCCGCAACTCATCCGTCGTCAAGATGAAACTGAAGAACCTGTTGACCGGGGCCGGTACCGAATCGGTCTACCGTGCCGACGACAAGTTCGACACCGTCACCCTCGACCGCAAGGAATGCACCTATTCCTACTTCGCCGATCCGCTGTATGTGTTCATGGACAGCGATTACAACCAGTATGAGATCGAAGCCGACAACCTCGGCGACGCGCTGAACTATCTGGATGATGGCATGCCGCTGGAAGTGGTGTTCTATGAAGGCAAGGCGATTTCGGTTGAAATGCCCACCACGGTCATCCGCGAAGTCGAATACACCGAGCCTGCCGTGCGCGGCGATACCTCGGGCAAGGTGATGAAGCCCGCGCGCATCAAGCCGACCGGATTCGAACTGCCGGTGGCCGCATTCGTCGACATCGGCGACATGATCGAGATCGATACCCGCACCAACGAATTCAAGCGCCGCGCAAACTGAGCGTGGTTGTTGCCGATTAATCGGTTTTACAACCACGGCCTGCCCTTGATGCCCTTTAGGGTGCTTGCGGGTGGATTCGATTCTTGTTCCAACAAAAGGCAGCTTCGGCTGCCTTTTGTTTTTGGTCGCCCGTTCAGCGGCGTTAAAATAGCGGCTTGCTTCTCCGCTTTCGCCCCATGACCGACCCGCGTTTCATCCACCTCCGCTTGCATACCGAGTATTCCGTCACCGATGGTCTGGTGCGGGTGGCCGACGCGGTCAAGAGAGCGAAGGGTGTTGCGATGCCGGCGCTGGGCCTCTCCGATTTGTCCAATACGTTCGGCTGGGTGAAGTTCTATCGAACGGCCCGGGGGGCCGGGATCAAACCCATATTTGGCTGCGACGTGTGGGTGACCAACGCCACGGATAGAAACCGGCCCTCCCGCCTGCTGCTGCTGGTGCAGCACCGCGAAGGGTATCGCCGCCTGTGCGAACTGCTCACGCGTGCCTATCAGGAGAATGTCCATCGCGGCCGTGCCGAGATCGATCCCGCCTGGCTGGTCGAAGGCACCGACGGCCTGCTGGCCTTGTCGGGTGGCGACCTGGGTAACGTCGCGCAGGCCATCCTCGACGACAAGCCTGACGCTGCGCGCACCGCAGCGGAAGCCTGGGCCGAACTGTTCCCGGGCCGCTATTACCTGGAGCTGCAGCGCTTCGGCCAGCCGCACACCGAACGCCTGATCGACGGCCTGCTCGACATCGGTGCGGCGTTGAACCTGCCCGCAGTCGCCACGCATCCGATCCAGTTCATCGCGCCGGACGATTTCAAGGCGCACGAGGCGCGCGTCTGCATCGCCGAGGGCATGATGCTGGGCGATCCACGCCGGCCGCGGCTGTTCACCGCCGAGCAGTACTTCAAGACGCCGGACGAGATGGCGGAACTGTTTGCCGACCTGCCGGAAGCCCTGGCCAACAGCGTCGAAATCGCCAAGCGCTGCAACCTGACGCTGGAACTCGGCAAGAGCAGGCTGCCCGATTTCCCGACGCCGAATGGCATGAGCCTCGATGACTACATGCGGCAGCGTTCCTTCGAGGGACTGCACGAACGCATGGCGCACCTCTATCCCGACGAGGTTGAACGCGCGGCCAGGCTGCCCGAGTACGTCGAGCGGCTGGAGTTCGAGCTCGGCACCATCATCCAGATGGGCTTCCCGGGTTACTTCCTGATCGTGGCGGACTTCATCAACTGGGCCAAGAACAATGGCGTGCCGGTGGGGCCGGGGCGGGGTTCCGGCGCCGGCTCGCTAGTCGCCTACAGCCTGCGCATCACCGACCTCGATCCGCTGGCCTACGACCTGCTGTTCGAGCGCTTCCTCAATCCCGAGCGGGTGTCGATGCCCGACTTCGACATCGACTTCTGCCAGGACGGGCGCGACCGCGTGATCCAATATGTGAAGGAGCGGTATGGCCATGCGGCGGTGTCGCAGATCGCTACTTTCGGCACGATGGCGGCCAAGGCGGTGCTGCGCGACGTCGGACGCGTGCTCGACCTGCCGTACCTGTTCGTCGACAAATTCGTCAAGCTGGTGCCCAACGAACTGGGCATCTCGCTGGCCGAGGCGCGCGAAAAGGAACCGCAGATCGACGAGCGTGCCCGCAACGAGGAAGAACTCGCCGAACTGCTGCCGCTGGCGGAAAAACTCGAGGGCATCACGCGCAACGTCGGCATGCACGCGGGCGGCGTGCTGATCGCGCCGGGCCGGCTGACCGATTTCTGCCCGCTGTACCAGGCCGAAGGCTCGGACGCCGCGGTGTCGCAGTTCGACAAGGACGACGTCGAGGCGATCGGCCTGGTCAAGTTCGACTTCCTCGGCCTGCGCACGCTGACCATCCTCGCCGAGGCGGTGCGTTTCGTGCAGCGCCATCCGGGGCGGGAGAATTTCCGGCTGGAAGACCTGCCCCTCGACGATCGGGCGGTCTACAAACTGTTTGCCGACGGCAACACCACCGCGGTGTTCCAGTCCGAATCGCGCTCGGCCAAGGACCTGGAAAAGAAGCTGAAGGGCGACTGCTTCGAGGACATCATCGCGCTGATGGCGCTGAACCGGCCGGGCCCGCTCGGCTCCGGCATGGTCGACGACTTCATCGCGCGCAAGCAGGGCAAGCAGAAGCCCGAGTATTTCCATCCCGATCTTGAGCCGGTGCTGAAATCGACCTACGGCATCATCGTCTACCAGGAGCAGGTGATGCTGGTGGCGCAGATCCTGGCGGGTTACAGCCTCGGCGCCGCCGACCTGCTGCGGCGCGCGATGGGCAAGAAGAAGCCCGAGGAAATGGCCAAGCAGCGCGAGATCTTCCTTGCCGGCGCCGCCCAGCGCGGGGCCGACACCAAGGTCGCCGAGCGCCTGTTCGACCTGATGGAGAAGTTCGCCGAGTACGGCTTCAACAAGTCGCACTCGGCGGCCTACGCGCTGGTGGCCTACCACACCGCCTGGCTCAAGGCTTACTACCCGGCCGAATTCATGGCGGCGACGATGTCGTCGGAAATGTCCGATACCGACAAGGTGCGCGTGTTCTACGAGGACTGCCGCGCCAACGGCCTGACCATGCTGCCGCCCGACATCAACCTGTCGGGCTACCGCTTCGAGCCGGTCAGCCAAACCGAGATCCGCTACGGTCTGGGCGCGATCAAGGGCAGCGGCGAGGCGGCAATCGGCGCGATTGTCGCCGAGCGGGAGGCCAACGGCCCCTACAAGGGCCTGTTCGACCTGGCGCGTCGCGTGGACAAGCGCTATCTCAACCGCCGCGTGCTGGAGGCGCTGGTGAAGGCAGGCGCGTTCGATGCCATCAACGGTCATCGTGCCAGCCTCATGGCCTCGGTCGGCGCGGCGCTGGAAACCGCCGACCGCGCCGCGCGCAGCGGCGGCCAGGTCGGCCTGTTCGGCGAGGCGCTCGACGGGGGCGGCGAAGACCTGATCGACGTGCCGGTCTGGCCCGAGCAGGAAAAGCTGCTGCAGGAGAAGTCCGCGCTCGGCTATTTCTTCAGCGGCCATCCCTTCACCTCGTACCTGTCCGAGGTGTCGAGCTTTGCCAAACGCCAACTCGACAGCCTGGAGCCTTCGCGCGACCTGGTCATGCTTGCCGGCATTGCCGTTTCGCTGCGGACCCAGATGACGCGACGCGGCAAGATGCTGATCCTGCTGCTGGACGACGCGACGGCGCAGGTCGAAGTGGTGATCTTCAACGAACTCTACGAGCAGAGCCGCCATCTGCTGAAGGACGACGCGCTGCTGGTCATCGAAGGCAAGGTCAACCGCGATGACTATTCAGGCGGGGTGCGGGTGACGGCGGAGCGGATTTACGACCTGGCAGGCGCGCGTACCCGGTTTGCCCAGGGGCTGCGGCTGGCCTGCAACGGGCAGTCGAACGGGCGCAAGCTGGCGGAATTGCTCGCGCCCTACAAGGCGCAGGAGGGCGGGTGCCCGGTGTGGATCGAGTATCACAACCCCAGTGCGCGCTGTCGGGTGCGGCTGGGCGAAGACTGGCGGGTGCGGCTGGATGACCGCCTGCTGGAGTCTTTGGGCACTTGGCTCAAACCCGAGGCGGTGAACGTGATTTACTGAAAAGTCGGGGATCGGATGGAACAATCGTACCGATCCGGGTTTTTCTTTTAACAAAGTATTGACATGAATTACATAATATTAGAAACTTCTAATAACACTGATGTCGCCGCAATGGCGGTTGGTGTTGTCTCCTCCAATCCTCCTCCTTTGGTGGATACTCTGCCCGGCTCATCACTGAGCTGGGCATTTTTTTGGCCGTGTTCCGGGCGGACGCCCAGCCGCTAGTCGGTCCGCTTCAGGAATTCGCGGTATACGCCCTCAGCTTCGCCGATCTCGATCCGGTCGACCCGCGCCAGCGGCGGTCCGCTGCGCGCCCATTCGATCATGGCCTCGACCGCCGAGGCCGGTCCCTGGATCACGGCTTCGACCGTGCCATCCGGCGCGTTGCGCACCCAGCCGGCTACGTTCAGACGTTCGGCCTCCATCCGCATCGATTCGCGGAACCACACGCCCTGCACCCGGCCATGGATACGCAGGCGATGCGTTTTCATGGTTTTACTTCACCTTCATGCCCGGCTGCGCGCCGCTGTCCGGCGACAGGATGAAGAGGCCCGGCGCGTCGCCTGACGCAGCCAGCACCATGCCTTCGCTCATGCCGAACTTCATCTTGCGCGGCGCGAGGTTGGCGACCATCACGGTCAGCCGCCCGACCAGGGTTTCGGGCGCATAGGCTGACTTGATGCCGGCGAACACTTGGCGCGTGCCGAGCTCGCCGAGGTCGAGCGTCAGCCGCAGCAGCTTGTCGGCGCCCTCGACGTGCTCGGCATTGGCGATGCGCGCGATGCGCAGGTCGATCTTGGCGAAGTCGTTGATGCTGATCGTATCGGCAACAGGGGCTGCTGCCGGCTGCGCGGCGTGCACCTGCGCTTCGGCGTGGCGTGCCGGTGCTGGCGCAGGCGTGGGTTCGAGGTTCTGTTTGTTGGCGGCTACCATGGCTTCGATGGATTTGGGGTCGATACGGGTCATCAGGTGGTTATAGGCGTTGATGCGATGGCGGATGAACAGGCTCTGGGAATCTTCCCAGGCCAGTGGCGGAATGTTGAGGAAAGCCTCGACCTGCTCCGCCAGTTTCGGCAGCACTGGCTTCAGGTAAAGGGTCAGCAGGCGGAAGCAGTTCAGCGCCACCGTGCAGACTTCATGCAGGCGATACACCGCCTCCGGCTTCTTCGCCAGTTCCCAGGGCTTCTCGTCGGCGACATACTGGTTGGCGCGGTCGGCCAGGGCCATGATTTCCCGCAGGGCCTTGGCGTAGTCGCGTGCCTCGTAATGCGTGGCAATCGTGCCGGCCGCGGCCTGGAATGCACCGATCAATTCGATGTTGGCCACGCCGTCGGCAAGCTTGCCCTCGAAGTTCTTGTGGATGAAACCGGCGGTACGACTGGCGATGTTGATGAACTTGCCGACGAGGTCGGAGTTCACCCGCGCGACGAAATCGTCGAGATTGAGGTCGATGTCCTCCATCGAGCCGTTGAGCTTGGCTGCGTAGTAGTAGCGCAGCCACTCCGGATTCAGCTTCTGCGCCAGATAGCTCTCGGCAGTGATGAAGGTGCCGCGCGATTTCGACATCTTCTGACCGTTGACGGTCAGGAAGCCGTGCGCGTAGACCGCGGTCGGCAGGCGATGGCCGGAATACTTCAGCATCGCCGGCCAGAACAGGGCGTGGAAATAGAGGATGTCCTTGCCGATGAAGTGCACCAGTTCGGTTTTCGAATCGGCGCCCCACCAGGCGTCGAAGTCGAGGCCGTTATCCGCTGCGTATCGGGCGAAGCTCGCCATGTAGCCCACCGGCGCGTCCAGCCAGACATAGAAATACTTGCCCGGCGCGCCGGGGATTTCGAAGCCGAAGTAGGGCGCGTCGCGGCTGATGTCCCAATTGTTCAGACCCGAGGCGAACCATTCTTGCATCTTGTTGGCGGCTTCCGCCTGCAGCGCACCCGAGGTCGTCCACTCGCGCAGGAAGGCCTCGCAGTCGCCGAGCTTGAAGAAGTAGTGCTCGGAATCCTTGTGCACCGGCGTCGCACCGGAGACGGCGGACACCGGATTCTTCAGTTCGGTCGGGCTGTAGGTGGCGCCGCAGACCTCACAGTTGTCGCCGTACTGGTCGGCCGCGCCACACTTGGGGCATTCGCCCTTGATGAAACGGTCCGGCAGGAACAGGTTCTTCACCGGATCGTATAGCTGGGCGATGGTCTTCACCTCGATTAGCCCGGCGTCCTTCAGAGCCAGGAAGATTTTGGACGCCAGCGCGCGATTCTCGTCGGAATGCGTCGAGTAGTAATGGTCGAAGCCGATGTGGAAGCCGGCGAAGTCGCGCGTATGCTCGTCCCACACGCGCTGGATCAGCGTCTCCGGCGTGATGCCTTCCTTCTCCGCGCGCAGCATGATCGCGGTGCCGTGGGTGTCGTCGGCGCACATGTAGCGGCAGTCGTGGCCGCGCATCTTCTGGAAGCGCACCCAGATGTCGGTCTGGATGTATTCGACCAGGTGGCCGAGGTGGATGCTGCCGTTGGCGTAGGGCAGGGCGGAAGTGACGAGGATCTGGCGGGACATGGGCAGGCCGGAAGGCGCAAAAGCCGCCATTTTAACGCGAGCGGGCCGCCCGGCTCCTCAATGACCTGCTAAAAACGCGAGCCGGGCTGCTTGAGGAATTCGAGTTCTTCTTCGGTGGAGGGGCGGCCCAGGATCGCGTTGCGATGCGGAAAGCGGCCGAAGCGCGCCACCACGTCGCGGTGTTTGCGCGCGTAGTCCAGGAAATTGTCGAACAGCATGCGTTCGTCGGCCGCAGCTTCGTTCGCCAGGGTTTCATACAGTGCCACGGATCGGTCCTGCATGGCCAGCGACTCGGCATGTTCCAGCGGCAGATACAGGAACACGCGTTCGATCGGCGCAAGCTGCCAGTCTTCGCCGGCCGCGAGCGCGTCCAGGCTCAAGGCCAGTGCCTGGGGATCCGTGGCAAAGGCCTGCGGCTGGTCGCGATGGATATGGTGCGGAAACTGGTCGACCACGATCACCAGTGCCAGGCGCGTGCGCGGGGTGGATGTCCAATGGTCCAGCCGGCCTGCTGTCGCGTCGACCAGCGTGGCGGCAAAGCGGTCGATCACCGCCCGGTCGTTTTCGGGCGATTTTCCGAACCACAGCGTGTTTTTCCGTCCGGCGACCTCGGCCGCGCTGCCGGGCGGGCCGAACCAGAAGTCGAGCACGTTTTCAGGCAGAACGTCCATGGCGGGTTCGGCCGGTTCAGAAGATATCGTCGGGCAGGTCGTTGTGGCTTCCGTCGCAGAACGGTTTGTCCTTGCTGTGCTTGCAGTTGCACAGCCAAACCGTGGTCTTTTCCCCGACGACGAACGGCATCGGCTCCAGCCCCGTGCCTTCGTGCGAGCCGTCGCAGAACGGCTGCGTCATCGAGCGGCCGCACGAGCACCACCAGTACTCGCCCGGTTCGAGTTCGAGTTCGGCGGGATTGCGGTCATACACAACGGGTTCGGACATGCTTTGCTCCTGAGCGAAAAGCGCCATTCTAGACGCATTGGCCGCCGGCAAATCCGTACGGTTCATGGGGCAATTCTGCTGCGCGGCCCGTCAGGCACCGCCCCCCAGTGCCTTGTAGAGCGTGACCTGGGCACTGAGCACCTGCAACCGGGACGTGACCAGGGCCTGTTCGGTGCTGAAGGCCTCGCGGCTGGCATCCAGCACTTCGAGATAATTGGCGATTCCGGCCCGCTCACGGGCTTTCACCCGTTCCAGCCGGGCATTGATGGCGCGCAGGTTGGCTTCCTGTGCGCGCAGTTGCTCGGCATAGGTGGTACGGGCAGCCAACGCGTCGGCGACTTCGCGGAATGCCTGCTGGATGGTTTTCTCGTAATCGGCCACCGCCTGCACCTTGCGCGCTTCCGCCACTTCCAGGTTGGCCCGGTTGCGGCCGGCGTCGAACAGGGGCAGCGTCAGGATCGGCTGGAACAGCCAGGCCTGGCTGCCGGCATCGAACAGGCCGGACAGTGCGCTGCTGGCGGTGCCGAGGTTGCCGGTCAACGCGATACGGGGGAAGAAGGCGGCACGGGCGACGCCCACATTGGCATTGCTTGCGATCAGCCGCTGCTCGGCGGCACGCACGTCGGGGCGCCGCAACAGCACGTCCGAGGGCAGGCCGGGCGCCAGCCCCGTCAGAACCGTCTGGTTCGTTGCTCCGGGGGTCTCGGGGAGCGGAACGGCCATGCCGGTCAGCAGGCGCAGGGCGTTTTCCGTTTGCGCGCGCTGGCGCTTCAGGTCCGCCCATTGGGCACGCACCGATTCGACCAGGCTGTCGGCAGCCAGCACGTCGAGATCGGTCGCCAGACCGGCCTCGCCCCGCTTGCGGATGAGGGTCAGGCTGTCCTCGCGGGTTTTCAGCGTGTCGTCGGCAAGCTGCGTGCGTTCGGTGAGTTCGATAAGCTGATACCAGGTGCCGGCGACATCGCCGATGAGGCTGACACGGAAGCTTCTGGCCGCTTCATCGCTCGCCAGATACTGGGCCCTGGCGGCCTCGTTCAGCGCCGCCACCCGGCCCCAGAAGTCGAGCTCGAACGCGGTCACGCCCAGGCCAACGTCGTAGCGGCTGGTGGTGCGCGCCACGCCGACGCCGGAGAGATCGGCCGGCGTCCGGGTGCGGTTGGCATTCGCCTGGGCCTGTAGCGTCGGAAAACGGTCGGCCCGGGCGACGCCCGCCAGGGCGCGCGCCTCCTCGACGCGTGCCAGAGCGATTCGCATGTCGCGGTTGTTGGCGAGTGCCGCCTCGATCAGCATATGCAGCGCCGGATCGGGGAAGTAGGCCTGCCAGTCAGGCAGGGCCGTTGCATCCGTTGCCGGCATGTCCGCGACGAACTGCTGCGGAACAGGCGCGGCGGGCCGCTGGTAGGCCGGGATCTGCGAACAGCCCGTCAGCCATGCCAGCGTGACGAGCGTTACGCCCTGGAATGCGCGGGACACGTGCCCGGATTCAAATTTGCGTTCAGTCATGTTTCGTTTCCTCCCGAGGCTTGGTGGGGAAGCGTTTCCGGATCACCACGAAAAACACCGGTACCAGGAAAATGGCCAGCAGCGTGGCGGCGATCATGCCGCCGACCACGCCGGTTCCCACCGCGTGACGGCCGGCTGCACCGGCGCCGGTCGAGATGGCGAGCGGCATCACGCCCAGGATGAAGGCGAAGCTGGTCATGAGGATGGGCCGCAAGCGCAGGCGACACGCCTCCAGCGTGGCTGAGACGAGATCCATGCCCTCGTCGTGCAGCTGCCGGGCGAACTCGATGATGAGGATGGCGTTCTTGGCGGACAGGCCGATGATGGCGATCAGTCCGACCTTGAAGAACACATCGTTGGGCAGGCCGCGCAGGTAGACGGCCAGCACGGCCCCGAGGATGCCCAGCGGCACCACCAGGATCACCGAGAAGGGAATGGCCCAACTCTCGTACAGCGCCGCCAGCGCGAGAAACACCACCAGCAGCGACAAGGCAAAGAGGATGGGCGCCTGGGCACCGGCCAGTCGTTCCTCGAAGGAGGTGCCCGACCATGCGAAGCCGAAACCTGGCGGCAGTTTCGCGGCGATCTCCTCCATGGCCTGCATGGCCTCGCCGGTGGAATGTCCAGGCGCAGGCGTGCCGGCGATTTTCATCGAGGGGTTGCCGTTGTAGCGATCGAGCTTGGGCAGGCCCACGATCCATTTGGGCTTCGCGATTTCTCCCAGCAGCACGATATCGCCGAGGCGGTTCCGTATCGGCAGTTTCAGCAGGTCGTCTGGCGTCTTGCGCAGGTCCGCATCCGCCTGCATCTGCACGCGGAGAATGCGACCATCGCGCACGAAGTCGTTGACGTAGGACACGCCGATGGCCGAACTCAGGGTGTCGTTGAGATTGGCCATGTCGATCTGCAGCGCCTGGGCCTTCTCGCGGTCGATGTCGAGGAAGACCTGGGGCCCGGGCTCCTGGCCTTCAGGTCGTACGCCGGTCAGACGCTTGTCCTGGCCAGCCATGCCCAGCACCATATTGCGCACGTCCATGAGTGCTTCGCGTCCTTGCCCGGAGCGGTCCAGCAGGCGGAAATCGAAGCCGCCGACGGCGCCCAGTTCGGGGATAGGCGGCGGGTTCACCGCGAAGATCACGGCTTCCTTGATGCGCATGAAATTCCCCATGGCCCGGCCGATGACGCCCTGTGCGGAATGCTCCGGCCCCTTGCGTTCGTCCCAGTCCTTGAGCCGGGTGAAGACGAGCGCCGCATTCTGCCCGCGGCCGAAGAAGGAAAAGCCCACCACGCCGATGACCCGTTCCACCTCCGGTTGCTTCAGGTAGAACTGTTCCACCTGGGAAAGCACCTTCACCGTGCGTTCCTGGGTGGCGCCGCCCGGCAGTTGCACCAGGGTGATGAAATAGCCCTGGTCTTCGTCCGGCAGGAAGCTGCCGGGCAGCTTGGCGAACAGCCAGCCGGCGGCGATCACGATGGCGAGATAGATCACCATCCAGCGGCCACTGCGGGCGAGAATGCGCGCCGTGAGGCCGTGATAGCGCGTGGTGACCTTGCCGAAGAAGCGGTTGAATCCGCGTTTCTCGTCTTCTTCCGCTTCGCCCGGCTTGAGGAGCGTTGCGCACATGGCGGGCGTGAGCGACAGCGCCATCAGCACCGAGAACGCCATGGTGAGAATCAGGGTGGCGGCGAACTGCCGATAGATGGCGCCGACGGAGCCGCCGAAGAACAGCATCGGCATGAACACCGCGGACAGCACCACGGAGATGCCGAGGATCGCGCCGAGAATCTGGTCCATCGCCTTGACAGTGGCGGCCAGCGGCGACAGGCGTTCCTCGCGCATGATGCGCTCGACGTTTTCCACCACCACGATGGCGTCATCCACCAGCACCCCGATCGCCAGCACCATGGCGAACAGGGTCAGTACGTTGATCGAGAAGCCGAAGGCATACAGGCCTGCAGTCGCACCCGCCAGCGCCACCGGCACCACGACGGCCGGGATCAGCGTGGTGCGCCAGTGTCCCAGGAACACGTACATCACGATGAACACCAGGATCATGGCCTCGCCGAGAGTCTTCACCACCTCGAAAATCGAGATTTCCACGAAGCGCGAGGTATCGTAGGGAACCGCCCAGTCGACGCCCTGGGGGAAGAAGCGGGCGAGTTCTGTCATGCGCGATTTCACCGATTTGGCGACGTCGAGCGCATTGGCGCCCGGCGCGACACGGATGGCGATGGCGGCGATCGGCTGGCCGTTCATGCGGGCGTAACGATCGTAGCTTTCGGCACCGAGTTCCACGCGTGCCACGTCCTTGACCTTGACGGTGGCGCCGTTGGGCAGGGCGCGCACCACGACGTTGCCGAATTCCTCGGGGGTCTTGAGGCGGCCGCGCGTCACGATCACCGCGTTCACCTGCGCACCGGGCGAGGCCGGTGCCTGGTTCAGTTCGCCGGTGGCGAGCTGCACGTTTTGCGCCTGCAGGGCCGTCTTCACGTCCGCCGGGGTGAGCCCGTACGCGGTGAGCTGCTCGGGCTTGAGCCAGATGCGCATGGAGTATTCGCTGCCGAACAGGATGGCTTCACCGACGCCGGGGACCCGCAGCAGGGGATCCAGCACATTGGCGGCGGCGTAGCTGCTGAGGTCGGTTGCGTTGCGTTTGCCGTCCTTGGAGAAGATGGCGACGAACATCAGGTAGTTGCGCTGCGGCTTGGTTACCGGCACGCCCAGCCGCCGCACGTCTTCCGGCAGGCGTGCTTCGACGCGCTTGTAGCGGTTCTGTGCCTCCACCGAGGAAATGTCGACGTTGGTGCCCGGCTCGAAGGTCAGCGTCAGCGTGCCGGCGCCCAGCTCGGACGATGCCTCCATGTAGAGGAGGTGCTCGATGCCGTTCATCTGCTGCTCGATTAGCTTGATGACCGTGTCCTCGACCACCTGGGCGGAGGCGCCGGGATAGGTCACGTTGAACGCAATCTGCGGCGCGGCCACGGGGGGATACTGCGCCACCGGCAGGTTTTTCAGCGCAATGCCCCCAACCAGCAGGATAAGAATGGCAATGACCCAGGCGAAGATGGGCCGGTGGATGAAGAAGCGTGCCATGTCAGCTGCCCTGTTTCTGGAGGACGGGTTTCACCACCGAGCCCGGCTTGGCCTTCTGTACGCCGTCAACGATCAGGGTCTCGCCGTCTTTGAGACCGTCTTCGACGACGAAATCGGCCCCTGACATGGCGCCGACTTTCACCGGTCGCGGCATTACCTTGTTGTCCGGTCCCACCAGCAGGACGAACTGGCCCTGGGGGCCGGACATCACCGCGCGTTGCGGCACGGTGATCACGTTTTCCGCGACAGCCTGGGGCAGCCGTACCCGCACGAAGGTACCCGGCAGCAGCAGGCGTTTCGGATTGGGGAATTCCGCTTTCAGCGTGACGGCGCCGGTACTGGGATCCACGCTCATGTCGCTGAAGAAGAGCCGGCCCTTGTGGGGATAGGGCTGGCCGTTTTCCAGAATGAGTTCCACGATGCGGCTGTCCGTTGCCTTCAGCTGGCCGGCGGCGAGTGCGCTTTTCAGGCGCAACACATCGGCGTTGGGCTGGGTGAACAACACGTTGACCGGCTCGAGTTGCTCGATGGTGGCGAGCAGGGTGGCGTCGTTCCGACCAACCAGCGCACCTTCGGTCACAACGGTGCGGCCGATGTGGCCGGAGATGGGGGCGGGGACCGTGGTGTTCTCCAGATCGAGACGGGCACGCGCGAGTTGGGCTTCGGACTGTTTCAGTGCGGCACGCGCCAGATCCACTTCCTGTTGACTGACCGCCTTGATGGGCAGGAGCGACTCCACACGGGCCAGATTGAGCCGCTTCACATCCACATCGGCTTCCGCCGCCTGCGCGGCTGTACGGTAGGTGCGGTCATCCAGCCGGAATAGCGGTTGGCCGGCGCGCACGTCGCTGCCTTCCGTGAACAGGCGCTTTTCCACGATGCCCTCGACGCGGGCACGGACCTGCGCGGTGCGCACGGCCTCCACGCGGCCCGGCAGTTCCTGGGTGAGCGTGGCGGCCTTGCTTCCCACCCGGACCACGACCACTTCCGGCGGCGGCATCCCCCCCGGCGGGCCGCCCGCCTCCGGCGCGGACTTGCCATCGGGACCGCAGGCGGCGAGTAGCGGCAGAACAACAAGAAGAGCAAAGCGTTTCATGGTGTGTCCTTTTCAGGGGCAAAGGCGCGCAGGAAGCAATCCACCACCTGCGCCGTTTTCGTAGGCTTGAGCAAGTCGGTCTGTAAATTAATGAGGCCACGCAAGCGATCCAAATCGATCAGCGCGGCGGTCAGCATCTCGGCGGCGAAATCGGGATCGTCCTTTCGCAATTCGCCCGCCTCCATGGCCTGGGCCAGATACTTGGCAAGGCGCTTGCGGGTGGTGTACGGGCCCTGGCGAAAGAACTGCTTCGCCAGTTCCGGAAAACGCGGGGCCTCCGCCACCATGGTGCGAAAGATCGCGAGCCCCTCGGGGTTCAACAGGCGTGCGCGATAGGCATCGCCAAAGGCCAGCAGCGTGGCCCGTACGTCGCCGTCCCCATCCAGAGTCACCAACACCGACTGGATGGAATGGCGCACTACTTCGCCGAACAGCGCGTCCTTGCTATGGAAGTGGTTGTACAGCGTCTGCCGCGCGACCTGCGCGCGGGCAGCGATGCGGTCGATGCTGACCTGGTAGCCTTCTTCGCGGAAGGCTTCGCAGGCAGCGGCCAGCAAGCGTTCGCGGGGGCCGTGAGGCGGGTCAAGCTCAGGAGACATGCCGATCCATACAAAAGTAGACTGGGCAGTCTACCTGTCTGCCGGAACGCGCGCAAGGGCCGAATATGCCACGGTTCGAAGGAAGCACAGTGGGTATCAGGAGGGGTGTATACCCGTTTTGTTTTGCAGGGCGAAGACTGGAACGGGAACGTCCCGTCAGCCGAATTGGGCGATGCGCGTTAGCCGGTTCCGCCGGCTGGCGATACAGGCTTTAGACGCTGGCGTACCAGTCGAACATGGGGATGGAATGACCGATGGTCGGGGTGAGAGGATTCGAACCTCCGACTCCTGCGTCCCGAACGCAGTACTCTACCAGGCTGAGCTACACCCCGAGGCAGATGGCGGGTGCCGGACTGGCGTCCAGTTCCCTTTTTGAAGACTACCGGGAAATCAAAAAACTACGCGGTCAGAAACTACGGTCAACCGCGAAAGCCGCTAATTGTAGCAAAGCTGATTTGGATTTTGAATCCGGTAATGCAGAAATTGCATTATTTGCCGTTTGAATTTCCTGCTGCGCGACTTCGCGGGTGTAGTACAGGGCGCGCGTGTCCTTGATTGCAGCGAGCACGCTCTGGAATTCGGTCAGTCCACCATGTTCGATTGCCTGGCGAATACTGGCGGCCTGTTCCGCCGTGCCATGCTTCATCGCATACAGCAGCGGCAGGGTGGGTTTGCCTTCGGCGAGATCGTCGCCGATGTTCTTGCCGGTCTTGAGGAAATCGCCGGAGTAGTCCAGCACGTCGTCGATCAGCTGGAATGCGGTACCCAGATGCATGCCGTAGCGTGCCAGCGCCTCTTTTTCCGCTTCGGTTCCGCCGCCGATGACGGCGCCCAGCCGGCCTGCGGCCTCGAACAGCTTGGCGGTCTTGTAGCGGATGACGCGCAGGTAATTCTCTTCGTCGATGTCGGGGTCGTGGCAGTTGAGCAACTGCAGAACTTCGCCTTCGGCGATGGTGTTGGTGGCGTCGGACAGGATGCGCATGACTTCCATGTTGTCGACCGCCACCATCATCTGGAAGGCGCGCGAGTATAGGAAATCGCCGACCAGCACGCTGGCGGCGTTGCCGAAGAGTGCATTGGCGGTTTCGCGGCCGCGTCGCAATTCGGATTCGTCAACGACGTCGTCGTGCAGCAGCGTGGCGGTGTGGATGAACTCCACCACTGCGGCGAGCTCGTGGTGCGCGCGCCCCGAATAGTTGAAACAGCCGGCCGACAGCAGGACCAGGGCCGGCCGCAGGCGTTTGCCGCCGCTGTTGATGATGTACTCGGAAACCTGGCGGATCAGCACCACGTCGGAATAAAGGCTTTGGCGGATGACATGATCGACTGCACGCATGTCGTCGGCCAGAAAGGATTGCAGGCTCTCCAGGGACACGATAGGGGCTGGTTGTTGGGGAAATCCTGCAATGGTAGCAGTCTGCCCGTGGTTTTTCATCGCTTGCGCTGGGATAATCATGCATGGCGCGCGTCAAATCGTTTGACTTGCCAGGGGTTCGCCGCTAAAATCTCGCGCTTTCCTGGGTTCGTATTGGTTGGAGACCCCCCATGTACGCAGTCATCAAAACCGGCGGCAAGCAATACCGCGTGAGCGCCGGCGACAAACTTAAAATCGAAAAGCTCGAGGCCGAGATCGGCAGCGAGATCACCTTTGACCAGGTTCTGATGGTGGGCGATGGCGCCGACATCAAGATGGGCGCGCCCATGCTGCGCGGCGCCACGGTCACGGCCACGGTGCTGAACCAGGCACGTGGCGACAAGATCAAGATTTTCAAGATGCGCCGCCGCAAGCACTATCGCAAGAGCCAGGGCCATCGCCAGTACTTCACCGAAGTGCAAATCGGCGGCATCACCGCATAAGGAGCACATAACATGGCACACAAGAAAGCAGGCGGCAGTTCGCGTAACGGTCGCGATTCGGAATCGAAGCGTCTGGGCGTGAAGCGCTACGGCGGCGAACTGGTTCTGGCTGGCAACATCATCGTGCGTCAGCGCGGCACCCAGTTCCATCCCGGCGACAACGTCGGCATCGGCAAGGACCACACCCTGTTCGCCAAGGCCGACGGCACGGTCAAGTTCGAGGTCAAGGGCGCTGCCCGTCGCCGTGTCGTTCGCATCGAGCCGGTCGCAGCCTGAGTCGATTTGAACTGAGTCCGACTCGTTCGCCAAAAAGCCCTGTCCGCCGGATGGGGCTTTTTTGTTTGTGCGAGGTTAATTAGGATCACTCCACTATGAAATTCATCGACGAAGCGAAAATCCAGGTGCTGGCGGGCAAGGGCGGCGACGGCAGCGCATCGTTTCGCCGTGAAAAATACATCCCCAAGGGCGGCCCGGACGGCGGCGATGGCGGACGCGGCGGCAGCGTGTATGCGGTGGCTGACTGCAATATCAATACCCTGGTCGAATTCCGTTTCAAGCGCAATTTCAAGGCACAGAATGGCGAGAGCGGGCGCGGTGCGCAGTGCTACGGCAAGGGCGGCGAGGACCTGACCATCCGCGTGCCGGTGGGTACGGTATTCACCGACATCAATAGCGGGGAAGTGGTGGCCGACCTGGCAGAGAACGGCCAGCGGGTGTGCCTGGCCAAGGGCGGCAAGGGCGGCCTCGGCAACCTGCATTTCAAGTCCAGCATCAACCGCGCGCCGCGCCAGCACACGCTGGGCGAGCCGGGCGAGGAGTGGGAACTGGCGCTGGAATTGAAGGTGCTGGCGGATGTGGGCCTGCTGGGCATGCCCAACGCAGGCAAATCGACCTTCATTCGCGCGGTCTCGGCGGCGCGCCCCAAGGTCGCCGATTACCCCTTCACCACGCTGGCGCCCAATCTGGGCGTGGTGCGGGTGGACAGCGAACGCAGCTTCGTCATCGCCGACATTCCCGGGCTGATCGAGGGCGCCGCAGAAGGCGCGGGCCTGGGCCACCAGTTCCTGCGGCATTTGCAGCGCACGCGGCTGCTGTTGCATCTGGTCGACCTGTCACCACGCTGGGAAGCGGGCGACCCGGTGCACGAGGCGCGTGCCATCGTCGAGGAGTTGCGCAAGTACGACCAGAAACTCTATGACAAGCCGCGCTGGCTGGTGCTGAACAAGATCGATATGGTGGACACAGCCGAACGCGAGGCCGTGGTGGCGAAGTTCGTGACGAACTACGAATGGACGGGGCCGGTGTTCGCAATTTCGGCGCTCGACGGCACCGGCTGCACTGCGCTGACCTACGCGATCATGGATTATCTGGGCACACAGGCGAGACCTGTCGAGGATGGACCTGCGGCAGATTTGCCTGCCGCCGATTCCCCCGTCGCCGATTAGGCGGCCTGCGTTTCGGCCGGCGGCGTGTCGTCGCCGACCCGCTTCCAGTCGTTTTCCACCAACGCGACCTGATACTTGGCCCAGCGGGCGAATTCCGGCGGGCTGCAATGGCCTTTCTTGCGGCGGCAGGTTCCGGCGATGCCCTTGAAGTGATAAACCGTCTCGCCAGTCTCGGCGTCGGTGGCGATTTGGGCGAGCTGACGCACGCCCCAGGTGCGGCCGTAGGCACCGTTGCTGTAGAAGAATCCCACTTTCAGTTCGTCGAGGCTCATGTCGTGATGCGGCGGTAGATGTCGGTGACTTTCACCGGTAATTGTCGCACGTCGTCCAGAATGATGTAACGCGCCGCACCGTACATGTGCGGCAGGTAGTCGCGTGCGTCGCGATCGAGCGTGATGCAGAAGGGATGGATGCCGGTGCGTGCCGCCTCCAGCAGCGCCATGCGCGTGTCCTCGACGCCGTACTGGCCGCGGTAGACGTCGAAATAATCGTCCGGCCGGCCGTCCGAGAGCGTGACCAGTACGCGGGTTTTCGCCTCGACCTGATTCAGCAGCTTGGTCATGTGGCGCAGCGCAAAGCCCATGCGGGTGTATTCCTGCGGGCGGATGCCGGAGATGCGCGCCTTCACCTCGCCGTCGTAGCGCTCGTCGAAGGTCTTGATGCGAAACAGTTCGCAGCGCTTGCGCGTGGTGCCGGAAAATCCGTAGATCGCATATCGGTCGCCCAGCAGTTCCAGCGCCTCGCACAGCAGGATCAGCGCTTCGCGCTCGGCCTCGTTGATCCAGCCCTTGGTCGAGCCGCTCATGTCGACCAGGAAGGCCACGGCGATGTTGCGTTCGGCACGATGCAGGCGCACGAACAGGCGGTCGCTCATTTCGCTGCCGTCCTTCGCATCGGCGAGGGCTTCGATCAACGCATCGAGGTCGATCTCGTCGCCCTGGACCTGCCGCTTCTCGATCCGGTTCTCGTCGCGTAGCGCCTCGAATTTCCTGCGCAGGTGCTTCACCACGCCGGCGTATTTGTCGAGCGTGTCGCGGTAGAAGTCATCGTAGGCCGGGGTGACGGTCTTTTCCCGCATGACGCACCAGTTCTTGCGGTAATGCTGGCGGCCGTGGTCCCATTCGGGATACAGCTCGGCACCCTTCTCGTGGTAGGTGCCGTGCCACACGGCATCGGGATCCTCGGGCTGGTCGAAGACGAGGTTCGGGTCGTATTCGCCGTCCCCTGCAGGGGTCAGGTAGTCCGGCGGGATCTCGCCGAAATCGAGATAGACCGAGGTCAGCAGCTGTTTGACGCCGTCGGGCGGCGCGATCGGGGCGTCGTCGAGGGTGATTTCGAAGTCGAGCAGGCCGTTTTCATCGCGCGGCGTCACGTTCAACTCCGGCGGTGTTTCAGCGGCGGACTGCGGATCGGGCTGCGCGGCCGTATGTTCCTCCAGCAGTTCGGCCAGCTTGATGCGCAGTCGCGCTTTCTCCTTGTCCAGCCGGGCCGTGCGGGCGGCGGCAATGGCATCCGGACGCAGGCAACCCTGATCGCTCCACTGCGGGCAGTCGGTATCCTCGTACGCAGCATCGAGCAGGGCCAGGCTGTCGTCCAGCGTGGCCTGGTTGGCGGCAAGCCTGGCCTCGAACCGCTGCCAGGTCGGCGGCAACGCAGGATCGAGCTGTGCGCGCAGGCGCTGCATCTGCCGGTACAGGCCGGGCAGTTCGCGGCCAATGCGCGCGCTCAGGCGCAGGGTTTCCAATGCATACAGACGGGCGAGCGCGCGCTCGGGATCGGCATATTTCGCAGCGATGCCTGCGAGGTCGGCGCGCAAGGTGCCGTAACGGGTTTGTGCCCACAGCAGCGCGACGGTGATCTTGGCCAGCTGGAAGTTGTCGTCGAGGTCCGGCAACGCGGCGATCAGCGGCGGCAATACGATCCGTTCGCCATCGGTCCACGCGGCGTCGCCCTCCTCGATGTGCAAGCGTCGCCCCGAGAGGCCACAGACGAAATTCCCCAGGATGGAGGCGATATCATCGAACAGTGCGCCGGCCGCATCGTTCCGGTGCTGGGTCTCGTCGAAGCTGTCGACTTCCTCCATCACCCGGAGGGCGGTCTGCAGGCCCGTGCGGTCGAATACATCGCAGGTATGCACTGCCCATGCCTCCAGCAGGCGCCGCTCCATGCGCGACAGCAGGGCCGGTGCGCGGCGGCCGAATTGCCAGGCTAGCGTGATATGAGTGGACGCGATGCGGCGTATCCAGCCGAGGATGAAATCCTGCTCGTCGCGCGTCAACGTGGCGAGTTCGGCCGCGAGCTGCTCGACCTTGAAATAGGTGAATTCAGTGTCCAGCCAGATGTGGAGGCTGGCCTCCATCTCGGCTGTGGTCAGTCGTTGCTGTGCCATCAGAAGATGGAGGAGGACAGCTCCTGGATCGCTTTGAGCATGTCGGCGTCGTCGGTGACCGCCTGGGCGACGGCGGCTTTGCAGGCGGTGACCGGGCTCACGCCGTCGGCGATCAGCTTGCCGGCATGCACCAGCAGCCGCGTGGATGCGCCTTCCTCAAGCCCGCTGCCCTTGAGATTGCGCGTCATCTGCGCGAAACGGACGAGGTTGTCGGCGATGACGTCGGATACGCCGGATTCGCTGGCGACGATGCGCCGTTCGAGCGCGGCCGACGGGTAGTCGAATTCGAGCGCGACGAAGCGCTGCCGAGTCGATTGCTTGAGGTCCTTCAGCACGCTCTGATAGCCGGGATTGTAGGAAATCGCCAGGCAGAACTCGGGGGGTGCTTCGACGACCTGCCCGAGTTTTTCCATTGGCAGGGTGCGGCGGTCGTCGGCCAGTGGATGGATCACCACCATGGTGTCCTTGCGTGCCTCGACGATTTCATCCAGGTAGCAGATGCCGCCGCAACGTACCGCGCGGGTGAGTGGACCGTCGACCCATACGGTTTCACCGCCTTTGACCAGGTAGCGGCCGACCAGGTCGGAGGCGGTGAGGTCATCGTGGCACGAGACTGTGATGAGCGGACGCTTCAACCGCCATGCCATATGCTCCATGAAGCGCGTTTTGCCGCAGCCGGTGGGGCCTTTCAACAGTACCGGTATCTGTTGCCGGTAGGCGGCCTCGAACAGCTGGATTTCCTCCCCGACGGCCTCGTAATAGGGCTCGTTTTCGATGAGGTGGTGGGCGGGGTCGAGGGTGCGGGCATTCATGGTCGGAGGGGCTTTCAGAAGCAGCCGGACAGCTGTTTTTTGCGTTCGAGCTCTTTGACTTGCAGGTTCCACGCATCCATTTGTTTCTGCGTATACCCTTTGCGACGTGCCTGGTCCATCTTGTCGAACACTTGCCCAAGCTTGTTGGTCAGTGCGTCGCATTTGCTTGCCGATGCCCGTGAGGGCGAGGGCGCGCTGGCGCGTCGGGTTTCGAGGCGAATCGGGGCAGGTTCCTTGGGAGAGGACTTCGACTTGGGTGCGGCAGGCTGGGCCGTCGGAACAATAGCTGGCGGAGCAGGCTGCGCTTGTACAGGGTCGGGCTGCGGAGGGGGATCGATTTCGACGGTACGGACTTCCCGGGCATTGTGGCAGGGGAGGTTGGAATACGTGATCTCACCCTTGGCATCGATGCATTTGTTGAGCGTGGCGGCTTCCGCGTGGGAAGCGAGCACCAGTACGAGCATCCCTGTCAGTCCAATCAGGCTTCGCATCGGTGGAATCAGTGCTCGCCCGAGTATTTGTCGTCCTCCAGCGCCATCTTCTGCTGGAACTCAGCCTCTTTCTGCTGCTCGGCCAGGGCACGGCGGCGTGCCAGGCGCTTTTCGTAGGCGTCCGGCCGCTCGTCGACGAATTTTTCGCCGAACAGGGTGTGGCGCAGGAAATTCAGGCCGAAGTCGAGCAGGGCCTCGTCGTCGGCGATCAGCAGCGCCATGACGTCGACCGGGATGTCGTAGGTGTCGTTGAAGCTTGGGCTCATAACGAAGGCCCGGAAGCGGTCGACATCGTAGCTCGCCATGAAAAACAGCTGGTTGGAAATGGGGGTGGGCTTGCCGATAGCGGGGCCGGCAGATTTGCGTTTGACCACCAGTTGCCGCCAGGCATGCGCCTTCTCGTCGTATTCGGCCACACCCTGTTCGGCACGATATTGCTCGATGGTCTGCGTCTTGTCTTCGAGATGGCCAAGACAATGCGGTTCTCTCACCATTGCGTAGGCGCTGCGATCGATATATTCATCCGAGCGGCGCATCGTCAGCAAGGCGACCGGATAGTAGCGGCAGGCGGTCGGACGGTCTTCGTAGACGCCGCAGCCTTCCGGGGTCATGAACTGGCAGGCGGTGCCGCCTTCGATCGGCTTCAGCTTGACGCCGGGCATGCCGTCCTTGTCCATCTCGAACGGCACCGAATACTGATTGAGAAACTCGCCAGACGACATGTCCAGGCGCTTTTTCAGGCGCAGGATGTCGTAGGGTGTCAGCGGAATGTCGATGTTGCTACAGCAGGCGTTCCAGCACTTGACTTCGCGATGGCAACGGAATTTCAACTCCGCGTTCTCTGCCAGCATGATGGGTTTGACCGGACTGCCGGCAAACGGGGAGTCTTCGATCAAGTCTTTGAATTCAGCTTCGTTCATGGTTCAACCTCGTGGGGCTTGGCCCCTTACTACAAAAAAACATGCAATCGGAAACGCATAGAGTACGCGCTTTCGGCTGGATGCTGAATAAGCGACAACCTCGTTGGCCACGCTGTTATTGCAACCGGAAAAAAACCGGGCGCCAGAAGGCGCCCGGAGTTCACTGCGAAACTAACAGATTAGTGGGCAGCGGGCTTGAACAGCTTGGACTTGTCGACCAGATCCACGTGGGCGCGCTTGAAGCAGTTCCACTGTTTGGAGTTCTTGTCGTACACCGAGTTCACGAAGCAGTGCCAGTTTTCCTCATCGACAAAGTTCTTGTCCATGCGGTAGTAGAAGCCGGGGTAACGGCTTTCTTCGCGGAACTGGATGTGCTTCATGTGGGCTTCGGCCGTCAGGATGCGGTGGTAGTTTTCCCACGCGCGCAGCAGCTCGTGCAGGTCTTTCGCACGCATCTTCTCTGCGTCTTCCTTCAGCATGTTCAACTTGTCTTCCGCCACGCCCAGCATGTTGGCGTTGGTGGTGTAGTAGGTCGCGACACCGGCAACATACTCGTCCATGATCTTCTGCAGACGGAACTGCAGCATCTTGGGCGTGATGTAGTTGGGGTTGACGTCGATCGCCGTGGTGTAGTCCTTGTGCTCGAGGTAGGTGCGCACCGGCTTGTAGATCTCTTCCACCAGCTGCTCGACGGAGGTGTCGAGTTCGGGTTTCCAATCCTTATTGTCGATGCAGTACTTGACCATGGCCTTGGCGCACATGCGGCCTTCGGCATGCGAGCCGGAGGAGAACTTGTGGCCGGACGCGCCCACGCCGTCACCGGCGGTGAACAGGCCCTTGACCGTGGTCATCGAGCGGTAGCCCCAGCTCCAGCCTTTGGGCAGGTGAGCCGGAATCTTGCCTGCGTCGGCGTGGGTTTCGTCGGTCGGTGCGCCCAGATCGGTCGGACCCGACACCCAGATGCCACAGCAACCGGAGTGGCTGCCCAGCAGGTAGGGCTCGGTCGGCATGAGTTCGGAGTTTTTCTTCTCCGGTTCGACGTTCTCGCCCACCCAGATGCCGCACTGGCCGACGCACATGTCGAGGAAGTCTTCCCAGGCTTCGGCTTCCAGATGCTTCACTTCGCGCGGGGTCAGCGTTTCACGCAGTTTTGCCAAAGCGGTCACGGTGTCCATGTAGATGGGGCCGCGGCCTTCCTTCATTTCCTTCAGCATCAGGTGGTTACGCAGACACGATGCGGGAACGGCGGCCTGCCCGTAGGGGGGGTAGTCGTTCAGCAGTTCCTTGTTCTTCACCATGTAGACTTCGCCGTAGGCGTTCACAGCCTGCGCCTTGAACAGCAGGAACCAGGCGCCAACCGGGCCGTAGCCGTCCTTGAAGCGGGCGGGCACGAAGCGGTTTTCCATCATGGTCAGCTCGGCGCCGGCTTCGGCAGCCATCGCGTAGGTCGAACCTGCGTTCCACACCGGGTACCAGGCACGCCCGGTACCTTCACCGACGGAGCGCGGACGGAAGATGTTCACGCAACCGCCGGCTGCCAGCAGAATGGCCTTGGCCTTGTACACCACAACTTTATGGTCGCGGGTCGAGAAGCCGACGGCACCGGCGATGCGGCTCGGGTCGTTCTTGTCGTTAACCAGCTTGACGATGAAGATGCGCTCTTCGATGCGATCCATGCCGAGCGCCTTCTTGGTGGCTTCAGCAACGATCCATTTGTAGGATTCGCCGTTGATCATGATCTGCCATTTGCCGGAACGCACGGGCTTGCCGCCATCCTTCAATGGGGTCATGCCCTGGGCGCCGTCGTGACGCTCGCCGTTTTCGTCGGTTTTCCAGATCGGCAGGCCCCATTCTTCGAACAGGTGAACGGAATCATCCACGTTACGGCCCAGGTCATAGGCCAGGTCGTCGCGGGTGATGCCCATCAGGTCGTTGGAGACCATGCGGGCGTAGTCGGCGGGATCCTGCTCGGAGCCGATGTAGGTGTTGATTGCGGACAGACCCTGCGCCACAGCGCCGGAGCGATCCATGGCAGCCTTGTCGACCAGCTTGATTTTCAGGTCTATGCCCAACTCGGCCTTGGCGGCGTCTGCCCAGCGCATGATTTCGTAACCGGCGCCGCAGCATGCCATACCGCCGCCGATCAGGAGGACGTCTACTTCCTCCTGGACTACTGTGGGATTACCAAATTCTCCAGCCATTTCGTTTACCTCTCTAAATTACTTGCGAATCAGTTCGGCAGGGTTACCGGCACGGTAACCACCCATCATGTCCCGGGTGAACGAACCCGTGGACTCGATCTCAGCCATCTTGGGCATGGGTTTGTTGCCGTAGGGATCGATCGAGCCTTCGGGGGTGGTGCGGATCGGGAATTTGAAGCGCTTCAGCACGCCATTACGGAACTTGATGGTCCACATGATGGAGTCGGAACCACGCAGCGGCTGCACCATGCCGCCCAGCGGCACGACGTCGGCATAGTGGCGAACTTCAATGGCTTGCTGCGGGCAGATCTTCACGCAGGAATAGCACTCCCAGCACTGCTCGGGCTCCTGGTTGAATGCACGCATGGCGTGGCCGGTTTCCGAACCGTCCTTGTCCAGCTTCATCAGATCGTGCGGGCAGATGTACATGCAAGCGGTCTTGTCCTGACCCTTGCAGCCGTCGCACTTGTCGGTACGAACATAGGTTGGCATTACAGTCTCCTAAAGTTAGCTAACAATCCGCGTACGTCGCGGTCCGCTTAGAACTGAACCCGTCCTTGGCCGGGGCGTATCGCGAATCCGCTTCCGGTAGGCTCGTGTCCTAAAATCCTTACCCTGTCGGCATCTGCCGCGATCAGGGCATACCTCTCAGGCATCGCTGCCGGACAGGAAAATCATGCGGCCGAATGGCCTTTCAATTCGATCTTGACGTTTTGTTCTGCAGAAAGACCGGCGTAGTACTTCTGCAGCACCTTGGCGACTTCCGGACGGCTGAATTCGACCGGGAGATCCTGGCCCTCGGACAGCATCGAGCGCACCTTGGTACCGGACAGCAGGATGCGGTCCTCCTTGGTGTGCGGGCAGGTACGCTGCGAGGCCATGCCGCCGCACTTGTTGCACCAGAAGGTCCAGTCGATGTTCATGTTCTGGGTCTCGAGCGAGCCCTTGGGGATCTCGTCGAAGATCTTCTGCGCGTCGAAGGGGCCGTAGTAGTCGCCTACGCCAGCGTGATCGCGCCCGACGATCAGGTGCGAGCAGCCGTAGTTCTGGCGGAACAGCGCATGCAGCAGCGCTTCGCGCGGGCCGGCATAGCGCATGTCGAGCGGGTAGCCGGCCTGGATCACGGTATTGGGTGCGAAGTAATTTTCGACCAGTACGCTGATGGCTTCGGAACGGACTTCGGCAGGAATGTCGCCCGGCTTCAGCGCGCCGAGCAGCGAGTGGACCAGCACGCCGTCCATGGTCTCGATGGCGATCTTGGCCAGGTATTCGTGCGAGCGGTGCATCGGGTTGCGGGTCTGGAAGGCGGCGATCTTGCTCCAGCCCATCTGCTCGAACTTGGCGCGGGTCTCGGCCGGCGTCATGAACTGCTCGCCATACTCTTCCTTGAACGTGCCGGTGGACAGGACCTTGACCGGGCCGGCCAGGTTGTACTTGCCCTGAGCCATGACCATCTTGACGCCGGGGTGCTCGAGGTCAGTGGTCTTGTAGACCTGCATGCACTCGTGGGCCTTGTCGATGGTGTACTTGTCGGTCACCTTCATGGTGCCCATGATCTCGCCGGACTCGCCGTCCACCAGCGCGATCTCGTCGCCGTCCTTGATGGACTCGTCGTCGGTCGACAGGGTGACGGGGATGGGCCAGAACAGGCCGTTCGCCATCTTGTAGCCGTCGCACACGCCCTGCCAGTCGGACTTGGTCATGAATCCGTCCAGCGGGGTGAAGCCGCCGATCCCCATCATGATGAGGTCGCCGGTTTCGCGCGAGCTCATCTTGAGCTTGGGCAACGAGGCTGCGCGGGCTTTTTCGGCGGCGAGTGCGTCGCCCGTCAGTAGCAGGGGTTTGAGTTCACCGCCGCCATGGGGGCGTACCAGTTTGGACATGCTGTCTCCTCAGACTTTATGGGGGTATTAGAGTCTGGGCAGGATAGCACCGGGGGGGACCCCTGAATAATCCTTTATTTTTATTTGAGGATAAGCAGGTTTGATATTAATCGCAAAAATGAAAAAGCCCGGATTGCCCGGGCTTTTTCATTCAAAAACAAATCGTTATGCGTCAAAGAAGGCTGGCATGTCGGTTTGCTCGGTCTTGATGACGTCGACCCAGGCGGGTTTGGTGTCGCCGCCGGCCGCGGCCAGCTTTTTGGTTTCTTCGTAAAGCATCTTCCAGCGGTTGTAGAGACAGTCGCTGACCTTGCGCATGCCCGAGTCGAAGTAGGAGTTGTGCAGGTCGCCCACGGTGCGGGTGAAGGATTCCATCTGCTCCAGCAGGTTATGCGGGTAGCCGTGGCGGTTGGGGTCGGCATACTTGACCATTTCGCGCTTGACTGCGCGGACGAAGACCTTCTGGCCTTCGGTGAGGTCGGCCTCGGTTCGCGGCGCGCCGCCGAAATTCATCACTTCGTTGATGAAACCGTTCAGGCGCTCGCCGAAATCGAAATTGGCGTAATCCACGTTCTGCATAAATCCTCCAATATTTCCTGTTTCAGGTATTCAGTGATGCTGTAAGACTGGATATGACTCCGTCGCCTATCCTACGCCGCGCGATGCGGCTGTCCAGCGTCTTCCCGGGACGGTCCTGCGATTATTTTCTAAGCCCTTGAATCCAGCGGGAATAAATTTTGTCCGCCAGTTCATGCAGACGGGCGGTGCGGGCGGGCAAATCCGCCTGGATCGCATCGGGCGACTGCACGCCGGGACTGTCGCTGGCGGCGATTTCGGCGCCGCCGTTGTCGCACCAGCTGGCGATGAGTTCGGGCGTCATTTCGACATGGCATTGCATGCCGATATGGCGGTCGTTGAGCACATAGGCCTGGTTGGCGCAGAAGGCGCTGTCGAGAAGGCGCGTGGCACCCGGCGGCAGGGTGAAGGTTTCGCCGTGCCAGTGGAATGCCAGCATGGGCTGCGTGGTGTCGCCCAGCCAGGAGCGCGCGGCATCGGCGTCGGTGATGCGAACGTCGCCCCAGCCGATTTCCTTGACCGGATTGGCGCCGACCGTTCCGCCCAGCGCTTTCGACATAAGCTGGCCGCCCAGGCAATGGCCGATCACCGGAATGTCCGATGCGACCGCCTGGCGGATCAGCGCCAGCAGGGGCGGGATCCAGGGCAGATCGTCGTTGACGCTCATCGGGCCGCCCATCAAGCAGACGCCTGAAGCGCCGTTAAGGTTTTCAGGCACGCTGTCGCCGGCGTCGATCCGTACCAGCTGCCAGGGAATGCCGTGCCGATCCAGGAATGTGGTGAAATACCCCGGTCCCTCGGTGGGCGAATGACGGAAAACCAGAACAGGACGCATGATGCCTCTCAAGAAAAAAACGGTCGCGATGATGATAGCTGCTGGCGGACTTGCCTGTACAACCGTATGGGCTACCAGCATATCGGTGGTAGGCCTGTTCAAGGACAAGGCGATCATCAGCATCGATGGCGGTAAACCGCGTACCCTCAGTGCGGGGCAAACGATCCAGGGCGTGAAACTGGTCTCTGCGGATTCCGACAGCGCCAGCTTCGATATTGAGGGCAAGCGCCGGACCCTGGGCATGGGCCAATCGTTCGCGGGTGGTACGGCGACGGACAGCCGCCCGAGCATTTCCCTCACGGCCGACGCGCGTGGTCATTTCGCGGCGGCAGGTGCGCTCAACGGATATCCGATGACCTTTCTGGTCGATACGGGTGCTACCGCCATCGCCATCAGTGCAGCCGAGGCCAAGCGTATCGGACTCGACTACCGGTCGGGCCAGGCGGTCGGCGTGGGGACGGCGGCGGGCGTGGTGCCTGCGTGGCGCGTCAAGTTCAATACGGTCAAGGTGGGCGGGATCTCGGTCAACCAGGTGGACGGGATGGTGGTGGAAACGGGTCTCAACGTGCCGCTGCTGGGGATGAGCTTTCTGAACCGGATGGAAATGAAGCGCGATGGCCAGACGATGACGCTGACGCAGCGTTACTGATTATTCGTGGGCATCAAAACAAAAGGCCTGCAATGCAGGCCTTTTGTTTTGATGGTTCGGGTTGAGGTCGGGCCGGTTTCCGCGTGTGGCTCCGGTCGCTTCGCTTGCGTTGGCCTGCGCCGCAAGGGGGACCGACGCCTTACGCCTGACCCTGTTTGTCGCGTTCGATCACGGCATAGGCGCTGTGGTTGTGGATCGACTCGAAGTTTTCGGCTTCCACGACGTACGCATCGATCAGTGGCTCGGCGTTCATCGCGGCGGCGACGTCGCGCACGATGTCCTCGACGAATTTCGGGTTGTCGTAGGCACGTTCGGTGACGTATTTTTCATCCGGCCGCTTCAGCAGCCCGAACAACTCGCACGAGGCCTGATCCTCTACCTTGCGCACCAGATCCTCGATCCACAGGAAGCCGTTGGTCTTCGCGGTGACGGTAACGTGCGAGCGCTGGTTGTGCGCGCCATACTCGGAAATCTTCTTCGAACACGGACACAGGCTGGTCACCGGCACCAGTACCTTGGTGGTGTGGGTGTACTGGCCATTCTCGATGGCGCCGATGAAGGTGACCTCGTAGTCGAGCAGGCTCTGCACGCCCGAGACGGGCGCGGCCTTGTTGACGAAATAGGGGAAGCTCATTTCGATGTAGCCCGATTCGGCTTCCAGGCGCTCGACCATCTGGCGCAGCATGCCTTCGAAGTTCTCCACCGAAATCTCGCGCTCGCGCGTGTTGAGGATCTCGATGAAGCGCGACATGTGCGTGCCCTTGAAGTTGTGCGGCAGGAACACGTACATGTTGAAGGTGGCGATGGTGTGCTGGACGCCGCCGCTCTTGTCTGCCACGCGAACCGGGTGACGGATGCTCTTGATGCCGACCTTGTTGATGGCGATTTGCCGCGTATCGGCCGAACTTTGTACATCCGGCATACAAACGGCGGTATCGCAAATCTGGTTCATGGCAGGCTCCTTGGTATCGATGCAGTTTAGACTAAGTATAAACTGCCGGAATAGTTGAGTAAACTACTCGGGTAATAGGGTTATCCGTTGACGGACGGCATGCTCGATGCCCGCGGCATCGAGTCCGCAGTCGGCCAGCATTCTGGCGGGGTCGCCATGTTCGATGAAGGTGTCGGGCAGGCCCAGATGCAGGATCGGCATGATGACACCGAGGTCGGCCAGCGCCTCGGCCACGCCGGCGCCGGCGCCGCCCGCCACTGCATTTTCCTCCAGCGTGACGAGCAGGCGATGGCCGTGCGCCAGTTCGCGCAGCAGGTCCAGATCCAGCGGCTTCACGAAGCGCATGTCGGCCACGCTGGCGTCGAGCGTCCCGGCAGCTTGAAGGGCGGGTGCGACCAGACTGCCGAAGGCGATCAGCGCCACGTCATGGCCGCGTCGCCGCAGCACGCCCTTGCCGATCTCGACGGCGTCGAGCCCGGCGTCGATCGTGGCGCCGACCCCGCTGCCGCGCGGATAGCGCACCGCCGAAGGACCTTCGTGCAGGAAGGCGGTGGTCAAAAGTGCCCGGCATTCGTTCTCGTCCGACGGCGCGGCGATCAGCATGTTGGGGATACAGCGCAGGAAGGAGAGATCGAAGCTGCCGGCATGGGTCGGGCCGTCTGCGCCGACCAGACCGGCACGGTCGATCGCCAGCATCACCGGCAGATTCTGCAGGGCGACGTCGTGGATCAACTGGTCGTAGGCGCGCTGCAGGAAGGTTGAGTAGATCGCCACCACCGGCTTGATGCCTTCGCAGGCGAGGCCGGCGGCAAAGGTCAGCGCATGCTGTTCGGCGATGCCGACATCGAAATAGCGCTTGGGATAATCCTGCGAGAAGCGCACTAGGCCGGAACCCTCGCGCATCGCGGGGGTGATGCCAACCAGTCGCGTGTCGGCGGCGGCCATGTCGCACAGCCAGTCGCCGAACACTTGCGTGTAGGTGGGCTTGCCACCGGTTTTTTCCGCGACGCCCGCAGCGGGATCGAAACGCGATACGCCGTGATACAGGCAGGGATTGGCTTCGGCGGGTGCGTAGCCCTTGCCTTTGCGGGTGACCACATGCAGGAATTGCGGGCCATTGAGCTGCTTGATGTTGGAGAGCGTGTCCAGCAGTACGTCGAGGTCGTGGCCGTCGATCGGGCCGATGTAGTTGAAACCGAATTCCTCGAACAATGTGCCTGGCGTCACCATGCCCTTCATGTGTTCCTCGGCGCGCTTGGCGAGTTCGCGGATCGGCGGGGCGACGGACAGCACTTTCTCGCCGGCGCGGCGTGCCGCAGCATAGAACTTGCCCGACATCAGCCGCGCCAGATAATTGTTGAGCGCGCCGACGTTGGGCGAGATCGACATATCGTTGTCGTTCAGCACCACCAGCAGGGGGAGGTCGGTGGCCCCGGCGTTGTTGAGCGCTTCGAACGCCATGCCGGCGGTCATCGCGCCATCGCCGATGATGGCCACGGCGCGCTGGCTGCTACCCAGTTGATGAAAGGCTTCGGCCATGCCGAGTGCCGCCGAGATCGACGTGCTGGAGTGGCCGGCGCCGAAGGCGTCGAACCTGCTCTCGGCGCGGCGCGGGAATCCGGCGATGCCGCCCGGCTGGCGCAGGCCGGCCATCCCGGCACGACGACCGGTCAGAATCTTGTGGGCGTAGGTTTGGTGGCCGACGTCCCATACGATGCGGTCGCGCGGGGTATCGAATACATAGTGCAGGGCGATCGTGAGTTCCACCGTGCCGAGATTGGAAGCGAGGTGGCCGCCGGTCTGGCCGACTGAATTGACCAGGAACTCGCGCAGTTCGTTGGCGAGTTTGGGCAGGTCGGCAGGCGAAAGCGCGCGCAGTTCGTCCGGCGAATTGACGGTGTCGAGCAGGGACGTCGGCATGTCAGAACGTCCGCTCGATGACGAAGTCGGCCAGCTGGCGCAAGCGTGCTGCGGAAGGCCCAAGCTCGGCCAGTGCGGCGTGGGCATCGGTGCGTAGCTCCTGCGCGAGTTCGCGTGCGCGTGCTGCGCCGAGCAGGCTGACGTAGGTCGGTTTGTTGTTGGCCGCATCCTTGCCTGCGGTCTTGCCCAGCGTAGCAGTGGGGGTCTCGGCGTCGAGCACGTCGTCGACCACCTGGAAGGCGAGGCCGATGCACTTGGCGTAATGGTCGAGCGCGGCGGCGGTCGTGTCCGACAGCGTGCCGCACTGCGCGCCCAACAGCACCGAGGCGCGGATCAGCGCGCCGGTCTTGTGGATGTGCATGAATTCGAGTTCGGTCAGGTCGAGCGGTTTGCCGACGCTGGCCAGATCAATCGCCTGGCCGCCGGCCATGCCGCGCGACCCGGAAGCCTGCGCCAGCAACTGCACCATCTTCAACTGCGCGGCTGCATTGTCGGCCAGGGGCTGCGAAGCGAGGATGTCGAACGCCAGGCTCTGCAGGGCGTCGCCTACCAGCAGTGCGGTGGCTTCGTCGAACTCGACGTGCACTGTGGGTTTGCCGCGTCGCAGCGCGTCGTCATCCATCGCCGGCATGTCGTCGTGCACCAGCGAGTAGGCATGGATCAGCTCGACTGCCGCCGCGGCGTGCTGCACGCGATCGGGGTCTGTGCCGGTGACCTCGCCGGCGGCGAATGCCAGCAGCGGGCGCACGCGCTTGCCGCCGCCCAGGACGGCATAGCGCATGGCCTCGTGCAGGCGTTGCGGGGCAATGCTGGATGGCGGGAGCCACTCGGCCAGCACGCTTTCCATGCGCGTCTGGCATGCCTGGGTCCAGGCGGAAAAATCAGTCATCGGTGTCTTCGGTCTTGAAAGGCTGCAAGGCCCCATTTTCCAGAATCTTCACCTGCTGCTCGGCATCGGCGAGCTGCAGGCGACAGTATTGCAATAGCTCGGCGCCGCGCTTGTAGGCCGTCAGCGAGGCTTCCAGTGGCAACTGGCCGGATTCCATTTCGGCCACGATGGCTTCCAGTTCGGTCAGTGCGGACTCGTAATCTTTGGGGGGCGTGGCGGCGCGGGACTTGGCCATGAATATCGAACCCGGCGGAGAAAGGACGATACTTTAACAAATTCAGCGGTGAGGCGCCTCCCCGGACATGCGGCTATGCTAGAATTTCGCGCTTTCCCTGCCTGGCGATGCCTTTGTCTGACAGGGAGTCATCCGTACCCGCACCCCTCAAGGAGCGGGGTAGGCCGTGGTTGCCAAGACGCCAAAACGTCAGCAACCACGCTCTAAATCCGGTGGGTCATTTACTTGCCGCTCCAGTGTCATTACTGGAGGGGGCTTGGTTTTGAGTAGGGTACGCCATGAGCGATCTCGCCGAATCCAGCGCCTTGTCGCTAACTTCGCCTCAGCTGCCAGTTTCCTGGTACTTCGATCCAGCCATCTATGCGCTGGAGCTCGAACATTTGTTCAAGCAGGGTCCCGGTTATGCGGGCCATCGGTTGATGGTGCCCGAGCCGGGTGACTATCACGCGCTGGAAATGTTCGACGGCGCGAAAATGCTGGTCAACGGCGGGACGAATATCGAGTTGTTGTCCAACGTGTGCCGCCATCGCCAGGCGCTGATGCTGACCGGTCGCGGCAAGCTGCCGTCCAACAACATCGTCTGCCCGATCCATCGCTGGACCTACGACAGCCAGGGCCAGTTGATGGGGGCGCCGGAGTTTCCCGGCAATCCCTGCCTGAACCTGAACCGTACCGGCCTGCAGAACTGGCAGGGCCTGCTGTTTGCCGGCAGGCGCGATGTGCAGGCCGATCTGGCCGGTATGCAGGCGGCGCGCGAACTGGATTTTTCGGGCTTCATGCTCGATCGCGTGCAGGTCACGCACTACGCCTGCAACTGGAAGACCTTCATCGAAGTGTACCTGGAGGACTACCACGTCGCGCCGTATCACCCCGGACTTGGCCATTTCGTCACCTGCGACGACCTCAATTGGGAATACGGCGACTGGTGGTCGGTGCAGACGGTGGGTGTCAATCGTGGTTTGTCGAAGGCAGGTTCCCCTGTCTACCAGAAATGGCACGAGCAAGTGCTGGCGTATCAGCAGGGCAAGGCGCCCGCGCACGGCTCAATCTGGCTGACCTATTACCCCGGCCTGATGGTTGAGTGGTATCCGCATGTACTGGTGGTGTCGTCGATCGTGCCGACCGGCGTCGAGTCGTGCACCAACGTCGTCGAGTTCTACTATCCCGAGGACATTGCCTTGTTCGAGCGTGCCTTCATCGAGGCCGAGCAGGCGGCGTACCATGAGACCGCGGTGGAGGACGAGGATATCTGCGAGCGCATGCACAAGGGACGGCGCGCGCTGTACCAGCAGGGCATTTCCGAGACCGGGCCGTACCAGTCGCCGCTGGAAGACGGCATGATGCATTTCCATTCCTTCCTGCGGCGCGAGATCGGGCCGCATCTCAAATGAGCGGGTTGAGCATTTCGAGCGGGCGGCCGATGCCGCCCGTTTTTTTCGTCTGCCCGCCATGAAATCGAGCTGGATGCTGGTGGCGGCTGCCTTGTTCGCGCTGATGAGCGTGCTGGTGAAACACGCCTCCGCAAGCTTCTCGCCCGCCGAGCTGGTGTTCTATCGATCGGCGTTCGGCCTACTGGCGATCTGGGCGGCGATCGCCATCCGCCATCGCCAGTTGTGGGCTCCGCTTGCCACGCCTTGCTTAAAAGCCCATCTGTGGCGCGGGCTGGCGGGTTTCACTGCGCTGGTGCTGTTCTTCTACGCATTGTCGCAACTGCCGCTCGCCACCGCGGTCACCCTCAATTACACGGCCCCGCTGTTTCTCGCCGCCTTGTCGGCCTGGTGGCTGCGCGAACGCTACGGACGTGGCCTCGTCGGCGCGGTATTGCTCGGCTTCGTCGGTGTATTGCTCTTGTTGCGGCCGCAGGTTCAGGGCCAGGCCTGGCTGCCTGCATTGGCCGGTTTGGCGTCGGGGATGCTGGCCGCGATGGCCTACGTCAACGTCAAGAATCTGGGCAGGCTGGGCGAGTCCGAATGGCGTGTGGTGTTTTACTTCACGCTGCTATCGACCGCGGGCGGCGCAGCCTGGATGGCGCTGGCCGGGTCTCACATTCCGCAGCGGGCCGACTGGCCGTGGTTGATCGGCATCGGCGCCACCGCCACAGTCGCGCAACTGGCGTTGACGCGGGCGTATCATCGCGGCCGCACGCTTACGGTCGGCTCGCTGGCCTACACCACGGTCGGTTTTTCCGCCTTGTACGGTGTGCTGCTGTTCGGTGAGCGGCTGTCGCTGATGGCATGGGTGGGCATGGCAGTGGTGGCAGTCGCAGGCATCTGGGCAGTACGTGCGTCAACCTCAACCCCGCCCGATTCGCTATAGTGAAAGCACATTCCAGAGGAGCGCACCATGATCAGCCTGAACGCCAAGGACAACCAGATCGCCGTCACCGTAATGGGACAGTTCACGCTGGCCGATTACCAGGAGTTCGAGCAGGCCGTGAACTACGGGGTCCAGTTCCAGGGCACGGTCAACCTGCTGTTCGATCTGCGCGACATGCTGTCGTACAGCGTCGACGTGGCGTGGGAAGAACTGAAATTCTCGCGCGAGCACAAGACCGATTTCGGCCGCATCGCCATCCTGACCGGCGACCAGTGGGTGGCGTGGAGCATGTGGGTGAATCGCATGTTCATGTCGGCGGACATCCGCCTGTTTGATGATCTGGAAATGGCCCAGGCGTGGGTGGCGGGCGGCGAATTGCCCGCCGATGCAGGCTGAAGGGCCTCCCCGAAGGGGTGCGCCGGGACGTTCATGAAGCTGCGTGGCGTACCGGCCTGAAAATTTCCTGATTGGCGTAATATGCCGCGTTCGCGTTGGCCGGATCCCAGCCCGGGATGCCCTGCACCGGAAGCGGCGCGAGTTGGCGCGGCGAGTCGATCGCGGCGAGCGCCAGGGTCGACAACTCATCCGCAGCGTCAGGGTCGGGCGATTCCGCAATCAGCGTCAGGCATTTCCCGGTCATCGCCGGGTAGGGTGCAAGCGCCTTCTCCAGCAGCGCATGCCCGACCACCACGAAGCGCATCTCGGTTTCGACACGCGATCGCGCTTCCCAGAACAGCGAGTGCCAGGCGCGTTCGGCCAGCAGCGCCGGCAACGCCGAATCGCGGCTGATCACCCACACGCCAGACTCGTCCAGCACCGTCAGCGCGTCGCGGCGGCGTCCCCGTGTGGAACTGGTCTCGCCAGAGATGGCCGTGCCGTGGGCCGCATTCAGCGCGGACTTGAAACGCGGAAAGCGCAGCCACACCAGCGCGTTCAGCACGTCGTGCCAGGTCTCGGCGCGGGTCGGCACCTGGCCGGTCCGCAGGATATGCGTTTCGTAATCGCGCGCGGACAGGCGGCCGTCGGGCACAAAAAAACGCAGCGGTAGGCCGCCTGCGTTGCGTATATCGAGGCGGATGGCCTGGGCGTTGAGCGCATCGAGGCAATCCGGGGCGGGCGCGGGCTGGGCGCGTCCGAGGTCCAGCGCATCGATCAGCGGCCGATAAGGTGCGAACGCGGGGTGGTCGAACTTCAATGCAGCGATTCGGACAGCGCCTGGCGGTATTGCCGTGTCAGCGGATGCGCGCTGCCCAACAGATCGAACAGGGCGAGCAGACTGATGCGGCCAATGTCATGGCGGTAGCTGCGATCGGTTCGGGCGACCCACAGCAACTCGTCCATGGCCGCAGCAAACTCGTCTGCCGCCAGCAACCGGGCTGCACGCTGGAAATGCGCATCCACGTCGTCCGGCTGCTGCGCAAGGTGGACGTCGAGCTCGGACAGCGATGGCGCCTGGCGAGCGGTTTCGGCCAGGTTCAGGTGCGCGTGCAGGCGAGCGATCTCGGGCTCCGTCCGTGCTTCCGGCGGCAGGCTGTCGAGCAGTTTCAGGGCCTGTTCGCCTTCGCCCTCGGCCCACAGCAATTTGGCGAGGTCGCGCGGGATGGCGAGATTGTCGGGCTCGGCCATCGCTGCGTTGGCGAGCAGCATGCGCGCCTGCTGCACGTTGCCCACCTGCCACGCGGCCACGCCGAGCGCATGGGCGCGATGGGCGTCGCCCGCGATGAAGCGGTCGAGCACTTCGCGGAAGCTGCTGTCGGGGTCGGCGCCGTGGATGGTGTGGGCGACCTCGCCGCGCCAGAAGAATTTCACCGTCGGCACCGAATTCACGCTGAAGCGGCGCGCCAGTTCGGGCAGCTCGTCGGCGTTCAGCATGACGAGCAGGAACTTGCCGCCGTATTCGGCGGCGAGCTTCACCAGCCGCGGCATCAGGATGAAGCAGGGGCCGGCCTTGGGGGTCCAGAAATGCACCAGCACCGGGCCCTTGTGCGAGTTTTCCAGCACCAGCCGGTTGAAGTTTTCCGCGCTGGCATCGAAGACGTAAGGCGACAGGGCCATCAGTCGAATGCTCCGGTCTGGGCGAAGCGATCGCAGGCGGCGACCAGTTCGCGGGCGATGCCCGGCTCGAACGCCGAGTGCCCGGCATCCGGCACGATGACATAGCGGGCTTCGGGCCAGGCGCGCGCGAGTTCGTCGGCCGACACGATGGGGCAGACGGCGTCGTAGCGTCCCTGCACGATGATCGCCGGAATGCCGCGGATGCGATCGACGTTGGCGAGCAGGCTGTTGTCGGGCAGGAAAATGTTGTTGACGAAATAGTGCGCTTCGATCCGTGACAACGACAGGGCTCTTTTGTCGTCACCGAACGCGGAGACGAGTTCCGGATTGGGCAGCAGGGTCGAGCACGACACCTCGAAGATGGCCCAATGATGGGCGGCGGGCTGGTGCACGGTCGGGTCGGGATCGACGAGACGGCGATGGTAGGCCGTCAGCAGATCGTGGCGTTCGTCCTCGGGGATGAATTCGGCGAGTTGGCGCTGCGCCTCGGGAAACAGGGCGCGAATACCGTGGAGAAACCAGTCGATCTCGCTTGTGCGACAGAGGAAAATGCCCCGCAGCACCAGCCCGCGGCAGCGCTCGGGATGCGCCTCGGCGTAGGCGAGCGCCAGGGTCGAGCCCCACGAACCGCCGAACACCAGCCAGGATGCGATGCCGAGTTCGCGTCGCAGCGCTTCCATGTCGGCGATCAGATGCGGCGTGGTGTTGTCGGCCAGCTCGCCATGCGGCGTGGAGCGGCCGCTGCCGCGCTGGTCGAACAAAACGATGCGGTAGCGTGCCGGATCGAAGAACCGCCGCTGCACAGGCGACGTGCCGGAGCCGGGCCCGCCGTGCACGAACAGCACCGGGATGCCATCCGGGTTGCCGGACGTTTCCCAGTAGATGCGATGGCGACCTGCCGTTTCCAGCATGCCGCTGGCATAGGGAGTGATGAACGGGTGGAGCGAAGCAATGTCGGGCATGACGGACGCCTTGAGTGATAAGTTGAATCATATCCCCCGCCCATGGGGCGTGAACAGGTGAGGCTTGCACGATGCGTCGTAGGGACGGCGGCCGCAGTATCGACAGGCGCGGGCTGGGACCGTATGCTACCCGTGCGCAAACAAAGCGCCGACAGGCGACCGGGTCATCCGGATCGCATGAGCGAATAAAAAAACAGGTCCACTGTTTCCACCATAACTGATACGAGGAGTTCTTTCATGAGTCATGTCGTCAAGGTTGCCCTGCTGGGGCTGGGTGAAGTCGGGGAAAAATTTGCCGAACATTTTCTGGAGAAGATCCAGGAAGAGGGCGTCAACGTGGAGATCGTCGCCGTCGCGCACCGCAATCTGGAATCGCCCGTTGCATTGGGGTTCAGCCATAGCAAGGTGCCGGTGTTCAAGGATGCGATGGAAGTGGTGACCATGGGGGCGAAGGTGGACATCATTTTCGACCTGACCGGCGATCCCGAACTGCGCAAGAAGCTGCGGGTGGCGCTGCAGGAAAGCCATAACCAGCACACCGTGATTGCCCCTGAAGTAGTCGCCCATCTGCTGTGGAACTTCTTCGGCGAAGGCGAGTTGCCGAGCAGCGGCCAGACGGGCTACTGATGCATGGCCTTGCCGGCCGAAAGGCCGACGCGCCGTGCTGATGCATTCCCTGCCTTAAAGACATGACATCGCCCTTCAAATTCGCCCACGCCGCGAATCCCGACTGGACCCAGGCGGCCCAGGCCTGCATGGGCCAGCTGGGTGCGATCCCGTCGGGGGCGACGCTGGGGTTCCTGTATGTGTCGGACGTCTTCGCCGGCGAACTCGATGCGATCCTGGCGTTCTTCAAAAGCGCGACCGGCGTGCCCCACTGGACCGGCAGCGTGGGAGTCGGCGTCTGCGCCACGGGCGTGGAGTATCTGGAAGAACCGGCACTGGCCGTGATGCTGGCGGAATTCGATCCCGCCGACTTCAGCATGCTGCCGGTGCTGCGTTCGCCGCAGGAGATCGAGACGCAACCGGCGCAAGCCTATTTTGCCGTGGCGCATGGCGATCCGGCAAACAGCCGCATGCAGGAACTGATCGACAGTCTTTCCGCACACGTGTCGAGCGGATTTGTCGTCGGCGGGTTGTCGAGTTCGCGTGGCGAGACGACGGCGCAGATCAGCGACGGCGTGGTGAGCGGCGGCTTGTCAGGCGTGCTGTTCAGCGAACGGGTGAAGCTGGCGACGCGGCTGACGCAGGGCATCTCGCCGCTGGGGCCGCGCCATCGCATCACCACAGCGAACAAGAACGTCATCGGCAGTCTCGATCACCGTCCGGCGCTGGATGTGATGAAAGAGGAAATCGGCGAGGTGCTGGCGCGCGATCTGCGGCGTGCGGCCGGCTATATTTTCGTCGGTCTGCCGGTTCGCGGTTCGGATACCGGGGATTATCTGGTGCGCAACATTCTCGGCGTCGATCCGCAGAACGATCTCGTGGCGGTCGGCGAGTATGTCGAGCCGGGAGACGAACTGCTGTTCTGTCGCCGCGACCAGCAAACCGCCGAAGACGACCTGTTGCGGATGCTCTCGGCCATCGGGGCGCAACTGGGCGTATCGATCCGGGGCGGCGTGTATTATTCCTGCCTGGGGCGCGGCCAGCACATGTTCGGTGCGCCGAACCGGGAATTGGAATTGATTCGCGACACGCTCGGCGACTTTCCGTTGGTGGGATTCTTTGCCAACGGGGAAATTTCCTACAACCGTTTATATGGCTACACCGGGGTATTGACCCTGTTTGGCTGACCAGATGAAGAAACACGGAGATACGCATGACCCTGCACGCCATGAAAGAAGATGAAATCCGCCTGCTGCGCGATGAAATCGACATGCTGATGAACGAGCGCCGCCAGCTCTTGCAGGTGACCGGCGCGGCGGCGGTATTCGTCGCCAACCTCGATACCGACAGTCTGCCCGATGAAGCCGACACCATCGATGCTGCCGAAATGCTGGCCGAACAACTCAACGGCTTGTCCGAGGAGACACTCAAGGACGCATTGGAGTCCGTGCGCGCCGAGGTCGACCCCGCTCAGTAGCCGGATTTAACGTCTTGGCCTTTCCGGCATTGCCAGCCCTGACCGAAGTCAGGCGCATTGCGCTGATTGTCGGGCTGACGGCGCTGGCCTACGCCCTGGCGGGGTGGGCCAGCCTCAAGATCACGGCGTATGTCGCCAATGTGGTGGCCGTGGTCTGGCTGGCAGCCGGTATCGGCGCCATGGCGAGCCTGCGTTTCGGCATGGCAGGCGTCGTGGGGGTGCTGCTGGGGTCGTTCGCGCTCAACAGCCAGATCCTGCCGCCGGAAACGGCATTCCGCCTGGCGCTCGGCGCGGCCGCCGGGGCCGCTGTGATCGGGTATCTGCCGCGCTACCTGCCGCCCTTCAGTTCCACCCTTGATTATGTTTCCAGCGTCGCCAAGTTTGCGCTCGTAGCCGCGCCGCTGGGATGTGCGGTGAGCGCGCTGGCGGGCGTATTCAGCCTGGGCTTCTTCGGCCATCTGCATGCCGACCTGGTGTGGCGGACCTTGGGCGTCTGGTGGCTGGGGGAACTGCTCGGGGTGTACCTGATTGCGCCGCTGCTCCTGACGGCGTCGCGCTGGGATTTGTTGCCGACCAACAAGGGCGCGCGTCTGGAAGGCCTGGTGCTGGTGCTCGGCATGCTGCTGCTGACCCGCGTGATGATGGAGTACGCCGAACCCCTGCGGCCGGCCGAAATCGTCCTGTTCGTCCTGCTGCCCGGCGTGCTGTGGGCGGCGCTGCGATTCTCGGTGACGGGGGCGAGCGTGGCCATATTCCTGGCGGCGCTGATCGTGCTGGGCGTTTCGCTCGTCTCCTTCGGCGGACTGACCAGTGCCACGATGCCGCGCGACGTGTTCGCGCTGCAGATCAGCATGATGACCATGGCGCTGGGCGGTCTCTTCGTCTCGGCTGCCCTGACCGAACGCCGCTATTCCGAGATGCGGCTCGACATGCTGGCCAACCACGATCCGCTGACCGGCCTGCCCAACCGTTCGTATTTCCAGGATTTCCTCGGTCATGCACTGGCACGCGCGCAGCGCGAGAAACTCCAGATCTCGCTGCTGTTCATCGATCTCGACCGCTTCAAGCACATCAACGATTCGCAGGGGCACGAGGTGGGCGACCAGGTGTTGCGAGTCGTCGCCAACCGGCTGGATGAGCAATTGCGTGCCGACGACTTCGTCGCCCGGCTGGGTGGGGATGAATTTGCCGTCATCCTGATGCACCCGCCGGCGTCGCGGGCCGCCAGCCGCGTGGCCCGCAAGCTGCTCAAAGCGTTGGCCGAATCGTTCAAGCTCGACCGGCGCCGTTATGCCATCGGCGCCAGCATCGGCATCAGCGTGTATCCGGACGACGGGCTCGACGCCAACACCTTGCTGCGCCAGGCCGATCTGGCGATGTATCAGGCCAAGCAACGCCGCAGCGGCTTCGAATATTTCAGCGACGAGTTGAACACCGTGGCGCAGCAGCAGCTGAACCTGGAAACCGGCCTGCGCCAGGCGCTCGAGCGCGACGAACTGGCGCTGGCCTATCAGCCGAAAGTTGATCTCGCCAGCGGCCGCGTGGTGGGGCTGGAAGCCCTGGCGCGCTGGCTGACCCGGTCGGGCGGCATCATCTGGCCCGATCAGTTCATTCCAGTGGCCGAGGAAACCGGCCTGATCATGCCGCTGGGCCGCTGGGTGGTACGGGCGGCCTGCGAACAATGGATCGTCTGGCGCGATGCCGGCCTCAACCCGCCGCCCGTGGCCATCAATCTGTCGCCGCGCCAGTTTTCCGACGCGCGCCTGATCGACGATATCGATGCCATCCTGAAGGAAACCGGCATGGAGTCATCGCATCTGCAACTGGAAGTGACCGAGAGCGCGGCGATGGAGAATCCGGCGCGTACCTTCGACATGCTCGATGCCTTGCGCCAGCGCGGCCTGCATGTCTACATCGACGATTTCGGCACCGGACATTCCAACCTGGGCCAGTTGAAACGCATGCCGATCGACGCGCTCAAGATCGACAAGAGTTTCGTGGACGATGTCCTGACCGATAGCGACGACGCCGAGATCGCCAATGCCATCATCCGTCTGGCACATGCGCTGAATCTGCGGGTGGTGGCGGAGGGCGTGGAGTCGGTCGAGCAGGTGGCGTTTCTGAAAGACCAGGGCTGCGACGAAATCCAGGGCTATGTAGTCGCCAAACCCATGCCGCCGGATAAAGTGGCGACGTACTTCAATCGGCAGTTCAATTTTTAACGGGCCCACGAGGCAAGGTGCGGGCAGATCCGCACCTTGCCCGACGTGATTAAAGCGGCCGCTTGACGACGATGGCGCCGCGCAATTCGCCTGCTTGATACCCGATGGCCCGATCCATCGGATATTCAGCCTGCAGGCGTGCCTTGACCCCTTCCGGGATCGAGTCGGACGGGCCGTGGCAGGCGAGGCATTGGGGCTGCACGGCGACGGCCTTGGCATAGCGCAGATATTTCCCGGATGGTTCGGTCACGACTTCGGCCAGTTCCATCGTGTCGGGCGTCTCCCCTTGCTTCATGCGCGTATCGAATGTCGCCAGCGCCTTCGCTTCCCAGGCATCCGGCGTACCGGTTTTGGGGTTGCGCACGCGCGTGCCGACCCGGCCCACTTTCCCGCCCGTTTCGCGGGACAGGCTGGCCGCAATCTGCGGGGCGATCTCCTTGCACACGCCGACGGCGGAGGCCGGTCCGTTGCGCCCTATTTCCGCTTTGAGCGTGCCGCCCAGTCGAGTGGCCAGGGCCTTGGCGGCATTCCTGCTTTCCTCGACCTGTCGGGGCTGGGCGGTTTCGGTACCGTACGTGGCGCAGCCGGAGAGCAGCAGCGCCAGGACCAGGGATTTTTTCATGTGAACTCCTGTTCAGTTGGGATTAGTTGAGACGTTTGATGCCGAGTGCCTTCAGGACGTATTTCTCGTACAGCGGCTCCGAGTTGCCGGTTTTCATCTTGCGCATGAAATATTTCTCGAACGCCACCTTGGCCAGATGCACCCATTTGCCTTTCTTCGCCCAGGTGACGTTGCGCGGCGGGATCTGCGGGATCGCCACGAAGGCCGCGCCGGTATCGCCCATGTCGGCCAGGCAGATCGTGCTCCAGGTGCCGGTATGGCTGGGCGGGGTGCCGGCGAGTTCGTCGGCGATGTTGTGGACGATGGCGGTGACCATCGATTCGATCATGTAGCCGGTCTTGGGCGTGCCGGTGGCGACCGGCGTCTGCTCGACCGGCGGAATCGCAATGCACACGCCTGCCGAATAGATGTTGGGGTATTGGGGACTGCGCTGATACTCGTCGACGATCACGAAGCCGCCCGGGTTGCACAGGCCTTCCACCGCCGCGACCGCGGCCACCCCGCGAAACGGCGGCAGCATCATCGCGTAACTGAAATCGATCGTGTGTTCGCGCAGCTTCTCGCCGAAATCGTCGACCTCTTCGACATGCATTTTTCCCGCTTCGACCCGGGTCGTCTTCGCGTTGGTGATCCATTTGATGTGGCGCTGGCGGAACTCGGCTTCCAGCAGTCCCTTCGAATCTCCTACGCCGCCCAGTCCGAGGTGCCCGACATAGGGTTCGGACGAGACGTAGGTAATCGGCACTTTGTGGCGCAGCTTGCGGCGGCGCAGATCGGTTTCCAACGCCATTGCGTATTCGTAGGCGGGGCCGAAGCACGACGCGCCGGGCAGCGCGCCGATCACCACCGGGCCGGGATTCTTCAGGAATTCGAGGTAATCGGCATACGCGCGCTCGGCGTGCTCCACGGTGCAGACCGATTGCGTGTGACCGCCTTCCGGCCCCGCGCCAGGCACCAGGTCGAAGGCGAGCCGGGGCCCGGTGGCGATCACCAGGTAGTCGTAGTCGACGATGTCGCCGTTGGCCAGATGGATCCGGCTGTTGGCCGCGTCGATCGTGTCGGCGCGCTGGGCGATGAATTGGATGCCCTTTTTTTCCAGGTAGGGCCGCAGCTTGAACGTGGTCTCGCGCGTCTCGCGCCAGCCCAGCGCGACCCAGGGGTTGGACGGTACGAACTGGAAGGTGTCCGACGCATTGATCAGGGTGACGACGTGCGACTTGTCGAGCAGATGGCGCATTTCGTAGGCTGCGGGCGTGCCGCCCGTGCCTGCGCCGAGGATGACGATGTGTGCCATGACGGAAAATTCGATTGAGGGAATGTAAAAATGAAATGAACGGGAGATGGAGCGATCAGCGTCCGTCCGGTTGCCGGATGGACGCGGCCTCGGGACGGTTGCGCATGTGTTCGCCCAGTTGGACGAATTGCGAAAGCAAGGCCGTTCGCAGGGCTCCGTCCGTCACCGTTTCCTCCAGTGCCATCTGCATGCACAGCAGCCATTGGTCGCGTTCCTCCGGGCCGATGGCGTAGGGCAGGTGGCGACGTCGCAGCATGGGATGGCCGTGCTTCTCGACGTAACGTTGCGGGCCGCCCAGCCAGCCGGAGAGATAATCGAACAGCTTGTTGCCGGACTCGCTCAAGTCGGCCGGATGGAGCTTGCGCGCGGCATAGGTCTCCGGCAATTCGTCCATCAATTCGTAGAAGCGGTCGACCAGCTTGCGGATGACAGCATCGCCGCCGATGCGCTGGTAGGGGTTCAAGACGGACTGTTCGGTCGTCTGCATGTTGTTACCTCAGGAAATATTGCACATAGAAGACCAGCACCATGCCCATGCCCAGCCAGGCGACGACTGGGCCGAGCAGTGCGCGCAGGATCCTGTTGCGTGGAATGAAGCCGATGCCGTGTACGAAACCCGCCGCCAGTCCCCACATGATCAGCATGAGCGCGCCGTGGCCGATGGGGCTGCCGTCCTCGACGGTCAACGGTCGCGGAAACAGCGTGACGAGGAGCATGAGCACGAAAGCCGCGGCAAGCGTGATGCCGCGCACCCACCCGCGATCGAGCATGGCCATCATCTTGGTTTCGCCTTGCGGTAAGGCCGCAGGTACTGCCACTCGAAAAACCGTTTGGCCCAGTGGAACAGGCGGCACGGCGGCAGCATGAGCGCGCGTTTTTCGTCGCGATAGACCAGGATGCCGCGGTCGAGCGTATCGACGATGCAGATGAGTTCGACCTTGAAGCGCGCGACGGGCGGCTTGCCCGCCAGGGCCAGCAACAGGTTTTCTGCCGCGGCCTTGGCCTGCAGGTCGGCGATGTGCGCCTGCTTGGGCAGCCAGTCGGGACCGGGATAGCTCCCGCAATCGCCGGCGACATAGACCTTGTCCGCGCCGACGACCTGACAATGGACGTCCGCCTGGAAAAACCCGCCGTCGGACAGCGGCAGGCCGGCCTCGGCTGCCCAGGCCGGCCCGCTCATGCCGGGCATGAAGAGAATCAGGTCGGCCGGAATGTTGCCGTCCTCGGTCCTCACCCTGTCCACTTCGAAACCGAGCGGTTTGTGGCCGAGATGGGTGGCGATGCCGCGCTTCTGCATCTCGCGCAGCAGGCCGGCGACCGCCTTGTCGCCCAGGCGCTTGCCCGGCGTTTTCGAGGCATTGAAGAACACCAGCTTGAAGCGATCGCGGCGGCCCTGTCTGCGCAGCAACGTGTCGATGCCGAACAGCAGTTCGAACATCGGGCCGCCTCGCATCGCGCCCTGTTCTTTCGGATTGGTCCCGAAGCCGAAGGCGATCGTGCCGTCCGTCATGTTTGCCAGCCGCTCGCGGATCGCCTCGGCGGCCGGAGCGCCTTCGCAGATCGTCAGCGCGTGTTCGATGCCGGGCAGGGCCTTGAGGAAGCGGCCGCCGCTGGCGATCAGTAGCGCGTCGTTGGCGAGCGTGCCGCTGTCGGTCAGCACGGTGCGCCCGCCGTCGGCAAGGCCGGTGACGCGGCCGGCGTGGAAGGCGACATTGTGGGCGGACAGAAAGCCCGATACGTCGATGTCGAGATCGGCGCCACGCCGCAATCCCGAGGGCACCCAGATCAGGCTCGGGTAGTACGTCAGCGCAGCCCGGGGTGCGACGAGCGTGATCCGCGCATCGCGGTCGCGCCGGCGCAATTCGCGTACGGCAGTGAGCGCGGCGAATCCCGATCCGAGAACGACGATATGGGGTGTGCTCATGGCGAACTCCTGTGACAAGTCAGCGAAATCAAGACAAACGAAGGGCCTGCCCGCGCGATGCGGGTACGCTTATCCACGGTAGGGATCAGTCTTGCCGCGTACCGTTCGCGTTCTTGTTGCGCACCTCGTCGAGCGCACATTCCTTGGCGTCGCACATCATTGCGCTGATCGAGGCGAGCAGCACGGCCATCGTGACTCCGAGCATCCAGGCGAAATACCACATGGCGATTCCTTTCAGTAAGCCGACTTGTCGTTGGCGGCGATGAATTCCGTCGTCACCTTGCCCCACATCACCTTGTAGCACCACGAGGTGTAGAAAATGATCAGCGGCATGAAGATCACCGTGGCGCCGAGCATCAGGCCGAGCGTGAGATGCGAGGACACGGCGTCGAACACGGTGAGGCTGGAGCGCGGGTCGGTCGACGACGGCATGATGAAGGGGAACATCGACACGCCAGCGGTGCCGATGATGCCGGCGCATGCCAGCGAGGAGGACCAGAACGCCAGCCCGGCCTTGCCGAGGCGCGCGAACAGGATGCCCGCGGCCAGGGCGGCGAACGCGGCGATCGGTACCCACTTCGCCCATGCATAGGTGTGGTAGTTGGTCATCCAGGCACCGGCTGCGGTTGCCACGGTCTTGGCGAGCGGGTCGGGCAGGCCGTTGGGATCGATGGCGCTGGTGATCACATAGCCGTCGATGCCGGTCGCCACCCACCAGCCTGCGAGCGCGAAGGTGACGAAGGTCAGGGGGCCGAAAATCAGGCTGGCGGTGCGGACGCGGCGGTAGATGGCGCCCTCGGTGCGCATCATCAGGTAGTTCGCGCCCTGGAAGGTGATCATGCCGAGGCTGACGACGCCAGCGAGCAGCGCGAACGGATTGAGCAGCGCCCAGAAGCTGCCGGTGTAGGTCGACATCAGGATGTCGTTGAACTGGAAGGGCACGCCCTGCAGCAGGTTGCCGAAGGCGACGCCGAAGATGATCGGCGGCACCGCCCCGCCGATGAACAGGCCCCAGTCCCAGGTGCTGCGCCAGGTCGGGTTCTGGATCTTGGAACGATAGTCGAAGCCGACCGGGCGGAAGAACAGCGCCCACAATGCCGCCATCATCGCCCAGTAGAAGCCCGAGAAGGCGGTGGCATAGACCAGCGGCCAGGCGGCGAAGACCGCACCGCCGGCGGTGATGAACCAGACCTGGTTGCCGTCCCAGTGCGGCGCGACGGTGTTGATGACGGCGCGGCGCTCGAGATCATTGCGGCCGACGAAGGGTAGCAGCACGCCCATGCCCATGTCATGGCCGTCCATGATGGCGAACCCGACCAGCAGGACGCCGATCAGCAGCCACCAGACGAGTTTCAGGGTTTCGTAGTCCATGTTTGCTCCTTAGATCTTGTCAGCCATCGCGCCCGCGGGCAGTGCGCCGCCAGCCGCCTTTTCGCCGTGATATTTTCCGGTACCGAGGCTGGCGGGGCCTTGCCGTGCGTATTTCGTCATCAAAACCATCTCGACGACCAGCAGCACGGTATAGAAACCGATGAAGCCGGCGAGCGAACCGTAGATATTGCCGACACTGATGTTGGACACCGAGATGTGCGTCGGCAGCACGCCGTAGATCGTCCACGGCTGGCGGCCGTATTCGGCGACGACCCAGCCGAGTTCGGCGGCAACCCAGGGCATGGGAATGAACCACAACGCCCAGCGCAACAGCCATTTCTTCTCGATGAAGGTGCCCTTGATCGAATAGAAGAGCGCCAGCGTGAACAGCGCGAGGAACAGGAAGCCCAGCGCCACCATGATGCGGAAGCTCCAGAACAGCGGGGCGACGCGCGGGATGGTGTCGTCGACCGCTTGCTGGATCATCTCGGGCGTCGCTTGCGACACGTCGACGATGTATTTCTTCAACAGTAGGCCGAAGCCGAGGTCGGTCTTGTGCGCGTCGAACTGCGCGAGCGCCGTTTTGTCGTCGTGGTTCCTGCGCAACTGCTCAAGCGCGACGACCGCGTGGATGCCGTTCTCGATGCGCTCGTGGTTCCTGGCCTTGATCTCCTTGATGCCGGGCATGGTCTTGGTGAGCGAGCGCGTGCCGATCAGGCCCAGGGCATAGGGGATCTGCAGCTGGTAATCGTTGCGCTCGGCCTTTTCGTTCGGCACGGCGAACACGGTGAATGCCGCCGGCGCCGGTTCGGTTTCCCACATCGCTTCGATCGCCGCCATCTTGGTCTTCTGCGATTCGCTCACGGTGTAGCCCGATTCATCGCCCAGCACGATGACCGACAGCGCCGAGGCGAAGCCGAAGCCGGCGGCGATGCGGAACGAACGCCGCGCGAAATCAAGGTCGCGGCCCTTGAGCAGGTAGTAGCTGGAAATGCCGAGCACGAACAGCGAGGCGGTGACGTAGCCGGCCGACACGGTATGCACGAACTTGGCCTGCGCCGTCGGGTTGAACACGATGGCCCAGAAATCGCTCATTTCCATGCGCATCGTCACAAAGGAAAACGTTGCGCCGACGGGGTCCTGCATCCAGCCGTTGGCGATCAGGATCCACAGCGCCGAGAGGTTGGAGCCGACCGCCATCAGCACCGTCACCATGAAGTGCTTCCACTTGTTCAAGCGGTCCCAGCCAAAGAAAAACAGGCCGATGAAGGTCGATTCAAGGAAGAAGGCCATCAACCCTTCGATCGCCAGCGGCGCGCCGAAGATGTCGCCAACGTAGTGCGAGTAATACGCCCAGTTGGTGCCGAACTGGAATTCCATGGTGATGCCGGTGGTCACCCCGAGCGCGAAGTTGATGCCGAACAGCTTGCCCCAGAAGCGCACCATGTCCTTGTAGATGGGACGGTCGGTGATGACGTAGGTCAGTTCCATGATGACCAGGATGAACGCCAGCCCCAGCGTGAGCGGTACGAACAGGAAGTGATAAAGCGCGGTGACTGCAAATTGCAGCCGCGACAGATCGACGAGTTCTTCAGTCAGCATGGGGGCTCCCGGGTGAGGATTGAGATGAGTGGACGGGTTGATTGGGGTTGGCCAGGCGCTCGGCTACGGCATCGGCGTCGGGATGCAGCGCATGGCCGTCGAAGAACGCATAAAAAATGACCGCGATCACCACCAGCTTGATCGCGATGGCGAGCGAGATTTCTTTGGCCAGCGGATGGTGCAGGAAAGTGGGCATGGGCGGTTTCATGAGTACTCCAATATTCGCAAGTGCCGTGCCAACTCCCTGGGATAGGCGGGGTCTTTTATTTCTCTTTAGTTTCAAAAGAATAGATCAATTTTGTGACAGGCGCTGGAAATGCAAACTGCCATTTATGACAAAACCTGCTAGTGTTCTGTGACGTAAATGACATAAATGGCGCAGAGCGATGTCACCTGCCAACGAACTCATCAGTTTTCTCGAGACCCATCCCGACCCCCAGATCGTCATGGGGATCGACTACCGGATTCTGGCGGCCAATGCGGCCTATCGCCGTGTGTATGCCGGCGAGCGGAATGTGATCGGGCAGTTTTGCTACGCGATATCGCATGGCTACAGCCGGCCCTGCGACGAATGCGGCGAATCCTGCCCGCTCGCGGCCAGCCGGGTCAGCGGCGAGCCGCGGCGTGTGCTGCATCTGCACCATACGCCGCGCGGCGAGGAGCATGTCGACGTCGAACTGACGCCGATCGTCGGTGCGTCGGGCAAGATCGAGTATTTCGTCGAACGCATGCTGACGGTACGCGAGGCCAGCAGTTTCCCGGCCGAAAGCGGCCTGGTCGGCAAGTCGGCTGCCTTCAATCGCATGCTCGAACTGGTCCGGCGCGTGGCGCCTTCGGACACCGCCGCCCTGTTGCTGGGCGAGTCTGGCACCGGCAAGGAATTGGTCGCGCAGGCCATCCACCAGCAGAGCAGGCGCGAGCACGGGCCGTTCGTGGTGGTGGAGTGTTCGGGGCTGACCGAAACCCTGTTCGAGAGCGAACTGTTCGGTTACGAGAAGGGTGCGTTCACCGGTGCCAATCAGCGCAAGATCGGTCTGGTCGAATCGGCGTCGGGCGGCACGCTGTTTCTGGACGAAGTAGGCGATATTCCGCTTAGCCTGCAGGTCAAGCTGCTACGTCTATTGGAAACGGGGACCTTTCGCCGGGTCGGGGGCGTGGAGACGCTACGCGCCGATTTCCGTCTGATCGCCGCCACCCACCGCGATCTCAAGACCATGGTCGAACGCGGCAGTTTCCGTCGCGACCTGTATTACCGGCTGAGCGTGTTTCCGATTCACCTGCCTGCCTTGCGCGAACGGCGCGGCGACATCGGCCTGCTGGCCGACACCCTGCTGGCCCGGCTGGCGCCGGGGCGGGCCTACACGCTGAGCGAAGCCGCACGGGCCCGGCTGCAGGACTACGATTACCCGGGCAACATCCGCGAACTGCGCAACATCATCGAACGCGCGATGCTGATGGCCGACGGCGATACCCTGCTGGAGGAGCATCTGCCACCCGAACTGAAAAGCGACGAGACAGGCATGCCGGGCGTGGACGACATCGTGCCGCTGGAAACGGCGGAACTGCGCTATCTGCATTGGGCGCTGGCGCACCATGGCGGCGACCGCAAATCGCTGGCCGCGCAACTGGGGATCAGCGAACGGACGCTCTACCGAAAACTGGCCCAGTGACGCGCGTCACTGGGCCAGTTTGCTTCGCTGGCGGCTCCTTGTCCTTGGGAGCCCGCGCATACCGGATTTATCCCACCAGTTGTTCGAGCACGAAGGGCAGGATGCCGCCCTTGTTGTAGTACTCGACCTCGATCGGCGTATCGATGCGCAGCGTGAGCGCGACGCGTTCCACTTTGCCGTCGGCACGGTGGATCACCAGCGTCACGTCCTGCTGTGGCGTGATGCCCGCCTCGGTGCCTTCGAGGTCGAAGGTTTCGCTGCCGTCGAGCTTGAGTGTGGCCGCATCGATGCCGTCCCTGAACTGGCAAGGCAGTACGCCCATGCCGGCGAGGTTGGCGCGGTGGATGCGCTCGAAACTCTTGGCGACGACGGCCTTCACGCCGAGCAGAGTGGTGCCCTTGGCCGCCCAGTCGCGGCTGGAGCCAGTGCCGTATTCCTCGCCGGCGAAGATCATCAGCGGCATGCCCTCAGCCTGGTATTGCATGGCGGCGTCGTAGATCGGTTTCTGTTCGCCGCCTTTCAGCGTGATTCCGCCCTCGGAGCCGGGGATCATCAGGTTCTTGATGCGCACGTTGGCGAAGGTGCCGCGCATCATGACTTCGTGGTTGCCGCGGCGTGCGCCGTAGCTGTTGAAGTCGGCTTTCTGCACGCCATGCTCGGTGAGGTAGAGGCCGGCGGGCGAAGTCGGCTTGATGCCACCGGCCGGGCTGATGTGGTCGGTGGTGACCGAATCGCCGAAGATCGCCAGCGCGCGGGCGCCCTTGATCGCGGGAGTGGCAGCCTTGGCGCCGACGAAGAACGGCGGCTGCTGGATGTAGGTCGATTTTGCGTCCCACTCGTAGACCATGCCGGTGGGGGCGGAGACGGCGTCCCACAGCGGGTTGTTGGCACCGACGTCGGCGTAGATCTTGCGGTAGGCGGCCGCGTCGGTGGCGGTGCCCATCACGGCGGCGATGTCGGCGGTGCTGGGCCACAGGTCCTTCAGGAACACCGGCTGGCCGTCCTTGCTGGTGCCGAGTGCTTCCTTGTCGAAGTCGATGTCGACCCGCCCAGCCAGCGCGAAGGCGACTACCAGCGGCGGAGACATGAGGAAGTTCGCCTTGACCGCCTGGTGCACGCGTGCCTCGAAGTTGCGGTTGCCCGAGAGCACCGAGGCGACGACCAGATCGTGGTCGGCGATGGCTTTATCGGTCTCCGGCTTCAGCGGGCCGGAGTTTCCGATGCAGGTGGTACAGCCGTAGCCCACCACGCTGAAGCCGACCTGCTCCAGCGCGTCCATCAGCCCGGCCTTGTTCAGGTATTCGGTGACCGCGCGCGAGCCGGGACCGAGCGAGGTCTTGACGTGTGCGGGCGGCTTCAGGCCGAGCGCGGCGGCTTTCTTCGCCAGCAGGCCGGCGGCCAGCATCACGCCGGGGTTGGAGGTGTTGGTACAGGAGGTGATTGCAGCGATCACGACGTCGCCATGCCCGAGGCTGCCGTTGCCGTTCTTGAACACGGTGGTGGGATCGGCCACGACGTGGTCGGGTGAGGGGTGGCTGTCGAGCATCTCCTCCTCTGACGCAGGAACGGGCGTGGGCTCGTCCTGGTTGCCGCCGCCAGCGAGATCGACGGGGTTGTGGCTCGAGGCGGGCAGGGCATGGCGCTGGCCCAGTTCGCCGGCCTTGCCGTAGCCGCCGTCGGCCACAGCCTTGTCCATCAGGCCGGAGAATGCGGATTTCAGCCCGGCCAGCGCGATGCGGTCCTGCGGGCGCTTGGGTCCGGCCACCGACGGCTCGACGCTGGCGAGATCGAGTTCCAGCACCTGCGAATAATCGATATCGCCTGCCTTGGGGATGCCGAACAGGCCCTGCGACTGGTAATAGGCGCGGATCGTGTCGACCTGGGCCGTATTTCTTCCAGTGGCGGCGAAGTACTGGCAGGTGGCTTCGTCGACCGGGAAGAAGCCCATGGTGGCGCCGTATTCGGGCGCCATGTTGGCGATGGTCGCGCGGTCGGTCACCGACATGGCAGCCGCGCCCTCGCCGAAGAACTCGACGAACTTGCCGACTACCTTGGCGCGGCGCAGCATCTCGGTGACGGTCAGCACCACATCGGTGGCGGTGACGCCGGGCCTGGCCGCGCCCTTGAGGTTGATGCCGACGACATCGGGGGTGAGGAAATACACCGGCTGGCCGAGCATCGCGGCTTCCGCCTCGATGCCGCCGACGCCCCAGGCGACGATGCCGAGGCCGTTGATCATCGTGGTATGCGAATCGGTGCCGACCAGCGTATCCGGGTAGACCATGCCGTCCTTTTCCATCACGCCACGCGCCAGGTATTCCATGTTGACCTGGTGCACGATGCCGACGCCGGGCGGGACCACCTTGAACGTGTCGAACGCCTGCATGCCCCACTTGAGGAACTGGTAGCGTTCCCGGTTGCGCTCGAATTCGATCTTCATGTTGAGGTCGAGCGCGTCGTGCGAGCCCGCGGCGTCGACCTGGATCGAGTGGTCGACCACCATGTCGACCGGCACCAGGGGTTCGATCTTCTTCGGGTCGCGGCCCAGCTTCTGCGCAGCCGAGCGCATCGCGGCGAGATCGGCAAGAAGCGGCACGCCGGTGAAGTCCTGCAGGATCACGCGTGCGACGGTGAAGGGGATTTCCTCGGTGCGCGCGGCGTTCGGCTTCCAGTTGGCGAGCTGTTTGACGTGCTCGGGCGTCACCTTGACCCCGTCGCAGTTCCTCAGCACCGACTCCAGCACGATGCGGATCGACACCGGCAAGCGTGTTACCGATATGCCCAGTGCGGCTTCCAGCTTTTTCAGCGAGGCGAAGCGGACCGTGCCGGTGCCGGTGGAAAAGGAATCGTGGGAATTGAAGACGTCGGTCATGTTGGGGCGACTCGTAAAAATGAATGGCTGAAAAAGGTTTGGAGGCTTGATTTTACCGGAAGCGATCACGCATGGACGGGCCTGCAGACAGCCTTTACAGCCGCACGCCGAACAGGCTCAGCAGTTTGATCATGCCTACGTAAGCCAGCGCCGTGGCGGCGCTGGAAACGGCCAGGCTGAGCCAGAACCCCCACCCGAGGCGCAGCAGAACGGGCAGCAGCACGAACAGCAGCAGCGAGGGCAACACCAGCCAGAAGATACCGCCGGCCAGCGTGGCGACCTTCTGCACGTCGCCGGTGTCGAGATACAGCCAGAAAAAGGCCAGCAGCGAGGTGAGCGGCAAGGACGCCAGCGCCGCCGCCCAGAAGGTGCTGCGCTTCGCCACTTCGGCCACGGCGACGAGGATCAGCGTGGACAGGCCGATCTTGAGTGCGTATTGCCACATGGCGGCTGGATCAGGCTTCGCGACTCATCTGCGGGCTGTCTTCAAGCTTCCCGCCGCATTTGCGGGAAGAGGATGACGTCGCGGATGGAGGGCGAGTCGGTTAGCAGCATGACCAGGCGGTCGATGCCGATGCCGCAGCCGCCGGTGGGCGGCAGGCCGTGCTCCAGCGCGCGGATGAAGTCGGCGTCGTAGTGCATCGCCTCCTCGTCGCCGGCTTCCTTCTGCCGCACCTGCTCCATGAAGCGCTCGGCCTGGTCCTCGGCGTCGTTCAGCTCGGAGAAGCCGTTGGCCATTTCGCGCCCGGTGATGAAGAGCTCAAAGCGTTCGGTGATGTCGGGCTGGCTGTCGGAACGGCGCGCCAGCGGCGACACTTCGGCCGGGTAGTCGATGATGAAGGTGGGCTGGATCAGCAGCGCCTCGGTGGTCTCCTCGAAGAAGGAGAGCTGCAGACCGCCGATGCCGTCCTGAGGGCGGTACTTGGCTTTCATCGCGGTGAACTGCGTGATCAGCCAGTCGCGATCGTTCAGCTGTTCGACCGAGTACTGGGAGTTGTATTTGCGGATCGCCTCGACGATGGTGAGACGGTCGAAGGGCTTGCCGAGTTCGATTTCGTTGCCCTGGTAGGTGACCGTGGTCGAGCCGGCGGCGGCGACCGCGGTATGGCGGATCAGCGCCTCGGTGTAGTCCATCAGGTAGCGGTAATCGCGGTAGGCCTCGTAGAACTCCATCATGGTGAACTCGGGGTTGTGTCGCGTCGAGAGGCCTTCGTTGCGGAAGTTGCGGTTGATCTCGAACACCTTCTCGAAACCGCCAACTACCAGGCGCTTCAGATACAGCTCGGGCGCGATGCGCAGGAACAGCTCCATGTCGAGCGCGTTGTGGTGCGTGGCGAAGGGCTTGGCCGCGGCGCCGCCGGGAATCGGGTGCATCATCGGCGTTTCGACTTCGAGGAAGCCGTGGCCGCTCATGAACTCGCGGATAGCCTGGATGATCTTCGAGCGGCGCATGAAGGTCTCGCGCGCCGTATCGTTGGTGATGAGGTCGAGGTAGCGCTGGCGGTATTTCTGTTCCTGGTCGGCCAGGCCGTGGAATTTTTCCGGCAACGGGCGCAGCGCCTTCGACAGCAGGCGGATCGACTTCGCCTGGATGGTCAGCTCGCCCTTGTTGGTCTTGAACAGGGTGCCGGTGACGCCGAGGAAGTCGCCGAGGTCCCAGTGCTTGAACGCATCGTGGGATTCGGTGCCGGTGAGGTCGTTGGAAATGTAGACCTGGATACGCCCGCTCATGTCCTGCAGGGTGGCGAAGCTCGCCTTGCCCATCACCCGCTTCAGCATCATGCGGCCGGCCAACTGCACCTGCACGCCTTCGGCTTCCAGCGCTTCCTTGGATTTGTCGCCGTGGGCGGCGGCCAGCTTGCCGGCGTAGTCGTGACGCTCGAAGTCGTTGGGGAAGGCGACGCCCGCCTCGCGAATCGCGGCCAGCTTGGCGCGGCGCTCGGCGATGATCTGGTTTTCGTCGAGGGCGGGGGCGTTGGTTTCGGTGTTCATGTCGGGGTCTGAAAGGGTATCGGTATGGGTGTTGGGGGCCGGGGAGGGCTGCGGCCTCAACGCGGGTTTTTCTTCGTGGAAAACCTCGGGGTTGGGGCAAATAACCAGGCAAAACGTGACACAATTATATCCGATGTAACCCCCTGATTTCCCAGCCGGGCGGTCAGAATCCACCCGCCCGCAAGCCCGTTTCTTCCATGCCCGATACCCCCTTAAGCCTGCTCAATCGCATCTTCGGCTACCCCGCATTTCGCGGCGAGCAGGCGGCCATCGTCGACACCGTCGTGGCGGGTGGCGATGCGCTGGTGCTGATGCCGACCGGCGGCGGCAAGTCGCTGTGCTACCAGATCCCGGCGCTGCTGCGCGACGGCTGTGCCGTGGTGGTGTCGCCGTTGATCGCGCTGATGCAGGACCAGGTTGCGGCGCTGCAGGAGCTCGGCATTGCGGCCGCGTTCCTCAACTCCAGCCTCGACGGCGCGGCGGCGATGCAGGTCGAACGCGACTTCGTTTCCGGACAATTGAAACTGCTGTACGTCGCCCCGGAGCGCCTGCTCACCCCGCGCTTTCAAAGCCTGCTCGAACAGGCCCGCGTGTCGCTGTTCGCCATCGACGAGGCGCATTGCGTGTCGCAATGGGGGCACGACTTCCGCCCGGAATACCTCGGCCTGTCGGCGCTGCACGAGCGGTTTCCCGACGTTCCGCGCATCGCGCTCACCGCCACGGCGGACACCGCGACGCGCGCCGAAATACTCACTCGCCTCGATCTCGGCGCCGCGCGCGTGTTCGTCGCCAGCTTCGACCGCCCCAACATCCGTTATCGCATTGCCGAAAAATCCGACCCGCGCCGGCAGTTGCTGGATTTCCTGGGTGAGCACAAAGGCGAGGCGGGCATCGTCTATTGCAGCACGCGCAAGAAGGTCGAGGAGACGGCGGACGGACTCAAGCAGGCCGGCTTCAGCGCGTTGCCCTACCACGGCGGTATGGACAACGACACACGTCGCCGCCACCAGGAGAAATTCCTGCGCGAGGACGGCGTCGTCATGGTCGCCACCCTCGCGTTCGGCATGGGCATCGACAAGCCCGACGTGCGCTTCGTCGCGCACCTGGATCTGCCACGTTCGGTCGAGGGCTACTATCAGGAAACCGGCCGCGCAGGCCGCGACGGCGAGCCCGCCGAGGCTTGGATGGCGTGGGGGCTGCAGGACGTCGTCACCCAGCGCCGCTTCATCGACGAGGGCGAGGCCGAGGACGCGCACAAGCGCATCGGCCACGCCAAGCTCGACGCCCTGGTCGGGCTGTGCGAAGCGGCGAGTTGCCGCCGCGTCGCGCTCTTGAGCTACTTCGGCGAAGCCAGCCAGCCCTGCGGCAACTGCGACGTCTGCCTCAACCCGCCGACGCTGTGGGATGGCACCGAGGCCGCGCAGAAGCTGCTCTCAGCCGTCTACCGTACCGGCCAGCGCTTCGGCGCCGGCCACGTCATCGACGTGCTGCTCGGCAAGACCACCGAGAAGATCGACCGATTCGGCCATGGCGCGCTGAGCGTGTTCGGCATCGGCGCGGGCCAAACCGACAAGGTCTGGCGCGCCGTGCTGCGGCAACTCGTCGTGCGCGGCCTGCTCGAAGTCGATCACACGGCGTACGGCGCCTTGAAACTCACTGCCGCCGCCCGGCCTGTGCTGAAGGGCGAAGAAACCGTCATGCTGCGCGCCATTGCCGCCCCGCCGTCCCGCAGGAAGTCGCGTCTCGCCCCCAGTTCCGGCGCAGGCGTCCACGACGACGAAGATCCGCTCTTCCTCGCCCTGCGCACCTGGCGCCGCGAAACCGCCAACGAAAAGGGCGTGCCCGCCTACGTCATCCTGCACGACGCCACCCTGCGCGAAATCGCTGTCCGCCGCCCCGCCACGCTGGCGGAACTGGGCGAGATATCGGGATTGGGGACGAAGAAGCTGGAAGCGTATGGAGAGGCGGTGTTGGGTGTAGTGGCGGAGGGCTGAACCCGGCCGCTGACCGCGGCCTTTGACGAACGACTTCCTTCGCCCTATAGTTAACCAAAAGGTTAATTAACCTTGTTGGAAAGTACGATGAGCCCTGCAACCGACACCCTGAGCATGACTTTTGCGGCCCTGGCGGACCCCACCCGGCGTGCCATGCTGGCGCGTCTGGTGCAGGGCGAGGCCTCGGTGAACGAGCTTGCTGCGCCATTCAAGATGAGCCTGCCCGCCGTCTCGAAACACATCAAGGTGCTGGAAAAAGCGGGTTTGTTGACCAAGACCCGCCATGCGCAACAACGCCCCTGCAAGATCGATGGCGAGCAACTCAAGCAGGCGGTTGACTGGATCGAGCAGTACAGGCAACTGTGGGAAGGACGCCTGGACCGTCTGGATGCCTATCTGCAGGAACTGCACGCCAGTGAATCCGCGGCCAGGCCGGCACAGGAAACGGGATCCGCACGCATCGATACGCCGGACAAGGCCAAAAGACGTGCCGGCAAGCGAGCCCAATCCGCCTCAAGCCCTAAACAACCCGAGCACGCCATACGATCCGCAGGCAACCAAACCTCAACCAAGGAGAAAACAGATGACAACGCGCTTCAACAGCAAACTGGATTTGACTTTTGAGCGCATCGTCGATGTGCCTCCCCAGCTGGTTTGGCGCGCCTGGACCGAACCCGAGCTGATCAAGCAATGGTTCTGCCCCTTGCCATGGAAGACGATCGATGCCGAAGTCGATGTGCGCCCCGGCGGTATTTTTCGCACCACCATGCAGTCGCCCGAGGGCAAGACGTTTCCCAATATCGGCTGCTACCTGGAAACGGTCAAAAACGAAAAACTTGTCTGGACCAATGCCTTGTTGCCCGGCTTCCGGCCCGCATTGATGAACGCGCCCTGCGGCGATGAATCGGCCGAATTCATGTTCACCGCCAAGGTTGAAATGGCCCCACATGGCGAAAACGGCACCCGCTACCGCGCCACCGTCATTCATGCAGACGAGGCAGGGTGCCGGACGCACGCCGCCATGGGCTTTGAAGCAGGCTGGGGCGTGGCGCTCGACCAACTGGTCGCCATGGTCAAGCGGGGCATTTGATCATGCGGCCCCACACGATCCGGATCACCCAAGGAAATAAACGATGAAACCGAGCGAAAACGAACGTGAGCTGGTCCTTCGGCGCGAAGTGCCCTTTGCCCGGGAACGGGTCTGGAAACCATGACCGAGCCCGAACACCAGAACCGCTGGTGGGGTCCGGACGGCTTCAGGAACGAAAACGTGACCATGGATTTCCGGGTCGGCGGCGCGTGGACATTCGAGATGGTCGGACCCGAGGGCACCCGCTACCCCAACCACGCCGTATTCAAGGAAATCACCCCGCCGTCCAGGCTGGTCTTCGACCACGGCGATGGCCAGCGGATATGGTTCGAGACCTGTATCACCCTGCAGGAAACCGGCAGCGGTACCCTGATCACGCTGCGCCAGCTCTTCCCCAGCAGGGAATCCCGCGACGAAGTGGTTGAGAAATACGGTGCCATCGAGGGGGGCAAGCAGCACCTGGCGAAGCTTGAGGTTTATCTCGGGGCGCACAGGATTTGAAACGTTGCAGCCAGCTAAGCTGGCTGCAACCGAGAGCGGCGGATCAGGATAGTCGCCGCCACCGTCCACTTCCCGGCTCAAAGGGGTCGTCGATCCTGCGCGACCATGGTGAGTCGTGGAAATACATTCCAATTATGTGTCGGTCACGAGACGATAGCCCACGCCGGATTCGGTGCGGATGTGGCGAGGCAGAGTCGAGTTCGCCTCCAGCTTGCGACGCAGGCTCGTCATGTAGACGCGCAGGTAGTGGGTATCCTCGGCGTGACTGGGCCCCCAGACTTCCCGCAGCAGCTGCCGGTGGGTGAGCACCCGACCGGCATTGGCGATGAGCAGGGCGAGCAGCCGGTATTCGATGGGCGTGAGACGGATCTCTGTGCCGCCCCGGTGGACCTGGCGGCGGGCCAGGTCCACCGTGACCTCGCCGAATGTGACCAGCGGCCCTTCGCCGCCGGCCATGCGTGTACGACGCAACAGAGCGCGCACCCGCGCCAGCAGTTCCGCCACGCCGAAGGGCTTGGTCAGGTAGTCGTCCGCCCCGGCGTCGAGCGCGGCCACCTTGTCGGTCTCGTCGACGCGGGCGGAGAGGATGAGAATGGGAACGGCGGACCAGCTGCGCAGGTCGCGTACCACGTCGACGCCGTCCCGGTCCGGCAGGCCCAGATCGAGGATGACCAGGTCGGGCTTGCGCGTGCCGGCCTCCACCAGTCCCCGTTCCCCTTCGCCGGCTTCCACCACGTGGCAGCCCTCGGCCTCCAGCGCGGTGCGCACGAAGCGGCGGATCTGGGGCTCGTCTTCGATGACGACCACGGTGGGCGAAGCGGCGCGCAGGTCATCCATTCGGGTTCAGATCTCCGGGAGAACGACGGGCGGCTCGCCGGCAGGCAGGGTGATGACGAAACGGGCGCCGCCTTCGGGACGATTTTCCCCTCTGACCGTTCCCTTGTGCGCCTGGACGATGGCTCGCACGATGGCGAGGCCGAGGCCGACCCCCGCCACGGAGGATTCGTCCTGGCCCCGGGTAAATTTCTCGAACAGGCTTTCCTCCCGGCCGGGCGGCAGGCCCGGTCCGTTGTCGGCGACGGTGATCGTGATGCGGTCCCCCTCGTTGCGGGCGGCGATCTCGATGCGGCTGCCTGCCGGCGTGTATTTCGCGGCATTCTCCAGCAGGTTGCAGAACACCCGTTCCATCAGCACGCTGTCGAACTCCAGCAAGGGCAGGTCGGTCGGCAGGTTGACAACCACCTCATGCCGCGCCAGTGGGATGGCCAGGGTCTGCATCGAGGCGCCCACCACTTCCTCCAGGGGCTGCCATTCCCGCCTGAGCTGGACGTGGCCCTCCTGCAGGCGCGCCATGTCCAGCAGGTTGCTCACCAGGGTGCTGGTCCGCAGGGACTCGGTGCGAATGGCCTGGGCGATCTCCGCCTGGGCTTCCGGCAATGGCGGGCCGGCCAGCGGCAGGGAGTCGGCCAGGCCCGCCAGCACGGTCAACGGCGTGCGCAGGTCATGGGACAGGGCGGACAACAGGCCGTTGCGCAGCCGTTCGGACTCCATCCGCACCAGGGCGTCCTGCGCCACTTCCACGAAATGCACCCGCTCCAGGGCTAGGGCGATCTGGGCGGCGAAGGTCTCCAGCAAGCGGGCCTGTTCGGGCTGGAAAAGGAGCCGTTTCTGACTGGGCAGCAGGGCCAGCACCCCACGCGTGCGCATCGGCGCCTTCAGCGGCAGGTAGTACATGGGTGCGCCCGGCAGGCTCTGGGTGCCCATGCCGGCGGGCTGCTGATGGTCGTAGACCCACTGGGCAATCGCCGGGTCCAGCGGTAGTTCCTTGTGTCCGGGCAAGGTGGCGGGCGAATGCAGTTTTTCCTGGAGGTCAGGCAGCAGGATGCAGACCTGCGACTGGAACAAGCCTTCCAGATGGTGGTGTGAGATGTCCACGATGTCTGCCGGCAGCAGCGCCCCCGCCAACTCCCGGCCCAACTCGTTGAGCGCACGGGTACGGCGCTCGCGATACATGGCAACGCGGGTCTGATAGCGTAGGCTCGCGGCCACCCTGCTGATCGTCAGGCCTACCCCCAGCATGATGGAGAAGGTGAGCAGGTGACGGGTGTCTGCAACACTGAAGGAAAGCTTCGGGGGCACGAAAAAAAAGTCAAAAGCCAGTACGCAGAGGAAGGAGGCCAGGATGGCAGGCCCCTGCCCGTAGCGGACCGCCACCGCGACCACGCCCAGCAGGTAGAGCATGATGATGTTGGCCAGATCGAGCCATGGACTGACCACCTGGGCCAGCACGGTGGCGAGGGCGCAGGCTACCCCGGCCCAGACATAGCCCGGCCACCGGGCCATGGGAACGGACTCCGGGTCGAGAATGAAAGGCGTGGAGGCCGCCTCCGCGGGAGACCGAGCCTCTGCCTCATGGGCGACCACATAGACGTCGACATCCTCGGCCAGGGCGGAGAGGCGGTCCGACAGGGGCGCTCGCAGCATCCGCGACAAGCCGGTGCGCAGACTCTTGCCCACCACCAGTTTCGATACGTTGCGGCTGACGGCATAGGCCAGCAGGGTCTGGGTATCCTCCTGGCCGGCGAGGGTGGCCGTCTCCGCACCCAGTTCGCGGGCCAGGGCCAGGGTCCTCAGAATCTTGTCGCGGTTGGCCTCGGACAGGCGCTGCAGCGCGGGGGTCTCGACGTAGACGGCGATCCAGTCGGCGTGCAGGTCAGCCGCCAGCCGGGCAGCGGCACGCACCAGCCGGTCGCCGCCGGCGCCCGGGCCGATACAGGCCAGCAGGCGTTCCTTGGCCTGCCACACCGTTTCGATGGCCTGGTCGGTGCGGTATTCCCGCATCTGCGCATCCACCCGGTCGGCGGTGCGGCGCAAGGCCAGTTCGCGCAAGGCGATCAGGTTGCCCTTGCGGAAGAAATTGCGGATGGCCCGCTCGGCCTGCTGGGGAAGGTAGACCTTGCCTTCCCGCATGCGCTGCATCAGTTCGTCCGGCGTCAGGTCGACCAGGGCCACTTCGGCGGCCTGCTCGAACACCCGATCCGGCAGGGTCTCGCGCACCTGGATGCCGGTGATGTTGCCGACGATATCGTTGAGGCTTTCCAGATGCTGCACGTTCACCGTGGTCCAGATGTCGATGCCGGCTGCCAGCAGTTCCTCGACGTCCTGCCAGCGCTTGGGGTGGCGCGAGCCGGGTACATTGGAATGCGCCAGTTCGTCCACCAGCATCAGGGCAGGCTTGCGCGCCAGCGCCGCATCGAGGTCGAACTCGCGCAGCTCCCTTCCCTGGTAGGGCACGACCCTGGGGGGCAGCAGTTCGAGCCCGTCCAGCAACTGGGCGGTCTCGGAACGTCCATGCGTTTCCACCAGGCCCACCACCACCTCGCTCCCCTGGCTTTGCAGGGCGCGTGCCGCGCTCAGCATGGCGTAGGTCTTGCCCACGCCGGGACAGGCGCCAAAGAAAACCTTCAGCTTCCCCCTCTGTTCGCGTTCGGTATCGGCCTCGATGCGGGCGAGCAGGGTATCGGGGTCGGGGCGGTTGTCTTGATCGTTGGCAGGCATGGGCTCAGTGTACTTTCAGCGTCCGTCCTGCACACGCAATGGGCAGGATTCAAGCAGTTGCCTGCGCATGCGACGGCGGCGCTCAGACTCACACTCGGGGGAACACGTGAACTGGCGCCCCCAAGCCACCGAGTGACGGGCAGGGTTCACCGCATGTGTCTTCCCGCAGACTGGGCAAATGTGGATCATCAACTTCCCCGCGCGGTCAAATGGCATGTTCGGCATAGCGGGCAAGATCCGATGCTGCGCTATGGGTTTGTGCGGAAACCAGGAACACCTCCCGGCCATGCGATGCGCCGACTGCCAGGGCAAGGCCGAGGGCGGCGGCGCCCGCGGTAGCCACGGCAAGCCTCAATGGCGCCTGCCAATCGGTCAGGTAACAAAGCAAGGCCGCGGTACCGAGGGCGCTGGCCGGGAAGCTGCCGTGTGCGACCTCGCGGCCATCGGCGCGCGCCGCGACCCGGATGTCTTCCCCGACCAGGGCGATGCCGATGCATATCTTGTCGTTACACGCGGAGGGTGGCTCTTCTTTCTGCTGAGTGATACTCATGTCAATTCCCGTCGTTACGATGCGTTTCATCCTAGCGGCAGCGGCGTCAAGATGTCGTAAAGATTGGCCGCCGGACCGTTAAGCGCGGCTAAAGAAAGGGGCCACGGGCTGGCTCCAGGAGGCGAACAGCTGCGTGACCTCCGAGGCGTGACCGCACTGGTGCAGGCGTGCGCGAAAACGGCAGTCGGAGAACAACTGCGTGGCATCGGCCAGAATTCTGAGGTGTTCCTCGTTGGCCTGGTTCGGCGCCAGCAGGACCAGGATATCCATGACCGGGTTGCCGTCCGGGGCATCGAAGGGGATGGGCGACTTCAGGCGCATATAGGCAATCTGCATCTGTTCCAGCTCCTTGACGCGGGCATGGGGGATGGCGACACCTTTTCCAAGGCCAGTGGAACCGGCCTGCTCGCGGCGCGATAGACTCCGGGCTACCCATTCCTGGGGGAGCGCATGCTCGTGCTCCATGTGCCGACCGATGACATCGAAAAGCTCAAGCCTGTTCGAGACCGCGACGTCGAGGCAGATATTTTCCGGGGAGAGATAACTGGCGAGCGTGTTCAATCCGGGGGGCTTTTTCGCGCCGATAAACAGGCCAGACTTGATCACGGCCAAGGGATTCAGATTCACGTTCGCCTCCAGATTTACGCTGCCTTGGACAGGGTATGCCAATCAACCACGTGGAATCGATTGCAGGGGGGGGAAATAGCAGGGGGCTGTCCGCAGGGGAACCGCGGGTCTGCTGACGGGAACGATCAAACCGGTAATGCCGATGGCGGACAAGGCCTCGCGCACTTCATCCAGCTCGAACGGCTTGATGATTGCCGTTACGAATTTCATGTCGTCTCCCAGAATGTGGACGAGGGAAAAAGGAGGGGGCGCCTGCACCGTTCCGATGAGTCAGCAAGTTAGAACGTCTTGGAAATCCATGCAGTGGCCGTGGCTTTGCCCAGATACTCGCCGGTATTGCTCGTCCCGGTGTTCGTCCAGAAAGCTTTCTCGGCATTGGTGTCACTGTACGCGACGCCAAGGGTCATGCCGGACGCCCGCTTGGCCAGCCTGCCGAGGTCATACGTTGCACTGATCTTCCAGTCCTTGTAATCCGGCGATACGCCGTAGGCGGCAATAAACTGATCGTCGTTCTTGAAGTTGAAGGTACCCCAATGCGCACCCAGGGTCATGCCGGTGTCTGCAACAGGCAGGCTGCCGGAAATATCCAGATAGTAGGTGCCATTGGTATTCGGGCCGACGCCAAACACCGAGTCACTCACATAGTGGGAATACTTGGCAGTAAACCATTTCCAGCCTACCGAGCCATAAATCTCCGAGGTCCAGGCACCCACAACGCTGTCTTTTTTGCTGCCCGGGTACATGTAGCGGATCGCCCCCACGTCATAACTGATCGGTCCGATGGTATTGCGGTAGCCGCCGTAGAGATCGAGTTCCATGCTGCCGCTGGCGTAACCCTGGAATTCCGTCAGCCAGCTTACGTTGGAGCCCCAAGTGCCAAGGTAGACACCGCTGGCGTGCGTATAGTCAAAGCCTCCCTGAATGGCAGGCTTGCCACCGGTCTGGGAAATGCCGCGGAAGACATAGTTGCTGGTGAGGCCGATATTGGCCGTCAGCGTGTGCGGGCTGTCCTCGGCGAGCGCAGGCAGGGACGCCATTGAGGCCATGAGGGCGAGGGGGGAGAAGATAGAGTGCGGCAGTTTCATTAACTTGATTTCCTTTCTTGTTTCTCGGGGTGTTTGTTAGCCAAGCAGGTCACAACAACCCATGCAAAGAGCAAGGGGATGACGAGTGCGGCGATAGCCATCAGGAAGTTCTGGAGTTCCATGGCGGTCTTAGGGTTTGGCCAGACGGTCCAGCGCCAGGTTCAGCGCCAGCACGTTGACCCGGGGTTCGCCCAGCAGGCCGAGTTGGCGCCCCTCGGTATGGGCGTCGATGAGCTTGCTCACCTCGGCTTCGCTCAGGCCGCGGACGCGGGCGACGCGCGGGGCCTGCCAGCGGGCGGCGGCAGGGCTGATCTGGGGATCGAGGCCGCTGCCCGAGGCGGTGACCAGGTCTTCCGGGATCGGCGCCGTCTGGCTCGGGTCGGAGGCCTTGAGCGCATCGATCCGGGCCTTGACCGCATCTTTCAGGGCCGGGTTGAGCGGGCCCTGGTTGGAACCGCTGGAGGCACTGGCGTTGTAGGGCATCGGACCGGTGGCCGATGGGCGGCCCCAGAAGTATTTCGGGTCGGTAAAGTTCTGGCCGATCAGCCGTGAACCGACCGGCTTGCCGTTCTCGATGATCAGGCTGCCCTCAGCGGCGTCGGGGAACAGCACTTTTGCGATTCCGGTCACCGCCAGGGGGTAGACAATGCCGGTAACGACCGACAGCAGGACGAACAGGGTGAGGGCGGGTCGAAACAGGGTTTTCATGATTCTTTCCTTTCTCAGGCGAGACTGGCGACGGCGATCAGCATGTCGATCAGCTTGATGCCGATGAAGGGCACGATCAGTCCGCCCAGGCCATAGACGGCCAGGTTGCGGCGCAGCAGCACCGCGGCCCCCAAGGGCTGGTATTTCACGCCTTTCAGCGCCAGCGGGATCAGGAACATGATGATCAGTGCATTGAAGATCACCGCCGACAGGATGGCGGAAGCGGGACTGGCCAGGCCCATGACGTTGAGCGCCGCGAGCTGCGGGTAGGTGGTGACGAAGGCTGCCGGGATGATGGCGAAATACTTGGCGATGTCGTTGGCGATGGAGAAGGTGGTGAGCGAACCGCGCGTCATCAACATCTGCTTGCCGGTTTCCACCACCTCGATCAGCTTGGTCGGGTTGGAGTCGAGGTCGACCATGTTGCCAGCCTCCTTGGCGGCCTGGGTGCCGGTGTTCATGGCCACCGCGACGTCGGCCTGCGCGAGCGCGGGGGCGTCGTTGGTGCCGTCGCCGGTCATGGCCACCAGCCGGCCTTCGGCCTGGTATTCGCGGATGAGCTTCAGCTTGGCCTCGGGGGTGGCCTCGGCCAGGAAGTCGTCCACCCCCGCCTCGGCGGCGATGGAGGCGGCGGTCAGGCGGTTGTCGCCGGTGATCATCACCGTCTTGATGCCCATGCGGCGCAGTTCGGCGAAGCGCTCCTTGATGCCGCCCTTGACGACGTCTTTCAGTTCCACCACCCCCAGCACGCGGGCACGGCCGCCAGCAGACTCGGCCACCACCAGCGGGGTGGAACCGCGTTTGGCGACCTGTTCGACGATCATGTCCACCTCCGGCGGGAAGTGGCCGCCGCGTTCCGCGACATAGGCGCGTACGGCTTCGGCCGCCCCCTTGCGGATCTCGCGGCCGTCGAGGTCGACGCCGCTCATGCGGGTCTGGGCAGTGAAATGCACGAAATGGGCACCCAGTTCCTGCACGTCACGGCCGCGCAGGTTGAACTTGTCCTTGGCCAGAACCACGATGCTGCGGCCTTCCGGCGTCTCGTCGGCGAGCGACGAGAGTTGGGCTGCGTCGGCCAGTTCCGCTTCCTTCACGCCGGCAGCATGCAGGAAGGTGGTCGCCTGGCGGTTGCCCAGCGTGATCGTGCCGGTCTTGTCCAGCAGCAGCACATCGACATCGCCCGCCGCTTCGACCGCACGGCCGGAGGTGGCGATGACATTGGCCTGCATCATGCGGCTCATGCCGGCGACGCCGATGGCCGACAGCAGGCCGGCAATCGTGGTCGGGATCAGGCAGACCAGCAGAGCGATGAGCACTGTGATGGAGATAGGTGTGCCGGCCTGCGCCACGCTGACACCGAACATTGAGAAGGGCAGCAAGGTGACGGTGACGCCCAGGAAAACGATGGTCAGCGCCACCAGCAGGATGGTCAGTGCGATCTCGTTGGGCGTCTTCTGGCGTTTGGCGTTTTCCACCATGGCGATCATGCGGTCGACGAAGGTCTCGCCCGGATTGACCGTCACGCGCACGACCAGCCAGTCGGACAGCACGCGGGTGCCGCCGGTGACGGCGGAGAAGTCGCCGCCCGCTTCGCGGATGACGGGTGCCGATTCTCCGGTGATCGCCGATTCGTCCACCGAGGCCACGCCTACGATGACCTCGCCGTCGGCCGGGATGGTTTCACTGGCATGGACGATGAACATATCGCCCTTGCGCAGATCCGTGGCCGGCACCGTGTCCCACGTATCGGTCGCGTTCGCTCCCTTGATCTTTTTGGCCAGGGTTTCTTTCTTCAGCCCGCGCAACGAGGCCGCCTGGGCCTTGCTGCGCCCCTCGGCCAGCGCTTCGGCGAAGTTGGCGAACAGCACCGTGAACCACAACCAGAGGGCAATGGCGAGGATGAACCCGGCCGGGGCTTCGCCCTGCCCGGCCAGGGCCTGAGCCCAGAGCACGGTGGTCAGGATGCTGCCGACATAGACGACAAACATCACCGGGTTGCGCCACTGTACGGCGGGGTTCAGCTTCCTGAATGAATCGATGATCGCAGGCTTGACCAACGCCGGGTCGAACATGGCAAGTTTTTTGTGCGACATGGTTTTCTCCTTCGGCTCAGTGAGCGGACCCGAGCATCAGATGCTCGACCACCGGCCCGAGCGCGAGCGCGGGAACATAATTCAGCGCGCCGACCAGCACCACGGTGCCGATCAGCAGCACGACGAAGAGCGGGCCATGGGTCGGCATGGTGCCGGCGCTGGCGGTGATGCGCTTCTTCGCGGCGAGGGCGCCGGCCAGGGCGAGTACCGGTACGATCACGCCGAACCGGCCGAACCACATGGCAATGCCCAGCAGGGTGTTGTAGAAAGGCGTGTTGGCCGACAGCCCGGCAAAGGCACTGCCGTTGTTGTTGGCGGCCGAGGTGAAGGCATAGAGGATTTCCGAGAAGCCGTGCGCGCCGGGGTTGGCGATACCGGCAACACCGGCCGGGACCATGACGGCGATAGCCGTTCCGGCCAGCACCAGCAAGGGCGTCACCAGGATGGCGATGGACACCATCTTCATCTCGTAGGCCTCGATCTTCTTGCCCAGGTATTCCGGCGTGCGGCCGATCATCAGGCCGGCAATGAACACCGCCATGACGGCGAACACCAGCATGCCGTAGAGCCCAGTGCCGACGCCGCCGAACACCACCTCGCCGAGCATCATGTTCCACAGCGGAACGAAGCCGCCCAGCGGCATGAAGGAGTCGTGCATGGAATTGACCGCCCCGCAGGAGGCCAGCGTGGTGATGGTGGCGAACAGGCCCGAGTCGGCGATGCCGAAGCGCGTCTCCTTGCCTTCCATGTTGCCGACCGACATGTCGGCGCCCAGGTTGGCCAGCAGCGGGTTGCCCTGATGTTCGAAGCTCATCGCCGCAACCGCCATGACCACGAACATCAGCGTCATCGCGGCCAGCACCGCCCAGCCCTGCCGCATGTCACCCACCATGCGGCCGAAGGTCAGAGTCAGCGCCGCCGGGATCAGGAAGATCGACAGCATCTGGATGAAGTTGGCGAGCGGGGTCGGATTCTCGTAGGGGTGCGCCGAGTTGGCGTTGAAGAAGCCGCCGCCGTTGGTGCCGAGCATCTTGATCGCTTCCTGCGAGGCGACCGGGCCCATGGCCAGGGTCTGCGTCGGGGTGGAGACGGACTCGGTGACGGCGTTGCCCTTGTCGTCCTTGATCGGCTGGCCGGCAGCATCGAGCTTGGGCGCGTCGTACCGGGTGGCCTCCACGGTCGTCACGTCCTTGTAGGCGTCGAAGTTCTGGATGACGCCCTGGCCGACCAGGAACACAGCGTAGACCAGCGAGATCGGCAGCAGCACATAGAGCGTGATGCGGGTGAGATCGACCCAGGCGTTGCCGATGGTCTTGGCCGTGTGACGGGCGAAACCGCGGATTAGCGCGATGACGACGACGATGCCGGTGGCGGCTGAGAGGAAGTTCTGCACCGCCAGGCCGAGCATCTGGGTCAGGTAGCTCATGGTCGATTCGCCACCATAGCCCTGCCAGTTGGTGTTTGTGACGAAGCTGACGGCGGTGTTGAAGGACGAATCCGGGCTGACGTTGGCCATCGCCTGGGGATTCAGCGGCAACCAGAGCTGCAGCCGTTGCAGGGCATAGACGGCCAGCGCGCCGAGCGCGTTGAACAGCAGGATGGCGAGGGCATATTTCAGCCAGCCCATTTCCTCGTCACGGCGCACGCCGCCGATGCGATACAGGAGCGATTCGATGGGGCCGCCGACGCGCAGCGCGAGCCCGCGGCCTTCCATCACATTGGCGATATAGATGCCCAGTGGCTTGGCCACCAGCAGCAGAATCACCAGATACGCTCCAAGCAGGAGCCAGGCATGGGTAGTCATGAAAAGTCCTCAGGTTTGAGCAGGGCGGCGATCAGGTAGACAAGCAACCCGACCGCGATAACGGCCGTGACGATGTGCATCCAGCTCATTTGGTCGCTCCCAGCTTTGCGCAGCCGACAGCAAGGCCAGCTAACAGGGCGAAGAACAGGACAATGCCTGCGAGGTAGAACAGATCCATGACATCTCCTTGCAAAGTGAACGGCGATGCAATGACTATAGAGACCTGCTAATAAAGATGCGGCTAAGACTGATGAGGAAAGTGTTAAGAAAACGTAAAGTTGCTGAGATAATTGCGCCGAAGCCAGAAATGGTTTCAGACAGCGTGATTGACCGATAAGAACAGCGGTCCGATTTTCACTAAAATATCGGCGTCTTATCCGACACGGAAGAAAAATGGATTGCTCAGCCTTCCAGGCGCACTTTTGCCGGAATTCTGATTGGCCGTTTCCCGCTATTCAACGGACCCTCGATGAGTGGCCCATGACCGCCTACTTTAGGGTCGATTGCCGTCCCCTGCCGTTGTCGAAAGTAGACATTTAGCCCGAACTTCGTACCGGAGTCGGCAAGCTGCTCCACACCAGCCGCTCATGGTCTCAAGTGTTAGCAATGGCAGCAAAAACCGAGGCGTCGGCGGCCAATTTGGCGATAGCCGTCGATCAGCGCAGTTGGACGAAGCCGATCCCTGTACCATTTACCTTTATCCGTACGCTATGAGGCCCCTCAATTGTCGAACATCGCATCCGTGCTCAAGGAAGAAATCGCCCGACTCGTCCGCAGGCAGTTACGCGGCGAAACCGAAAATCTCAAGAAGGCATCGAGCCGCTACCGTGCTGATATCGCCGCTTTGAAGCGGCGCATCGAGGCCTTGGAAAGGCAGATATCCCGCCTCGAAAAAATGGCGCCGAAGAAGGTCGCGCCTATCGCCGACAATGAATCCGAAACGAAACTGAGATTCAAGCCACAGGGTGTGCGTGCACAGCGGACGCGGCTCGGACTGTCCGCGCCGGAGATGGGGGCACTGGTGGGCGTCTCCGCCCAAACCATCTACAACTGGGAAGCCGGCACGTCGCGCCCAAGGGCCGAGCAGCTCGCCGTCATCGCGGCCGTCCGGAAGATGGGCAAGCGCGAGGTCAAGGCACGGCTTGACCAGATGCGAGCGGAGTGAGGGACCGGCACCGCCGCTCCTCCGCCGTACGAGAACCACTACACCCTGGGAATCCTGAAGGGCAACCGAGTAGCCCCGACTTTCCTGACGACTACTCTCTGGGAAGTTCTCGGCCGGGACGCCCGTTGTACCCGGCTTGATTGCGGCCATTTACCAACGTCCGCTTCCCCTGGCCGATGGGCGCTACCCTGCCGAAACAGTCGCGCATGGAAGTAGCATCGAAAGCCTGGATGACAGGCCAGGTAGCGCTTTATGACTTGATGCCAAGTGAGACGCCCCGCTGGTCAAGACTGGGGACCCAGCCCGAAACGGTGAAAGATCGCGATTTTCACGAAGTCCAGCATTACTAGGTATGCCAGGGCCACTCCCAGAACACCGGCGATCAACATCGGGCTGATGGCGACCATGAGGATGCCCTGGCTCGCCAACAAACTGACCGCCGCGATGTCCAGCAGCGTAGCAAGCAGCAGCCAGCGGCTCGGCCGCGACTGCCAAAAATGGCGCCGTTCGCGCACGAGATAGACGTTGCCCAGACCAGTAAATACCAACATGACGAAGATGAGAGTCTGGAGCTGGGCAAGGGGCAGATGCAGCAGATCGCGTGCGGTAAAGAACACGGTGAAGGAGAGTACGAGGATCAGGGCGGCCAGGGGCGCGGCGGTCATCATCAGGGTGCGGATGCGCCAGCGTTCCGGTTTGCGTGAGAACTGTACATGGTCGGTGGCGATGGACATGGTGACGAAATCGTTGGTGAACAACAGTAGCACGATGAGCAAGGGCGTGATCACGAACACCCCGGTCAGCATCACGCCCACACTCAGGAAAATCGCGATTTCCAGGGTTTTGATGATTTTGTTGAGGGTGTAGATGAGCATGCGCTGGTAAATGCGCCGGCTCGTTTCCACCGCTGCCACCACATCGCCCAGGCCCGGATTGGTGAGTACCAGGCTGGCAGCGGCCTTGGCCACGTCGGTGGCATTGGCCACTGCGATCCCCACCTCGGCCTGCTTCAGGGCCGGTGCATCATTGACGCCATCGCCGGTCATGCCCGTGACGTGTCCTGCACTTTGCAGGGCCTGCACCAGGTGGAATTTGTCCTCGGGAAACACCTGGGCGAACACGTCACACTCGCTGATGGCCTGCTTGGGGTCGTCCTTGAGCAGTTGTGCGGGACAGGCCCGCACGCCGATCCCCACTGCCTCTGCCACGGACTTGGCTGTGGCCTGGCTATCGCCCGTAACCATGATCACGCGCACCCCGAGTTGGCGCAGGTTGTCGATCAGAGCGGTTGAATCCTGGCGCGGTGGATCCTGCAAGGCGAGGAGGCCGGCGAATTGCAGGGTGTTTTCGTCACCGAAGGCCACCCCCAGCACGCGATACCCGCCTGCAGCCAGCGCCTCGACTTCGCTGGCAACAACCTGTGCGCCCGCCAACGCCGCGACTTCGATGGCGGCGCCCTTGATGGCGCGGCGGGTTAGGCCACTCTCCTCGAACAGGGTCTCGGACCGCCGAGTCTGCGGGTCGAACGGCGTGAAACGAATGCGCCGGGGCGGATCTTCCAACAGCTTGCGCTCACGGGCGGCGTTCAGGATGGCGAGGTCGATGGGGTCTTGGGTCGCCTCGTCACAGGCCAGCGCCGCGAACCGTAGCAGGTCGGTTTCGGCGATGCCGGGCGCGGGTTTGAGCGTGGTCAGCGTGAGATGGTTCGCAGTGATGGTGCCCGTCTTGTCGCTGGCCAGCACATCCATGCCGGCAGCCTCCTCGATGGCCGACAAGCGCGTAACCAGCACCCCTTGCCTGGCCAGTTCCAGGGAACCGATGGCTGTGGCCAGCGTGAATGTCGCCGGCAAGGCCACGGGTACCGAGGCAACCAGCAGGATCAGCGCGAAGGGAATCACCTGCGCCAGGGCCATGCCCGTCACGAAGGCATAGACCAGCAGGGCTGCGACCAGTACGACATCCAGCATCACTAGGTACTTGACGATGCCGAATATCACCGACTCCAAGTGGCTGACGGTCCTGGCGCCGCGCACCAGCTCCGCAGTCTTGCCGAAGCGGGTGCGGGTTCCGGTAGCGGTGACTTCGCCGTTGGATTCGCCCCGTGTCACCACGGAACCGGACCACGCCTCGGAACCGGGTCCGGCCTCTACTGGCAAGGATTCGCCCGTGAGGCTGGACTGGTCAAGCTGGGCCTGCCCTTCAGCGAGCTTCAGGTCGGCAGGAACCAAATCGCCCATGCGGACATGCACCGTGTCGCCCGGCACCAGTTCGCGTGCGGGCAGGCTTTGCCAGCGGCCGTCCCGCAGCACGCGCGCCTGGACGTTGAGGCGCTGCCGCAGCAGGGCCAGTGCCTTGCTGGCACGGCCTTCCTGGATAAGTCCCATGACGGCGTTTACCACTAGCAGAACGGCAATCACACCAGCCTCGTCTGGCTTTCCGAGCGCGAGTTGCAGGATGATCGTTATCTCCAGCATCCACGGCACCGGCGACCAGAATTTGTGCAGCAGGGCCAGTAGCGGATGGGGCTTGTCCTCCGCCAACTGGTTCGGGCCCAACTGAGCAAACCTTCGGGCCGCCTCTTCCGAAGTTAAACCTTGGAGAGGGCTTGCCGCTTCACCATCGTAACTGGTCATTGTGGTTTCTAGTCCCGTGTTTGATGTTGGATATGGACCCCAAAACCAACTAGAGCGGGTTTGGAAACCTTTGGCAACCACCCGGCTCGATTCATATTTGTATTCCTCAAAACAGCTAAGTTACGCCGCAGGATGATGATCCAGCCTCCACGGAAGACTGAGCTAATGGGAATGAGTTCACAAAGTGCAGGGGTGTCCGCTTCTTGAAGCGGCCGCACAGTGCAGAGTTGCTTACTCCCAATCAGATCGATTCTCTGGCCCCTGCACGAGCGTTAATGGGCGTTCCCGCACTAGGCGCCGCCACATGGCAGACGATCGCAGGGTTGGACAGCCTCAGTTCGACCGTCCTCTCTGGCCGAGTTGCACGCATAGCCTCCGTGGTAGGTTCCAGAGTGAAGCAGCCATTTGAATGAATGGCGGAAATTTGGAACGCCCGACAGGCCGGACTAGGTTCACAAGTGCCGTTAGCTTTTCGGCAGCCACAAGCGGTTCATGGCCGATTGTGTGAATTTGACGTGGTGCCTGTAAGCCGATAGTGGAAAATTTCGCCGGATGGTCTACGGCTGCTTTCGGGCCCTATCCCCTAAGGCAGTCCCCGACCAAAAACAGACCTTCAGGCAAGAATAAGGCTGCGCAGGTTGTCGGAATACTTTACAGTCTCACCTTCGCGCCACATCACTTTCCAGAAGCACTCCACGTAAACATTGGCCTGTCGCCAAACCTTGCGGGTAGCATACTTCATGCTTTGATTAATGGGTTGGTTGCTATGTGGCGTGGCTGTCTGTCAACGTGCCCCAACTCGACACCCGAGTACTGACCTGCTCGGTTCAAACAAAATGGAAGGAAAGTCATGAAAACCCCTCGTTTGGTATCAACGATTTGCGCCTTGGCAATGGGCTTGACCTTCCAGTCCGCTGCATGGGGATACTCCGTAGATGCGTCCTCGTTTTATATCTACAGGACTGGCCCCAACGGATTTACCAGTCAGTCGGACGGCACCGCCACGGCCGCGAGCAACATCGTTCCGGGAGCAAGCGGCGTCGGGTCCAGCGTCCTCGCGCTTTACGGCCCCACCAATGGCCTCAGCCTTTCCGTTTCGGCTCAAGCCGTGCAGGACTACGGAACCTTTCACGGCCAGGCCTCCTCCGCGCTCGTGCGCGACTACACCGCAGGCAGCTTCGAAGTTTTGCAGGTTTTTGCCACGGGCAAGTTCGTCGAAACGCTGACGATCGCCGCACCGGCCGGGGCGACTGGGACGGACGGAAAATTGATGCTGGGATGGGACGTTACCGGGAGCAGTTCGAGCGGTACCAGCGGTGACGCTCACCTGGGCATCAGCGCACGGACGTCCGCGTCGCTGCCCAATACCAACAGCCAAACCACCAGCATCACCAGCAACGGACGATACTTTCTGTTCAGCCCGATCTCGTTTACCTTTGGAACGGCGTTCGATCTCACCATCGACTCTGCGGTCTTCGCGGCCGTCGGGTACGACAACACGTCAAACACGGGGCCGGCCACTTTCAGCGACTTGGCATCGGCGGACTTCCTGCACACCGCTATCCTTTCCAGCGTCGGGGTGAGCGATAGCGCGGGGAACGCCCTGGCCAATTTCACCATTACCACGGGATCGGGGCGGGCCTTCCCGGTGGCGGCGGCGATACCCGAACCCGAGTCCTACGCGATGATGCTCGCCGGCCTCGGCCTGCTCGGGTTTTTTGCGCGACGCAAGAACCAGCAAGCCACCTAGATCGACCCATCGCACTCACACGGCTCCGTTTGCGGGGCCGTTGTTTTTTGCGGTTCGCGAAGCGCCGGATTGCGTCGATGGCGGCCAGCATTCGTTTGGGTCGAAACCCGCATTCACCTTGCCCCGAACCGGCTAGGCTGCTCCCCGCATCAATTCTTCAATGCATTCCCGACCACCTCGGCCACATCCTTCGCCAGCCCCTCGACCGCTGCGATGCGCTCCAGCGCGGCGCGCGCATGTACCTGCCGGCCGGCATCGAACTGGCGCCAGCGGTCGAAGCTGCGGGCGACGCGTGAGGCGACCTGCGGGTTCATGGCCTGCAATTCGCTGATGACGTCGGCGGCCAGCGCGTAGCCGCTACCGTCGGCGGCATGGAAGTGGCGGGGGTTGGCGCCGCAGAAGCCGCGGATCAGGGCGTAGACGCGGTTGGGGTTTTTCAGGTCGAAGGCGGGATGCAGCATCAGTTCGCGCACGTGGGCGACGGTACCGGGCAGGCGCGAGGTGGCCTGCACGGAGAACCACTTGTCGATGACCAGGGCTTCGGTTTGCCAGCGGGCGTAGAAGTCCGTGAGCGCCACTTCCCGCTCTGGCAGGTCGAGGTTGGCGAGCGTGGCGAGCGCAGCGATTTCGTCGGTCATGTTGCCGCCAGCCTTGAGTTGTACGACGAGGCGCGGCACGACAGACGATTTCAGATAGTCGGTATCGCTTTCGGCCAGGTAGGCGAGGCAGGCATTGCGCAGCGCGCGCTGACCGACCTGCGCGCCGTCAGGGGCGTAGGCAGCGGTGGGGGCGAGGGCGGTCCACACGGCTTCGAGTTGGTCGTGCAGGCGGGCGGCGAGGTGGCGGCGCAGGTTCACGCGCGCAGTGTGGATGGCCTCGGGGTCGATGGCGCCGCCGTGGGCAACGACCGCTTCGGCGAGCACGGCTTCGGCGGGCAGGTTGAGCGCTTCGGCGGCGAGGGCGGGGTCGCCGCGCAAGCCGTCGTCGAGCACGCGTCCGCAGGCGACGACGAAGGCCTCGGGTATCCATCCGCTGCCGGCGCCGCCTGCCGCAATGCCAGCGAGCAGGACGCGCGTCGCCAGCCGCTGCCCGGCTTCCCAGCGGTTGAAGGCGTCGGCATCGTGTGCCATCAGGTGCGCGAGTTCGGCATCGGTCTGCTCGAATTCGAGTTGCACCGGCGCCGAGAAATCGCGCAGCAGCGAGGCGACGGGGGCGGCGGGGATGGCTTCGAAGACGAAGGTCTGCGTGGGCTCGGTGAGCGACAGCACGCGCGTGGTGCCGACCGCTTCCGGCTCGTCGGCGAGTTGCAGTGGCGCGTCGCGGCCGTCGGGCAGCACCAGCCCGAGCGCGACGGGAATATGCAGCACGCCATCGATCACGGGCTGTCCCGATTCGGTCAGGCGCTTTTCGTAGGCGGTGGGTGCGAGGTGCTGGGTGAGCGTGAGCGTGTAGCGCCGCGTCGCGTCGTCGTACTCGCTGTGCGCTTTCAACACCGGCGTGCCGGCGCGCGCGTACCAGCGGCGGAACTGCGTGAGATCGATGCCGGACGCGTCCTGTAGCGCCGCGACGAAGTCGTCGCAGGTGACGGCCTGGCCGTCGTGGCGCTGGAAGTAGAGGTCCATGCCGCGCCGGAAGCCGTCGCGTCCGAGCAGGGTGTGCATCATGCGGATGACTTCCGCGCCCTTGTTGTAGACGGTAGCGGTGTAGAAGTTGTTGATTTCGGCATAGGACGCGGGCCGGATCGGGTGCGCCATCGGTCCCGCGTCTTCGGGGAACTGGCCGATGCGCAGGGCGCGCACTTCCTGGATGCGCGTGACCGCGCGCGAATGGGTGTCGGCGCCGAATTCCTGGTCGCGGAACACGGTCAATCCCTCTTTGAGCGACAGCTGGAACCAGTCGCGGCAAGTCACGCGGTTGCCGGTCCAGTTGTGGAAATACTCGTGCGCCACCACGCGATCGATGCCCTGGTAGTCGGCGTCAGTCGCGGTGTCCGGGCGGGCCAGCACGTACTTGGTGTTGAAGATGTTGAGGCCCTTGTTCTCCATCGCGCCCATGTTGAAGTCGCCGACGGCGACGATCATGTAGCGGTCGAGGTCGTATTCCAGGCCGAAGCGCTGCTCGTCCCAGCGCATGGCTTTCTTCAGTGCCGCCATGGCGTGGCCGCACTGGTCGAGCTTGCCGGGCTCGACGTAGATTTCCAGCTTGACCGGGCGGCCCGAGGCGGTGGTGTAGCGGTCTTCCAGCACGTCGAGCTTGGCCGCGACCAGCGCGAACAGATACGCCGGTTTGGGGAAGGGATCTTCCCAGCGTACCCAGTGCCGTGTCGCATCGCCCTCGCACGTGCCGGCGGAGACGGGATTGCCGTTGGACAGCAGATGCGGGAAACGCACGCGGTCGGCTTCCACCGTGCAGCTGAATGTCGCCATCACGTCCGGCCGATCTGGGAAGAAGGTGATGCGGCGGAAGCCCTCGGCTTCGCACTGGGTGAAGTAGCCGTCTTTCGACTTGTACAGGCCGGAGAGCTGGGTGTTCCGGTCCGGATGAATGTGCACCGTGGTTTCAAGCCGAAACGTATCGGGCAGCGGCGCGACGATCGTCAGCCGGTCGTCGACACAGGCGTAGCGTGCCGGGTCGAGCGCGGCGCCATCCAGCGTCACGCTCATCAACTCCAGCGCTTCGCCGTTCAGCACCAGCGAGCTCGCTTGAGCGGCCGGATTGCGCCGGCAGGCGAGGCGACTTTTGACCTCGGCATGGCCATCGAAAATCGCCACGTGAAGATCGACCGAGTCGATCAGCCAGGCAGGCGGCGCGTAGTCCTTGAGAAACAGCGTGACGGGGGTGTCGGTACGCATGGGGTCTCCCAGAAATGCGCGGGCTTAAACGCCCTGTTTCAGGCTCGCTTCGATGAACACGTCCAGATCGCCGTCGAGCACTTTCTGCGTGGCGGAAACCTCGACGTTGGTGCGCAGGTCCTTGATGCGCGAGTTGTCGAGCACGTAGCTGCGGATCTGGTGGCCCCAGCCCACGTCGGACTTGCCGGCTTCGAGCTTGTCCTGCTCGGCCTGGCGCTTGCGCAGCTCGGCTTCGTAGAGCTTGGACTTCAGCATCGACATCGCCTCGGCGCGGTTCTTGTGCTGCGAACGGTCGTTCTGGCACTGCACCACGATGTTGGTCGGCAGGTGGGTGATGCGCACCGCCGAGTCGGTCTTGTTGATGTGCTGGCCGCCGGCACCGGATGCGCGGTAGGTGTCGATGCGCAGGTCGGCGGGATTGATGTCGACCTCGATCGAATCGTCGACTTCCGGATAGACGAACACGCTGGCGAAGCTGGTGTGGCGGCCGCCGGATGAGTCGAACGGCGACTTGCGCACCAGGCGGTGGACACCGGTTTCGGTGCGCAGGGTGCCGTAGGCGTAATCGCCCTCGATCTTGATGCTGGCGGATTTGATGCCGGCGACGTCGCCTTCGGATTCTTCCAGCAGTTCGGCCTTGAAGCCCTTGCGTTCTGCATATTTCAGGTATTGCCGCAGCAGCATCGACGCCCAGTCGCAGGCCTCGGTGCCGCCGGCGCCGGCCTGGATGTCGATGAAGCAGTTGCTGGGGTCTGCCGGGTTGTTGAACATGCGGCGGAATTCCAGCGTGGAGACGTCCTTCTCGATGCCGACGATGTCGGCCTGCACGGCGGCGAGCGTGTCGTCGTCGTTTTCCTCGCGTGCCATCTCGAACAGCTCGGCGGCATCCTTCAGGCCCGACGCCACGCGGTCGAGCACCTGCACCACGTCTTCCAGCGACTTGCGTTCGCGGCCGAGTTCCTGGGCGCGGGCGGCGTCGTTCCAGAAGTCGGGCGCTTCGGACAGGCGGATGACTTCTTCTAGACGATCTTTCTTGTGATCGTAGTCAAAGAAACCCCCTGAGTTGGTGGGTACGCTCGCCCAGGTCGGCGAGTTTGGCTTCGATCTGATTGAGGCTTTCAGCTTCCATGATTGTGCTCGTGACTAGGCGGAAAAACCGTGCATTATAGCCCAGGCGACCACCAGTCCCAGACCGATTGCGCCCATGCCCGCCACCGCATGGCGTGCCATCTGCCAGCCGCCGATGACCAGGGTGAGCAGCGACTTGAAGGCCAGGTTGGCCAGCGTGGCAAGCGTGACCACATTGACCACCCCCGCGACCGGCAACTTGTCGAGGTTATACAGGCGCAGGCTGGACAGCGTGATGGCGTCCACGTCGGTCAGCCCCGATACCAGCGCCACTGCATACAGCCCGCGCGTCCCCAGCCAGTCGGATAGCCAGGCCGCCGCCAGCAGGACGATCGCATACATCAGGCCGAAGCCCAGAGCCGTGCGCAGTTCGGTGGGGTTGGCCATCGCCAGCGCGGGCATCTCGCCCTGCGGATGCAGCCGGCGCACCCCGTAGATTGCGCCCAGGCCGCCGATGGCCAGTCCGCCGATCAGGACCGGCAGCAGTTGCGGCAGCACGCCGGGCGCCAACACCGCGGCCAGCACGCCCAGCCGCACTTCGACCACCAGGTTGGCGAGCACGATGACGATCACGGCGATCGGCATCATGTCCCGGCTGGCACGGGCGTGGCGGCTGAAGGCCAGGGTCGTTGCGGTGGACGACACCAGTCCGCCCAGCAGGCCCAGCATTACCGCGCCCCGCTCCTGGCCGGCCAGTCGCAGCGCGGCATACCCCGCCAGGCCCACGCCGGCGATCAGCACCACCATCCACCAGATCTGATAGGGATTGAGCGCGCCATAGGGGCCGTAATTCCGGTTCGGCACCAGCGGCAGGATGATCAGCGCCAGCACCGAGAACTGCAGGACCGACAGCAGGTCGTGGCGGCTCATGCGCTGGCTCCAGCCGCGCAGTTCGGGCTTGAAATACAGCAGCATGGTTGAAACGATGCCCAGCATGACCGCCAGCTGGATTTCGTCGTGCCACACCATCACGCCGAGGCCGTAGCACAGCATCAGCGCCGCCACGGTCGTCGTCCCGGGGTCGCCGTCCTGGGGCGGCGATTGCAGATAGGCTGCGATCATCATCGCGCCGACCAGGAACAGCCCCACCGCGATCAGCCACAATTCGCCCAGGGTCGTTGCGAGATGCGCCGCCAGCACGCCGAGCAGCGCCGTCAGGGCAAAGGTGCGCAGGCCTGCCTTCGCCGCCGGATTGCGTTCGCGCTCCAGGCCCATCAGGAGGCCGATCGCCAGTGCCACGACGTAGCGCGGCAACGAGGCCAGTTCGAGGGGCAACCAGTTGATCAGTTCTTTCATCGTTGTGCGTTCAAAGGGATGCGTGGAGTCTCGTAGCGCCGGATGGACGCGGTTTCGCATGGCGTCCCGGCTTTGCAAAACCGATCGATACGGCTATAGCAGATAGGCGGGGCGATGGCGGGTGCTGCTGCGCATATTTTTGCATGCTCCGGCAATCGATCGCGCGAAACCGGTTTGTTTTGGGGATTTACAGGTTTAGAATAAATATTAAGATATTCATGTATTGTTATTGAACGGAGAGAAACGCTCATGCTGCTTCGTCTATTTGCTTTGATCCTGCTTGGCGGATTGGGCTGCTCGCAGGCCCAGGCGGATCTGAACGGCGCCAAGCTGTATGCGCGCAACTGCGCCGCCTGCCATGGCGAAAAAGGCACGGGCGGCATCGGTGTTCCCTTGGCACTGCCGTCGTTCCAGGCCAGCATCAGCGACGACTACCTGCGCAAGACCATCCACCTGGGCCGTCCGGGCCGGGTCATGCCGACCTTTTCCAGCCTGAAGGAAGATGAAATCGACGCCATCGTCGGCTACGTGCGCTCCTGGAACAGCGGACCGGCCGTCACCTATTCGGACAAACCGGTGCAGGGCAATCCGACGCACGGCAAGCAGCTGTTCCAGAAATACTGCGTCGCCTGCCACGGCGTCAATGGCGAAGGTGCAAAAGGCACGGGGGTGACGTTCTCGCGTCCGCGCGACCTGCCGATCATGGCGCCCGCGCTGCACAATCCTGGCTTCCTGGCTGCGGCGCCCGACGCCATGATCAAGGCCACGCTGATGAAAGGGCGCGAAGGCACGCCGATGGTTTCCTTCCTCAAGCAGGGACTCAAGGAAAAGGACATCGACGACATCGTCAGCTACGTGCGCAGCTTCGAGAAGCAGCCGCTTGCGGGCTCGGCGCAGGTATTGCAGGCGGAGACTCCGGTGATCGTTCGCGACTCGCCCTACGACCTGAAAACTACCGTGGAAAACGTCAAGACGGCGGTGACCACCCACAACTTCTTCTATGGGCGGGTGCAGACGCTGGAATATGGCCTGACCAAGCCGGAAACCGAAAACCCGAAACAGGTCATCGTCTATTTCTGTAACATCAGCCTGCTCAACCAGGCCCTGGCCATCGATCCGCGTGTCGGCATGTTCCTGCCTTGCCGCATCACCATCCTGGAAAAACCCGATGGCAAGGTCCAGGTGATGTCGGTCAACCCCAAGGTGCTGAGCCGGCTGTTCAACAATTCCGAGTTGAATGAATTGTGCGAGCAGATGAAGCAGAACTACACCGCCATCATGGAGGAGTCGACGCTATGAAGAAGCTGATCCAGAAAATGGGCGTGGCCGTCCTGGCGCTGCTTGCCCTCGGTTCGCCCGCCCTGGCGGAAGATCTGATCATGGCGCGCATGAACGCCCCCTTTCCCGAGGCGATGACGCTGCTGCAAAGCGCCATTTCGTCCCGTGGCTATACGATCACCCGCCTGCAGCAGGTGAACGAAAACCTGGCTCGGCGCGAATTCAAGAGCGACATGTACCGCGTGGTGTATTTCGGCAAACTGGACGAAGTACGGCAGGTGACGGCCGCCCATCCCGAACTGATCCCCTTCCTGCCGCTGAACATCACGATTTTTGCGGAAGGCGAACAGGCCATCCTGGTGGCGAGCCATCCGCAGGCGCTGCAGCAGTTTTTCCCGGACCCGGCCCTGAAGCCCGTGCTGGAGCGCTGGGAAAAGGACATGGACGAGATCATGGACGAATTGCGCGAAGGCGCCAACTCGTAAACGCGGCGTCTGCCGTCCCGCCGCCCGGCAGCGTCGGACGGAAATCGATGGACTATGATGAGTTCACACGGCCTGCAGCCTGTCGTGAAGGGGCTGACGGCTGCGAGGCGCCCGGCTTCCCCGGACGCACGCATGTGAGAGAGGTGCATCATGTACAAGTCCATTCTGGTGGCGATCGATGGCAGCCAGACCTCCGAACTGGCGCTGAACGAGGCCATTCAATTCGCCAGGGCGGCGGGGTCGCGCCTGCGCATTGTCAACGTGGTGGATGAAGTCAACCTCAACTGGTCTGAATTCCCGAACACGCCGGAACTCTGGAACGTGCTCGCCGCCAGCGGGCGAGCACTGCTCGGCAAGGCGGCTTCCATGGCAGCCGAGGGTGGCGTCGAGGCCGACACCCGGCTGATCGAACTGGACAGGCTGGGCGATCGCATCCCTGATGTCCTGGCGCGCGAAGCCGACGCCTGGCCGGCCGATCTGATCGTGGTCGGGACGCATGGCCGGCGCGGTCTGAGCCACCTGTTCCTGGGAAGCGTCGCCGAGGGAATCGTGCGCGTGGCGAGCAAGCCGGTCCTGCTCGTTCGCGGCAAGTAGCCGTGTTTTTTCTCCCGTTCACGATAAGGAGAGCAAGATGAACGCAAGGCTGAATGACGTGCTTGTACACATCAACGAAACGCTCGACGACGAGGCATTGCATCGCCTTGAGGAGGGCATTCGCCATGATGCGGGGGTGATCTCGGTGGGACATCACCCGGAAAAAACGCACATGATCATGGTGGTCTACGATACGGACACCACCCGGGCATCCAGCCTGCTCCATCGCTTCCAGGAACGAGGACTGCACGCCCAGGTTGTCGGGCTGTGAGGCCCGCCTGGCCCAGCAGATAGCCACCCGCGCCGGAACCCGCGCAAGCGCGGGCGGCGTCATCCGACGATACTCCTCTCGCTCAGGCCGCTTGCCGCTTGTATTCCATCCACTTGGCCACCTGCTCGTCCCAGTCGTCGGAACGGAAGTAGGGGTAGGAACGCGGCTCCTTGATCATGTTGGGATCGACCGGGATATCCATGCCTTCGAGGAAGTTGGAGAGTCCGATGCGCTCGATCATTTCGCCGGTGCGCTCGTGGTCCAGCGCGTTCTCCGCGAAGAAGTCGAGGATGTTGCGGGCCAGTTCGTTCAGCTTCTCGAAGTCTTCGTCGGTTTCCAGCTTCATGAACGGAATGATCACGCTGCCCATGGTGGCGCCGATCTTCAGCACGCCCTTGCCGCCCACCAGGATGGACACGCCCTTGTCGTTACCCGGCAGCAGGCCGCCGGGAATGACGTTCAGGCAGTGCATGCAGCGCACGCAGTTTTTGTTGTCGATGCACAGCGCATTGCCGTCGCCCAGCTTGGCAACCGAAGTGTGCGCCTCCGCCTGGACCTGATCCTCGGGTACGACGGTGATGGCCTTGGTCGGGCAGCGGCCGACCACGTCGTTGTAGAGGTCGTGCATGCCGTGCACCTTGTAATAGTCCTGCACCAGTGCCTCGTCGACGCGGATGTTGTCGCGCCAGGTGCCGATGGTGGCCATGTCGGAACGCTGGATGGCGTTGACGCAGTCGTTCGGGCAGCCGGAGAACTTGAACTTGAACTTGTAGGGCAGGGACGGGCGGTGCATGTCGTCCAGGTTGTTGTTGATGACGGTGCGCAGCGCGCGCGCCTCGTCGAAACACGACATTTCGCAGCGTGCCGAACCGACGCAGGACATCGAGGTGCGCAGCGCCGGGCCGGCGCCGCCGAGGTCGAAGCCGATCTCGTTGAGGCCGTTGAACACCGCCTGCACGTTATCGCTGCTGACGCCCTGGAACATGATGTCGCCGGACTGGCCGTGGAAGGCGATCAGGCCCGAGCCGCCATTGTCGACCCACACGTCGCAGAGCTTGCGCAGCAGGTCAGAGGTGTAGTGCATGCCGGCAGGCGGCTGCACGCGTAGCGTATGGAATTCGGCGGCCTCGGGGAACAGCGGCTTGCCGGATTCGTCCTTCAGTTCGGTGAAGCGCGGGATGATGCCGCCGCCATAGCCGAACACGCCGACCGTGCCGCCTTTCCAGTAACCCTTGCGGGTTTCATAGGACGTTTCCAGTTGGCCCATGAGGTCGACCATCATGTCGTTGTCTTTGGCCAGACGCTTGAGACCGGTCACGAAGCTCGGCCAGGGGCCGCTCTCCAGTTCGTCGAGCATGGGGGTGTCACGGAGGGGGTGGGTAGACATGGCAGTCTCCAGGGAATAAGGAAGACCTTCTCCAGTCTAGGCAATACCTGACTGATTTTCTCGGGATTACTCCAAATGGGTAGGTGGAGTGGTAAGGCATTGTTTTTGTTGAATCTTGTTGTCGTGCCAACGCCATTTTCCATGCCGCGTGCTTGGGTCGTGTTGGATAGGCGGTCCCCTGCGGCCGTAAACCGCCGGGCGTGCTGTGGATCAGCCACGGCGTTTCGTGAGCTCGATGTCCAATTTGTTTCATGAGAGGGCCGTCCTGGTACAGATGCCGCGCTGAAATGATCGAAGGGCAGCGAGGCTGAAACCAGGAATATCTTCCCGCCCCAAGCAAGTCCGCTTGATGCGCGTTGCTTGACGTGCGCATGCCGGCTGGACCGACAGCCGTACCCTGTTGTTTAATAAGGCTGCCAATCGGGGTAGACATGACGTGAAGAGGCAGGGTCGCGCGACGGAGCCATGACCGTTAATTCTCGATGAGATGGCCTATGCTGTGCTGTAATCGAAGCGTGCGCTGGCCTTGCCGGCCGCATCGAAACGAATATCAAAATAAAAAACAAAGCGGGGGAACAGTCCGAACCGGAAGGCTGAGGGAATGTACCGTGGCAACTGTCCTGATCATCGAAGACAACCCCCACAACATGAAGCTGGCGCGCTTTCTGTTGGAAAACGCCGGCTACACGGCATTGCAGGCGAGCGACGCGCAAGCCGGAATCGCGCTGGCGCGGATGCATCGGCCTGACATCATCCTGATGGATATTCAGCTGCCCGGGATGGACGGACTCGCCGCCACCCAAGTGATCAAGGCAGATGCCGGCTTGCGGCACAGCAAGGTTTTTGCGCTCACGGCCTTTGCGATGAAAGGCGACGAGGACAAGATCCGGGCGGCGGGCTGCGACGGCTATATCGCCAAACCCTTCAATTACCGAATGTTTCTCGAAACGATTGCCGCCGCGCTGCCCGCCGGCGCGACCGTAGACCTGCAGGGAGAATAGGCACACATGGACGCCGCCGTCATACAAAAAACCATCCTGATCGTCGATGACGACGCCAAGAACCGGGCCCATCTCTCGCTGCTGCTGAAATCCGAAGGCTATCTCACGTTCGAGGCGCAGACCGGCGAAGCCGCCCTCCAGTGGGCGACGACGGAGAAGCCGGACCTCATCCTGCTCGATGCCATGATGCCGGGCAAGGACGGCTTCCAGGTCGCGGCGGAACTCAAGGCCGCCGATGCCACCCGGGCCATTCCCATCATCATGGTGACTTCCCTGTCGGGACGCGAATCGAGGCTGGCCGCGCTGCAGAGCGGCGTCGAGGAATTCCTCACCAAGCCGGTGGACCGCGCGGAATTGTGGGTGCGCGTCCGGAACCTCTTGCGGCTCAAGGAATACAGCGATTTTCTCGCCAACTACAACCACACGCTGGAAGTGCAGGTGAGGGAACGCACCGAGCAACTCGTCGAAAGCCAGTTCGACACGCTCTACACCATTTTGCGCGCGGCGGAATTCCGCGACGAGGAGACCGGTGCGCATATCCGCCGCATCAGCCACTACTGCAAGCACCTGGCCGGACAACTGGGGATGCCGGCTGAGTTCGTCGAGACGATCTATCATGCGAGCCCGCTGCACGACATCGGCAAAATCGGCGTGCCGGATATGGTCCTGCTCAAGCCGGGCCGCCTCGATCCGGTGGAGTGGGAGAGCATGAAGTCCCATGCCGAACTCGGCGCCAGGATCCTGGGCAGCGGGAGGAGTACTTCGCCCTACACCCGCATGGGTGCGGCCATTGCCCAGAATCACCATGAGAAATGGGATGGCAGTGGCTATCCGGGCCGGCTTGCGGGGGAAGCCATCCCGCTGGAAGCGCGGATCATGGCGATCTGCGACGTGTACGATGCGCTCCGCAGCGTACGCCCTTACAAGCCCGCGTTTACCCATGATCAGGCCTTCAGCCTGATCGTCGAGGGAGACGAGCGGACCCACCCCAGCCACTTCGATCCTGCCGTGCTGGCCGCGTTTATCCGCTGTGCCGACGTATTCAACGACATCTATCAATCGCACACCGACTGAGCGATGGCGCGCGCACCCACCTCCCCGATCACACCGACACGGACCTCGCCATGACAGACTCCGGAAACGCCCGGGAGCGGGCCCTGTGGTACGGCCATGCGATGGAACAGCTGGTCGAGGTCGTGCAACGCCTGTCGATGGCGCGCGACCTGGCCACGGTGATGGACATCGTCAAGCATGCGGCGCGTGCGCTCACCGGCGCCGACGGCGCAACCTTCGTGCTGCGGGACGGCGACAAATGCTTCTACGCCGACGAGGATGCGATCAGCCCCTTGTGGAAAGGGCAGCGTTTTCCCATGGATGTCTGCATCAGCGGCTGGGCCATGTTGAATCGGCAGCCTGCGGTGATCGAGGACATCTACGCCGATTCGCGCATTCCCGCCGATGCCTATCGCCCCACCTTTGTCAAAAGCCTGGCGATGGTGCCGATCCGCACCCTGGATCCGGTGGGCGCCATCGGCAACTACTGGGCGGAGCGGCATCAGCCGAGCCCCGAACAGGTGAAGGTGCTGCAGGCGCTCGCGGACACGACGGCGGTCGCGCTGGAGAACGTACAGGTCTACGCCGAACTCGAGAAGCGCGTGCGCGAACGCACTCTGGAGCTGGAAACCATCCTCGACAACATCCAGGTGGGCGTGGTTTTTTCCACCCACAACCGCATCGTGCGCGCCAATCCCAAGACGGCCGACCTGTTCGGCACGGTTTCGCCTGACGCCCTGGCGGGCACGCCGATCGGCTCGCTGCTGCAGCCGGCAGGAAGCGGGACGCTATGGGGCGGCACCGGGCAGGAACGTGCGCCAAGCGAGATCTTCGATACCGAGATCCAGCTGAAGCGCCAGGCCGTTCCGTTCTGGGCGCACGTCGTCCACAAGCCGCTGGATCCCGAGCTTTATCCGGACGGCGCGATCTGGATGATCGACGACATCAGCGCCGCCAAGGAAAAGGAAAGCCTGCTCATCCAGATGCACCAGGCCGCCGAGGAATCGACCCGCTTCAAAAGCGAATTCCTGGCCAGCATGAGCCACGAACTGCGCACGCCGCTCAACGCGATCATCGGCTTTTCGGAAGTATTGCGCGACGGCCTGGTCGGCGAACTGAACGACAAGCAGCACGAATATCTGTGCGACATATTCGACAGCGGCCAGCATCTGCTCGCGCTCATCAACGACGTGCTCGATCTGTCCAAGGTCGAGGCGGGCAAGATGCACCTGGAACTGGAGAAGACCGATCCCATCCCCCTGTTGGGCGGCAGCCTCTCCATCGTCAAGGAGAAATCGCTGGCGCACCGGATCAGCCTGAAGCTGGACGTGCCCGAGGAGATGGCGCCGTGCTGGCTGGATCCGCGCAAGCTCAAGCAGATCGTCTACAACCTGCTTTCCAATGCGGTCAAATTCACGCCGGAAGGTGGCGCGGTCACGCTGCATGCCGGCGTGGTGACGCGCGAGGCGGCGTTGCAGCGGGCGGGCGACCTGCCCGAGGTGCGCACCCCGCTTCCCGAAAACGTCGATGCCTTCCTGCAGATCGACGTGTCCGACAGCGGCATCGGCATCGAGGCGGACGACATGGCGCGGCTGTTTCAGCCTTTCGTCCAGATCGACAGTTCGCTGTCCCGCCGTTTCGAAGGAACGGGCCTGGGACTGGCACTGGTGCGCAAACTGGCGGAACTGCATGGCGGCGCCGTGCGGGTGGCCAGCCTGCCCGGCCGCGGCAGCCGCTTCACGGTATGGCTGCCTTACCGCGACACGCCCGACGAATCAGACAGGCAGGCCATCCTGATCCGGCCCGATGCCACGCCGGTGGTGGCGGAAGCACCGCGGGTGCTGGTGGTAGAGGACAACAACCAGGCGGCCGATCTCATCCGCATGCAACTGGAGGCCAACGGTTGCGAAGTCATGCGCGCAGCGTCGGCCCAGATCGCGCTCTCCATGCTGAGCGAGCCGCCGTGGCCCGACCTGATCAGCCTCGATATCCTGCTGCCCGACATAGACGGCTGGGAACTCCTTGCCCGGATCAAGCAGAACCCCCAGTTCGCGCAGACCCCCGTGGTCATCATGTCAATCGTCGCCGACTGCAGCAAAGGCTTCTCGCTGGGGGCCGCCGAGGTGCTGCAAAAGCCCGTGTTGAAGGATGGCCTCGATGCCGCGCTGGAGCGGCTCGGGCTCGGGCGCACCGACGAAGCCGGCGAGCCGCGGACCATCCTGGTCGTGGACGACGATCCGCATGCGGTCGAACTCGCCATGGCCTACCTGAGATCCTTTCCCTTCAAGGTACTGCAGGCGTCTGGCGGGGCCGAAGGCATTTCGATGGCGAAAACCCATCTGCCCAGCCTGATCATCCTCGACCTGATGATGCCCGAGGTGAGCGGCTTCGAAGTGGTGGAGGCGCTCGCCGCGCATCCCGAAACGGCCAAGATCCCCATCCTCATCCTCACCGCCAAGCTGCTGACGACAGAGGACCGGCACGCGTTGAACGGCCGCGTCACCCAGATCATGGAAAAGTCGGATTTCAACCAGCGCCGCTTCATGAGCGAAGTGTGGCGGGCGCTGGGCCGCAGGCAGTTTGTCCCGCTGCAGTAGGCATCAGAGGGTTCCGCATGATTTTGGGTAGTGGACCGTCTCTTGTTCGGCCATAGGCGACAACGGCCTTTCGATTGACCGCGTCCGCTGTCCTCGCAAGACCGGTCGTTGGCTCGCATCTCGCCCCTGAACAACAGCTTTCCTCAGTTCGGATGGTAGAACCCGAACCAAATTGGACATGATGTGATCTGAATTTGATGCCTGCTTTGCGGCGGGAAGCAGACGTTCAAAGTCCATGTTGGCGTCCGCATTGAACCGACAGTTAGACCATTGTCACGGACGTTCCCTCCAAAACTCTCGCCTAGACGCTACCAATGTTCGGGACAACCTGACGTACCCCATGCCTGTTCCATTGGTGTACACAGATCCATTGGTCCGAATCCGGATTTGGCTCGGCCAAACTCCCGGGCGTGGATGGATGACTTGAGAGTGCATGATCGCCTCCTTCGTTCTGTCACGATCTTCTGGTGGGATGACGACGTATCGATTGTGGCCTCCGACAGTGCAGTCAATTTGCGCGTAGTGAACAAGATGCCGGACCTTGGGGCGCACGGCCTCAATCTCTGAGTAATGCTTGATTAGGGCCTCTTCATGGGTTGCATCATGCACATAGACATTCGCAACACACTGAAGAAATTGATGTCGATTGAGGGCGATTACGTCGCGAGCGCTCTTTATCTCTACAACGCCGCGCTCGTTAGGGACGCTATAAACGTCGCCGTCATAACCCAGGAAAAGGAGCTTCGGAGTGAGTGGCAGGAGTGCCAGCATTCCTGATGACCCCATGCCAAAGGAGTGCCCAGGGGCTCGATCTTTGTCGAGTCGCCACTTATTTGTTAGCACTGCCGGGTTGTCAGATGTTATGAATGGAAATTCGGACTTATTCTTGAGGATGCAAAATTTGAGATCGTCAATCTCATGCATTGATTCGGCAAAAACCCTACATGCCATCTGCACGGCTTCTTTGATTCCGAGGGTAAATTCACCTGGAGGAAGGTCTGCTACGGATCGGGTTGCTTCAGCCATTTCGACGGCGCGCATTGCTGCAGCTTCTGTCCGAAGATGTTGAAAGAGCCAGAATGTTTTGAATACGGTTTTATTGCCCTCGGTAAGGATGCGACTATTTTTGGTGAGATCAAGCAGAGCTTGACCGTAACCTGATTCAATCAGTTGAATGGCTTTTTCTAGTAGCTCATCTTTGCCGTAGAAATAGTCCCCAGAACACTGATTCTTAACCGGCGCATTGGGTACTAATGTCTTACGGTCAAGGTTAAGGAGGTTGATTGCTGCGTTCTCACCTCCCAACGTGAAGGGTCGCAAGTGGCATCGAGGAACAAAGTGTTGGTTCTTATTGGTTGCCATTCTGCTTGGCGACATTTTTGAGTGGGCTAACGTTTGAGGTAAGCGGCGCGCCGCTTGCGGCGCGTCCCAGCGACCGAAGGGAGCGCCTTGACCGAGGGGTTAGCGTGTCAAGTGCCGGGTGACTCATAAGTTTCACGAGGCTTCAGATCGAGCGACGCGCCAAACATTTGAGAAGCGCAAATGAATGACATATAAGCAAACAATTCGGCAATTTCTTTGTCGGAGAATTCTGTCTTGAGCACACTGAAAATGCCTTCATCGATTTCTCGATGATCGCGGACAAAAAGTTGCGCGAAACCAACTGCAAGAGAGATTCTGGGGTCGGGCAGCTTCTCATCTGGCCGTCCGGCTTTTGCCATGCAGTATTCGCAGCCATTGCCAAATGCCAACGCTCGCCGCACCTGTTCACGCAGCTCAGGCGAGAACGTATCGCTCGAAAAGAAGGCGTTCTCAAGCGCGATCCATCGCTCAAGTATCGTCGGCGTATGGCCCAGCAAACGCTCCCAAGGGGAAGAGCCATTGTCTGATTGTGAGATGCGTGACATAGATCAATCCAATACGCTTTAGGTATATGCCGTGCCTGGATGCCGGCGAGTGAAATCAAGCCTGGGGACATTGCAGTCACTGGAAATTCGGTACAGGCAATGAAGCCGCAAGGCGCTACCTTCTGGTACTTGTGGGTGCTCAAAGATTCCAGATTCCTGCATACCGAGACGCTCCATAACGGCACGCGACCTGTGGTTGTGGATGGTGGTGAAGGAGACGACCTCCGGCAGAGCTAGTGACTGAAAAGCAACGCGAAGCGCCCCTTTTGCGGCTTCGGAAGCGAAACCTTTGCCCCAGTACTGAAACGCTAGACGCCAGCCAAGCTCTACGCAGGGAGAGAACGGAAGCTCGGCGGAGGGGATGTGCAAGCCGACAAACCCGATGAAATCGTGAGTGGCCTTTAATTCAGTCGCCCAGAATCCCCAACCCCGCTCTTCAATGAGCGACTGACAACGGTCGGCCATTGCGTCGCTCTCCGCGCGCGTGAGCGGAGAATTTAAGTACACCATGACTCTTGGGTCTGAGTTGAGAGCGGCGAACGGAGCACGGTCATCGGGGGTCCACTGCCGTAAGCGAAGGCGCTCAGTCTCGAACTCTATTAGTTCAGCCATTTGCTACGAGAATGGCCCAGTAATGTTGTATGACCGTTTAAAGGGGCTGCGAGCATTTTTGCCCTATTCGAGTTCGGTATTAGGCATGAGTCCCATGACATAACTACTAGCAGTTTCATCCTCAACATTGAAGCCATGCCTTTCATAGAATTTCTTTGCTTCATCGTTAATTTTGAATACCTCCAATTCGATGCTCTTGGATTGTTCATTGCCCGACGCAATCGCGGACTCAAGCAGCTTGCTTCCGATTCCCTTGCGCTGGTGATGCGGATGAACAACGATCATTCTTATGAACAACTGGTCTCCCCGGTTTTCGACATGGGAATACCCGACTAACTCTCGCTCTTTATGCACCAGCGTAATGTCTCTTGGAACAAAGTGAGCAGAAAAGTCGATTTCTTGCCACTTATCATCCCAGCCCCATATTTCAGAAATGTAGCCGCGCATTACCAAGCAATACAAATTGAAAATAGGTTCTCTTTCTGTTTGTTCGGCTTTCCGGTAAGAGTAAGTCACGATATCGAGCTTTTTAGCGCCTAGTCCGGTTTGCGTTATGAAAAAGGATAATGATGCAGACCGATTATGCTCCAATTTTTGCCGGCCATTTATGGGCGTGATGAACGCGATGCGGACTGCTACATGACCGGTTTCGCTACTGAACCGATATGCATACGGCGTGAAGTCATGACTGGCTCTTCCGGGTCGTTGTGTCCGGCCGACTGACATCACCAAAGTAGCCATTTCCGTTTCCCAGACAAGCCAGTGTCCGGTGCTGATTGCACTGCGGACGGAGCGAATCGAAAACCCTTCGTCGCCTTTGGCCGAGTAGGCGACGGTGGGGTTGCGTAGCTGACTGCGCCACTATCTATCTCTATTGATAACGCGGCGGATGAACCCAGTAGTCCCGCCAGTTACCGTTAGATTTCACCGGGCCTTACTGGACGTAATAGGCAAATAAAAAGGCCATAACCCTTTTAACAAGGATTATGGCCTTCTTTGGACCACCAGGGATCGGAATCTGGTGGAGCCGGCGGGAATCGAACCCGCGTCCGCAAGCCCTCTACAGGCAGTTCTACATACTTAGTCCGGTGTTTTTAAGCTTTAAGCTCCATCACGCCCGCCGAACAGGCTGGATCTCGCCGAGTCGCCTTGGATTTTGCACCTGCCCAAGCGACCCGGACAAGCACGATTTCATGTGAATTAACTCACAGCCGGGTTGCCCCGACCTAGCCCATGAACAGGCTAGTGTGAGTCCTGGACCTTAAGCGGCCAGGGCGTAGTTTTCGTCGTTTGCGACTAAAGTTTTTCAGTTGGATTTACGAGGTGCTCTGACCCTCGGTATGCCCTACGCTGCTTTGCGACCCACGTCGAAGCCAGGTCGGCCCCATGTGTGTTGCTGCAACAAGTGTACCGCATAGAGGGCGGAGTGGCGGGAAAGTTCCGGGGCGGGGGGATAAATCGCGGCAGGTCTCAACCCCGTTCGGGCTGAGCCTGTCGAAGCCTGTCCTGAGCTTGGCGAAAGGCATGTCCGAATGGGTATAGGGCTTCGACAGGCTCAGCCCGAACGGAATCAAGGGGAGTTCAATTACAGGAAAGGCAAGGGGTTGTGCGTGACCGCAACCGCGACGATGTAGCCGAGCACGAGCAGGGCGGCGATCCAGGCGGCGATGCGCGTGCGTTTGGTCCTGCCGCGCTTGAGGGCGATGGTGCCGAGCACGATGTAGACGATCAGCGCGAAAAGCTTGGCGGTGAGCCAGCCGTCCACCAGCGGGTACTGGCCCAGCATGATGGCGAGGCCGAAGCCGCTGATCAGCAGCAGGGTGTCGTTGACATGCGGGACGATGCGCACCCAGCGTGCCTGCAGCCGGGGGGAGTCGGCCATCATCCAGGCGCCGCGCAGGAGGAATAGCGTCAGCGTGATGGCGATGGTGGTGAGGTGGATATGCTTGAGGAGGGTGTAGTCCATGGTTCAGGGCGCCAGGTAGTCGAGGGTGTCGAGCGGGCGATGGATCTCCGCGTGGGCGCCCCAGGTATGCGGCTGGTCGGCGGCATCGAGATAGCCCCAGGCGGCGACCAGCGCCGGCATGGCGGCGGCGGTGGCGGCCTGGATGTCGCGCTCGGCGTCGCCCAGGTACAGGCATTGCGCCGGCAGGGCATTGCAGAGTTCGGCGGCGGCGAGCATGGGGGCAGGGTGCGGCTTGGGCTGCGGGCAGGTGTCGCCGGAGACGATGCAGGTGGCGCGCTCGGCCAGGTCGAGGATGGACATCAGCGGCTCGGTGAAGCGCGCCGGCTTGTTGGTGACCACGCCCCAGGCGAGGCCGCGCTGTTCCAGCGCATCGAGCAATTCGAGGATGCCGGGGAAGGGCCGCGAGTGGCGGCAGATGTTGTCGGCGTACAGCTGCAGGAATTCCTCGCGCATGGACGCAAAGTGCGGGTCGTCGGGATGCAGGTCGAAGCCGAGGCCGAGCAGACCGCGCGCGCCGTGCGAGGCCTGCGGGCGGATGAGCTCGTCGGCCAGCGGCGGCAGGCCGTGGCGCGTGCGCTGCAGGTTGAGCGCGTGGCCGAGGTCGGGGGCGGTGTCGACCAGGGTGCCGTCGAGGTCGAACAGGACGGCGCGGATGTTATCGAGCTTCACGGCTTCAGTCTCCCCGGCGGGTGGCCAGCAGGTAGTTGACGTCGGTGTCGGCTTCCAGCTTGTAGATCTTGGTCAGCGGGTTGTAGGTCATGCCGATCAGTTCCCGGGTGTCGAGCCCGGCTTCGCGCGTCATGCGGGCGAGCTCGGCGGGCTGGATGAACTTGGCGTAGTCGTGGGTGCCGCGCGGCAGCAGCTTGAGGACGTATTCGGCGCCGACGATGGCGAAGAGGTAGCTCTTGGCGTTGCGGTTCAGCGTGGAGAAGAACACCCAGCCGCCCGGTTTCACCAGCCTGGCGCAGGCGGCGACGATGGAGGCCGGGTCGGGCACGTGTTCGAGCATTTCCATGCAGGTGACGACGTCGAACTCGCCGGCGTGCTGCGCTGCGTAGTCTTCGGCGGAGACCAGCTGGTAGTCGACGCTGTGGCCCGATTCGTAGAGGTGCAGCTTGGCGACCTTGAGCGCCTTCTCGGAGAGGTCGATGCCGCTCACCGTGGCGCCGGCGGCGGCCATGGCTTCGGCCAGGATGCCGCCGCCGCAGCCGACGTCGAGCACGGTCTTGCCGGCCAGCGGCGCCTGCTTGTCGATCCACTTCAGGCGCAGGGGGTTGATTTCGTGCAGCGGCTTGAATTCGGAGTTCGGGTCCCACCAGCGGTGGGCGAGTTCGGAAAACTTGGCGATTTCGGCAGCGTCGACGTTGCTCATGGCTATCCTTGTGGGGCGAGTTTGGTGCGCCAGTAGGCGGCGCGGGCGGTCAGGTCGTCGATATCGAGATTGACCAGACGGCGGTCATTCAGTTTCAGCTTGCCGTCGACCCACACATGGGTGACGTGCTCGCGTCCCGCAACGTAAACCAGGTGGGAGACGGGGTCAAACACCGGCTGGCCGGACAGGGCGTGCAAGTCGACCGCGACCAGGTCGGCGCGCTTGCCGGGGACGATGCTGCCGATCTGGCTGTCGAGGTTGAGCGCGCGGGCAGCGTCCAGCGTGGCGGCACGCAGCGCGGCGGCGGCGGGCAGGGCAGCGGCGTCGCCGCTGGCGCCCTTGGCCAGCAGGGCGGCCAGGCGCATTTCGCCGAACAGGTCGAGGCGATTGTTGCTGGCGGCGCCGTCGGTGCCGAAGCCGAGGTTGATGCCGGCTCGGATGAAGCGGTCCACCGGCGCAATGCCGGAGGCCAGTTTCAGGTTCGAGGTCGGGCAGTGGGCCAGGTGGCAGCCGTGCTGCGCCAAGAGTCCGATTTCGGCCTCGTTCACATGCACGGCGTGGACGCCGATGAAATTCGGCCCCAGCAGCCCCAGGCGCGCCAACCGTTCCAGCGGCCGCACGCCGTATTGCTTCAGGCTGTCCCGGATTTCGTCGTCGGTTTCGTGGATGTGGGTGTGGATGGGCAGGCCGAGCTGCTCGGTCAGGGTGTTGATGCGGCCGAAGGTGGCGTCCGAGACGGTGTAGGGCGCGTGCGGGGCGAAGGCGAAGGCGAGCAGCGGTTCGTCCTTCAGTTCGTCGCGCAGGGCCAGCCCCTTGGCCAGGTAGTCGTCGGCGTCCGAGGCGTAGGCGCTGGGAAATTCCAGCACGATCATGCCCAGGGTGGCGCGCATCCCCGCCTGCAGGAAGGCTTCGCCTGCGGCCTTGGGGAAGAAGTACATGTCGTTGCAGGTGGTGATGCCGCCCGCCAGCATTTCGGCGGCGGCGAGCAGGGTGCCGTCGCGCACGAAGGCCTCGGACACGTGCTTCTTCTCGGCCGGCCAGATGCGGTCGTTGAGCCAGGCCATCAACGGCAGGTCGTCGGCGAAGCCGCGAAACAGCGACATCGCGGCGTGGCCGTGCAGATTGACCAAACCCGGGATCAGCGCCCGGCCCGGCAGGGGGAGCGTCTGCACGGCGTCGTAGCGGGCCTGTGCGGCATCGGCGGGCAGCACGTCGAGGATGCGGCCGGCCTGCACGACGACGGCGTGGTCGGATAGCGGCCCCCCCGATTCGACGGGTACCACCCATTGCGGCAGGAGAAGAAGGTCGGCGGGGGCTTTCATGGTGGCCTGCATTCTCACTGTTTGGCCGTGGTTTGGCAAAGGCGGCCGAGCCTCCCGACCATGCTAAAATCGCGTGCTTTAAAGCCTGAATAAATAAAAAACCGGTTATGGAACAGTTTGCCAAGGAAACCCTCCCGGTCAGCCTCGAAGAGGAGATGAGGCGGTCGTATCTCGATTACGCCATGAGCGTGATCGTCGGGCGCGCGCTGCCGGACGTGCGCGACGGCCTGAAGCCTGTGCATCGTCGCGTGCTGTTCGCGATGAACGAACTGGGCAACGACTGGAACAAGGCATACAAGAAGTCGGCGCGCGTGGTCGGCGACGTCATCGGTAAATACCACCCGCACGGCGATACCGCGGTATACGACACCATGGTGCGGATGGCGCAGGACTTCTCGCTGCGCTACCCACTGATCGACGGCCAGGGCAACTTCGGCTCGGTGGATGGCGACAACGCGGCGGCGATGCGTTACACCGAAGTGCGCATGTCGAAGATCGCGCACGAATTGCTGGCCGACCTCGACAAGGAAACGGTCGACTTCGGCCCCAACTACGACGGCTCCGAGCAGGAACCGCTGGTGCTGCCGACCAAGATCCCCAACCTGCTGATCAACGGCTCGTCCGGCATCGCGGTGGGCATGGCGACCAACATCCCGCCGCACAACCTGACCGACATCTGCGCCGCGCTGTTTGCGCTGCTGGACGATCCCGAGATCGACATCGAATCGCTGATCAGCATCGTCAAGGCGCCGGATTTCCCGACCGCCGGCATCATCTACGGCCTCTCCGGCGTGCGCGACGGCTACCGCACCGGCCGCGGCCGCGTGGTGATGCGCGCCACCTGCCACATCGAGGACCTCGACAAGAGCGGCGGCAAGCAGGCCATCATCATCGATGAACTGCCCTACCAGGTGAACAAGGCCAACCTGCTGATCAAGATCGGCGAGCTGGTGCGCGAAAAGCAGATCGACGGCATCGCCGACCTGCGCGACGAGTCCGACAAGTCGGGCATGCGCGTCTACATTGAGCTGAAGCGCGGCGAAAACGCCGACGTGATCCTGAACAACCTGTACAAGCAGACGCAGATGCAGGATACCTTCGGCATGAACATGGTGGCGCTGATCGAAGGCCAGCCGCGCCTGCTCAACCTGAAGGAAATGCTCGACGCCTTCCTGCGTCACCGCCGCGAAGTCGTCACCCGCCGTACGGTGTTCGATCTGCGCAAGGCGCGCGAACGCGGCCACATCCTCGAAGGCCTCGCCGTGGCGCTGGCCAACGTCGACGAGATCGTCGAGCTGATCAAGTCGTCGGAAACCCCGGTGATCGCCAAGGAGCGCCTGCTCGGCCGTGCCTGGAAGTCGGCGATGGTCGAGGAAATGCTGGCGCGCATCGATCCCGAGTTCTCGCGCCCGGTGAACATCGGCCCCGAGTTCGGCCTGCATGGCGACGGCTACCACCTGTCCGAGATCCAGGCGCAGCGCATCCTCGAAATGCAGCTGCAGCGCCTGACCAATCTGGAATCGGACAAGATCATCGGCGAGTACAAGGAGATCATGGCTAAGATTGCCGACCTGCTCGACATCCTCGCCAATCCTTCGCGCATCACCCAGATCATCCGCGAGGAACTGACGCAGATCCGCGACCAGTTTGGCGACGCGCGCCGCTCGGCCATCGTCGAGAACGCGCAGGACATGTCGATGGAAGACCTGATCAAGCCGGAAGAGATGGTCGTCACGCTGTCGCACGGCGGCTACATGAAGTCGCAGCCGATCGACGATTACCGTGCGCAGAAGCGCGGCGGGCGCGGCAAGCAGGCAGCGGGTACCAAGGACGAAGACTTCATCGAGAAGATGTTCATCGCCAATACCCACGACTACATCCTCTGCTTCTCCAACCGTGGCCGGCTGTACTGGCTCAAGGTCTACAACGTGCCGCAGGGCGGACGGGCGGCGCGCGGCAAGCCCATCGTCAACCTGCTGCCGCTGGAAGACGGCGAGAAGATCAATGCGCTGTTGCCGGTCAAGACCTTCGACGACGATCAATACGTCTTCATGGCGACCAGCAACGGCATCGTCAAGAAGACGCCCTTGAGCGACTTCTCGCGTCCGCGCACCGCCGGCATCATCGCGGTGGGGCTGGATGACGGCGATTTCCTCATCGGCGCGTCGATCACCGACGGCCGCCACGACGTTATGCTGTTCTCCGACGGCGGCAAGGCGGTGCGCTTCGACGAGAACGACGTGCGCCCGATGGGCCGCACCGCACGCGGCGTCATCGGCATGAAGCTCGCCAAGGGCAAGAAGCTGATTTCGCTGCTGGTGGCCGAAGACGAGAACGACTTCGTGCTGACCGCGACCGAGAACGGCTTCGGCAAGCGTACGTCGATCACCGAATACACCCGCCACGCGCGTGCGACGCAAGGCATGATTGCGATCCAGACCAGCGAACGGAATGGCAAGGTGGTGGCTGCAACACTGGTGAAGCCGGACGACGAGATCATGCTGATCACCACCGGCGGCGTGCTGATCCGCACCCGCGTCAAGGAAATCCGCGCCATGAGCCGTGCCACGCAAGGCGTCACGCTGATCAACCTGGACAAGGGCGAGACACTGATTAGCCTGGAAAAACTGGCTGAAACCGACAACGAAGAGGAATGATTCCGGCACAAAATCACCCGTGGTTTTGTCGCCTTCGCCTTGCCGTACTTGGTGTACTGTCTGCGGCTCGGCTTCGCGCCACGAATGATTTTGCACCGGAATCAATGAAAGGATAGAAGAGATGACGATCTATAACTTCAGCGCCGGCCCGGCCGTGCTGCCCAAGGATGTGCTGCAACAGGTGCAGACCGAGCTGGTCGACTGGCACGGTTCCGGCATGTCGGTGATGGAAATGAGCCACCGCGGCAAGGAGTTCATGGGCATCGCCGCCGAGGCCGAAGCCGACCTGCGCGAACTGATGGGCATCCCCGCCAATTACAAGGTGCTGTTCCTGCAGGGTGGCGCGTCCAGCCAGTTCGCGATGGTGCCGATGAACCTGCTGCGCGGCAAAGCAGGCGCCGATTACCTCAACACCGGCGAGTGGTCGAAGAAGGCGATCAAGGAAGCGAAACGCTACGGCGCCGTGAACGTGGTGGCGACGAGCGAGGACAAGAACTTCAGCTACGCGCCGACGCAGGACCAGTGGAAGCTCGATCCCAACGCGGCCTACGTGCACTACACGCCCAACGAGACCATCGGTGGCGTGGAAATCTTCTGGACGCCCCAGACAGGCAGCATACCGCTGGTAGCCGACATGTCGTCGACCATCCTGTCGCGCCCGATCGACGTGTCGAAGTTCGGCGTGATCTACGCCGGCGCGCAAAAGAACATCGGCCCGGCCGGTCTCACCATCGTCATCGTGCGCGACGACCTGATCGGGGAGACGCTGAAAGGCACCCCGACCATGTTCGACTACAAGATCCACGCCGACAACGACTCGATGTACAACACCCCGGCCACCTTCGCCATGTACACGGCGGGACTGGTGTTCAAGTGGCTGAAGGTGCGTGGCGGCCTCGCCGCGATGGAGAAGACCAACCGCGAGAAGGCGGGCCTGTTGTATGACTATCTCGACGCGACCGACTTCTACAACTCGCCGGTGGCGAAAGACAACCGCTCGCTGATGAACGTACCGTTCACGCTGAAGGACGCCGCGCTCGACGAGGCTTTCCTCAAGGCCGCCAAGGAACGTGGCCTGATCCAGCTGAAGGGCCACCGCTCGGTCGGCGGCATGCGCGCCTCGATCTACAACGCCATGCCGATCGAGGGCGTGCGTGCGCTGGTCGACTGCCTGCGCGAATTCGAGAAAAGCCATGGCTGAGCCGCGCAAGATACTCACGCTCAATGCCATTTCCGCGCGCGGACTGGCGCGGCTGCCGGAGGCCTATACGGTCGGCGGCGACGTGACCGACCCCGACGGCATCCTGGTGCGCTCGGCCAACATGCACGAGATGGACATCCCCGCATCGGTGCGCGCGATCGCCCGTGCCGGCGCGGGGACCAACAACATCCCGGTGAAGAAACTGTCGGAACGCGGCGTTCCGGTGTTCAACGCGCCCGGTGCCAACGCCAACGCAGTGAAGGAACTGGTGATCGCCGGTATGCTGCTGGGCGCGCGCAACCTGGTGCCGGCGCTGAAGTTCGTCGAAGGCTTGTCCGGGACGGATGAAGAGATGCACAAGGCGACCGAGGCCGGCAAGAAGCAGTTCGCCGGCATGGAGCTGCCGGGCCGCACGCTGGGCGTGATCGGCCTGGGCGCCATCGGTTCCACCATTGCCGAGGCGGCGATCAAGCTCGGCATGAACGTCGTCGGCTTCGATCCGGCGATCACGGTTGATGCGGCATGGCGGCTGCCGTCGCAGGTCAGGCGTGCGGAGAGCGTCGAGGACGTGCTGCGCATGGCCGACTTCGTCACGCTGCACGTACCGCTGCTGGACGCCACCCGCAACCTCGTCAACGCCCAGCGGCTGGGGATGATGCGTTCGGACGCGGTGCTGCTCAATTTCGCGCGCGAAGGCGTGGTCGACAATGCCGCCGTGATCGAGGCGCTCGACGCCGGCAAGCTGCACGCCTATATCTGCGACTTCCCGGCCAACGCGCTGAAGGGTCACGCCAAGGCGGTGGCGCTGCCGCATCTCGGCGCTTCCACTGAGGAAGCCGAGGAAAACTGCGCGGTGATGGTGGCCGAGCAGCTCGCCGACTATCTCGAAAACGGCAACATCCTCAACGCGGTCAACTTCCCCAACGTCAGCATGCCGCGCGAATCCGCGTACCGCATCGCGATTGCCAACGCCAACGTGCCCAACATGGTGGGACAGATTTCGTCGGTGCTCGCCGCTGCCGGACTCAACATCCACAACATGGTCAACAAGTCGAAGGGCGACATGGCGTATACCTTGGTCGACATCGACAGCGCCGCCACCGCTGCAGTCATGCAGCAGCTTGCTGCGATTGCCGGGGTGCTGGCCGTACGCTACCTGCCGGCATGACGGACGACGCACACAGCGCGCCGGGCGCGCCGACCGAGCTGGGCGCGTTGCGTGCGCGCATCGACAGCATCGACGACGCCATCCTGCAGCTGATCTCGGAGCGGGCGGGCATCGCCCAGCAGGTCGGGCGCGCCAAGAACGGCGAGAAGATCTACCGTCCCGAACGCGAGGCGCAGATCGTGCGGCGCCTGCGCGAGACCAATCCCGGCCCGTTGTCGGGCGATGCGGTCGAGCGCCTGATCCGCGAGATCATTTCCGCCTGCCGCGCGCTGGAACAAACCACGCGCATCGCCTATCTCGGTCCGGCCGGCACGTTCAGCCAGCAGGCGGTCCACAAGCATTTCGGCCATGAGGCCGAAGCGCTCGCCGAAGCCGACATCGACGCCTGCTTCCAGGCGGTGGAGACGGGGCGTGCCGATTTTGCCGTGGTGCCCGTGGAGAACTCGACCGAAGGCGTGATCGGCCGCACGCTCGACCTCATCGTCGCCAGCACGCTCAAGATCTGCGGCGAGGTCATGCTGCCGATCCATCAGACGCTCATGAGAAAACATGGCGGGCTGGGCGGCATCCAGCGCGTGTATGGCCACGCGCAATCACTTGCCCAGTGCCAGCAGTGGCTGGCTCGCCATCTCCCCAATGCCGAACGCGTCAGCGTGGTCAGCAACAGCGAAGGGGCGCGCCGCGCGGCGGCCGAATCCGATGCCGCCACGCTGGGCAGCGAAGCCGCCGCCGAACTGTATGGCCTTGACGTGGTGGAAGCGCGCGTCGAAGACGAAGCCAGCAATACCACCCGCTTTCTGGTGCTGGGGCAAAACGATTTCCCGCCCTCGGGTCGCGACAAGACCTCGCTGGTGATGAGCACGAAGAACGAGCCGGGCGCGGTGGTCAAGCTGCTGCAGCCGCTCGCCGACGCCGGCATCTCCATGAGCAAGCTCGAATCGCGCCCGGCGCGCTCGGGCAACTGGGAATATCTCTTCTTCGTCGTCTGCCAGGGCCACCGCCAGGATGCGAACCTGGCGGCAGCACTTGCCGAAATCGAGACGCGCGCCGCCTTCCTCAAGATTCTGGGTTCCTACCCCGTCGCCTCGTGATGAATTGTTGTGAATTCGCACCGCCGTACGTGCGTGCGATCGCCCCGTACCAGCCCGGCAAACCCATTTCCGAACTCGCGCGCGAGTTGGGATTGGACGAAGCCGACATCGTCAAGCTGGCATCGAACGAGAACCCGCTCGGCCCCAGCCCAATGGCGCTGGCGGCGGCGCAGGACGCGCTGCATGACATGGCCCTGTATCCCGATGGAGCCGGTTTTGCGCTGAAGGCGAAGTTGTCGGCGAAGCTGGGCGTTGCGGCACGGCAGATCGTGCTGGGCAACGGCTCGAACGACATCCTGGATATGGCGGCGCGCGCCTTCCTGGCGCCGGGCACCTCCGCAGTCTATGCGCAGCATGCCTTCGCGGTGTATCCGATCGCCACGCAGACCGTGGGTGCGCAGGGCGTCGCGGTGCCGGCGAAGGACTATGGCCACGACCTCGCGGCGATGCGCGCGGCCATCCGCGACGACACCCGCGTGCTGTGGATCGCCAACCCCAACAACCCGACCGGCACCTTCTTGCCCTGGGCGGAGATCGAGGCCTTCCTCGCAACCGTGCCGCAACAGGTGCTGGTGGTGCTCGACGAAGCCTACGGCGAGTACCTGCCGACGGACGACCGCTGCGACACCCTAGCGTGGATCGAGCGCTTTCCGAACCTGCTGATCAGCCGCACCTTCTCCAAGGCCTATGGTCTTGCCGGACTACGTGTCGGTTACGGCGTCGGGCATCCCGACGTCATCGACCTCCTGAACCGGGTGCGCCATCCCTTCAACGTCAATGCGCCCGCACTCGCCGCCGCCGAAGCGGCGCTCGACGACCTCGCGTTCCTGTTGCGCAGCTATGCGCTGAACAGCGCCGGCATGGCGCAGCTGATGGCGGGGCTGGCAGACATGAAGGTCGCCACCGTGCCGTCGAAGGGCAATTTCCTGCTGGCGAAAGTCGGCGATGCCGCGCGCATCAACGCCGAATTGCTGAAGCGCGGCGTCATCGTGCGGCCGGTCGCCAATTACGGCCTGCCCGAGTTCCTGCGCGTGTCGGTGGGGCTGGCCGGACAGAACGACCGTTTTCTCGACGCGCTGAGAGCCTGCCTGTGATCGTCGACAAGCTCGCCATCGTCGGCACCGGTCTCATCGGCGGCTCGTTCGCACTGGCGTTGAAACAGGCCGGAGCGGTGCGTGAGGTGCTGGGCGTCGGACGGAATCCCGCGCGGCTTACCGTTGCGCGCGGACTCGGCCTGATCGACCGTGCCGTGGATTGGACCGAAGCCGGGCAGGCCGACTGCATCCTGCTGGCGATGCCGGTGGGCGAGACCGAAGCCGTATTGAAAAACCTGGCGCCGCACCTGAAGCCCGGCGCCATCGTCACCGATGCCGGCAGTACCAAGTCCGACGTGGTCGAGGCGGCGCGCGTCGCGCTCGGCACGCGTTTTGCCGATTTCGTGCCGGGCCATCCCATCGCGGGTTCCGAACAGAGCGGGCCCGGTGCTGCGCGCGCCGATCTCTATCAGGGCAAGCGCGTGGTGTTGACGCCGCAGGCCGAGACCCGCGTCGGTGCGATTGCCACGGTGCGTGCGCTGTGGGAAGCGGCCGGGGCCCAGGTCGAAACGCTGGAGGCCGCGCAGCACGACCGCATCTTCGCGGCAGTGAGCCATTTGCCGCATCTCGCAGCATTTGCCTTGGTGGATGACCTCGCGGAGCGCGCCGACGGCGATACGTTCTTCCGCTTTGCCGCCAGCGGCTTCCGCGATTTCACCCGCATTGCCGGCAGCAGCCCTGAGATGTGGCGCGACATCGCGCTGGCGAACCGGGATGCGGTGGTGGCCGAACTGGATGCCTATCTGGACGCATTACAGATTCTTCGCCAGGCAGTCGATGCGGAAGATGGCGATGCCTTGTTGAAGATTTTTTCGCGTGCCCGCGCGGCGCGCGAACATTGGTTGAAAACCCAGGATACTTGATGGAATTTCTCGATTTACCTGCTAGCACTGCGGCGCGTGGCACGGTACGCCTGCCTGGCTCCAAAAGCATTTCCAATCGCGTGCTGCTGCTGGCGGCGCTGGCGAAAGGCACGACCATCGTGCGGGCGCTGCTCGATTCCGACGACACCCGGGTGATGCTCGATGCCTTGCGCGCGCTGGGGGTCGGCGTGGCGCGGGTGAGCGACTCCGACGACTATGAGATCACCGGCGTAGGCGGCGCGTTTCCGGTCAAGCAGGCCGAACTGTTCCTGGGCAATGCCGGAACGGCGTTCCGCTCGCTGACCGCCGCGTGCGCACTGTCGGGCGGCGAGTATGTGCTGAAAGGCGTGGCGCGGATGCACGAGCGGCCGATCGGCGACCTGGTCGACGCCTTGCGTCGCTTGGGCGCGCGCATCGACTATCTGGGCGAGGAGGGCTTTCCGCCGCTGAAGATCCATCCGGCGGAGATCGCCGGCGACACCACCGAGGTGCGCGGCAACGTGTCGAGCCAGTTCCTCACCGGCCTCCTGATGGCGCTGCCGCTACGCCAGCGCAATACCACGATCGAAGTCGTGGGCGAGTTGATTTCCAAGCCCTATATCGGGATCACGCTGGCGATGCTGCGCCGCTTTGGCGTGGATATCGCGCGCAACGGCTGGCAAGGCTTCGGCGTGCCGGCGGCAGCGCGCTATCAGAGCCCGGGCGAAATCTGGGTTGAAGGCGATGCTTCGTCGGCGTCGTATTTCCTCGCCGCGGGCACCATCGGCGGCGGGCCGGTGCGGGTGCAGGGCGTCGGCCGCGACAGCGTGCAGGGTGACGTGCGCTTTGCCGATGCGCTGGCGAAAATGGGCGCGCAGATCGACATGGGGCCGAACTGGATCGAGGCGCAAGCACCCAGAAATGGCCGCCTGAAGGCGATCGACCTCGACTGCAACGCCATTCCCGACGCCGCGATGACGCTGGCGGTCGCGGCACTGTTTGCCGACGGCACGACCACGCTCAGGAACATCGCCAGCTGGCGGGTGAAAGAGACCGACCGCATTGCCGCGATGGCGACCGAACTGCGCAAGGTCGGCGCGACGGTCGAGGAGGGCGCGGACTTCATCCGCATCACCCCACCTCACGCCTCACACCTCACGCCTCACGCTGTGATCGACACCTACGACGACCACCGCATGGCGATGTGCCTGTCGCTGGTGTCGCTCGGCAACGTGCCGGTGCGCATCAACGACCCGGCCTGCGTCAACAAGACCTTTCCGACTTATTTCAAAATATTCGCGGGGATTGTGCAATGAGCGCCGCCTCGCTCCTCACCCCTCACCTTTCACCCGTGATCACCATCGACGGCCCCTCGGCCTCGGGCAAGGGCACCGTGGCGGAGCGGGTGGCGGCCGCGCTCGGCTTCCATTTCCTCGATAGCGGCGCACTGTACCGGCTGACCGCGCTGTCGGCGATGAAGCAGGGTGTGGCGCTGGACGACGCGGCGCGTGTGGCGGAGTTGGCGGCCGATTTGCCGGCAACGTTCCGCGACGGCTCGGTCTGGCTGGCGGGCGAGAACGTGACCGATGCGATCCGCGCCGAAACCGTGGGCGAGGGCGCGTCGAAAGTGGCGGCGCTGCCGGCGGTGCGGGCGGCCCTGCTCGACCGCCAGCGAGCCTATCGGCAGGCGCCCGGACTGGTGGCCGACGGCCGCGACATGGGCACCGTGGTGTTCGCCGATGCCGGGGCTAAGGTCTTCCTCACCGCCAGCGCCGAGGCGCGTGCCGAGCGGCGCTATAAGCAGTTGATCGAAAAGGGGAACTCTGCTAGTCTAACGGCCCTTGTTGCGGATATGCAGGCCCGCGATGCGCGCGATTCCGCCCGCACCGTTGCACCGCTGAAACCCGCGCCGGATGCGTTATTGCTCGACACGACCCATATGGGTATCGAATCGGCGGTGCAGGCGGTGCTGGCGCACTACCACAGCAAGCAATGAAGTGATTACTCGTGTCAGACCTGCGCCCGCAGGCTGGCGATGTGCAACTAACCCCGTCCTCACCGACGGACAAGAAGGTTTTTAATGTCTACTGCTACCGCTGCCTCCGTCCCCGAATCCATGGAAAGCTTTGCCGCCCTGTTCGAGGAATCCCTCGAACACCAGGAAATGCGCCAGGGTGAAGTCATCACCGCCGAAATCGTCGGCATCGACCACAACTTCGTGACGGTGAATGCCGGCCTCAAGTCCGAGAGCCTGATTCCGCTTGAAGAATTCAAGAACGACCAGGGCGAGATCGAAGCCAAGGTCGGCGATTTCGTTGCCGTTGCCATCGAGTCGATCGAAGACGGCTTCGGTGCCACCAAGCTGTCGCGTGAGCGCGCCAAGAAGCTGGCCGCGTGGCTGGATCTGGAAGCGGCGATGAACGAAGGCCGCATCGTCACCGGCATGGTGCAGGGCAAGGTCAAGGGCGGTTTGACGGTGCTGGTGGGCGGTCTGCGCGCCTTCCTGCCGGGTTCGCTGGTCGACATGCGTCCGGTCAAGGACACCACGCCCTTCGAATACAAGGAAATGGAATTCAAGGTCATCAAGCTCGACCGCAAGCGCAACAACGTCGTGGTGTCGCGCCGTGCCGTGCTGGAAGAGACCATGGGTGCCGACCGCGAAGCGATGATGGAGAACCTCAAGGAAGGCTCCATCGTCAAGGGCGTGGTCAAGAACATCACCGACTACGGCGCGTTTGTGGACCTGGGCGGCATCGACGGCCTGCTGCACATCACCGACATGGCCTGGCGCCGCGTCAAGCATCCGTCCGAAGTCGTGCACGTCGGCCAGGAACTCGAAGCCAAGATCCTGCGCTACGACACCGAGAAGAACCGCGTGTCGCTCGGCATCAAGCAGCTGGGTGACGATCCATGGGTCGGCATCGCTCGCCGCTACCCGCAGGGCACCCGCATGTTCGGCAAGGTCGCCAACCTCACCGACTACGGCGCGTTCGTCGAGATCGAAGAGGGCATCGAAGGTCTGGTGCACGTCTCCGAAATGGACTGGACCAACAAGAACGTCAGCCCCTCCAAGATCGTGCAGCTGGGCGACGAAGTCGAAGTCATGGTGCTCGACATCGACGAAGACAAGCGCCGCATCTCGCTGGGCATGAAGCAGTGCAAGTCGAACCCGTGGGAAGATTTCTCGATGAACCACAAGAAGGGCGACAAGGTCGGCGGCGCGATCAAGTCGATCACCGACTTCGGCGTGTTCATCGGCCTGCCCGGCGGCATCGACGGCCTGGTTCACCTGTCCGACCTGTCGTGGAACGTGCCCGGCGAAGAAGCCGTGCGCAACTTCCGCAAGGGCCAGGACGTGGAAGCCGTGGTGCTGGGCATCGACCTCGAGCGCGAGCGCATTTCGCTCGGCATCAAGCAGCTCGAAGGCGATCCGCTGACCAGCTACGCGTCGGGCCACGAGAAGGGCAGCATCGTCAAGGGCACCATCAAGACCGTGGAACCCAAGGGCGCCACCGTGCAGCTGGACAGCGACATGGAAGGCTACCTGCGTGCATCCGAGGTCTCGCGTGACCGCGTCGAAGACATGCGCAGCCACTACAAGGAAGGCGACGAGATCGAGGCCATGATCATCAACGTGGATCGCAAGAACCGCGTGATCAACCTGTCGATCAAGGCCAAGGACATGACCGAGCAGGATGCGGCGATGAAGAAATTCTCGGCCGAATCCGCAGCGGCAGCCAGCGGCTCGACCAACCTCGGCGCTCTGCTGAAAGCCAAGCTCGACAACAAGAACGCCGAGTAATCCATGACCAAGTCCGAGCTGATTGCTCAACTGGCGGCCCGGCATTCGCAATTTTCGGTTGCGGATATCGAGATGGCGGTGAAAACGATCCTCGACGCGCTGGCGAAAAACCTGTCGCGCGGGGAGCGTATCGAAATCCGCGGTTTCGGCAGCTTCAGTCTGAGCTTTCGTCCCGCCCGTCTCGGGCGCAATCCCAAGTCTGGCGAGCGTGTGCAGGTGCCGGCGAAGTATGTGCCGCACTTCAAGGCCGGCAAGGAATTGCGCGACCGGGTGGATTTTCCGCTCTAGGCGTGGTGGCGGGCGCGTGCGATGTTATAGGTGCTTCGGCGCCTTCGCGTTCACGGCCGGCTCGCGGCCGGTAGATCCGGTCAAGGACAGCAAGACCAACAAGACGGCGCCGCAAGGCGCCGTTTTCTTTGGCGATTGGCGCTGCGCGGGTAAAATGGGCGAACTTCCTGGCGTATACACATGAAAAATTTCACGCACTATCTGGGCCTGCTGGCAAAACTGCTGGTTTTTCTGCTGGTGCTGGGCTTTGCCCTGAAAAACAGCCATAGCGTGACTTTTTATTCCTATCTGGATTATGTGTGGCAGGCGCCGCTGATCGTCATGCTGGGGTTGGCATTCGTCCTCGGCGCCCTGGTCGGGGTACTCGCCTTGCTGCCCACGCTGTTCCGCCTGCGGCGCGAGCTGGGCCGCAAGCCGCGAGCGGTCGCACTGGATACGGTCACGCAAACCGACCTGCCCGTCGTATAAACCCCATGGAATTCGAGCTCTGGTGGCTGCTGGCGTTCCCCCTGTTTTTCGTGCTGGGCTGGCTGGCCGCGCGGGTGGACATCCGGCAAGTGGTGACCGAATCACGCGCGCTGCCCAACTCGTATTTCCGCGGTCTGAATTTTCTGCTCAACGAGCAGCCCGACAAGGCCATCGAAGCCTTCCTGGAAGTCGTCAAGCTCGAACCTGAAACCATCGATCTGCACTTTGCGCTGGGCGGTCTGTTCCGCCGGCGCGGCGAACTCGACCGCGCCATCCGCATGCACGAAAACCTGCTGGAGCGCGAAGGCCTGGCCGAGGAACAGCGTCTGCGCGCGATGAGCGAACTGGGCCAGGATTACCTCAAGGCGGGCCTGCTCGATCGCGCCGAGCAGGTGTTCACGAGGCTGCTGAAAACGCCACAGCACGGCCTGGCACGCACTTATCTGCTGGAAATCTATGTGCAGGAGAAGGATTGGCAGAAGGCCATCGACGCCGCCCATGTACTGGAAAAGGACACCAGCAAACCGCTCAACGCCGACATCGCCCATTTCCATTGCGAACTGGCGCTGCTCGAATCGGCCCGGGGCAATGCCGAAGCCGCCGTCGCCCAGTTGCAGCAGGCGCTGTCCAGCAACCGCCAGTCGGTGCGCGCCAACCTGATGGCGGGCGACCTCGATGCGGCGGCGGGACGGCACGAGGCTGCCATCGCAGACTGGCGCCTGGTCGAAACGCAAAGCGCGGCGCACATGGCGCTGGTGGTGGATCGCGTGCTCGGCAGTTATCGCCAGCTGGGGCGGCTGGAAGAAGGCGTGCAGTGGCTGCGCGCCCTGTATGCCCGGCAGCCGTCGCCGGACGTATTCAATGCGCTGTATCTGGCGGTCGCCGAAATCGAAGGCGCCCCTGCAGCCAGCCAGCTTGCGCGCGAGGAATTGCGGCGCAATCCCAGCCTGCGCACGCTGGACCGCCTGCTCGAGGCCGAACTCGTCAATGCGGAGCCGGACGCGCGCGAACTGTTGCAGGTGGAAAAAAACCTGGTGGCTGCGCATAGCCAGCGCATGATGCGCTACCAATGCGGCAGTTGCGGTTTCAAGGCGAAACAGTTCTTCTGGCGCTGCCCCGCTTGCGGGCGATGGGACAGCTTCGATCCCGAGCGGAGCGAAGGAGAAGCGTGAGTGGGGAGCAGTCAGTGGTGAGTGGAAGGGATGGCGTGAATTCGACCAAGATCATCGTGGCGCTGGATTTTGCCGACGCGGCGTCGGCGCTGGCGCTGGTGGAGCGGCTCGACCCCGCGCTATGCCGGCTCAAGGTGGGCAAGGAGCTGTTCACCGTGGCGGGACCGGAGCTGGTGCGTACGCTGGTGGCGCGCGGGTTCGATGTATTCCTTGACCTGAAATTCCACGACATCCCCAATACCGTGGCGGCGGCCTGCAAGGCGGCAGCGGAACTGGGTGTGTGGATGCTGAACGTCCATGCATCGGGCGGACGTCGCATGATGGCGGCGGCGCAGGACGCGCTGGCAGGCCTCGCGCAGCGGCCGCTGCTGATTGCCGTGACGGTACTGACCAGCATGAGCGCCGAGGATCTGGCCGAGGTCGGCGTGGCCGATGCGCCGGCCGACCAGGTGTTGCGTCTGGCGCGCCTGGCCCGGGCCTGCAAGCTGGATGGTGTGGTCTGCTCGGCGCAGGAAGCGTCCATGCTGCGCGCCGATCTGGGCGCGGATTTTCGCCTGGTGACGCCGGGCATCCGACCGGCCGGCGCGGAGGTGGGCGACCAGCGCCGCGTGATGACCCCGGAAGAGGCGCTGCGTGCCGGCGCGACCGACCTGGTTTTTGGGGGGCCGCGGCACCCCCCCGCCCGGGCCGCGGGGGCG
>JAIBEL010000044.1 GCA_019459285.1 Rhizobium sp. | reverse complement strand
CTTTGATCCGGCCTCCGCCTTCCTACTGTCGGAGTGACCATGAACATCGAGCACAAGACATGGAAGGACCCGGTGTTCATCGCAGCCGTCGCACCGCTGGCGATCGTCATGCTGGTCTTCTTCCTGGTGCCGCTGGCGATGACCGTGGTGCTGACCTTCCAGACCACGCAATATTATCGTCTCGTCTGGAGCTGGGACCTGAAGGTCTGGACCGAGGTCTTTTCCAAGCCCCATTACTGGACGATCATCGGCCGAACGATCGTCATGGCGGTCATCTGCGTCGGGCTTTGCCTGCTGATCGCATTTCCGACGGCCTACGCGCTCGCGACGCGGCTCAAAGCCTACAATACGCAGATCCAGATCATGATCGTCTTCGCCTTCCTCACGGATGCGGTGCTGAAGACCTTCGGCTGGATCCTCGTCCTTGACCGCAACGGCGTGGCGAACTGGATGCTGGGGACGGTGGGCTTTGCACCGGACAGCCTCGACATCCTGTTTACCCCGGCCGGCGCCATGGTCGGCATGGTCTACAACCTGGTCGTCTATCCGATGTTCACGCTCTATCTGTCGCTGGTCCGGATCGACCGCGACCTCTTGCTGGCGGCCTATGATTCCGGTGCGTCGCGCCTTCGGACCTTCTTTGAAGTCACCCTGCCGCTCTCCCGGCCGGGGCTTTATTCGGGGGGCGTCCTCGTCTTCGTTCTGAGCCTCGGTGCGTTTCTCGACCCCAAGGTGCTTTGCGGCCGCACATCGCCGCACGCCTCCGAACAGATACCCCAGAGCTTCCAGACCCGGGTGAACTGGCCGTTGGGTGCGGCGCTGACCATCGTTCTGATTTCCGTTGGGGCTCTGACCCTGGCGCTGGCCGGCCTGTTGGCCATGAAGCGCTCTCCCGCCTTGAGGAGGCGTGCCGCATGATCTCCCATCGTCTCAAGGATCGGCTGATCGACACGGGCCTGATCGGCAGCCTCGCTCTGCTGCTGGTGTTCTTCTACATTCCGATCATTACCCTGGTCGCCTTCTCCTTAACCTCGAGCCGGGTGCTGACCCTTCCGATAGAAGGCTTCTCGTTTGACTGGTACGGCGAATTGTTACGCAAGCCGGACTTTCTCCCGGCAGTCGCCAA
>JAIBEL010000024.1 GCA_019459285.1 Rhizobium sp. | reverse complement strand
CCCGCCCCCCGGCAGGCGCAGCAGCGGGAGGCGGAGCGCGGCTCAACCGGCCAGCAGCGCCGTCCCGTGGCGGTGAATACCGATACGCCGGTGGCCTTTCGGTCGAGTCAGCCGTTCTCCCGGTTGAAGGGGGCGCTACATTTGCCGGTCGCCGGGGAACTGATGAACCGCTTTGGTGCTCCGAGGGAAGGTGGCGGGCTGAGTTGGAAAGGCTTGTTCATCCGGGCCGCCCAAGGTACGGCAGTGAAGGCGATCGCAGCCGGGCAGGTGGTGTTCGCCGAGTGGCTGCGCGGCTTCGGAAACCTCATCATTGTCGACCATGGCGAGGGGTATATGAGCCTGTACAGCAATAATGAAAGTCTGTATAAGCAGGTGGGCGACCGGGTTCAGCCCGGCGATGCGATCGCCGCGGTGGGCAATAGCGGCGGCCAACCCGACACGGGCCTGTATTTTGAAATGCGGCATCAGAGCCGTCCTGTAAATCCCCTGGACTGGGTGAAGTGAGATGACACAAAAGGCAAAACTCGTACTGGTCGGTCTGGCTGGCATACTAGCGGGCGCCGCATTGACACTCAATCTGCCGGCGATTGCCGACAAGGATGCGGAGACTGCGCTGCCGGTCGAGGAGTTGCGTGCCTTCACCGATGTGTTTGCCCGTATCAAGAGCGATTATGTCGAACCGGTCGACGACAAGAAGCTGATCTCCTCCGCGATCAATGGCATGTTGAGCGGGTTGGACCCGCATTCGGCCTATCTCGATGCCGAGGGCTTCAAGGATCTGCAGGTGGGCACCCAGGGCGAGTTCGGCGGCCTGGGCATCGAAGTCGGGATGGAAGACGGCTTCGTCAAGGTCGTGTCGCCGATCGAGGATACGCCCGCCTTCAAGGCCGGGGTCAAGCCAGGCGACCTGATCATCAAGCTCGATGACGCTCCAGTTAAGGGCATGACGCTGAACGACGCGGTGAAACGCATGCGCGGCAAGCCCGGATCGCCGATCAAGCTCACCATCGTTCGCAAGGGCGTCGACAAGCCCATCGTGCTGACCCTGACCCGTGCAGTCATCAAGATCCGCAGCGTCAAATCCAAATTGCTGGAAAACGGCTACGGTTACGTGCGTGTGACGCAATTCCAGGAACATACCGGCGAGTTGCTGGCCGAGGCCCTGGACAAGCTCTACAAGGACAACAAGGCGCCGCTCAAGGGCCTGATCCTGGACTTGCGTAACGATCCGGGCGGCCTGCTGAATGGTGCAGTGGCGGTTGCGGCGGCTTTCGTCAAGCCGGACAGCCTGGTGGTATACACGGACGGGCGTACAGAGGACGCGAAGATGCGGTTGACCGCCAGCCCGGAAAATTACCTGCGCCCGATGCAGCTTGATTATCTGAAGGGTTTGCCGGAGGGCGTCAAGCAGGTACCGATGGTGGTGCTCGTGAACGGCGGTTCGGCCTCGGCCTCCGAAATCGTGGCGGGGGCGCTGCAGGATGACAAGCGTGCCGTCATCATGGGTACCCGAACCTTCGGCAAGGGATCTGTGCAGACCATCCTGCCGATCGGCAATGGCACGGCAATCAAACTCACCACGGCGCGCTACTTTACGCCGAGCGGGCGTTCCATCCAGGCCAAGGGCATCGAGCCGGATATCGTGGTGGAAGACCCGTCCATGCCGTCTGACGATCAAGGTCTGGGCATTCGTGAGGCGGATCTCGAACACCATCTGAGCAATCCCAATGGCGGAGATGCGGCGCCGGCAAGCAAACCGGACGAGATGATCATCAAAGCCCCGCCTACCGACAAATCGAGTCCGGACGGCAAGGACAAGAAACCGGTGCCGCTGGAGCCGGGCGAGATCGTGTCGAAAAGCGATTTCCAGGTGAACCAGGCGCTGAACCTGCTTAAAGGCCTGCAGATTCTGCAGGGGCGCTGAGCGGCTGTGCTGTGTGGCCCGCAGGGGTTCCACGGCATGAGCGGCGCGGTATACTGAGCTGACCTAGCCTGCCGGGAGGTGCCATGCGTCCGTGCGACCTCGAGAAAAACCGCGAAATCGTCTTTCATGCCTTGCCTGCCGGTCAGGCCGAGCGCGCTTTGGCGCTTTTGGCCGGCCTGGAGGGGCTGAACGTAACCATCGGGGCAGACGTCTATCGTCTTCAGGTGCGGTATCACATATGCGAGTACACGCTGGAAGGATTGGAGGCCGCGCTGGCGAGCCAGGGGTTCCATCTTGACAACAGTCTTCTCTGCAAACTCAGGCGTGCGTTGGCGTATTACTGCGAGAGCGTGCAGCGGCGCAACGTCGCAGCCAACGAGCCGGACATCAAATCCCAGCAAGCATTCATGAAGGTCTACGAGCGCCATCTGCATGGCGATTGTGACGAAACGCCGGAAGAGTGGCGGAGCTATAAATAGCCCATGGAGTTGAACGACACCCTGCTGCTGCGCTACAGCAGGCACATTCTGCTACCCGATGTCGGCGTGGACGGGCAGGCGCGCATCTCCAGCGCGTCGGTGTTGATCGTCGGTGCTGGCGGGCTGGGCTGCCCAGTCGCTCTTTATCTGGGGGCGTCGGGCGTCGGACAGTTGTGGCTGGCGGACGGCGATACGGTCGACCTGACCAATCTGCAGCGTCAGATTGGGCACGCCACGGTAGCCATCGGCGAGAACAAGGCCGATTCGCTCGCGCGTAGCGTACGCGCCATCAATCCTGAAATCGAAGTGCAGCCCATTCGGGAAGCGCTGAGCGGCGAAGCACTGCATGAAGCGGTGGTGGCGGTCGATCTGGTCGTCGACGCGTCGGACAACTTCGCTACCCGGCATGCGGTCAACCGGGCCTGCGTTCAGCTGGGAAAGCCGCTGGTGTCGGGGGCTGCGATCGGATTTTCGGGACAGCTGGCAGTATTCGATACCCGCCGTGCCTACACACCCTGCTATCACTGCCTGTTTCCGGATCAGGCCGGCGAACCGGAGGTGCGCTGCGCCGAGGCGGGGGTGTTTTCTCCCCTGGTCGGCGTCATCGGCGCGATGCAGGCGATGGAAGCGCTGAAATATCTGGCTCAGGTAGGGGAGCTGCTGATCGGCCGGCTGCTGCTATGGGACGGCTTGCAGGCCGAGGCTCGCGTGATGAAAGTGCCGCACGACCCAGCCTGCCCGGTGTGCGGGCAAGCTGCGCGTTAGGCGGGGTGAACGTCGAGCAAACGCGCCATCAGCAGCTCGATATCGCCACCGGGCGGGCGGCTGAATCCGCTCTTGGCGAACTGGTGCCAGCGCCCCACCACCATGCATTGCAGCAGATTGGCCAGCGGCCCGCTCAGTTCGGACTGCTTGTCGCCGCAAAAGCGTAGGCATTGTCGCAATTGGGCTTCGATGCGGTCGTGCAGTTGATTGATGCGTTTTTGCAGACGCTCGTTTTCATGTACCAGTGCATCGCCGATCAGTACCCGCGTCATCCCCGGATTCTTCGCCGCAAAATTCAACAGCATGCTGAGGATGGCCTCGATCTGGGCGGACGGCGAGGGCGTGTCGGCGGTGATGCGCGCAATCAGGCCGAACAAGGTCTGTTCGATGAACTCGATCAGCCCCTCGAACATTTGCGCCTTGCTGGAAAAATGCCGGTATAGCGCGGCTTCGGATACCCCGATGCGGGCCGCCAGCGCCGCCGTGGTGATTTTTTCAGGCTGCGGTTCCTGCAGCATCGCGGCGAGTGTTTGCAGAATCTGCAACCGGCGTTCGCCGGGTTTTCTGGCTTCCCCTTGCATCTGACACCCCCAGTTTTTATTAGGGGGTGATTATCGCTGATGTTGGGTAATTGGTGGGTCTGCACGGACTTGAACCGTGGACCAAGGGATTATGAGTCCCCTGCTCTAACCAACTGAGCTACAGACCCGAAACACGGGCCCCGCCGCAGGTGGGCGGGGCAGGAGGCTTACACTTCGCCGCTGCCGGTAAAGCTTTTCAGCTTCTCGGAACGGGTCGGGTGACGCAGCTTGCGCAGGGCCTTGGCCTCGATCTGGCGGATCCGCTCGCGCGTGACGTCGAATTGCTTGCCGACTTCTTCCAGCGTGTGGTCGGTGTTCATTTCGATGCCGAAGCGCATACGCAATACCTTGGCTTCGCGCGAGGTCAGGCTGTCCAGCACTTCGCGGGTGGCGTCGCGCAGGTTGGCGTAGATCGCGGAATCGTCGGGCGACAGCGTGCTGGAGTCCTCGATGAAGTCGCCGAGGTGGGAATCCTCGTCGTCGCCGATCGGCGTTTCCATCGAAATCGGCTCCTTGGCGATTTTCATGATCTTGCGGATCTTGTCTTCCGGCATTTCCATCTTGATCGCCAGTGTTGCGGGATCGGGCTCGATGCCGGTTTCCTGCAGGATCTGGCGGCTGATGCGGTTCATCTTGTTGATGGTCTCGATCATGTGCACCGGGATGCGGATGGTGCGCGCCTGGTCGGCGATCGAACGCGTGATCGCCTGGCGGATCCACCACGTGGCATAGGTCGAGAACTTGTAGCCGCGGCGGTATTCGAACTTGTCCACCGCCTTCATCAGGCCGATGTTGCCTTCCTGGATCAGATCGAGGAACTGCAGGCCGCGGTTGGTGTATTTCTTGGCGATCGAGATCACCAGGCGCAGGTTGGCCTCGATCATCTCGCGCTTGGCGCGGCGTGCCTTGGCTTCGCCGGTCGACATCTGCTTGTTGATGTCCTTCAGGTTCTTGATCGGCAGGCCGACACGATCCTGCATCGCGATCAGCGCTTCCTGGTGCGCCTTGACTTCGTACTGCACTTTGGAAAGCGTCGAGCAGTATGCCTTCTTCGCGGCGATCTCCCGGTCCAGCCAGGTCAGGTTGGTTTCGTTGCCGGGGAAGGTCTTGATGAAGTGCGGGCGAGGCATGCCCGAACGGGTGACGCAGAATTCCATGATCTTGCGCTCGTGCGAACGCACTTCTTCCACCGCACTGCGGATCTGTTCGCACAGGTTGTCCACCTGGCGCACCGAGAAGCGGATCGCCATCAGCAGTTCGGTGACTTCAGACTGGGCTTTCATGTGCTGCTGGCTGCCGAGGCCGTACTTGGCATGGGCGGTCTGTGCTTTCTTGTAGGCCTTGCGGATGAAGTCGAACTGCACGAGGGCTTCGGCTTTGAGTTGTGCCAGATTGGCGGCTGCAAGTTTGGCGCTGGCCTCTTCGTCGTCGTCCTCGTCCGCATCTTCTGCGTCGGCGGACGTGTCTTCCTCTTCAGCCGCGGCTTCGGTTTCCATTTCGACGAAGCCATCGATCAGTTCGTCGATGCGCATCTCGTCTTTTTCGACCTGTGCCGCCATGTCCAGGATTTGCTGGATGGTGAGCGGGCACGACGAGATGGCCTGCACCATGTGGCGCAAGCCTTCCTCGATGCGCTTGGCGATCTCGATCTCGCCTTCACGCGTCAACAGATCGACCGAGCCCATTTCACGCATGTACATGCGGACGGGATCGGTCGTGCGGCCGAATTCCGAATCGACGGTGGTTAGGGCCTGTTCGGCTTCCGCGACCACGTCTTCGTCGGCGACGGCCGGGGCGGCCTCCTGCATCAGCAGGGTTTCGGCATCTGGCGCCTCATCGTAGACCTGGATGCCCATGTCGTTGATCATGCTGATCACGCCTTCGATCTGATCGGCGTCCAGCACCTCGTCGGGCAGGTGGTCGTTGATCTCGGCATAAGTCAGGAACCCCCGTTCCTTGCCGAGGATGATGAGGTTCTTCAGCTGGGTGCGGCGCGCTTCCGCCTCCACCGGCGTCAGCTCCTTCAGGGGAAGTAGCGCTTCGGGTTTTTTGGCGCCACCACCTGGTTTTCTTCCACGTACAGCCACAGGTTATTCTCCGCTCAGGTTCTGCCCCCGCGCACCGCACGCGGACAGAGAAAAAAATCGTTCAAAAACCGGCAATTATACCGCAAGCCGGCACTTTGTCTTGCCGTTTCTGGCAAGCTAGGAACGTGCCAGTTCGGTCAATTCCCGTCGCTCGCTGGCGCTCAAGCTGCCGAGCGGGCGCATGGCCAGTTCCTGCTGTCTACGCCTGCGCCAATCGTCGCGTAACTGTTTGACGGCGCCATCGAACTCCGCGTTCCAGTCCCAGGTGTCGTCTTTGTCGAGCAAATCGGTCATCAACTCTTCGATCAAGGGCTCCAGCACACTGCCTTTGGCCGTTTCGCTGAGGGTCTGCGGCTTGAGCGGGCCAACCTCGCGCAGCCAGGCCATCAGTTCGCCCACAGGACCGCTCAGCGGGTCGTTAACATCGAGCCAGCAGGGTTCGACCTCGGCAACCCGCTGTGGATTCATCAGCAGGGTGCGTGCCAGACTGCGCACCCGCGATGGCGCTGGACGGCGCTGCGGACGCGGGAGAGGGCGCCGCGCCGCAATGGGTTTGAGCCCGAGATGGCTGAGTTCGTCAGCCTGCAGATGCGCAAGTTCCGCAATCTGTCTCTGAATAAGGCTTGCCAGCACGGGCGCGGCAACTTTTTCCAGCAGCGGCTTGGCGTCCTTGATCAGCGCGGCCCGGCCTTCCTGGCTGTCGAGTTTGCGGCCGCGTGCCAGTTCGCGCACCAGAAAGGCGGACAGCGGCAGCGTGTCGGTATCCAGCAGGTGCAGAAAAGCGTCGTGGCCGTGGGTGCGGATGTAGCTGTCGGGGTCTTCGCCTTCGGGCAGGAACAGGAAGCTGACTTCCTTGCCGTCCTGGAGTGCTTCCAGCGAGTTTTCCAGCGCGCGCCAGGCGGCCTTGCGTCCGGCGTTGTCGCCGTCGAAGGCGTAGATCAGGCGATCGGTGTGGCGCAGCAGGGTGCGTGCGTGGATCGGCGTGGTGGCGGTGCCCAGCGTGGCGACGGCGAATTCCACCCCGTGCTGCGCTAGTGCGACCACGTCCATGTAGCCTTCGACCACGATGGCGCGCCCGGCCGCCTTGATCGCGGCGCGCGCCTCGAACAGGCCGTAGATTTCCGATCCCTTGTGGAACAGCGGGGTTTCCGGTGAATTGAGGTATTTCGGTTCGCCTTGGTCGAGCACCCGACCGCCGAAACCGACGATCTGGCCTTTGGCGTTCCTGATGGGGAACATGATGCGGTCGCGGAAACGGTCGTAGCGTCCGCGGTCGCCGTCGATGACAAGGCCCGATGCCGCGAGGGCGTCAGTTGTGTAATCGGCAAATACCTGCTTCAGCGGCGAGCCGTCCGGGGCGTAGCCGATGCCGTAGCGGGCAGCGATGGCCCCGGTCAATCCGCGCCGCTTCAGGTAGTCGACCGCGCGGGGTGTCTGCTTAAGCTGCTTCTTGTAGAACTGCGCGGCCTGTTCCAAGGCATCCCACAGCGCAGGCGGCGGTTTGGGGCGATCGGATTCGCCGGAATCGGGAACCGGCAGGCCGACGTCCTGGGCCAGCGCCGCGACCGCATCGGGGAAGCCCATGTGCTCGTATTCCATCAGGAAACCGAGCGCGGTTCCGTGCGCGCCGCAACCGAAGCAGTGATAGAACTGCTTGGTCGGGCTGACGGTGAAGGAGGGGGTTTTCTCGCTGTGGAAGGGGCAGCAGGCCTGGTAGTTCTGTCCGGCTTTCTTCAGCGGCACACGCCGGTCGATGACGTCGACGATGTCGACGCGGGCGAGCAGGGTGTCGATGAAATCGCGCGGGATCATGATGGCCGCATGATAAACCCGGGCGCACTGCGCCGGGTTGGGTTAGCCCGCGAGGCGGGCCTTGATCAGCGCGGAGACCTGCCCCATGTCGGCACGGCCGGCGAGGCGGGGTTTCAGCAGGCCCATGACCTTGCCCATATCCTTGGCGCTGGACGCGCCGGATTCGGCAATGGCCGCGACAACCGCTGCTTCGACTTCGGCGGCGGAGAGTTGCTCGGGCAGGTAAGCTTGCAAAACAGCGAGTTCGGCCTGTTCGGAGGCCACCAGGTCGTCACGCCCGGCAGCCTGGAACTGGCTGATCGAATCCTTGCGCTGCTTGATGAGTTTTTCGACGATGCTGCTGACTGCCGCGTCGTCCAGTTCGATGCGCTCGTCGACTTCTTTCTGCTTGATCGCAGCGAGCAGCAAACGAATCGTACCGAGGCGCGCCGTATCCTTGGCGCGCATGGCGGTTTTCATGTCGTCAGTGATGCGTGCCTTGAGCGACATGCGTGGGAAGATTCCGCGTCAGTGCGAAATCAATACATCTTGGGGGGGAGTTGCTGGCCGCGCAGGCGCTTGCTCTGGCGCTTGACCGCAGCAGCGAGCTTGCGCTTGCGCTCGGCGGTGGGCTTCTCGTAGAACTCGCGGGCGCGCAGCTCGGTCAGGAGGCCGACTTTTTCGATGGAACGCTTGAAGCGGCGCAAGGCGACATCAAACGGCTCGTTTTCTTTGACTTTGACGTGAGGCATATGAAGATGGCTTCCGGGAAACGGGAAAAACGAGAATAATAGCAAGCCCTCACGGATTTTTCCAGTCCCCTGTTTCCCCCTATGCTGGTACTTGGCGTCGAGTCGTCCTGCGATGAAACCGGTGTCGCGCTATATGACAGTGCGCGCGGCCTGCTGGCGCACGCGCTCTATTCGCAGATTGCCATGCATAACGACTATGGCGGCGTGGTGCCCGAACTGGCGTCACGCGACCATATCCGGCGGGTGCTGCCCTTGACGCGCCAGGTGCTGGCCGAGAGTGGGCGCACGCTGCCCGACATCGACGGGATTGCCTATACGCAGGGGCCGGGGCTGGCCGGCGCCTTGCTGGTGGGGGCGGGGATGGCGCGTGCGCTGGCGTTTGCGCTGAATATTCCCGCGGTCGGCGTGCACCATCTGGAAGGCCACATGCTGTCGCCGCTGATTTCCGATACGCCGCCTAAATTCCCCTTCGTCGCGTTGCTGGTGTCGGGCGGCCACACGCAGTTGATGCTGGTGTCGGGCGTCGGGCGCTACACGCTGTTGGGCGAAACGCTTGACGACGCCGCCGGTGAGGCCTTCGACAAGACCGCACAACTGCTGGGACTGGGCTATCCTGGCGGGCCGGCGCTGTCGAAACTGGCGGCAACGGGCAACGCCCGCCGCTTTACTTTGCCGCGCCCGATGCTCAATTCGGGCGATTTCGATTTCAGCTTCAGCGGCTTGAAGACCGCGGTGCTGACGCTGGTGCGCAAGGTGGGGCTGGGCGAGGCGGCGGATATCGCAGCGGCATTCCAGGCGGCAGCGGTGGAGGTGCTGGTGAGCAAGAGCCTGGCGGCCTGCTTACACAGCGGCGCCACGCGGCTGGTGGTTGCCGGTGGCGTGGGCGCCAACGCGCATCTGCGCGAACGGCTTACGCGCGAGGCAGCGGCACGCGGGATCAGCGTGTTCTATCCGCGGCTGGAATTCTGCACCGACAACGGCGCGATGATCGCCTACGCTGGCGCGCAGCGGCTGGCTCACGCAATTGGCGGTGATCTGACGTTCGCGGTCAAACCGCGCTGGGACCTGGCGTCGCTCGACGCCGTGTAAGCCCTTACCTGCGGAACATCGGGTAGGCCTCGCGCAAGGCCTTGAGCCATTTTTCACCCCCTGTTAAGTGGGCAATCTGATCCGGGAACAGCAAGAACCCCACCAGCACGCCCATCAGGCACACCAGGATTACCGTGCTGAAAATGCTTTCCGGGCGCAACACGCCCCAGTAGCGGCTAACCAGGAACAGCGTGTCCTTCTTGTGTTCCGACATCGACAGCCAGCGCCGCAACAGCTTGACCGCAAGGTAAGCTGCGTAGCCCCCGGCCAGCGAAGCGAACACGATGCGGAAGATGGCGAACACATCCAGCCCGCCGCCGAGATACTGGTGATACAGCCAGGAGACGAAACCGAGCGACAGCGACGCCAGGATCGCGATGGCCACGTTGATGAACAGCCGCCGCCGTTCGCGGGCGAGGTCACGCTGTCGTTCGATGAAGAAACTGTCGACTTCGTGCTTGAAGTATTCGACCTTTTCCTGCACCAGCGATGAAAACTCCGCCTTGGCATGAACGATGCGGGCATCCATCAGGGAGCCCAGCCGTTCGCCGGCATAGTCGACCAGTTCGCGTACGTCGTCCTTGGTGAATTGCCGCTGTTCATGCAGTTCGTCGGAAATCTTGTCGAGCTTGGCGTCGATCTCCTGGCTGGCGCGCCAGATGACATCCTTCAGCTCGGTGCCGGCCTGCGATACGCCTTCCTTGACCACCCCCGCCAGGCGCTCGCCCGCGTGGTCGATCGCTTCGCGCGACACCTCGGCAAGGCTTTCCTTTGCGTGCTCGATGCTTTTGTCGAAAAAGGCCATGTTCAGTGAGATGGGGTCAGGAGCGGGCGCCGATGCGTCCTTCCTGGCCGGTTACCAGTTTGATGAGATTGCTCTTGTGACGATAGACCAGCAGCAGCGCGACCACCAACACGGTAATGGCCGTATTGCCCCAGCCCATCAGCAGGCCTGAATAGACGGGGGCTAGCACGGCGGTGGTCAAGGCGGCCAGTGAGGAAATGCGGAATAGCCCGGCCATGAGCAGCCAGGTTGCCAGGCATGCCAGGCCGAGCCACGGGTTGAGGCCGAGCAGCAGGCCGAGTGCCGTGGCCACGCCCTTGCCGCCCTTGAAGCGGAAAAACACCGGAACCAGGTGGCCGATGAACACGGCCAGCGCGCACAGCAGGGCAATGTCTTCAGACAAATCGAACTGCGGAGCCAGCATGCGCGCCAGCACCACGGCTACCCAGCCCTTGAGCGCATCGCCAAGGAGCGTCAGCGCGGCCGCAGCCTTGCGTCCGGTGCGCAGCACGTTGGTGGCGCCGGGATTGCCCGATCCGAAGCTGCGCGGGTCGGGCAGGTGCATGGCGCGGCTGACGATCACGGCAAACGACAGCGAACCAAGCAAATAGGCGGCGGCAATAAACAACAGCGTGGTCATAAGGGCTCGTTAATGGATAAATTGGGCATACGCGGGGGGCTCTTTGGGTGCAGGCCAAGACGCAAGACGCGCGATTGTGTCATTCACAACAAGCGACTTGCAACGCAGGAATGCCCCCAAAGAGCCCCCAGCCCGAAGGTTGCAGCGTATTCGGGCGTCTGCTGCGTTGCAAGGCTTGCGAATGGAATGACCATTCGCCGTGTCTCGCGCCTTGCATCCATCCCGAATACGCAGCAACGTATGCCCAATTTATCCATTAACGAGCCCTGAGTCAGTAAAATAGCGGGTTTTGGGCGGGCTTGTTGGTGAGCGCCGCCGTGGATGATCAAGACAATGGATATTCTATTTTTGCGGGACTTTCGTCTCGAGTTGATTATCGGCATATACGAGTGGGAACGCAAAGTTCCGCAGCCGGTTCGACTCGATCTGGAAATCGGCTTGCCCGACAGCAAGGCCAGCGGGACCGACAACGTGGCCGACACCATCGACTATGGGGCGGTGGCCGTGCGGGTGAAAGACTACCTGCACAATGCACCGCAACCGATCACACTGGTCGAGTCGGTCGCCGAGCATGTGGCGGCGATTATCCATGGCGAATTCGGCGCGCCGTGGGTGAAGGTGTCGGTAACCAAGTTCGCCATCGTGCCGGGCATCAAGGAGCTCGGCATCACCATTGAGCGCGGCACGCGTCTGTGAGCGTTGAGCAGATCGCCATCATGGCGGTCATCCTGCTGGTGGCGTATTTCATCCGTGGCATCACCGGCTTTGGGTCGGGGCTGATCTCAGTGCCTTTGCTGGCGCTGATTTTTCCGTTGAAATTCGTGGTCCCACTGGCCCTGCTGCTGGATTTCACCGCTTCGATGGTAATGGGTAGCTTCAATTTCGGGCGTGTGAAATGGAGCGAGATCGGTGTGCTGATTCCATTCAGCATCCTCGGCGTGGCGCTGGGAACCAGTCTCCTGGTCAATTTGCCATCCGGTCCCGTGATGATTGCGCTGGGCGGGTTTGTCTTCGTCTTTGCGGTACGCAGTGTATTCAATATCCGTGGCGATAAGCTGCTCGCGCGCGGCTGGGCCGTGCCGGCCGCGCTGACGGGGGGGACGGTGGGCGCGTTGTTCGGCACTGGCGGACCTCCCTATGTCATTTACCTGACCCACCGCATCCGCGACAAAGGCGATCTGCGAGCGACGTTTTCTGCACTATTCTTTGCGGATGGCATGTCCCGCATCGTCAGTTTCCTGATAGTCGGGCTGCTGATGAGCGCCAAGGTGTGGACTGCCTATTTCGCCGCGCTGCCGCTCATGCTGGGGGGACTCTATCTGGGTGGGCGCGCGCATGTCGGGTTGAGCCCATCGCTGATGACGCGCCTGGTCGGTGTATTGCTGGTGGTGTCGAGCGTGTCGCTTTTATTCAAGGCCTTGCATGCATGAATATGCTTGAATCGTTGCATTTCCAATCCGTGTCGTTCAGCGGTCTGGGGCCGGGAACGCGCCTCATCGTGCTGGGTGCGGTGCACGGCAACGAAACTTGCGGGACACAGGCGATCCGTCGCGTAATTGCCGAGATCGAGTCCGGACAACTGGACATCGTGGCTGGAAGCGTGACCTTCGTGCCGGTCACCAACCCGTTGGCCTATGCACGCCATCAACGCATGGGGGACCGCAATCTCAACCGCAATCTCGTGCCCACTGAAACCCCGGTCGAGTTTGAGGATCGCATTGCCAACTGGCTGTGCCCGTTGCTGGCACAGCATGACGCGCTGCTCGATCTGCATTCGTTTCACACCGCGGGCGAGCCTTTCGCCATGTTGGGGCCGGAAGACAATCAGGGCTTGCTGGAGCCGTTTGCACGTTCGCAGGAGGAAACCGCGCTGGCGTTGCGACTGGGCGTGCGCCGCTTCGTCGACGGCTGGCTCGATACCTATGCCTCAGGTGTCGCGCGTCGCCTGAAGGCCGGCGTGTCGGCACGCGAGGCCGACGTGCATTACGGCGTGGGCACCACCGAATATATGCGGGCGCAGGGCGGTATCGCGCTCACCCTTGAATGCGGACAGCATGACGATCCTGCCGCGCCTCAGGTGGCTTATCGCGCCATCCGCAATACGCTGGCGCATCTGGAGCTGTCGGCATCGGCCAAGCCGGCGGCCGTGGCCGACACCGAGGCGCTACGCCTGTACCAGGTCGTCGATCGCGGCCATGCCGACGATCAATTCGTTCGCGACTGGGCCAGCTTCGATCGCGTGCATGCCGGCGAAATCCTCGGCACGCGTCACGACGGGACGCCAGTGGCGGCTGATCGTGAAGGTTACATCGTGTTTCCCAACCCCAATGCGCAGCCTGGCCAGGAATGGTTCTATCTGGCAAAGCCGAGTGCGCGCGTGTGACATTCAGCCGCGCGGGTGGTGTTGTGCGTGCAACTGCTTCAGCCGCTCGCGTGCGACATGGGTGTAGATCTGCGTAGTGGAAATGTCGCTGTGCCCGAGCAGCATCTGGACGACCCGCAGGTCGGCACCATGATTCAGCAAGTGGGTGGCAAAGGCATGACGCAACGTGTGCGGTGACAGCGGACGGATGATTCCGGCGGCCAGTGCGTGGCGCTTGATGAGATGCCAGAATGCCTGGCGCGTCATGCCTTCGCCGCGCGCAGTGACGAATACGGCGTCGGAAAGACGCTTTTCCAGCAACGGGGGGCGGGCTTCCGCCATATAGCGCCGCAGCCACTGCACCGATTCTTCGCCCAGCGGTACCAGCCGGTCCTTGTTGCCTTTGCCGGTGACGCGCAGCACACCGTCGTTGAGATTGAGCGCGGTCAATTTCAGTCCCACGAGTTCTGAGACCCGCAAACCGGTGGCATACAGCGTTTCCAGCATCGCGCGGTCGCGCAGGCCCAGGGCCGTGTCAGAATCGGCACTGTTGAGCAGGCGTTCGACATCCGTTTCGGTCAATGTCTTGGGCAGCGCGCGCGGCAGTTTGGGACGGTCCAGATTGAGCGTGGGATCGCTGGCGATCAGGTTTTCACGCAGCAGATAACGGTAAAAGCGTTTCAGTGCCGAACTGTAGCGTGCCGCGCTGCTGGGCTGGCTGCGGTGGGCGAAGCGCCACGCCAGGTAAGCTTCGAGATCACCCGAAACGACCGTATCCAGGCTGCGTGCCCGTTCCTTTTCCAACCAGGCAGCGAAGGTTTTCAGGTCGCGCCGATAAGCCGCCAGCGTGAGGTCGGTCAGCCCGTCTTCCAGCCACAGGTGATCGCAAAACCGGTCAATCAGGGCGTCGCTCATGTGCCAGCAGCCAGGTTTTCACGTCGAGCGGCGCGCCGCTCGATGCGTGCATGAACCCTCCGAGTCCGCTGGCCGCCACGACGCGATGGCAGGGAATGAGGATGGGCAAGGGATTGGATCCGCAGGCCTGCCCCACCGCACGCGCGGCCGTGCCGAGCTGTTTGGCCAAGGCGCCGTAGGTTGTCGGTCGTCCGAGCGGAATCGCCATCAGCGCATGCCATACACGTAACTGAAATGGGGTACCCAACGGTGTGCAGGACAGGGCGAAGGCATGAGCGGGATTGCCCCAATAGGCATCGAGTTCGCGGCTCAGTTGGTGGGCGCGGGCGTCCGGCCGGTCGGAGAGGGGCGTCTCGATGGGCAGAAAATCCAGCCGTGTCAGCACCTCGCCGGTGAAGCAGGCACCGAGGCGGCACATCGGGGCGGGTAGGATGGCGTCATACGCAAGCATGGCTGCATTCTAAGCGGCGAGACGCAGCCTGTCAGGACCGCATCACGCTGCGAACGCGATTATCTTCGGCTTTCAGGGGGATGGACGGGCGGCAGCAAGGTCGACCAGACTGCAGCTTGTCTTGCGCGTGGCTTGGCAATCTGGCGTGCCCGGGACATATTCAAACGCACATGAACGTGCCTGCAACATGACCCAGTCCGCTTCGGAATAAGCCTGCACCGACAGGTTGGGTGGGTAGAACACGCAGCCGAGGCAATGGTCTTCGGTTGTACAGTCTGAAGGGGCGGGCATAGGGCTCCTTTAATAATTCGTCCGGCAAAAAATCATGATGCCGGGCATCTACATAGGGCAGGAAAGCCATTTCCTGTGATTCGGCTTCGGCCCAGGCGAACAGGCGGCCCACCCGTTCGTGGGGCTGGTCGTGGCGGCTGACTTCCCTGTGTGCGACGTCGTCGATGGGGGGCGTGCGGGTAGTGAAACAGACCAATCTGCCCGGGGGCAAACAACAACGCCCGCATGATGCGGGCGTTGTTGGGCAGCAGGGAAATGGCTTATTCCGCAGCTGTGGCCGCAGCCTTGCGGGCGGGCAGCTTTTCCTTGATGCGGGCAGACTTGCCGGAGCGCTCGCGCAGGTAGTACAGCTTGGCGCGACGAACGTCGCCGCGGCGCTTGACCTCGACGCTGGCGACCAGCGGCGAGTAGGTCTGGAAGGTGCGCTCGACCCCTTCGCCGGCGGAGATCTTGCGCACGGTGAAGGCGGAGTTGAGGCCACGGTTGCGCTTGGCGATGACGACGCCTTCGTAAGCCTGCAGACGTTCGCGGTTGCCTTCCTTCACTTTCACCTGGACGACGACGGTGTCGCCGGGGGCGAAGGCTGGAAGGGTTTTACCCAGACGGGCGATTTCTTCCTGTTCGAGTTGTTCGATGATGTTCATGATGTTTCCTTACATCTGGCGGGAGAGGTGCACCCTGGCGGGTGGACGTCACGCCGTTTCACATTGGCCCTGGTGTTTGATTTAACCCCAGCGCCGCTCATTTCCGGCCTGCCTTAGGCAAGCCGGTCAATCCGTTTACTTCTGCGCCTGTTTCAGCAGGTCGGGCCGCAGTGCGGCAGTCAGCCGCAGACTTTCTTCGTGCCGCCATTTTGCAATGGCCGCGTGGTTGCCGTTTTTCAGCACCTCGGGCACCGCCATGCCCTGCCACACCTCGGGCCGGGTGTAGTGCGGACAGTCCAGCAGCCCGTGGCTGAACGAGTCCTGTGTGGCCGATTCGGCGTCGTTCAGCGCGCCAGGCAGTTGCCGGATGAGGGCATCCATCAGCGCCAGCGCGGGAAGCTCGCCGCCCGACAGCACGAAGTCGCCGAGCGAGATTTCCTCGTCCACGCGGCGTTTCAGCAGCCGCTCGTCGATGCCTTCATAGCGCCCGCACAGCAAAACCAGTGCGGGCTTTTCCTTCAGTTCCATCACCCGCTGGTGCGCCAGCGGGCGGCCGCGGGGCGAAAAATGCACCACCCAGGATGTCAAATTCTCGCCGGCCAGCTCATGCTGCACAGCATTCAATGCGCGATCCAGCGGTTCGGCCAGCATCAACATGCCGGGTCCGCCACCGTAGGGGCGATCATCCACCGTGCGGTGCGGATCGTCGGTGAAATCGCGCGGATTCCACGTCTTGAACCGGTACAGCCCGCGATCCAGCGCCCGTCGCGTGATGCCGTAATCCAGTACGGCATCGAACATCTCGGGGAAGAGCGTGACCGCATCGAAGCGCATCAGTAGTCTTCGCCCCAGTCCACCTCGATCGTCCCGCCTGCCAGATCCACCTTGCCGACGAAGGCCGCAACGAAGGGAATCAGATGCTCACGCGCGCCTTTGACGACCAGCAGGTCGTTCGCCCCGCTTTCCATCAGGCTGTCGATCTTGCCGAGCTCGATGCCTTCACGGTTGACCACGGTCAGGCCGATCAGGTCCGACCAGTAAAACTCGTTTTCCTTCGGCGGCGGCAGTGCGCTTTTCGCCACCGAGATTTCCTGCCCGCGCAGGGCATAAGCCGCGTCGCGGTCGTCGATGCCAGCCAGTTTGGCGACCAGGGCTTTGCCGTGGTCCTGGATGGTCTCGACGGTGTAATGCATCTGCTGCTCGCCGTGCCCGACGCGCCAGGATTCAAAATCCATCAGCGTGTCCGGGTCTTCGCTGTAGGGCTGGACCTTGACCCAGCCCTTGATGCCGAACGGGGCGGCGATACGCCCCATCACGACCCAGTCGCTGCCCTGATTCAACTCAGGCGGCAGCGGCGGACTTGTTCTGCTTGACCAAACGGGCGACGGTGTCGGACATCTGCGCGCCATTGCTCACCCAATAGCCGATGCGCTCCTGATCCAGACGGACAGCTTCGGCGCCTTCAGCAGCGACAGGGTTGTAGAAGCCGACGCGCTCGATGAAGCGGCCATCACGGCGGCAGCGCGAATCGGCCACCACCACGTTGTAGAAAGGACGGTTTTTGGCGCCGCCGCGCGAAAGACGAATAACGACCATGATTCAACCCACCGGTAAACGGAGAAAACCGCGAATTATACCCAAAATCCCCCAGCTTGCCAGTGGGGAGGAATTACCGCATTCCCGGCAGCATGCCTTTCATGCCGCGCATCATCTTGCCCAGCCCGCCTTTGCCCATCATTTTCATCATTTTCTGGGCTTGTTCGAACTGGTTCAGCAGTTTGTTGACCTCCTGCACCTGGACGCCCGCGCCGGCGGCAATGCGGCGCTTGCGCGAGGCCTTGATGATGTCGGGTTTGCGGCGTTCCAGCGGGGTCATGCTGTTGATGATGCCTTCAACCCGGTTGATCGCCTTGTCGTCGGCGCCTGCGGGCATGGCCATCTGTCCCGCGCCGGGGAGCTTGTCCATGAGTGCGGAGAGGCCGCCCATTTTGCGCATCTGCTGGATTTGCGCCTTGAAGTCCTCGAGGTCGAAGTCCTTGCCCTTCTTGACCTTGTCGGCGAGTTTCTTGGCTTCGGCCAGATCGACCGAGCCTTGCGCCTGTTCGATCAGCGAGAGCACGTCGCCCATGCCCAGGATGCGCTGCGCCATGCGTTCGGGGTGGAAGGCTTCCAGCCCGGTGGGCTTTTCGCCGACGCCGATGAACTTGAGCGGCTTGCCCGTAATGTGGCGCACCGATAGCGCCGCCCCGCCGCGCGCGTCGCCGTCGAGCTTGGTCAGCACCACGCCGGTGAGCGGCAGCGCTTCGTTGAAGGCCTTGGCGACGTTGATCGCATCCTGGCCCTGCATGGCGTCGACGACAAACAGGGTTTCGACCGGATTGACCGCGGCGTGCAGCGCCTTGATTTCAGCCATCATCGCTTCGTCGATCGCCAGGCGGCCGGCGGTATCGACGATCAGCACGTCATAAAACTGTTTGCGGGCGTGATCCTGCGCGGCCCGCGCGATTTTCAGCGGGTCGCGCTCGTCACCAGCGTCGAAAAAGCTGACATCGAGCTGCTTGCCGAGCTGGCGCAACTGGTCGATGGCGGCGGGTCGGTAGACGTCGGCGGAGGCGAGCAGGACTTTTTTCTTACGGTTTTTAAGCAGCAGCGCGAGCTTGCCGCTGGTGGTGGTCTTGCCCGAACCCTGCAGGCCGGCCATCAAAATCACCGCCGGTGGCGTGGCGGCCAGGTTCAGGTCGGCGTTCTCGCCGCCCATCAGGCGGGTGAGTTCCTCGTGGACAATCCCGATCAATGCCTGGCCAGGCGACAGGCTGGTGAGCACTTCCTGGCCCAGCGCGCGGGTCTTGACCGCTTCGATGAAGTCCTTGACCACAGGCAGCGCGACGTCGGCTTCGAGCAAGGCGAGACGCACCTGGCGCAGGGTGTCCTGTACGTTGGCCTCGGTGATGCGGGCCTGCCCGCGCAGGGATTTGACGACGCCGGCGAGGCGTCCGCTGAGATTTTCTAACATGGCTTCCTTGTTGCCGCTATGGGCGGCATGGATAATGGGGCTGGCTGAATCCAAATTCCATTTTAACGAATGTCCCCGCTATTGCTGGTTACTTTGTGTGTGAGCGCGCTGTATGGCTGGATCGCCTGGCGCCTGCAACGCACGCCATCCGCGGCCTCGGTGCGCGTGCTGACGCCGCTGGCCCTGCTGGCGCACGGTGCATTGATCTTCAATTCGGCGCTCGGGCAGGGCGATATCCGTCTGGGATTCGGCAACTCCCTGTCGACGATTGTCTGGCTGACTGCGCTCACGTACTGGCTGGCCAGCCAGGGCGCGCCGCTGGCGCGCCTGCAGTCGTGGGTCAGCGGCCTGGCGGCGGTATCGGTCCTGGTTATGGCGGTTTTTACCGAAACCCATGCCATACCCGATTCGCAAGCGCTGGCCTTGCGTGCGCACCTGGTGGTGTCCTTCCTCGCCTACGGTCTGCTGGCGGTGGCGGCCCTGCACGCGGTGATGATGACCATGCTGGAAAAACAGCTGCATCGCGGCGCATTGCTGCAAGGGGGCGCGCCGCCATTGCTGACATTGGAGGCCATGTTGTTCAAAACCATCGGCGTGGGATTTGCGCTGTTGACCCTGGCAGTATTCAGCGGAGTCTTCTTTTCGGAAGAGCTTTTTGGCAAACCGCTGCAGTTTTCGCACAAGACCGTGTTCGCCATCCTGTCCTGGCTGGTGTTCGGTGGCCTGCTGCTGGGGAGGTATTTCCGTGGCTGGCGTGGACGTACGGCGCTGGTCTGGACGATTACCGGGTTCACCCTGCTGCTGCTGGCCTACCTGGGCACCCAGTTTGTGCTGGAAGTGATACTCAGGCGTTGAGGCAATTCTGATTGGACAGTATTTCCACCAGTACGCTCTTTGCGGCACTTGCTGTCCTGCTGCTGACTTCGGCATTTTTTTCCGCGTCCGAAACCGCGATGATGGCCATCAATCGCTATCGCCTGCGGCATGCAGCGGACTCAGGCGTGCGGGGTGCGATGCGTACGCAGGCACTATTGGACAGGACCGACAAACTGCTGGGCGTCATCCTGCTCGGCAATAACCTGGTCAATTCCGCCTCCGGTACGCTGTCGGCCGTGCTGGCCATACGCTTGTTCGGGGCGGGCGAAATCGTGCTGTTCACGGCGACGCTCCTGCTGACCTTCCTGATTCTGGTGTTCAGCGAAGTGACCCCCAAGGTACTGGGCGCCTCGTTCCCTGAACGGGTGGCCTACCCAGCGTCGCTTCTGCTCACGCCCTTGCTGAAACTGGCCTATCCGGTGGTGTGGTTCGTGAATCTGTTTGTGCAGGGTATCCTGCGGTTGTTGCGGATCAGACAACCCGAACCGGGGCAGGGTAATAGCCTCGGTTTGGAGGAATTGCGGACCATCGTGCTCGAATCGTCCGGCAGGCTGCCGCGCGAGCACCACCGAATCCTCATGAATCTGCTGGAGTTGGAAGATATCACCGTCGATGACGTGATGACGCCGCGCAGCCAGATCGAAGCGATCGATATCGAGGACGATCCCGAACGGATGCGGCAGCAGATTTCCACCAGCCATCACACCCGGCTGGTCGTGCATGCCGGCTCGTCCGACAATCTGCTGGGTGTGCTGCATGTGCGCCGGGTGTTGCATGCGCTGACAGGTGAGGAACTGGATCCGGCAACCCTGAGAGACAATCTGGAGACTCCCTATTTTGTCCCGGCAGGCACGCCGCTGTTTACCCAGTTGCGCAATTTCCAGTCCAGCCGGCGGCGGCTGGCGCTGGTGGTCGATGAATACGGCGAACTCCAGGGGCTGGTGACGTTGGAGGATCTGCTGGAGGAACTGGTTGGCGAGTTCACCACGCAGGCGCCGTCGGATGCGGGGTATTTGCGGCGCGAAGAGGATGGTAGCTGGCTGGTCGAAGGCAGCGTTCTGTTGCGCCACCTGAATCGCAAGCTGGGCCTCTCGCTCCCTCTGGACGGTCCGAAGACGCTGAACGGCCTGCTGCTCGAGCAATTCGAGGACATCCCGGAAGCGGGTGTGAGCCTCAAGCTGGGCAACGTACCGGTGGAAATCGTGCAGACGCAGGACCGCGCAGTCAAGATGGCGCGCATTTATCTGCCGGTGGCGGATGACGTCTTGTCCGGAAACGCCTCAATTTAGTCGAGAAATCGCCGTTAAGGCCTGTGATTCCCTGTGTCTGTCCCCTCCGGGCAGGCGAAGGGACGATAATTTGACGCTGGACTTGTCTGGAATCGAGCTATGGCAGCTGTGACAAACACCAACAATTTAACCGGACTGGCGCGTGCCATGGTCAACCATGGCTGGCTGTCCGAGGACGACGCCGAAGGCGTCTGGAAACGTGCCAGCCAATCGGGCGATTCGTTCGTGACCGAATTGATCAAAGGGCGGCGGTTCAAGTCTGATCAGGTTGCCGAGTTTGCGGCTGCCTCGTTCGGTTTCCCCTACCTGGACCTGAATGCCATGGATCATGAAAGCCTGCCGCAAGGGCTGCTCGATCCGAAATTGGTGCAGAAACGGCGGGTGTTTGCCTTGTATCAGCGGGGCAACAAGCTGTATGTGGCGACGTCCGACCCCACGCATCTGCAGGCGCTGGACGAGGTGAAATTCCAGACCGGGCAGGCGGTGGAACCGGTGGTGGTGGAGGACGACAAGCTCGGCAAGCTGATCGAGAAGATGGGCGAAGCGAACGACAACACGATGGCTGTGTTGAACGCCGAAGACCTCAATCTGGATTTCCTCGACGAAGAAAGCGCAGCGGCTGCGCAACAGGATACCGGCGGCATCGAAATCGACGATGCACCGGTGGTGCGCTATCTGCAGAAGATCATGCTCGACGCCATCAACATCGGTGCGTCCGACATTCATTTCGAACCCTACGAGAAGTTCTACCGCATCCGCTACCGGCGTGACGGCATCCTGTCAGAAATCGCCCAGCCGCCGATGGCGATCAAGGACAAGGTGGCGTCACGCATCAAGGTATTGTCGCGGCTGGATATTTCCGAAAAACGCGTGCCGCAGGACGGCCGCATGAAAATGGTGCTGTCGAAGAACCGGGCCATCGATTTCCGGGTCAGCACCCTGCCCACGCTCTATGGCGAAAAGATCGTCATGCGTATTCTCGATCCCACCAGCGCGCAGCTGGGGATCGAGGCGCTGGGGTACGAGCCGTGGCAGAAGGATCTCCTTTTGAATGCGGTGCAGCGTCCCTACGGCATGGTGCTGGTGACCGGTCCGACCGGTTCCGGCAAGACGGTGTCGCTCTATACCTGCCTAAACATCCTCAATAAGCCCGATGTCAACATCTCCACGGCGGAAGACCCAGCGGAAATCCAGTTGCCCGGAATCAACCAGGTCAACGTCAACGACAAGGCCGGGCTGACGTTCTCGGCCGCGCTGAAATCCTTCCTGCGGCAGGATCCCGACGTCATCATGGTCGGCGAAATCCGCGACCTGGAAACCGCCGACATCGCCATCAAGGCGGCGCAAACCGGCCACATGGTGATGTCCACGCTGCATACCAACGATGCGCCCGGAACGCTCACCCGCTTGTTGAACATGGGGGTGGCACCCTTCAACGTGGCCTCCTCAGTGATCCTGATTACCGCGCAGCGTCTGGGGCGGAAATTGTGCGGCTGCAAGCAGCCGACCGATATTCCACAGGAAGCCCTACTGGCGGCGGGCTTTACCGAGGAACAGCTTGACGGAAGCTGGAGGCCTTATAAACCCGTGGGGTGCGATATCTGCGGCGGCACAGGCTACAAGGGGCGCGTAGGCATCTACCAGGTCATGCCGATCACCGATGAGATGACCCGCATCATCCTCAAGGGCGGCAACGAGTCCGATATTGCCGATCAGGCGCGGCGCGAAGGCGTGCTCGACCTGCGTCAGGCAGGTCTGTTGAAAGTCAAATCCGGGCTCACCTCGCTGGAAGAGGTCGAGGCCGTTACCAATCTCTAAGGAATTCCCTCTATGGCTACAGCGGCAAAAGCAGTCAAGGACGCCACCTTCCTGTGGGAAGGGATGGACAAGCGCGGCAAGAAGATCAAGGGACAGATGCAGGCCGGCGGCGAAGCCGTGGTCAATTCCCAGTTGCGCAAGCAGGGCATCACCGTCACCAAGGTCAAGAAGCAGAGTGCCCTGTTCAGCGGCGCCAAGAAAATCACCGACAAGGATGTCACGCTGTTCACCCGCCAGCTGGCCACCATGATGAAGGCAGGCGTACCCTTGCTGCAATCCTTCGAAATTGTGGCGCGCGGGCACTCCAATCCCTCGATGCAGCGCCTGCTGATGGAAATCAAAGCGGACATCGAAAAAGGCAGCAGCCTGACGCAGGCATTCGGACGCCACCCCCTGTATTTCGATACCCTGTTCTGCAACTTGGTCGGTGCCGGTGAGGCGGCCGGTATTCTCGAAGGCGTGCTCGATCGTCTCGCGGTCTACAAGGAAAAGATCCTTGCCATCAAGAGCAAGATCAAGTCGGCCCTGTTCTACCCGGTCTCGATCATCGTGGTGGCGTTCGTCATTACTGCCATCATCATGATTTTCGTGATCCCTGCGTTCAAGGAACTGTTCAGCAGCTTTGGTGCGGATTTGCCGGGGCCGACCTTGGTGGTCATGGCGATATCGGATTACTTCGTCAAATGGTGGTGGGCGATTTTCGGCGTGATCGGCGGAGGGCTGTATGCTTTCTTCCAGGCGTGGAGACGTTCGCGCAAAGTACAGATGTTCATGGACCGCCTCGTGCTCAAGCTGCCGATTTTCGGGCCGGTCATCGAGAAGGCCACCATCGCGCGCTGGACGCGCACGCTGGCTACTATGTTCGCCGCTGGCGTGCCGCTGGTCGAGGCGCTGGAATCGGTGGGCGGGGCGTCCGGCAACCAGGTATTCGTCGAGGCCACCAACAAAATCCGCGGTGAGGTCGCGACCGGCACGGCGTTGACTGCGGCGATGCAGAACTCCGGCCGTTTCCCCAACATGGTGCTGCAGATGGCGGCCATCGGTGAAGAGTCCGGCTCGCTCGATTCCATGCTGGGCAAGGTGGCCGATTTCTACGAGGCGGAAGTCGATGACGCCGTCGAGGCGCTGTCCAGCCTGATGGAGCCGATCATCATGGTGGTGCTGGGCACGCTCATCGGCGGCATGGTGATCGCCATGTACCTGCCGATCTTCAAGATGGGCCAGGTCGTTTGATGGAACTGTTGCATAGTGAACCAGCCCTTTTCCCCGCGCTGGTTTTTTTATTCGGGCTGCTGGTGGGTAGTTTTCTGAATGTCGTCATCCATCGGCTGCCCAAGATGATGGAAGCCGAATGGCAGGCGCAATGCGCCGAACTGCGTGGCGAAACCCTGGCCGAAATCCCTCGCTACAACTTGTGGTTGCCGCGCTCGGCCTGTACTCAGTGCGGACACCAGATTACCGCGCTGGAGAACATCCCGCTGCTGTCTTGGCTATGGCTGCGCGGGCGTTGCTCGGCCTGCAAAAGCCCGATCAGTGCGCGCTATCCGCTGGTGGAACTGCTGACCGCACTTTTGTCGGCAGCGGCCGCCTGGAAATGGGGTGTCAGCATACAGACGGTGGGCGCATTACTTCTGGTATGGACATTGATCGCGCTGGCGTTCATCGATCTCGATACGACCCTGCTGCCCGACAGTCTCACCCTGCCGCTTGTATGGCTGGGCTTGCTGTTCAACCTGAACGGGGCTTTCGCCAGTCTGCCGGATGCAGTGGTCGGCGCCATGGCCGGCTACGGAGTGCTGTGGTCGGTGTACTGGTTGTTCAAGCTGGCAACGGGCAAGGAAGGCATGGGGTTCGGCGACTTCAAGCTGCTGGCGGCCATTGGCGCCTGGCTCGGCTGGCAGATGCTGCCTGTCACGCTGCTGCTGTCGTCGGTGGTCGGCGCAGTGGTCGGCGTGGCGATGATCGTGCTGGTGAAGCATGACCGCCGTGTGCCGATCCCGTTCGGCCCCTATCTGGCGGGCGGCGGCCTGGTGGCGCTGTTCTTCGGCGCCGACCTGACGCAGGCCTACCTTGCTCAATTCTGATGTTCACGGTAGGGCTCACCGGCGGAATCGGCTCAGGCAAGTCGACCGTTGCTGACCAGTTTGCCGAACTGGGCACGCCGGTGATCGACACTGATGCCATTGCGCGTGAGCTGACTGCGCCGGGCGGCGTAGCGCTGGATGCGATCCATGCGACGTTCGGCGAATCGGTGATGCAGGCAGACGGCAGCCTGGATCGCGCCGCCTTGCGGCGACGCGTATTCTCCGATGTTGACGCCCGGCGCCAGCTCGAAGCCATCCTGCATCCGCGTATCCGGCAGATCGTGGCGCAGACGCTGGCGGGGCTGACCGCACCGTATGCGCTGATCGTGATTCCCTTGCTGGTGGAAACTGGCGGATACCGGGATGCGCTGAACCGCGTGCTGGTGGTTGATTGTCCAGAAGACCTGCAGATCGCGCGGGTGATGGCGCGCAGCGGACTGACACTGGACGAGGTGAAGGCCATCCTCGCGACACAGGCCACGCGTGCCGCGCGCCTGGCGATTGCGGACGACGTGATCTCCAATACGGCGTCTCCCGAAGCATTGGGCACCCAGGTTGCGGCCCTGCATCGGCGCTACCTGGCGTTTTCTACTACACCGTCGTCTTGATTTTCCGCATGGATAGGCGACAATCGGCCCAACCAAACCAACGCGTTGCGGCGTGATCCACTACGAATATCCCCTGAGCGAACGCATCCGCACTCTGTTGCGGCTGGAAGACCTGTTCGACCGTTTCGATGCCTACGCCGCATCGCGCGACCCGCACGCGCATCATGCCGCCTTGCTGACCCTGTTCGAGATGGCCGAGGTCGCGGCGCGCGCCGACCTGAAATCCGATCTGCTGCAGGAATTGGACCGGCAGAAAGCAGTACTGACTGCGCTGCGCGGCAATCCGCATGTCCAGGGCACCACGCTGGAGCAGGTGCTGGCCGCGATCGAGGCGGCCCACCATGGCATGTACCAGTTGCCCGGAAAAGTAGGCCAGCACCTGCGCGAGGACGATTGGCTGATGGCGATCAAGCAACGCGCGGCGATCCCGGGCGGCATGTGCGAATTCGATCTGCCTTCCTACCATTACTGGTTGCATCAGGCGTCGGAGATGCGCGTGGACCAGTTGCACAAGTGGCTGGCGCCGTTTTCGTCGATTCGCGCCGCAGTCGAAATCGTACTCGGCCTGCTGCGCGACAGCGGCCAGCCCGACCTGCAGCATGCGAACAATGGCAGCTACCAGCGCATGCTCGAATCGCGTAATCCGCAACTGATCCGGGTCACCCTGGTCGACGAACTGCCTTGCGTGCCCGAAATTTCAGCCAACAAGTACATGCTCAACATTCGCTTTGTCCATGCGGGATCGGGTGCGCAGCGAACCTGTACCGGCCAGTCGATCGATTTCGACCTGACTTTCTGTACCCTGTGAAATCCGCCGCCACGCCTCCGGTGGTCAGTTGTCCGACCTGTGGAGCGACTGTCACATGGTCGGCGGGAAACCGTTGGAAGCCGTTTTGCAGTGAGCGCTGCAAGATGATCGATCTGGGCCAGTGGGCCACCGAGAAATATCGCGTGCCAGCCGAAGAGCAGGAGCCCGACGACGAGTCCCCGCAGCCGCAGTAAGGATTACTTCGTGTAGGTCTTGACGCCGTTGGGCGTTCCGAGGAGTAGAACGTCGGCGCCGCGTCGGGCGAAGAGGCCGTTGGTGACCACGCCGACGATGTGATTGATCGCGGTTTCGAGCGCCACCGGATCGACGATCGACAGACCGTGCACGTCAAGAATGATATTGCCGTTGTCGGTGGTGAAACCCTCGCGCAGCCGGGGTTGCCCGCCCAGCTTCACCAGTTCGCGCGCCACGTAGGAGCGAGCCATCGGAATCACTTCGACCGGCAGCGGAAATTTTCCCAGCACGCCGACCAGTTTGCTTTCGTCGGCGATGCAGATGAACTGCTTGCTGCACGCCGCGACAATTTTTTCCCGCGTCAGCGCGCCGCCGCCGCCCTTGACCATGGCGAAGTGTTCGGTGATTTCGTCGGCACCGTCGACGTAAATTTCCAGTTCGCCCACGCTGTTGAGATCGAGTACCGGAATGCCGTGGCTTTTCAGGCGGTTGGCGGTCGCCTCCGAACTGGCGACGGCACCGTCGATGCGGCCTTTCACGTCGGCCAGCGCGTCGATGAAATAGTTGGCGGTCGAGCCCGTGCCTACCCCGATGATGCCGCCCTTGGCATAATCCACCGCAGCACGTGCCACGGCTTGCTTCATTTCGTCTTGAGTCATGATGTTTTCGTCGTTTTCGATGCAGCCCGCTAAGATAGCGGCATCGCCCTTTTTTTACAAACCTCGCATCCGCCGCCGCCATGAGCCAACCTGACGATTACCTCGAACGCATCCTCACCTCGCGCGTCTACGACGTGGCGATCGAGTCGCCGCTCGACGTGGCCCACAATCTGTCGCGCCGTCTCAACAACCAGATTCTGTTGAAGCGCGAAGACCTGCAGCCGGTGTTCTCCTTCAAGTGCCGCGGCGCCTACAACAAGATGGCCAAGCTGACCGCGGCGCAGCTGGCGCGGGGCGTAGTGGCCGCGTCGGCGGGCAATCACGCGCAGGGTGTGGCGCTGGCGGCGCAGAAACTGGGTGCAACGGCCATCATCGTGATGCCGGCCACCACGCCGAAGATCAAGGTCGATGCGGTGGCCGCGCGTGGCGCGCAGGTGATCCTACACGGCGACAATTACGACGAGGCCTGCGCGCATGCAACCCAGATCGCCAAGGAATCCAAGGCGACCTTCGTCCATCCTTACGACGATCCCGATGTGATCGCCGGACAGGGCACGGTGGCGATGGAACTGCTGCGCCAGCATCCCGAACCGATTCATTCGGTCTACATCCCGGTCGGCGGCGGCGGACTGATTGCCGGCATGGCGGCCTATATCAAACGCCTGCGCCCGGAAATCAAGATCGTCGGCGTCGAGCCCGAAGACGCCGACGCAATGGCGCGCTCGCTGTGCAAGGGGGAACGCATCACCTTGCCGCGCGTGGGCATTTTCGCCGATGGTGTGGCGGTGAAGAAAGTTGGCAAGGAAACCTTCCGGCTGGCGCAGCTGTATGTGGACGAAATCATCCGTGTCAACAACGACGCCATCTGCGCAGCAATCAAGGATGTGTTCGAGGACACGCGCTCGATCCTGGAGCCGGCTGGTGCGCTGTCGATTGCCGGGATGAAGGCCGCGATCGCAGCCGACAGGCTCAAGGGGAAGACGCTGGTCGCGGTGGCCAGTGGGGCCAACATGAACTTCGACCGTCTGCGTTATATCGCCGAGCGCGCCGAACTCGGCGAGAAGCGTGAGGCCGTGCTGGCCGTGACCATCCCCGAGACGCCGGGCAGCTTCAAGACTTTTTGCGGTCTGCTGGGCGCGCGCAACATCACCGAGTTCAACTACCGCTATTCCGACCCCAAGATCGCGCGAGTGTTCGTCGGCCTGTCGGTGCCGGGGGCGGGCGAAAGCGCGCGGGTGGTCGATCTCTTGCAGCGTCATGGGCTGGAAGCGCTCGACCTGACCGACAACGAAATGGCCAAGCTGCACATCCGTCATCTGGTCGGCGGGCGGGCGCCCGAAGCGGTGAACGAAGTGCTGTACCGCTTCGAATTCCCGGAACGCCCCGGCGCATTGATGCAATTCCTGCAGAGCATGAGCCGCGGCTGGAACATCAGCCTGTTCCACTACCGCAACCATGGCGCCGACTATGGCCGTGTGCTGGTCGGGATCCAGGTCCCCGAAAAGGAGAAATCCCGATTCCAGAAGTTCCTGGACGAACTGGGCTACCGCTACTGGGACGAATCCCGCAATCCGGCCTATACGCTGTTCCTGGCCTGACGCAGCGCTCATCCTCCTCGGTACCCGGGGCTAGTCGCATCGTGCATGTTACCCTCGCACGATGTTTCGGATAATCGTGTTCTTGCTGCTGGGGTCCTTCATCGTGACGGCCGCCTGGGCCGCCCCGGGTGACGCTGCCGTGAAACAGGCGCAACAAGCATATGCTGCGCGCAAGCTTGTGGATCTGGAGCGTGCCGCGCGCAAGATACCCTCCGGCCATGTATTGGCGCCCTATGTCGAGTACTGGCGCCTGACGCTGGACAGCCGCACCGACGATGCCCGTATCGCTGATTTCCTGGCGCGTTACCCGGGCAGCCGGCTGGCCGAGGTCTTGCGCGCCGACTGGCTGAAATCGCTCGGTGCGCGCCAAGCCTGGCCGGTGTTCCTGGCCGAATATCCGCGGCTCGTCAAACCCGATGCGGCGCTTCAGTGCTATGCCTATCGTGCAGAATGGGCTCAGGGCAATCGCAGCCACGAACGGGAGGCGGTTTCCCTGTGGTTTACCGGGCGCGACATGCCATCGGCCTGTAGCCCCCTGTTCATGCAGTTGATCGAGGCCGGACTGATCGGCGAGGAAGATATCTGGCGGCGTTTCCGTCTGGCGCTGGAAGCGGGTAACCCCAATGTGGCCAAGGTGGTCGCCAACGCCCTGGCCGAAGCGCAACGTCCGTCTGGCAGCTTGCTGGATCAGGCAACCCGCGATCCGGCCCGCCTGTTGAATGCAGGCACCCTCGATCTGGCCCGGCGCAGCGACCGTGAAATTGCGCTCTATGTGCTCGACCAACTGGCCCGGCGCGACTCCGCCCAGGCGGAACAGGCGTTGCGTAAATGGGCGCCGCAGTTCAATCCGGTGGAATTGCGCACGGCCTGGGCACGACTCGCCACCTGGGCCGCGCGCCGCCACGAATTGCTCGCGCTGGACTGGTTCCAGCAGGCCGGGAGCGTGGCGGTGAACGACGCCCAGCGTGAATGGTGGGCGCGCGCAGCGCTTCGCGTGGCTGACTGGAAAACCGTTCAGCAGGCGATCGACAGTATGGGGGAGGCCGCTCGTGCGCAGCCCGTGTGGCGCTACTGGCGCGCTCGCGCACTGCAGGCAAGCGGCCAGCACGTTGCCGCCAACGCCATTTTCCTGGCCTTGTCGCATGACCACGATTACTACAGCCAACTTGCCCAGGAAGAACTCGGGCCAGTCATGCAGGCGGCGCCCGCCGTCAACATCAAGACGGGCGGCAGCGACGTGGCCGAGATCGCCCGTCAGCCGGGGATTGCCCGTGCCGTGGCTCTCTACGAACTCGGCCTGCGTGCTGCTGCCACCCAGGAATGGAACTGGACGGTCCGGGATTTTTCCGATACGCAGTTGCTGGCTGCGGCCGAGCTCGCCCGACGCATGGAATGGTATGACAGCGCCATCAACACGGCCGAGCGCACCCGCGAACTGCACGATTTCGAGCTGCGCTTTCTGGCGCCCTATCGCGAGCAGGCGCATCAAGCCGCACGCGAAAACGACATCGACGAGGCGTGGGTATATGGCCTCATGCGGCAGGAAAGCCGTTTCGTCAACGTCGCGCGCTCGAGCGTCGGCGCCGCCGGCCTGATGCAGATCATGCCCGCCACGGCGCGCTGGATCGCGAAGCGCCTCGGTATCCGGCGCTTTCAGGTGGACGAGATGCGCGATCCTGCCAGGAACATCCAGTTTGGCGCGTATTACCTGAAACACGTGCTGTCCACGCTGGACGGTTCGCCGGTACTGGCCACCGCCGCCTACAATGCAGGCCCGGGGCGTGCGCAGCGCTGGCGCAGCACGCAACCGATGGAAGCCGCGATCTACATCGAGTCGATCCCGTTTGCCGAAACGCGCGGCTACGTGAAGAAAGTGATGAGCAACGCCATGTATTATGCGGTGCGTTTCGGCCAGCCCTCGGTGCTGCTGAAAGAGCGGCTAGGCCTGGTCCCGCCGCGCGAGATGCCGGTCGTCGCGACACCCGATCCGGATACGTCGCTGGAAGTCGAACAGCCGAACGACTAGTCCGGAAGTTTCATGAATCCTGCGTGATCATCGCGGGAATTTATGAAGCTTCCGGGCTAAAATCAGCATCGCCTTATATACATAAACGAGCAACAATATGAAGATTCAACGCATCTGCATCCTCGGCGGCTCCGGTTTTGTCGGTACCCAGCTCGTCAGCCAACTCGCCGCGCGCGGCCTCCAGGTTCGCGTGCTTTCCCATCGTCGCGAAATGGCCAAGGAACTGATCCTGCTGCCCACGGTGGACGTGATCGAGGCCGACGTGCATGACCAGCAGGAACTCATCCAGCATTTCCGCGGCATGGATGCCGTCATCAATCTGGTCGGCATTCTGCACGAAGACAAGGTCGGTCGCATCGACCTGCCCAGTGCGCGTCGTGGCGATTTCCAGAAGGTCCATGTCGAACTGCCGCGCAAGGTCATTCATGCCTGCGGCGAATCCGGCGTGCATCGTCTGCTGCACATGAGCGCGCTCGGTGCCGATCCGAACTCGCGCTCGGCCTATCAGCGCTCCAAGGGCATTGCCGAGGCGCTGGTGCGGGAAGCCGCCATGCGCCACAGCGAGCATGAGAACTGGTACCTCAACGGACCCAAGTTCATCCATGGCTACGACCTCAACGTCACCATCTTCCGTCCGTCGGTGATATTCGGCCGCGGCGATTCCTTCCTGTCGATGTTCGCCCGGCTGCTCAAAAGTTTCCCGATCCTGCCGCTCGCCGCATCCGGCAGCCGCTTTGCGCCGGTGCATGTCGACGATGTTGCCCGCGCCTTTGCCGACAGCCTCGACAACACCGCCACCTACGGCCAGACCTATGATCTGTGCGGCCCCAACGTGTATACCTTGCAGGAGCTCGTGAGTTACGTCGGCGACGTCATCGGCAAGAAGCGCAGCATCATCCCGCTGGGCAAATGGATGTCGTATTTCCAGGCCTGGGCGCTGGAATTCAAGCCTGGCAAGAAGCTGATGACGCGCGACAACTACTATGCCCTATGCACGGACAACGTATGTCGCGGTAGCTGGCCGTCGGTATTCGATTTCCAGCCGGCGTCGCTCGAAGCCATCGCCCCCGAATACCTGCGTGCCGATACGCCGCGCGCGCGGTACGAGGATTACCGGGAAAACGCCCACCGCTAGGAACCGCCGCGCCGCCATGAAAACCTACATCGTTGGCGGCGCAGTGCGTGACCGGTTGCTGGGGCTGCCGGTGGCCGACCGCGATCATGTCGTCGTCGGCGCGACACCCGACGACATGGTGGCGCTGGGCTACCAGCCGGTCGGCAAGGATTTTCCCGTTTTCCTGCACCCGGAAACCCACGAGGAATACGCGCTCGCGCGCACCGAGCGCAAATCCGGACACGGTTACAAGGGCTTTACCGTCTATGCCGCACCGGAAGTTACGCTGGAAGAGGATCTGCGCCGGCGCGACCTCACCATCAACGCGATGGCCGAGGACGAGAGCGGGGCGTTGATCGATCCCCACGGTGGGCTGGCCGATCTGGCCGCAAAAGTCTTCCGTCATGTCAGCGAGGCCTTTGCCGAAGACCCGGTGCGTATTCTGCGGGTGGCCCGTTTCGCCGCCCGTTTCACCGATTTTGCCGTGGTGCCGGAAACCAATACGCTGATGCGGAAGATGGTGGACAACGGCGAAATCGATGCGCTGGTGCCTGAGCGCGTGTGGCAGGAAATCGCACGCGGCCTGATGGAAGCGCAACCCTCGCGCATGTTCCAGGTGCTGCGAGATTGCGGCGCACTGGCTCGGCTGTTTCCTGAAATCGATCGCCTGTTCGGCGTGCCGCAGCCGCCTCAGCACCATCCGGAAATCGATACCGGCGTTCACGTCATGCGGGTCGTCGACTGGGCGGCGCAACAGGGCATGAGCCTGCCGGTGCGTTTCGCGGCCTTGACGCATGATCTCGGCAAGGGCGTCACCCCGCCCGAACGGTGGCCTGCGCACCATGGTCACGAAGCCAAGAGCGTCGATCTGGTACGGGCGTTGAGCGAGCGTGTTCGAGTGCCGGTTGACTGCCGCGATCTCGCTGTCGCGGTGGCACGCGACCATGGCAACGTCCATCGCGCGCTTGAATTGCGCCCTGGAACGGTCGTCGAGTTGTTGGAGCGGGTCGATGCCTTCCGTCGCCCCGAGCGCTTCGATGCCTTCCTGCAGGCGTGCGAATGCGATTTCCGCGGCCGTCCCGGCTACGAGGAAAAACCGTTTCCCGCGCCCGGATATCTACGTCAGGCACTGCTGGTGGCACAGACCATCGATGCCGCCGAGGTGGCGCGGAACGCAAAGCCGACGCGGATACGGGAAGCGATCTTCCAGGCGCGCACCCAGGCCGTGACGGCGTGGCGCGATCACGGAGCCGTAAAGCTCTTTTGAGTGCAAATGGGGTGTGAAAACAGGAGCCAGGCGCTCCCGGAGCGGGGTAACACGAACGTCATATGGTTTGGAACTGCACCCAATCCTGTGCGTCCAATTTGCGAGTGGGCTAGTTGCATGTCGCGAAACGGTGCGGCAAGATTGATCGAAATCGGAAACGGAGTGAAGCATGCCTTACAGTGAACAAACAGTGCAATCGGTGCGTCCGTGGTCGGACAAGACGTTCAGTTTTACCCTGAGCCGTCCGCAGGATTTTTCCTTCGAGAACGGCGAGTTCGTCACCATCGGCCTGAAGCGCGAAGGCAAGCTGGTGGCGCGCGCGTATTCCATCGTTTCCACTGCCGATCACGACCATCTGGAGTTCCTCAGCATCCACGTGCCGGATGGCCCCCTGACCAGTCAACTGGTCCACATCCGTCCCGGCGACAGCGTGTGGGTCAACAGCAAGGCTACTGGTTCGCTCACGCTGAACCATGTATTGCCCGGTCGCGTGCTGTACATGCTCGCCACTGGCACCGGGCTGGCGCCATTCATGAGTCTGATCCGCGATCCCGAACTCTATGCACGCTATGAGAACGTGGTGCTGGTGCACTCGGTGCGCACGGTGGCCGAACTGGCCTACCGTGCCGAAATCGAGGCCATGGACAACCCGCAGTTGTACTACGTGCCAACGGTGACGCGCGAGCCGTTTCCCACCCCCGAACGCGGCGGCGACCTGTTCCGCTCGAGTGCGTTGTCGCAGCGCCTCGGTCTGCCGGCGCCCGACCCGGAACACGACCGCGTGATGATCTGCGGCAATCCGGCGATGACGCGCGAACTCACGCATCATTTGAAGGACACCGGCTGGACGTTGACCAACCATCGAGGTATCGGCAATTTCACCACTGAAGTTGCGTTTGTCGTGCATCACGAATAATCTGCCGGCTTCGCCCCTTCCGGCATCACCGCTTCATGGAAGCACACGCTCACAGCCGCGCAGCGCTGACGCTTGCGGCGCTCGGCGTTGTCTATGGCGACATCGGCACCAGCCCGCTCTATGCCCTGAAGGAAACCCTGAGTCCGGCCCATGGCATCCCCGCCGGGCCCGAGACCGTGCTAGGCGCCGCGTCGGCGATTTTCTGGGCGTTGATGCTGGTGGTGTCCCTGAAATACGTATTGCTGGTGCTGCGTGCCGACAACCACGGCGAAGGCGGCATCATGGCCCTGCTTGCGCTGGCACGGCAGGCCGTAGCGGAGCGGCCGCGCGCATTGCGTATGGTGGCGCTGACCGGCATGGCGGGTGCTGCCCTGTTCTATGGCGATGCCGTACTGACCCCTGCGATTTCGGTACTGTCTGCGGTCGAAGGCCTGTCGATCGGCACTCGTGTGTTCGAACCCTATGTGATGCCGCTGGCCATCGCCGTGCTCACCGGCCTGTTCATCATGCAGCAGCATGGGACGGCCAGCGTGGGCGCCTGGTTCGGTCCGATCGCAATGTTCTGGTTTGTCGCGCTGGCGGTAGGAGGCGCGTACCAGATAGCACACTATCCACAGGTACTGAACGCGCTCTATCCGGAACATGCCTGGTGGTTCATCACCCGCCACGGCTTTGCGTCGTTCGTGGTGCTGGGGGCCGTACTGCTGGCCTTTACCGGTGCCGAAGCGTTGTATGCCGACATGGGCCATTTCGGCCGCGCGCCGATCCGGCTGGCGTGGTATGGCCTGGTGTTTCCTGCTCTGGTGCTGAATTATCTGGGCCAGGGCGCCCTGTTGTCGCGGATACCCGCTGCCGGACACAATCCCTTCTTTCTGCTCTACCCTGCCTGGGCGCTCTATCCCATGGTGGTGCTGGCTACCGCTGCGACAGTTATCGCCGCTCAGGCCACCCTTACCGGCGCCTTCTCGCTCACGCGGCAGGCCATCCAACTGGGCTACCTGCCGCGCATGCAGGTGGTGCAGACGTCGTCCAAGGCATTCGGGCAAATCTACATTCCGGTCGTCAACTGGCTGCTGTTCGTGCTCGTCGTGTCGGTGGTCGCCGGTTTTGGCAAGTCGGACCACCTCGCCGCGGCATACGGGCTCGCCGTAACCGGCACCATGCTGGTGACGACGCTGCTCACCTTTTTCGTCATTCATTACGGGTGGCGGTATGGCCTGTTCGGCAGTCTTGCGGTGACTGCCATGTTCCTGTTGATCGATGCCGCATTCTTTTCATCCAGTCTGCTGAAAATCACCGAGGGCGGCTGGTTTCCGCTGATCCTGGGGGGACTGGTGTTCATCGTCATGCGAACCTGGGTGCGCGGAAGGCGCTGTCTACTGACCCGGGTCGGCGCAGCGGATATTGCCCTGACCGATTTCCTCGCCGCTCTCATGGCGCATCCGCCGACGCGCGTTCCGGGAACCGCGGTATTCCTCAATGCCAGCGCCCATACCGTGCCGCATGCGCTACTGCACAACCTCAACCACAACCGGGTGCTGCACGAACGGCTGGTGTTTCTCACTGTCAAGATCAAGACCGAACCGTGGGTCGCGTTCGAAGACCGCATGCAGGTCGAGCCCTTGGGCAACGAAGCCTATGCCGTGATCCTCACCTTCGGTTTCAAGAACCGTCCCGACGTGCCCGCTGCGCTCGAAAGCCTGGGGCCGCAATTCGGCCTGACATTCGAGCCCATGCAGACCTCGTATTTCCTGAGCCGCGAAACCATCGTACCCAGCCAGGAGATCGACAGCGGGATGTCCCACTGGCGCGAACAGCTGTTTCGGTGGTTGTCGCGCAATGCCGGAAGTGCGGTGGAGTATTTCAACCTGCCAGCAAACCGGGTGATCGAACTGGGATCACGGGTGGAAATCTGATCCAGGCTCTCCGCATCCGGGTCGGTGCGCTTGCATGCCATCGTTCCGGGTCGGTTCAGTCGTAGTCATGACGGCGGTGCTCGCGGCGATGTTCCCGGCGTTCCTCGCGCCAGCCATCCCGACCACCATGGCGGTGGTTCCAGCCGCGATCATCCCAGGACCTGTTGTAGTCACGGTAATAGACACGCTCGACCCGATAGGGTGGGGGCAACACGATGGTGGAGCCGGGATAGTATGACGTCCGGGTCCAGTAGCGGCTGCCGCCCGACTCGTACAGAACCCGGAAGCCATCGGGCCGATAGGTCCCGAACGAAATGACGAAGTTCGGCTCGACCGATACCACACGGCCATAACCGTAACTGCCGCCATGAGCGAAACTGGCACTTGAGGCGGTGAGCAGGGCGGCTGCAATCAGCAGGGTGCGTAACATAGTTGTTCTCCTTTACAGATTGGGGCGGGTCTACGGATGCGCGTTAATCGTTCCAGTCGCCGCGGCCGTCGTTCCAGCGCGCATCGCGCGGATCATCGGCCACCGCAAAGTTTCCGTTCAGCGTCAGCCACTTGCCGGGGTCGTACGGCAGGCGGGTGCTGTATTCGCGTCCCTGGAAGCGGTAGCGCACGTCGTAGCCGCTGACGACCTGGCGATAGTTATCCTGGACCCGGCAACGCTCGACCTGACGCGGGCGCGTTTCTTCGTAGCGTGTGCCGCCGCCATTCCAGCGGTCGCCTACCACGGCGCCCGTGGCTGCACCCACGGCAGCGGCGGCCACCCGACCGTCGCCCTTGCCGACGGTGGAGCCGAGCAGGCCACCGGCGATGGCGCCGAGAATCGCACCGCCGCCGCCGTTTCCTTCCCGGTAGCTGCGGGTTTCGTGGCCGACGGTTTCTGTCCAGCATTCGCGGCGCGGCTCGTTGACCGTATCGTAAATCGGCGTGCTCGAAAGCACGCGGGCGCGGGTGACGAAGCCATCCGCGTCATAACGGCCGGGGCCGGCGTATGCGCCGCCGCTGGCGACAAGCAGGGCAGCGACCAGGGTCGTGTTCAAAAAGCGTGTTTTCATGCTTACTCTCCTTGCTACAGTGAATTCAGTGCTTGCGCTCTGAGGTCAGCGACGGTCGCGGGGGCGACCCTCGTCCTCGTATTTGCGTTGCTGGCGACGTTCATAGCCGTAGCCGTAACCTTGGGGCTCGTCGCCGCGGTCGCGCCTGGCATCGCGCCGCGTGTTGCGTCGTTCGTCCATGCGGCCATCGCGCGCATCCTGCCGAGCCTCATCGGCGCGGTCGCGCTTGGCCACGATGACCACGCCATCCATGAAGTTCGGTGCAGCCTGAACCGGGACGGCAATCACCAGTCCCAATCCGGCCAGCCCAACAATCCAGTTTCGTCGTGTGTTCATCGTGGTCTCCATTTCTGTGGTTGCCTGTTTCGCTTCCACGCTTCGCAGTTTGGTTGAGGAAAGTAAGCGCACTGTTTCACGCAGGGGTGATTTTGTAACAGTGTGTAACCGGCGGATAGCCTGCCGCCCCTGCTGATATATTTGCCACATGGAAAAAGACAGTATTTATGTGACCGACGACGATCCGGGCATCCGCGAACTGGTAGCGGAATACCTGACGAACCAGGGCTATAGCGTCCAGACGGCGGAAGACGCGGTCGCGCTCAATCGACTGCTGGCCGTCCGTTTGCCGGATCTTCTGGTGCTCGACTGGATGATGCCGGGCGAGGACGGCCTGTCGATCGCGCGGCGCTTGCGCGCGCAGCCGGGCTTTCCCCCTATCATCATGCTGTCGGCCAAAGGCGAAGACATCGATCGCATCATCGGCCTCGAGGTCGGCGCCGACGATTACCTGCCCAAGCCGTTCAATCCGCGTGAACTGCTGGCCCGTATCCGCGCAGTGGGGCGGCGGCCGAAAAGAAGCCCACCACCCCCCCCCCGC